>WQSX01000040.1 GCA_009787625.1 Oscillospiraceae bacterium
TGTATGGTACGGCAGATAATGTAAACTTCGATCAGTTGATGTTCGTATTTTCAGTTTGATTTTGCAACATAGCTTCAAGTTCAGCAATTCGCGAATCCTTGTCTGCAACCACAGCCTGCCAAACCTGACGTTCTTCCTTGGCACCCCGCTCTATACCTTGTTCTATGCCTTGTTCTATGCCTTGTTCGACACCTTGTTCTATTCCCCGAGCCACACCGTCTGTCTGACCTCGCTCAAAACCCTCATTGTATCCATCTTCCATGGCTGCCGCAAAGCCTAGTCTCCTTTTTTCTTCTGCTCGTTCTATCCATGTTATCATTTCACGTTCCCCCTTATCCATGTTTACAAAGTTTGCCACACTTTGCGCTTTGCGGATATACATTCTCTCACGTCATTTGTTTTGATCATGCATCTTCCTCGCTGGATTCTGCGACTTCGCGCAGAATGACGAGGGTGATGAATAGTGATATTTGATTACCATTTTACCACACCTCCGAGGGTTTGACTAGATTTTTTCGTCTTTCCGCTCACAATAGCACAAGTTATGATTTCTTTCAACATATGCAAATTCACTAACAAAGTGAGAGCTTGTTATAGCGACCGCTGAAATGTAGAATATTCACATCGCTATGCAGAAAATCCACACTTCCGATTTTGGCAAGTGTGGATTTTCTACATCCTATAGTGTTAAAACTTAACATTGTTAATTTTTTGAAAATTTGATTTTCCATGATGTGAATGGTACAATGAGCTAGGGAGGACAGCCTAATGCTTGAAAACCTGATTTTTAGCTTAAATACTGTGATACCGTGGATATTGATTGCTGCTGTTGGCTTTTTGTTTAAGCGACTGGGGCTTATCGACGATGCTTTTTTGGAAAAGGGTAGCAAGCTGGTTTACTTTCTCTGTTTGCCTGCGATGCTTTTTGCTAATATGTATACGGCAAACCTAAATGAGCTTATTGATTTGGGTTTTATTCTGTTTACTTTGGGTTGGGCGGTTTTTTCTTTTGGTCTGACTTGGGTTTTGTGTATCTTTTTTATGAAAGAAAAGTCCGCTATTTCTGCGTTTGTGCAAGGTTCTTGCCGCAGTAACATAGGGGTGTTGGCTGTGCCTTTGGCATTTAGTGTTCTTGGTGATAGCGCAATTATGTCTATTCTTGCGCTCGCAGTTTTGATTCCTACGTATAACATCATATGTGTAATTTTACTGACATTACACAGCCAAAAAGATAATAACTCTGTGAGCCTAAAGATGCTGCTCATGTCTATTGCGAAAAATCCGCTGATTATCAGCATTGTGCTGGGCATTACTCTCTCATTATCCGGGATTCGCCTGCCCGCTTTTATCAGCACTACCGTGAGCACTTTGTCTCATATAACCGTTCCGCTTGCGCTCCTTTGCATCGGAGCGGGCATTGTTTTTCGGGGTGTTGGTGATAAGCTTAAATATGTGCTTTCATCTAGCATTATCAAGGTCATTGTTATGCCCGCACTTGCAACTCTTGCCGCATTTTTATTCGGTTTTCGCGGCTACGAACTCACGATTATAATGCTTATAAACGGTGTTCCCGCGGCCGTTGCCGGTTATATCATGGTTGCTCAAATAGGCGGCGATTCTGCGATCGCCGCCAACAATGTAATGCTCACAACCATATTTTCGGCGTTTACGCTGCCGGTTTTTATTTTTATTTTTAGGTCGCTTGGTATAATTTGAGTGTTACCCGCCTATCGCCACAACCGTTGTTCCTCCACTCACGGTAGATATGTCTAGTTGGGCTCTGCCGCTTGTTGTAGTGTGTGGGATATCACTTGATAGTCTGCCTGATACTGATGAGTGGTTGATTGAGAGCGATTCACCTGTGTCGGGCAGGAGTATTGTTACGCTTCCTGAAACTGTTGATATGTCGGCCGAGCCGGGTACTGCTTCGCTTCTCATCGTCACTGAGCCTGAGATGGCGCTTATGTCAACTCTGTCGAAAGTTCCCGATATGTTTGTTGCACCCGAGATATTGTTTACATCTGCTCTTGAATTTATTGCGGAGTTTTCCATTCTCACTGCTCCGGAGACACTGTTAAGGTCGGCTCTTTTAAATGCTCCTCTTATGTCCGTTGCTCCGGATGTTGAGTTTGTGTCCAGCGTGTCTGCGGTAATGCCTTCTACGACTATCGCACCTGAGACGGAGTTAATTGACAGCTCTCTCATGCTTTCGCTCAGCGCTGTGGGTACGAGCACTTGCAGTCTTTTTACTACGTTTATATTTCGGAGGAATACTCCTCGCTCTACGTAGCTTATGCGCAGTGTGCTTCCATCGGCTCTAACTTCGAACCTTTCGTTGTCGCGCAGCTCGCGTTGGGCGTATTCGGTTACTATGATTTCTGTTCCGCCGTGTGGGATAACTGTTACTTCGCCTGCTATCCAGTCGATGTCGATTGTGTTTACTCCCGAGGGGTTGATGCTGTATCTGCCTGTTTCTTCAAACGGGCCTGTCAGGTTTTCAAAGCTTCCGATATTCCCGATGTTGAAGAAGCTTCTTCCTTGAAATCCCCAGCCTCCGCCACCGAATGCTGAACCTGCAACGAACCAGACCACCAGTCCTACCAAAACAAGGGCTGTGACTATCCCGCAGATCATTGTTACTATTTTATATTTATTCATTTGATTTTATCTATCCTTTCGTTATGCCGCCGTGTGAAATCGGCTTATTTCTTTTTCCATACGTAAAATACGTTGAGCAGTGATTCTATTACTCCTGCTATGATGAATATTAGCCATGTAATCCACCATGCGCCTGTTGCAAAGCTCACAACCAAGAAAACTGCCACAGCAATTGTCCATAGTGCACTTGAGATCGCTTTTCTCATTTGTTTGCGGTCTTTTTCATCGGATTGCCACTCACGAAAATCTTCCACTATTGTGTCGGATTCTTTGTGGTATCTTGGTTTTGTCATGTTGTTGTAGACCAGCAATCCTGTTGCTGCTGCTACGAACATGAAAAATATGGGTAGTCCGATGTATTCTGCTCCAAATCCTCCAAAGAACGATGGGACAATGAATGTGAGTGGGCTTAATATGTATAGTGCCACTGCTATTGATGTCAGCATTGCTGACTTTTGACGTGCTTTTTCGTTTTCCATTTCTATTCCTCCATTATTATGTTCTGTTTCTAAGTCCTTTAGGAGTCCGCTGATGTCTCCTATTCCTGCTACGGCTACGTTGTATGCCGCTTCTTCATTTTTACCTTCGGCTATAAGGTCGTGATATTTGTCCTCTAAATTTTGTATCATTTCTTCTTTTAGCTCGACGGATTTTCTTGTTGGGGTTGTCTCTTCAAACAGCCCTTCAATATGTCTGCGTAATTTATCTTCCACGTTTTTATTCCTCCACCTTTATAAGATTATCTATCATTTCTTTTGCGGTTTTCCATTCTTTCAAAAGAGTTTGATAGGCTTCTTTTCCAATTTCTGTGATTGAGTAGTATCGCCGCCTCGCTCCGGTTTGTTCGTCGCCCCAGTATGATGAGATGCAGTTTGCTTGCTCCAGCCGGCGAAACGCGGTGTATAGTGTTGCTTCTTTTAGTTCGTAGTTTCCGCCTGTTTTGTGTTGTATGGACTTATTTATCTCGTAGCCGTAGTTGTCGCTGTCCATCAGCCGTGCTAAGATTATTGTGTCGGTGTGACCTCGCAAAAGGTCAGACGTTATTGACATGTTTCCTCTCCTTTCGTGTTTTTACGTCCAAGACAGGGGGACAGTTCCTGCGTCCGGACAGAAGAACCGCCCCCTGTCTTGCTTGGTCTAAGTATTTTGGTTTGATATATAGCTTTTCATTCGCACTATCTCCTGTTTGCATTTA
Organism: Oscillospiraceae bacterium; assembly: GCA_009787625.1. GTDB lineage: Bacteria > Bacillota > Clostridia > Oscillospirales > Oscillospiraceae > WRMH01. The sequence continues at coordinate 3,854 of WQSX01000040.1, forward strand.
CAACATATCACAATATACCTCACCTGTCAAGGTATATTCTTAAAAAATTTTATTCTTATCACTTCTATTATTTATACCCTTGTTTTTCCTCGTCCTTTCTGATATGCTGTTCACTACTTAAATAAAAATTTGAAAAGAGGAGTAACCATATGAGTAAAACTTTGTTTAGCGAGGCGTATTTGGACGAATATCTTGAGCTTGTTATTCGGCATGGGGTGAACATTCAGAAGGGGCAGGAGCTTTTGATTTCTTGTCCTGTGGACTGCGCGCCTATAGCTCGCAAGGCTATGGCTGTGGCTTTTAAATTTGGGGCAAAAAACGTCCACATGCGTTGGGGCGACGACATTTGCGGGCGCATTAGGTTTCTTGAGGCCGACGACAGCATTTTTGACACTTTCCCTGAGTGGGATAAGCTTATGATGGAATCGCTTGCAGACGGCGGTGCAGCGTTTCTGCGAATTGAGGCTTCTGACCCCGAGGCGATGAAGGGTGTTGACCCCACTCGTCTGAGCCGGTTCACCAAAGCGAGCAGTGTTGCTATGAAGCCTTATTTTGAAAAAATCATCACCGGTGGTGTGCGCTGGAGCATTGCTGCTGTCCCGTCTGAGGCTTGGGCGAAAAAGGTGTTTCCGAATGCCGCGTCAGCTGAAGATGCTATGAAGTCACTCTGGGAGAGTATATTTACTGCTGTTCGCGTCAATGGCGATGGCAAAGCTGTTGAGAAATGGCAAGCACACAAGGATGCTTTGAATAGACGCAGAAATTTACTCAACGAGTATAAATTTGAGTCGATTCAGCTTAAGAACTCTGCGGGTACCGACCTTAACATGAAATTACCCAAAAATCATGTTTGGAAAGGCGGTGTAGACATCGCTAAAGATGGCATTGAGTTTCTTCCAAATCTCCCCACTGAGGAAGTTTTCTCTGCTCCGCAACTTGATGGCGTAGATGGCACTGTTGTTGGTACTATGCCGAATGTTTTCCGCGGTAATCTCATTGATGGTTATTCCATCACATTCAAAGACGGCAAGGTTGTTTCTTTTGACGCCAAAGTTGGTAAAGAACATCTCGAAGGTATGATTAAGGATATAAAAAACATGGATATGCTGGGTGAAATTGCCCTCGTTGAACATGATTCCCCGATTTCCAATATGAACATTTTGTTTTACAACACACTCTATGATGAGAATGCAAGCTGTCACTTGGCTTTGGGCTCCGCTTATCCCGACTGCGTTGAGGGCGGTGGAACTATGAGTGAAGAGGAGCGAGTTGCCGCAGGTATCAATGTATGTGACGGGCACCATGATTTCATGTTTGGCTCTGCGGACATGAAGATTGTCGGCACTACTGCTTCGGGTGAGAAAATAACTGTTTTTGAAAACGGAAATTATGTGATTTAGTTTTTTATATTTATATGGTATACTATCATTTTCGGAGGTCTCCTTGTGATAGAGTATACTAAATTCAAACTGAAAAGCCGGAACGAACTTACTGAGTTATTTGAGGATAAAAAAAGCTTCACTTTACTTGCTTGTAATAAGTGTTTTAAGACGTTTACACTTGATGCCGAACCTGAGGGTGAAGAACTTATTAATTTTCTTGGATCGCTTGATAAGAGGGTTTTGGCTTTTTACTATGTTGATTTTTTGTGTAATAAAACTCGGACAACCAGATTGCTTGAGGAAATTAGTCCTCAGGGCACTTTAGTTGTTGTCTCTTGCGGGCTGGGTGCGCAGACCGTTGGCGGTTTGGTTGAGTTGCCTGTTTATACGGCTTGTGATTCTGTTGCAGATGGGACATCGTTTCATTCGGGGCAGCATTCTGTTGCGCCCTCTTCTGAGCTTTGTGCCGGGTGTGGGAATTGTTTGCTTGGGGAGACCTTTGGGGTTTGCCCTGTTACCGATTGTGTTAAGGGTTTGCTCAATGGAGAGTGCGGTGGTGCTGCCAACGGAAAATGTGAAGTTGATACGGATAGAGATTGCGCTTGGGCTAAGATAAATGAGCGTGGCTCTTCAGGCTCTCTGCCCACGCCTAGCCCAAATTCCCTTAAAACAAGAAACTTCTTAAATGTAGTTCCCGGTAGCTCTTTGAAAATTTCTTCAGAAATTTCTAAAAAAAGACTTGACGGATTCTACGGGGGAGTGTATATTAAGGATTGTAAGGAATTCTCCGATTTCCTGCCTTTAGAAGATTTTTCTACCTTGCACGACTTCCCAGCTTCTACTGAATTCCCTACTTTTTCTAGCTTTGTAACCATTCCTATGTCGCAACATAAAGGAACATCAGCCGACCCCGTTGTGCAGGTTGGGGACTATGTAAAAATCGGACAAAAGATTGGTGAAGCTGTTGGTACGTTGAGCAGTTCTATCCACTCCAGTGTTAGTGGGCGTGTAACTGCGATTTCTTTTTGCAGTCATCCGAACCTTTCTGCCGAAACACTTGCTATAACCATTGAATCTGATGGAAAAAATGAAGTTCACAGTTCAGTCCGTCCAATCGGCTATTGGGAGGATTTGGACATTTTTGATATTGATGCTATAATCGCCGAGAAAGGTATTGTTGGAATGGGGGGTGCCGGCTTTCCTACTCCTGTTAAGCTGAAAAATAACGTGCCAATCCACACTATTTTGATAAATGGTTGTGAATCTGAGCCCTACATTACTGCGGATCACCGTGTAATGCTTGAATTTACCGATGAAATCCTTGAAGGACTCAAAATAATCATGAAATCAACGGGGGCGGAGCATTCTAAAATAGTCATTGGGGCGAATAAATGGGATGCTGTGGAGCTTTTTCTCGATAGAGTTTCTGAGCTACCCAATATCGAGATTTTCCCTGTAGTTCCAAAGTATCCGCAGGGGTCTGAACGTATGCTTTTACAGCGTGTTTTAGGCATAAAATTGGGCGCTCAGGAGCGTCCCAACGATATTGGTGTAATTGTGCTCAACGTTAGCACTACCAAGGCTATTGGAGATGCATTTTTGTACGGAATGCCGCTGATTAAGCGTGCTGTCACTGTTTCGGGCGAAAATTGCATGAAACCGGGCAATTATATGGTGCCTATTGGTACTTCAATTCGTGATGTTTTGCATTTTACACAAGACAGTGGAGCGGTTCCTCTGTCTTATCAAACGGCGAGAGCGGGCGGTAAGATGCCGCCCCAACAAAGTAAGACAGAGGAACCGTCCCACTGTCTTGATCCACCGTCTGTAGTTCTTGGTGGGCCTATGATGGGGACTGTTATTAATGATTTTGACATTCCTGTTATAAAGGGTACTCACGGTATAATTATTCAACATAAAGTGAATACTGTCGAGAGCGATTGCATTCGATGTGGACGTTGTGTTGATGTTTGCCCAATTATGCTCCTCCCTCTCTATTTTTCTCCACACTTTAAAAATGAAGATTATGACAAAATGGCAGAATTTGAGCTCTTGCGTTGCATTGAATGTGGGTGCTGTGATTATATTTGCCCTTCTCGGATTGAGATTCGGCGTGCTATAAAAGATGCTAAAAAGAAACTTTTATGATTTTATGTTTAATTTTTATGTGCTTGTTTGCTTAATTTTCCATAACGTTGATAGGAATTTTTATTATGTTTTATTTGAAGTTAAAATCTGATAGTGAGCTGGTGTCCATTGTTTGCTCCGGTGCTCTTGTGGTGGTCTGTGAAGGGTGCAATGAACTGCAATCTTCCGGAATCGACCTGATTTCGGCACTTGACGGCGCACGCATTTTCAGGGCCTCGCGAGCCGATATCGAGGTCATCGAATCTTTTCACGTGTGCAGTGCAGACAACTTCAAGGCGTCTCAACAGGGCAATGAAAGTCTTTTCGATTCTTGTGGGCGTATTTTGGTACTTTCCTGTGGAGTCGGTGTGCAGCAAATTTCATCATACTTTCCAAAAAAAGATGTATACCCTTTATGTGATACTTTTCTGCTTCCCGGATTTCAGGGAGCGACCCCTTCGGAATTTGACTGCGCTCTGTGCGGCGATTGTCATTTGAATAAAACCGGCGCTATTTGTCCGATTACTTCGTGTGCAAAGAGTCTTATAAACGGAGGCTGTGGCGGTGAAAAAGATGGCAAGTGTGAGGTTGACAGTGAAATGGAATGTGGTTGGGCGCGTATAAATAAACGTATAAACATACAATCAAGTATAATTGAAAGTGGAAAATGGAAAAATACAGGGAGATGCAGGGCAATAGAAATTTAAAAATTTTTGCGAGTAAAGCCAAAATAGACCGCTGAAGAAAAAAGCTACATGGTGGCACCATATGGCAGCACAGCAAAGAGGCGCCTAAAAATTTCTTATATTTCTATTGTCCTGTGTCTCCCGGAAAGTCCGGCATCTCCCGGAAAGTCCGGCAAATGAATAACAAGGAGTACCGTATGAAACTAAAAGAAAAACTAAAAAGCGGCGAATTTGTTTTTACTTCTGAGGTTGGACCACCTAAGGGGATTTCGCTCGATGGGGTTCTTGAGGATGCCGGGGCGTTTCTTGGTGAGTCTGCCGCAGTTAATGTTACTGATTGTCAGGCTTCTGTTATGCGTCTGGGATCGCTTGCTACTTGTAAGGCACTTCTGGATAATGGACATGAGCCTATTTATCAGCTTGCTTGCCGCGATCGGAATAGGATTGCTCTGCAATCGGATTTGCTCAGTGCGGCTTATTTTGGTATCAGTAATGTACTTATGATTACCGGTGACTATACTTCACTTGGAGATGCGCCTGATGCTAAGCCTGTTTATGATTTGGACAGTGTTTCTCTGCTTCATGCGGCCTGCGAGCTTGAACGTGGTGTTGATTTTAACGGTAATGAGCTCTCTTCCCCTTTCCCTAAGTTTTTCAAGGGTGCTGTGGTTTCTCCTTGCTCTGATAATCCTGATGCGCAGCTTATTAAAATGGAGAAGAAGATTCATGCGGGTGCTGAGTTTTTCCAGACTCAGGCTGTTTTTGAGCCTGAAAAGTTTGCGGCGTTTATGGAAAAAGCTAGAGCTTTTGGTGTTCCTGTTTTGCTTGGTGTGGTTATCTTGAAGAGTGCGGGCATGGCTCGGTTTATGAATAAGAACATTGCGGGTGTGCAGATTCCGCAGGGGATTATTGACAGACTGGATTCTGATAAGGATAGAGCGAAGTCCGGTGAGATTGGTTTGGAGATCGCTTCTTCCATTATTGATGAATGCCGTGACTTTTGTGAGGGGGTTCATATCATGGCTTTAGGGTGGGAAAGTAAGGTACCTGTGCTTATTAAAGTTGTTGCTGAGTGATGTTTACATATTGTCTGTGCTGTGCTACACTGTACTTTCAAATACTAATAAGGAGCTATTATTTATCATGAATAAAGTTATTGATGTTATTATGTCTCGTAGGAGTGTGCGTGAATATACGCAGGAGCAGGTTGACGAGGAACTTTTAACCGCTGTTATTGAAGCCGGCCGATGTGCGCCCAGTGGCGGTAATGCTCAACTCACGCATTTTATTGTTATCCAAAATCCCGATGTTTTGAGTGAGTTAATCAGAATATCGAAAATTGAGTTTGCTAAAATTATTCCTGATGAAAATACATATGCCTCTCTGCGCAGCACTATTGAACATGCGCATATGCCTGATTTTCACTTTAACTATATGTGGTGGGCACCCACTCTTATCGTTACCGCACACAAAAAAGGCCACACGAACGCAATGGCTGATTCCGTATGTGCAATTGAGAACATGACAATTGCCGCTGAGTCTCTGGGACTGGGAAGTTGCTATATCAATCCACCGCATTGGCTCGATGACAGCGAGGGTTTTCGCGAGTTCATGTATACTATAGGGCTCGGCAAGGACGAAACAGTAACAGCCTCTCTCGCACTTGGCTACCCCGCTGAAAAGTCACCTAAACAACCACCGGAACGGAAAGGAAATCCGGTTACTTATGTGTGAGTTTCTACCCATTTCCGAGCTGACTTGTGTACTGTGCATAAATCTTAATTGAGAAATTTTCATAATTTGGAAACAAAAGTCTTGCAATAAATCACAAAGTAATGTACAATATGCGAGAAAGAGTTACAAAGTGTAGCGAATTACGTATTTTCAAAATAATTGAGGTGAGTCTGTGACTAAGTACGTCATAAACGGCGCAAATGAACTCAATGGTGAAATTGAAATTTCCGGGGCAAAGAACGCAGCAGTTGCAATTATTCCTGCCGCCCTCATGGTAGACGGTGTCTGTAGAATAGAAAATCTGCCTGATATATCTGACGTTAAGACCCTGCTCAACATCCTTAAAGAAATGGGTGCGAGAATCAAATCCGTTAACAAGAGGACTATTGATATCGACTGTTCTCGTGTTGGCACTTCACATGCGACATTTGATATGATGCGTCGCATTAGGGCTTCATATTATTTAATAGGTGCACTGCTCAGCCGTTTCGGAAGAGCAGATGTCGCTATGCCCGGAGGCTGTAATTTTGGTGGCGTTCGCCCTATTGACCAGCATATCAAGGGCTTTACTGCTATGGGTGCTAACGTCCATGTCCGAAATGGTATCGTCACTGCTGTTACAGACGAAGCGCTGAGCGGCACGACTATCTATTTAGACGTGGTATCTGTTGGTGCTACCATCAATCTTATGCTCGGTGCTACTTTGGCTAAAGGTATGACTGTTATCGAAAATGCTGCAAGAGAGCCGCATATCGTCGACCTCGCCAACTTCCTCAACTCGATGGGCGCAGATGTCAGAGGTGCCGGCACCAGTGAGATTAAAGTTCGTGGTGTCAGACGCTTGGGTGGCGGCTTTTATTCAATTATTCCCGACCAAATCGAAGCAGGCACTTATATGGCGGCTGTTGCCGCAACCGGTGGTCGTGTTATCATCAAAGATATTATTCCAAAACATCTCGATTGCATCTCTGTTAAGCTACGTGAAATGGGTGTGACTGTTGTTGATTTGGGTGATGCTATAATGGTAGAGAGAAAAGGTCCTCTCACCAGAACTCATGTAAAAACCATGCCTTATCCGGGCTTCCCCACCGATATGCAACCGCAGATTTCAACTGTTCTCTGTCTTGCTGATGGCACAAGCATCGTCACAGACAGCGTTTGGGAAGATAGATTCAAATATGTTGATGAACTTGCAAAAATGGGCAGTTCTATCCGTGTAGACGGCAGAACCGCGCTGATTGAAGGAATCCCCTACTTCACAGGTGCCCCTATCAAAGCTACTGATTTACGTGCCGGTGCCGCTCTTGTTATTGCGGGACTTGCCGCCAAAGGTAGAACGGTTATTGAAAATGTCCACTATATTGAGCGTGGTTATGAAAAAATGATTTCTAAGCTCAACTCTCTCGGTGCAGATATCAAGGTGGCTCACTATGGGCGTGAGGACTCCATTTTCAGAAGAAGAATCGGCTAATTCTGCACGAAGCCGCAGAAAGACAAGAAAAGGGTACTGAATAGTTACTTATTTTTTCCATAGGTGAGTAGTAGAAAGTGGCGAGTTTAAAGAAGATAAACAAAATTTTACATAAGAAATTCGGTGAACAGGTGGCGGCTCGCGAAGAGGGCGGTCGCCTTGTGTTATCAGGTGAACTCGAAAGCTGGCGTGATGTGGTTCTTGCCGGCAAAATTGCCGCACATGAAAACCCGTATTTTTATTTTGTAAACGAGATCTTATGCACCGGCGAGAAGCCGATGCCTATTCGCAAGCCTCGCATCGAAGATGGTAAACTTGAATGGGAAGAGCCTGATGTGCTCATTATCGGCGGCGGTATTATCGGCTGCGCGATTGCACGTGAACTTTCGCGCTATAAGCTCAATATTTTGCTCGTTGAAAAGGAGCACGACCTTGCAATGCACGCATCGGGGCGCAACAACGGGATTATAAACTCCGGTGTTCCGCATATAAACAGCACTTTAAAAACCAGATTTGCCAAGCTGGGCAATGATATGTTCGACAAAACTTGCTCAGATCTCGGCGTTACGTTTGAGAGGTGCGGGCAGCTTTTCTATTTCCAAAACCGTATGTGGGAGCCTTTTACCTTCCTCTCGCTCTGGCGCAGGAAATGGTGGGGGCACAAGAATGTTGCAATTATCCCAAAAGAAACTCTTCATAAATCTGAGACTGCTTTGAATAAAAGCATCGGTTCTGCGCTTTTTTACCCCAAGGCGGGTATTGTTGACCCGTTTGACCTGACTCTCGCCTTTGCCGAAAATGCCGCAAGTAACGGTGTTGTCTTTTCTTTTAACACCATGGTGCAGGGTATGGTCGTCGAAAATGGCGAGATACAAAAGGTTCAAACTAATCGCGGTGCAATAATGCCAAAGGTTGTGATTAACGCGGCGGGCGCATTTGGTGAAGATATCGCTACGTATGCAGATGATAGATTTTTCTCGCTTCACCCAAATAAAAAAACAAATGTCGTTGTTGATAAAAAATATGTAGACTCGCTTGTGGAGACTCCCACATTCCCCATTGTGAAGAAGAGGAACAAAAAGAAGAGGCATCTGCATGGCACAGGTATAACTCGTACAATAGGCGGGAGTTTTCTCATCGGTCCTGATGTGTTTGGCACCATCAACAGGGAGGATTTTTCTACTTTGCTCCCCAATGTGCAGGATATTATTGGAGCGCAGACCAAGACCTGCCCAAAGCTGGAAGAAAAGCAAATTATTTCATATTTTTCCGGCATAACTTCCGGCACCTATGAAGATGATTTTGTCGTCACTAAGGGTAAAAGTGTTCTAAACATCGTACATGCCGCAGGCATAACAGCTCCGGGACTCACAGCGGCTCCCGCCATTGCCGTGGAGATTGCAGGTATGGCTGTTGAAGTTTTGGGCAGGAGCATAAAGGTAGAACTCAATTCTGAGTTTGAACCTAAGCGTACTCCCCCACCGAAGCTTTCAGAAATGTCGATTGAGGAGAGGTCAGACTTCATCATTGCAAATCCCGATTATGGCATCATTTTATGTAAATGCGAGCAGATTAGCCGTGGCGAAGTGCTTGAGGCTCTGCGTAGAAATATAAAATGCAGCACGCTCGATGGTGTGAAGCGCCGAGTGAGAACTACAATGGGTATCTGCCAGGGTGGTTCCTGTGAAGCGCAGGTTTTGAAACTTATTGCATCTGAAAAGCGTTTTGCTCTGCACCATATTAAGAAGGGTGAAAGTGGTAGTGAGCTTCTGCTTGGTGCTGTAAAGACGACGATTACAGAGGATGATATTAAGGCTTTTAAATCGGGTGCTCCTGCCGTTTCCGGAGAAATGCAACTGCCTTTTGCAGCTCCAAATCCTGAAACAGAGGGTAAGCTTCGTGTGATTTCATCTATTGATGTAGGTGCGATGGCTAATATTATAAGAAGGGAAATGGCTGACGATGGTGATGTCTAGAATCAATATTGTCATTATTGGAAGCGGTGCCGCAGGGCTTGCTGCCGCTGCCGCTGCTTCTGATGACGGCGCATCTGTTTTGCTTGTTGAGCGAGAGACTCGTCTCGGCGGGCGGCTCAATCAAATTGTCGATTGCTGCTTTGATAGTGATAGTGATAATGATGATGATTTAAGTCGTATCAGCGGTCCTGAGTTGGCGTTCGCCAGAACTTCTGTTCTTCGTGATAACGGTGTTGCTATTTTGCTTCAAACTCACGTTTTGAGTATAACGAGTGTTGGCGGTACATTTCAACTGACGCTTTCTAATCGTCACGGGATTATGACAGTAGATGCCGAAAAAGTTATTCTCGCTACGGGTTCTTATGAACAGCCTCCCAGACAACTTGGTATACATGGAACTCGGCCGTCGGGTGTGTTCACTGCAGGTGCTGCTCAGCACTATATAAATGTTTTTGGTCAGCTTCCCGCACAAAATGCTGTGATTCTCGGAAGCGGAAATATCTCCCTCAATTTGGCGAGGCGTCTATCTCTTGAGGGCGCCACGGTGCTCGGTGTGTATGAGCCTTTGAGTGAACCGCAGGCATCTTTGCAAACTGTCGCGGAGTGCCTGAATGATTTTGAGATTCCTCTGCACCTAAATCATACTGTAACTCGTGTATTCGGCAGCGAACGCTTGAGAGCTGTTGAGGTTTTTAGGACGAATAAAAATGGCGACCCGATTTACGGAACCGGTGGGGCTGTTAAGTGCGACAGTTTGTTTTTGTCTTTGAATCTTGTCAGCGATACGGATTTGGCTGAATCTCTCGGTGTGAAGATGTGTCCAACTACGCACGCGCCTATTTGTGACCAGAACGGAATGACTTCCTTAGATGGGCTTTTTATCTGCGGTAGTGCGGCGTTTATAAGCACCACTTCTTCTCTTGTTTCCAAGCACGGTTCTCTTGTTGGGCTTAGTGCTGCAAGGCATTTTCCCCATGATAGGACAGCAGTCAAAATCAACGGAAGTAAGAATTTCCTTACATTCCTTCCTCAGTGTGTTGACATTCAAAATTCAAGTGGGGAGATAACTGTTTTCTTTCGTGTGGACACTCACTACAACGACAGAACAGTCTGTCTCAATGTTAATTCTATCGATGTGTGTACTGAAGCATTTGCACGGCTCCGCCCACAGGAGACTTACAGCATTACTGCCAGTATTACGTCCGAACTGACCGCTGAAAGTAAGGTTGCGCTCAGGCTTGCGTAATTAGCTCAGTGCCGGCTTTGCAGTTTGATTTTTGAAAGGAACCGGTCCATTATATGAAAAAGCTCTATTGTATTGATTGTCCTCTTGGGTGCGAACTTGAAGTTATCGGCTCCGGCAAGAATATAGTTGTTGAGGGAAACAAGTGTATTAAGGGTAAGGATTTTGCTATTTCTGAGACTACCAATCCTATGAGGGTACTCACCACCACCGTGCGCACTAATTTCCCTGACATTCCTGTTATTCCTGTGCGTACTGATGGTGAAATTCCTAAGGGTATGCTTATGAACGCTATGCACGAGCTTAGTTCCGTAGTTGTTGAAGATGAGCTTGGTTGCGGTGATGTTATTATTCATAATCTGCTTGGTACGGGTGTTTCCGTTATCATCACCAGTGGGGCTTTACAGTCGATTGGTGCTGAGCTGGAAAACCGCAATGTTCAGCTCAGCGGAAACATAACTACCGGACCTTCGGGGCCTGTGGCTACTGAGCTTCCTACCGTTACGGCTGATGTCCCCGAGCCTGACGGCGGTGATTCTTCTTCCGAAGAAGAGCTTCCTCAGGGGCGGGCAAAGATTCGCAGTTAATTTTTACTTATGTCTCTGTGGAGTTCTCTTATTATGCTATTTTCGTCTTGATGCGTGAAATAGATTGTGTAGGTTTCCCTGTTTCCTTCATTTTCAAGCTGTGACATGGCTTTTGTCATGTCTATTCTGCCGTTGCATGAAAATAAAAATATTTCTGTGCTTGCAATTTTTTCCAGCTCTGACTTTATATTTACATGTGCTCTTGCAAGGTGCGTTGATATACTGGTTTTAGCCAGACCTGTTTCCTTTGCTATTTCCGTTACGGTTAACCCTTCGTAATACTTTAGTTTTACTACCATCTGCTGTTGTCTTGGCAGATTTTTCACCATTTTTGATATAATTTCAAAAGCTTCTTTGTTTATAACCCTTTCCATAGGCATGCTTGCCTCGCTTTCATTTGCCAGCTCCCTACAGTCGTCTATACTTTCAATTTTTCTGTTGTAATCATGATTTTTCTTAAAATAACGATGTATTTCGTGTGCCGCAATCTTGTTTAACCATAACCTAAAATAGTTCGGGTCACGAACTTTTTTTATGTTCCGGCAGATCAACAGCATGACTTCCTGCGCAATATCCTCAGCGTCTGACCTATTGTCAACTGTACGCATTATTCTGTAAAGTACGGGGTTGATTATTTGTTTGCAAAGCAGAGATAACTCTGCTTTGCCTCCGTCAATTGCATCTACCACCAACTTAGTCAGCTCATCATCTATGAAATGCTTTTTTTCTTCGTTGTCACTCACAACTAAACCATGTGGCATGTATGCTTCCTCCTTGTGCGTGGCTCTTCGTAATCATTATCGTATTTGCGCCTTCTTGTAATTATCAAAGATACGAGTCCTATTGCAAAGATAACCAGGTGCCAAATTGTCCAAAAGTCTATGAGTACCATGAGCCTTGTCATTCCTTGTGTGAGAATGAACAGAACTATTGCCGCTACTGTTGCAATTACTGACATAATTATCGGAATTAACCTGAACGACCTTTTTTCTTTCTCTTCTTGTTCTTTCAGAAATTCTGCGTATTTGACGTGTTTCCCCTCTTTGCGCTTTTTAATTTTCAAGGCTCTTATCACAGTGAATAGGGTGAGGAGTATTCCGCCGATTGTGAGTAGCAAGTTTAGAAGTGCCCACGTCAGGGTTCTAAATGCTTGCGGTGCGAAGAGTGGTATTGGGTTGTCTCCGCCGGGTTCAAACATTGGTACACCTTGCTCTGCCATGCTTGCATATATTTCTGCATTACCCATTGTTCCCGAAGTGATTTCATTTCCATTCCATTCGTTAACTGCCATGCCTACCCCTGCATCTGTAATTATTTCGTGATTGCTTCCGTCAGGTGATGCAGCTTGTCCGTCACCGGGCGCTCCCGTGGGTGGCGTTACCGTTATGGGTGGCGCTACCGTGGGTGATACTACCGCAGGCTGTGGTACTACCGAATGCGGCGGAACCACTGTCGGTGGTACTATCGTGGGCGGAGCCGGTTCTGTGGGTGGTGCCGGTTCTACGGGCGGAGCCGGTTCTGTGGGTGGTGCCGGTTCTACAGGTGGTGCCGGTTCTGTGGGTGGTAATGTAACATCGGCGACATAGTGTGGAAATAGTGTAACTGAGTGTGTGATAATTGTATTCGAATTATATATGTTACCGGTTGCATCTGCCCAGTGGCTGAATCGTAGACCCTCACAATGTGGGGCAGCCGGTGGTACACCAAGCGTGGGGTTATTCGCAAGATCCAGTCCAAAACCGCCCGGCAGTTCGGTTTTTCCATCACAGCTTATGAATCTTACACTCACAAACCATGTCGCATAAACCGTAATCGGATATCTAAACTCTGATGTAGGACCAACCCCGCTACCTCCTTCCGGGCGTGTAGCCCAACCTATGAATTCACCTAAGACATTACCGTGCTCATCTTCCCACTCAGGGGGGTCGGGAAAATTCTCCAAAGGCAGACCATTTGGATAATCTCCTGCTTTGGGGTGTAATTCACGGTGCATGTTTTGGGGAAGTATAACTTCAGGAGGAGCAAACCCCGAACTGAACGACACCCCCGAACCCCATATGGCGTAGACTGTGATTGGTGCTGTAACTGCAGTGTTTGCATCAAACCATGTTCCGGGTATGTTCGCAGGGTCCGGACTTGTGTGCCAGCCAAAGAAGGAGTGGGTACTTGAAGTCAGCCAAGTCACGCTGTGCGGACCGGGGAATGGAGTAGTTAATGCCGGTGCATTTCGGTTTTGTGCATGAGTGTTGAAAGTTCTGCCATAAGCTATGTGGTTTGTCTGCACAACATCACGTCGTGCCGGATTGGCCGGGTGATTTAAATTAAAATGCACAGGTGCTGACCACTGCATAAAAATCGTGGTATCTTGATTCACAATCGTGTTACCGGTAAACAAAGGCATTCCTGTGCCATTCCGAGCAGTGTTCCAGCCAAGTCTTGTGAATCCATCTCTGCTTGTACGATTTGTGGCTCCACTTAAAAAGCTTACGGCACTAAGCATAGGCTCACCTCCACCATTTTGGTCGGAAAGGCGCCCTGTGCTATTGCTTTGAACGTCCTGCCACGACCACCCCTCAGGGATTGGAAACACATTTTGGCTTCCGGCTACATTGTGGCTGTTAAGACTCCCACCGTTTGGGTCAAGTGTCAGATTTCTCTGAGGCCTCCATATTGCGTACAAAGTAGTGTCAATTGCGAACGGTTCGTTTAATATATCGATGATTGTCCCACCGGAACCGGAGCCAAAAGCATTGCCGGCTTGGTTTGGGTCTCTGTGCCAGCCAACAAATAAATATCCTTCTCTTGTTGGATTTCTGGGTACTGCACCTAAGCCCGGTACCGTTGCGCCTCCCGGTTCTCGGCTGATTGCGGTATTTTGCTCATTTCCCCACTGTTGGGAGATTGTTCTCGCTAAATTGTCGAAACCATTTGGAGCTATGGTGACCTCAAGCCAGCGGTGTCCAATCTCAGTGCCAACTCTCCACGTTCCACCCTGAAGTTCAAACTTAACCTCTATATGTCCGGTAGTTTCTCTATGCCAAAGTGCAAAAACGTCGCCCGTTTGCTGTATGGCGCAATCTGCCGTGAACTTCCTTGCGCCCATTGCCTCTAATACACCTGCATCAGCACCAATCGGAACCGGCATGTTAAACCACCCCATAAATATGTGCCCACGCCGCAGCGGGTCGGCAGGGAGAGTGGTAGCCGCATCTACAGAATTAACATGATTAATTGTACGACCCCTGCTTGCAATGCTTGCGCCCTCAAACTGAGCATACGGAACAAAAATGAGTCTGTCGGCGTGTGAATTGCTCATATCCTCATTCAGCGCGTTTGTGCGGAAGTCTACCCTATAAGCCCACTGTGCATATACTGTGGTATCTGCTTGAATCGTACATGCGGCAACATCAAAATAAGTACCCGAAGCTCCTTGCACGTTTACGGGACTATCTGCCCACCTAACAAAATTGATAGTGTTTTGGGTTAGCCCTCGCACAGAGTTGCTTGGATTGGTGTTTGGATTTAGCGTTCCCGGTGCGAGTGCCGGAGCTGACCCGGCGTTTGGAACACTCTGATTGAGACCCGGTATTTCAGCGTTTGACTGTGCAAGAGTGCGATCATGGCGCATCAGCCGCGTATCATGATGACCGGAGGCTATAGAGCCCAATGTCGGGTCAAATGTCAACGTGTGTATGGGTTGTTTTACTACCTTATCTTCTATCCAATATGCATACAACATTGTAGGACCTGAAAATTCTAATATTGAATGTTCTGTGATTTGAGTACCGACACCACCGGCGGTAGTCCACCAGCCACCAAATGTATGATTTTCCATGGTTGGGTCGGAAGGCCATGTAACACCTTCTACATCTTTTACCGCAAACCCGTGCGGAACAACAATCGGCCGAACCAAATCGGTTCCTCCCGTAAAGAAACTTATCTCACGTCCCCACATGGCGTAGAGAATCATATCGCTTTTTACTTGCGTGGCGGCAGGAACGGTATCCGCAAAAGTAGTGTGATTATTCGGGTTTGTGCTCCAAGCTCTGAATGCAAAACCTATCTTAAATGGTGACGGGACATTTAGACTTGCAATCGTGGCTCCTGCCGAGACTTGGCGGGTGTCGGCGGTCATTTCGCCAATGATTCCGCCGTTTGCGTGAAACTCTACAGTGTGTAGTGTGTTCAATCCTTTTGCGCCTTCGTGCGCCGTTACGATAATACCCATTGCCGGTATTAAAATAATGGAGCAGAGCAAAGCTGCCATAGCTAAAGAAAATGCTCGTTTTGATTTTCCGGCTAAGGTCTCTGAAACCGAACCCATATGCAATTTCTTAGTTTGCGCCTGAGCTTTTTTTCTTACTTTGCGAGGTATTTGCCTGTTTAACATAATTTTCTCCCCTTGGAATCCTAATGTAGCTTTTTCTGTACACTAATAAAAGAGGAGAAATTTCAGTATTTGTTCTACAAAAATCCATAATTTTTATTTGCCAGTTTATTTGATGTAAATTCATTACATTTATGCTACGCGATTGACTCTTATTTTGCTAATTCGTTTGCCCACACTTCGTATTTTTCTATTTTTTCTGTGCAGATTTTTTGGGTTTCTCCGCTTGCCAGTATGTAGACTTTTACTTTCGGTTCCGTGCCTGAGGGTCTTACTATTATTGCTGTACCGTCTGCCATGCCGTAGCGCAGTACGTTTGAGCCTTTTAGTTCTATTTCTTTTGTTTTGTTTGTTTTCACGTCTAATTCTGTGCCGGACTCATAATCTCGGCGCATTATTACTTCAACATCTGCTATCTGTGTGGGTGGGCTTTCTCTTAGATTTGTCATCAGTTTTCTCATTTTTTCTATGCCGTCCAAGCCCGGCATTACGAGGTTTAGAGTTTTTTCGGCGAACTGTCCGTATTTTTCGTATAGCTTTATCAGAGCATCGTATAGGGTCATATTTTGAGTTGCGTACCATGCCGCCATTTCTGCCAGCAGCATTGAGGCTGTTACTGCGTCTTTGTCGCGCACGAAGTCGCCTATCATGTAGCCGTAGCTCTCTTCGTATGAGTATATTACTTTGTTTGTTCCTGCAGCTTCCAGAGCGTTTTTCTTCTCCGCCATAAACTTGAAGCCTGTGAATGTGTCGTAACAGGCAAGGCCGTTTTTCTCTGATATTACTCTTGCCATTTCTGTTGTCACCAGTGATTTCAGCATTGCGGGTTTTGGGGGCATTATGCCCGCTCTGGTTTTGGCTCCTATTAAGTAATCCAGCAATAATACTCCTGTTTGGTTGCCTGATATTGTAATGTATTCGCCCTTGTCATTGCGCACCATTATCCCAACTCTGTCGCAGTCGGGGTCTGTGCCTATAATCAGGTCTGCTCCGTTTTCTTTTGCCAACGCAACTGATTTTTCGAAGCCTTCGGGATTTTCGGGGTTTGGTGAGCTCACTGTTGGGAAGTTTCCGTCTATTTTCATCTGCTCCGGCTCGCAGAGTATGTGCTTTAGTCCCAGGCGTTTTAGGGCTTCGGGGACCAGCTTGTGCCCTGCTCCGTGAAATGGCGTGAATACCAGCTTGAAGCTGTCTGCTACTTTTTTAACGCTCTCTTGGTCGTTTGCTTGTTCCATAACGTTTTTCAGGAATTTTTCGTCGGTTTCTTCGCCCATTATTGTAATTAAACCTTCGGCTACCGCTTTATCGTAGTCCATTGTTTTTACTGAGTCGAATATGTCGAGTTTGCTCATTTTTTCTGCTACTTTTTCTGCATGGTGAGGTGGGAGTTGTGCGCCGTCTGACCAGTAGACCTTGTAGCCGTTGTACTCTTTGGGGTTGTGGCTGGCTGTTACGTTGATTCCCGCTATGCAGCCGTATTCTCTGATTGCAAAGCTCAGTTCAGGGGTTGGGCGCAGTGCGTCGAATATTCGCACTTTTATGCCGTTTGCCGCTATAATGCAGGCGGCTTCTTTTGAAAACGTGTCGCTGTTAAGCCTTGAATCGTAGCATATTGCAACGCATTTGTCACCCATGGGTTCTTCGTTTATCAGCTCGCTGAATGCCTGCGTTGTGTGGCGGATTATATGTATGTTCATGCGAAACAGACCCACTGCCATTATTCCCCTCAACCCTGCTGTGCCGAATTCGAGTGGGCTGAAAAATCTGCTCTCTATTTCTTTTTCGTCGTTTTCTATGCTTTTTAGCTCTGCCTTTTCGTTTTCTGAAAGCTTCGGACTGTTAAGCCATTTATTATATTGCTCTTTGTAGTTCATTTTTGTGATTACTCCTCTTCTCCGCTTCCCTCTTCGTCATCGCTCGCTTCTACTGCTTCTGCGCTCAGTATGTTTTTTGCGTCTTCCAGCATTGTTTCGGGAACAAATATTTCCATGCCGCTTGGCGGGTGCCCGAATATCATCTTGCCGAATGAGCCGTTATTCGGGTATTCGCTGACATGCGGGATTCCGTAGGCTGTCAGTAGGTTTAGGGCTATTTCCAAGTCTAACGGACCGCCTGAGATGTGCTTTAGGTATGCGGGTGGCACAGGCTGATTATTCTCATCTTTTGGCCATGCCGGGCCGTCGGCTTTTTTGAAGCTCCATTCCATTTGTCTGTCTCCTCTGCTTTTTAGTGGGCGCAACGAGCGGCACCCCCATATTTTCATGCTTATCATTTTATCATATTATTTTTGTTATGTCAGCACAAATCTTACAAAACCCTATTTTTAACAAAACAATTGACTGCTCTGTTAAATTTGCGTATAATGATGTTAGTAATATTCAATGTTGAAGGATAATTGGCTTTTGATGAAATTTAAACTTATTGCAAGCGATTTGGACGGTACCCTTGTCAATAGTGAGTTTAAGCTTACCGAACGTACAAAATCCGCTATTTTACGGGCTGTTGATGCGGGGGTTATCTTTGTTGCCGCTACGGGACGGCCGCTTCGTGGGATTGATATTGTCAATGACCTTTTTGATGTGGATATGCCTTTCATTGTTTTTAATGGTGCGGCGGCTTATATGGGGAAGTCTAAGAAACTGCTTTTTGAGTCTTTTTTGGACTATGATCTCGCCAAAGAGGCATTTGATATCGGGCAGAAGCTCAATTTGGGGCAGGTTGTTTGGACTGATACCCGGCTCCGCGCCAATCGAATTTGTCCCGGCACTCTTAGGTACAACGCTCTCTATTCTAATTTGGATATGCCTGTTATTTCTGAGCTTTCTGATATTGGTGATGATGCTTCTTGCATTTCTAAAGTTCTTTGGATTGCAGAACCTGAGCGGATTGGTGAGTTGCAGGTTGAGATGAATGCACATTTTGGTGATAAGCTCAATTGTTTTTCGTCTTTGCCGTTTCTTTTGGAGTTTGTCAGCCCAAGTTCCACCAAAGGGACTGCACTTGCTGAGGTTGGACGGATTTTAGGTATAGGCAGTCATGAGATGATTGCTTTTGGAGATGCTTACAACGATGTCTCCATGCTTGAATATGTCGGCTTTTCTGTGGCTATGGCGAACGCTCACGACGACATCAAGCAGGCTTGCGACCACGTCACATCGTCAAACGATGAGGACGGCGTAGCTGTTGCAATTGAACGATTTGTGTTAAATTCAAATTAGGAGGCTAATTACGATTTTGAAACCTGGCGCCATTATGTAGGCGATTGACCGCGTTATATCGTCTGGCGATTTTACAGTTTGGCGATTTTACAGTTTGGCGATTTCTCATGAACTAAAAAAGTGATCGGTTTGTTTTAAGGGGTTATAGAAAGGAAAAGTTTTTGAATAATTTTACTTTTTGGAGTCCAACAAAGGTTGTTTTTGGAGAGAATACTGTTTCTTCTGTGGGCGAGGAGATTAAGTCTTTTGGCGGTACCAAGGTTCTTGTTTTCTATGGCATGGGCAGTGCTGTTTCAAGCGGGGTTCTTGAGCGTGTTACCGATTCGCTGAATGAGGCAGGGCTCAAATACTTTGCTGTTGGTGGGGTGCAGATAAATCCCACTGTAGAGTTTGCTCAGAAGGTTGTCGGCAAACATCGGGACTCAGGTTTTGATTTTGTGCTTGGTGTCGGCGGTGGAAGCGTCATTGATACTGCTAAGGCTGTGGCACACGGGCTTGCAAATCCTGACGTTCCCCTCTGGGACATTTTCTCGTTGAAAGTGAACCTTGAGCGCTCTTTGCCGGTCGGTGCTGTTTTGACTATCGCGGCTGCGGGTAGTGAGACCAGCTCATCTGCTGTTCTCACAAACACTAAGCTCAAGATCAAGCGCGGGCTCACTTCTCAGCTCAATCGCCCGCAGTTTGCTGTTATGGATCCAACTTTGACTTACTCTCTGCCTGTTCGGCACACTGTTTGCGGGGTTGTTGATATTCTCATGCATACGCTTGACCGCTACTTTGCTCCCGATGCTGACAATGCTTTAACTGATGAGCTTTCGGAAGCGCTCATGCGCATTGTTGTGCGTTATGGACGCGTGGCTATGGAGTGGCATGATGATTACAAGGCTCGTTCTGAGCTTATGTGGGCAGGTAGTCTGTCGCACAATGCTTTGACGGGGCTTGGGCAGACACTTGATTTTTCTGTGCATCAGCTTGGTCATGCAATTTCAGGCAAGTTTGATATTCCACACGGCGAGAGTCTTTCCATCACTTGGCCTGCATGGGCTAAGTATGTCTACCGCACCGATGTTGACCGTTTTGCCCGTTATGCTCGGAAGGTCTGGGGTATCACCGCGTCTGATGGCGCCGCCGCCGCTCTTGCCGGGATTTCCGCTACTGTTGAGTTTTTCCGCAGTCTCGGTGCGCCTGTATCACTTGCTGAGGGTGTGCCTGACGATGCAGAGTTTGACATCGAAGAGCTTGCTTCGCTTTGTTCTTATAATAAGACTCGCACTATCGGGTCTTTTCAGGTTTTGGATTATAATGATATCTTGGAGATTTATCGATTGGCTTTATAGGAGCCATAATGTCCACAGGGTTTTATTTGTTGCCATTAAAAATTCGCCGAGCAGATGTTCGGCGAATTTTTTGTACGGTTTTGGGTTTTATTTTATTCGGAGCGCCGGTTTTTGGTTAGCTTAACAGACCCAGAAGGTTTTGAGGCTGGGCGTTTGCTTGTGCCAATACTGCTGTGTTGACTTGGCTTAAGATGTTAGATGTTGTCAGTTCTGACATTGTCCTTGCCATGTCTGTGTCGCGTATGCGACTTTCAGCGGCTTGTGCATTTTCCGCTTGGATATCAAGCGCTTGCATTCTGAATTCCATGCGGTTTTGCATTGCGCCCAGTTCTGCACGCTGCATGTTTACATCATTTATGGCTTGGTCGATTGTGTCGAGTGCCTGTGATGATGATGCCGCGTTTGATAGGTTTACATCTGTCTCTGCGTTGTATTGCTCTCCACTAAATCCCAGCAACTCGCCTGCTGTCATTGCTCCAATGTCTAAATCCACTGTGTCGCCTGCGTTGGGACCCGCTTGAATTGTGATTGGGCTACTTGAGCCATCGAGGACATTCATTCCGTTAAATTGGGTGGTTGCGGCGGTGTCATCGATTTCTGCTACAATGTTTGAAAACTCGGACTGTATGGCTGATCTGTCCATCTCTTGATTCGTTCCGTTTGCTGACTGCACAGCCAGTTCACGGCCACGCTGCAGCATGTTTCCAAGGGATTGCAGTCCTCCTTCTGCCACTTGAATTAGTGAGATTGCATCTTGGGTGTTTCTTGATGCTGTCATCGTTCCGATGATTTGTGTTCTCATTCGTTCTGAAATGGCAAGTCCTGCCGCATCATCGGCAGCACGATTAATACGGTTGCCTGAACTGAGCCTTTCGAGCCTGTTGGCAGCCGCATTGTTGTTTACGCCTAGCTGGCGCTGGGAGTTCATCGCTCCCATGTTGTTGTTAATTCTCATAATTATCGCATCCTTTCATAAACCCTTTGAACACCAAGTCCTCCAAAATGGTGTCCACATCATCCGTAACATCTTTGATTATAATGGGTTTCTCAGGATTTGTCAACAATTTGTATATAACATTATGTAAACAATTCGTTTTGTTTTTCTTGCTTCAAACAACATTCTCTGCTACAATCGGGTTATGTTTAAGATTATTTCAAAAGCCGGGCGGGCACGGCGCGGAGAATTTATTACCGGGCATGGGAGCATTTCAACTCCCGTGTTTATGAATGTTGCTACGCAGGCGGCTATTAAAGGTGGTTTGTCTGGTTTTGACCTGCGCGAACTCAAATGTCAGGTAGTTCTTGCAAACACTTATCATTTGCACATTCGGCCGGGCGATGAACTTATCCGTTCGCTTGACGGTTTGCATCGTTTCATGGCTTGGAACGGGCCTATTTTGACAGATAGCGGTGGTTTTCAGATTTTTTCGCTCGCGGGGCTTCGTAAAATCTCCGAAGAAGGTGTGACTTTTAACTCACATGTTGACGGGCGCAAAATTTTCATGTCGCCCGAAGACAGCATTAAAATTCAACTCAATTTGGGCAGTGACATCATTATGGCGTTTGACGAGTGCATTGAGTTACCTTCCACCCGCGACTATGTGAAGAGTTCGTGTGACAGAACATTGCGGTGGCTACAGCGGTGTAAATCTGCGGTGGAAGCAAAAGCGGGCGGCAGAATGCCGCCCCTACAGAGCCATGCAGGGGA
>WQSX01000041.1 GCA_009787625.1 Oscillospiraceae bacterium
GAACGGTTGTTGCCGTGGTTCGTGCCGGATTCTTGCAAGGCAAAAAAAGTAAGGCCTCTCGGTTGAACGGGAGGTCTTGTCCGTCCGCATTTGACGCTTACCGCAAAACTCAAATTATCCTTGACAATCGCTTGCTTTTCTGATATTATTCCCCTAGCGTTCCTAAGACAGCAGGTGGCTTTTGTGTAAATCCTGCCGAGGGCGGCCTTATGTTTGGCTGTTTACTCCTGTCTTTGTGCAGGGGTTTTTCTATGGAAACGTACTATTAATTAGTAAATGGAGGTGAAATGTAAAATGCCAAGTGCAAAAATTCTTGAAGAAAAGAAGCAAATTGTTGACCAAATGACCGAGCGGCTTAAAAGCAAGTCAGGTGTGTTTGTTGATTACAAAGGCATCAAGGTTATCGAGGACACAGAAATGCGCGTTAAATTGCGTGAAGCTGATGTTGACTACAGTGTCGTAAGAAACAGACTTATGAAATTTGCTGTTAAAAACGTTGGTTTTGATTCGATTGAGTCAATTCTGGTCGGAACAACATCACTTGCTACAAGTAATGAAGACCCGATTGCTCCTGCTCGTATTATCAAAGAATTCGCAGATAAAATGCCTGAATACTTTGAAATTAAAGCCGGATTTATGGACGGTAAAGTCCTCTCAGTTGACGAAGTAAACGCTATTGCAAGCATTCCTGCTCTACCTGTTCTTCAAGCTCAATTTCTCGGTACACTACTTGCTCCGATTACAAGCCTTGCAGTTGTCCTCAAAGCGGCGGCAGAAAAAGGCGGCGGCGTAGTAGAAACAGAAGAAAAAGCTGAAGAAGCAACAGAAGCTACCGCAACGGAAGCTCCTGCTGAAGAGCCGGCAAAAGCAGAATCTGCCGAACCCGTAGCGGAAGCCACGGCACCGGAAACTCCCGAAACACCCGCAGAAGAAGAAGCTAAGTAATAAATATGATGGAGGTTTTAATATAATGGCAAGCGATAAAGTAACAAAACTTATTGAAGAAATCAAAGAACTGACAGTTATCGAACTCTCAGAGATGGTTAAGGAACTTGAAGAAGTGTTCGGCGTTTCAGCGGCGGCGATGGCAGCTCCTGCAGCAGCAGGCGGCGGTGGCGAAGCGGCAGGCGGAGCAGAGCAAACTGAATTCACTGTCACAATGACCAGCTTTGGTGCAGAAAAAGTTAAAGTAATCAAAGAAGTAAGAACTATCACAGGTCTTGGTCTTGCGGAAGCAAAGGCTCTTGTTGAGTCAGCACCTACAAAAATTAAAGAAGGTATCAGCAAAGACGAAGCTACCGAAATTAAAGACAAGCTTGCGGCGGCAGGCGCAGAAGTCGAACTCAGCTAATCACTATAAATCAATATTTTTTATGTTTAGAACAACTGCACGAGTTACTTGTGCGGTTGTTCTATGTATATTCTACAAAATAGCTATTGACGTTCACAAGAACCTATGATAAAATAATAGGTGGAAAATATACAGAATCGTTACTCATTCAAATAAGAGCATATCAGGAGGATACCATGCTAAATCTTAATGCAGATAAGACTAAGGCTCCATCTGAACAGGGACTTAGAGGATTTGACAAAATTCAAATGTTACTTGAGGCGACAGGAGGGCTGAGCTTGTCGCAGGTTTGCTCTGTCACGGGTCTTGAGGGCTCCACAATCCAAAACTGGGTTAAGCGGGGCTGGGTGGCGCATCCAATCGGTAAAAAGTATGAGGAAGTTCATATCGCTCGTATTCTCATTATCAATGCACTCAAAGAGTGTATTAAACTTGAGCATATATCTCTGCTTATGGGCTATGTCAATGGCTTCTCTGAAGATGGAGCTGAGGGCATCATAAAAGAAAGTGCTCTATACAGTTATCTATATGAAGCGCTTAAACAAAGCGGCCAGGCGAGTGACCACTCCAGAGGCGGCGTTGAGGCTGTCATTGAAAATGTAATTAAAGATTATAAAGACCCCGATCCAAACTCAAAAATCCGTATCCGCAAGGCACTCACTCTTATGATGTTTGCGTGTGTGTGTACTGATGTTAAACGCAGAACAGAGGCTATGATGGGTGCGATTCTCAGCGAACTGGAAGATCCAAAACCTGTCGCGCCTCTACCGAAACTCGACTTAAACCTTGATGTAAGAGCGCCTGCAATTCAAACACCAGTTGTCGCGACCGCCCCTATTTCGGCACCCGCAGTGCATATTCAGGAAGAGGCGCCGATTGTTATAGAACCACGCAAAACGGTGAGTCAGGCACTACATGAGCTACGCGAATGGGATACCAGCTCTGTTGAGAAAATAATAATCGACTATGAAGAGGAAACACAACCGGAGCCTGAGGAGCCTGAAGAAAAGGCCAAACCTCAGAGCAAGCCGTGGTATGTTCGCAAGGGCACAAAATAGATAGGCTATGAGCGAAAATAGATGAGTTAACCTATATTGGGAAATGTGAAGCAACGAATAGGGGGTGCGCAGTGTGGAAATGGTCTTAGCTTGGTGGGAAGAACTTAGCACTCTGGCGCAAATTATGGCTTTCTTTGCAATCCCCATGACTGTTGTTATGCTGATTCAGCTCATCTTGATGGTGGTAGGCATAGGGTTTGAGGGTGATATGGATAGTGACTCAAATGCGTACACCGATGCAGGCATGGGCTTTGTCAAAATTTTTACAATCCGCGGTATCGTAGCTTTTTTTGCGCTTGGTGGTTGGGCAGGTCTTGCGGCTATTTCCGTAGGTATCCATGGATTTTGGGCTGTAAAAATTGCACTTTTTGTAGGTGTTTGTGCGCTTTTGCTCGCTTCACTTGTGATTCGGCTTGCACGCAAAATGCAACAGAGCGGCAATTTGGATAATGCAAATGCCTTGGGTCTAACAGCAGATGTCTATATGAGAATTCCTCCGTCACGTTCCCAAAAAGGGAAGGTGACTTTGGTATTTCAAGAGAGATTTGTCGAGCTTGACGCTGTCACGGACAGCGAGGTTGAATTGTTGCCGAATACAAAAGCAAAAGTTGTCGATTTATTAGAAGGAGAGGACTGCGTTGTAGTTACTCCTTTGGTTGAAACGTAGGGGACTATGGCAATTGTCTAACTAAACGATTAAAAAATAAAATTATTTTTGGAGGGAATTTCTTATGGACTTTGAAACCGTTATCTTTTGGGGTGCTGTAGTAGTATTTGGGTTTACGTTGCTCTTGTTCATTCTCTCGCGTTATCGCAAATGCCCGTCGGATAAAATTCTTATCATATATGGTAAAGTCGGGACTAATGATGACGGGAGCGCACGCAGTGCAAAATGTATTCACGGCGGCGCGGCTTTCATTTGGCCGATTTTCCAGTCGTTCCAATACTTAGATCTCACACCGATGACTATTAACGTCGACCTCACAAAAGCACTTTCACAACAGAATATTCGTGTTGATGTTCCCTCTCGTTTTACGGTTGGTATTTCAACAGAATCCGGTACGATGCAAAATGCCGCAGAGCGTCTATTAGGACTCAAAACTACTGAAATCCAAGAACTCGCAAGAGATATAATGTTTGGCCAGCTCCGTCTTGTAATTGCTACAATGGCGATTGAAGAGATAAACACCGACCGTGACAAATTCCTTGAAGCTGTCTCCCACAATGTTGAAACCGAACTTAAAAAAATTGGTCTGCGCCTTATAAACGTCAACGTCACAGACATTACAGACGAATCAGGCTATATCGAAGCACTCGGTAAAGAAGCCGCCGCAAAAGCTATCAACGATGCAAAGCAAAGCGTTGCCGAGAAAAACCGTGACGGCTCTATCGGTGCTTCAAAGGCTACAAGAGACGAGCGTATATCGGTTGCCGCATCAAATGCCGCCGCTGTTGAGGGTGAGAATGAATCTAAGGCTCTTGTCGCTCAATCAGACGCTACTCGCCGTGAAATGGAAGCTGAGGCGACCAGAAGGGCGACAGCCGCAGAGAGAACAGCAGAAGCGAAAGCTCTTGAAGAGGCATATGCCGCACAAAAAGCCGCAGAGCAGGCCAGGGCAGATCGTGATGAGGCTACAGGGCAAGCAGACGTTATCGTCAACGCCAAAATTGCAAAAGAACGTAAAATGCTTGAGGCAGAATCGGATGCCGAACAAATCAGGCGCAGAGCAAAAGGTGAAGCTGATGCTATCTACGCACGTATGGAAGCGCAAGCCCGTGGTATGCAGGAGATTTTGGAAAAGCAAGCCGCAGGTTTTGGCAAGGTTGTTGAAGCCGCAGGCGGAGACCCCGCCGCCGCTGTTCAGCTCATGCTCACCGATAAAATTGAAGAACTCGTTAAAATTCAAGTTGAGGCAATCAAGAATCTTCAAATCGACAAGATTACTGTTTGGGATTCGATGGGTGGTGAAGGTGGTTCGCCCACGACATCTAATTTTCTCGCAGGAATGTTTCGCTCAATCCCACCACTGAATGAAATGTTTAAGATGGCAGGCATGAATATCCCCGGTTTTCTCGGCACAGATGCAGAGGAAGCGGGGGAGACAATCACTGCGGAGCAAGTAGTTCAAGAACCGAAACAGCCGGCTGAATAATTTAGTCAAAATAACAGTTGACAACTATGACCTATGAGAGATATAATATTCTCACGTTGTTAGCGAAAAGTTAAAAACGATTACACGGAAAACTACGCCATGGTACGTATATGAGAGGGGGGTAGAACAAATGTCGGAAGTACATCTAAAAGATAATGAGTCTCTTGATAGCGCACTAAAGCGATTCAAGCGCAATTGCGCAAAGTCCGGCGTCCTCTCGGATCTCAGGAAAAAAGAGTACTATCAAAGTCCCAGTGTCAAACGTCGCAAGAAATCTGAGGCGGCTCGTAAAAACAAAAATAAAAGATTCGGCTAATAAAGTTAAGGGGTGGTGTAAACCGCCCCTTTGTTTTGATTTTATATATCATTATTGACTACGCGACTGTGCTGAGAGCGGCGCGAGGGTTAATTAAGCTCGATTCCGATTATGCGCTGGCAACGGGTGCCTATTACTATGGTGTTCTCAAATACTGCGGGGGATGCCTCTATTAGCCTACCCAGGCTTACTCTGTCGAGCAGTTCACCGGTGAGACCGTCGAGCAGATGTATGTCTGCGTTTGATGTGGTGTAGACTATAAACCCTCTGCCGTTTTCATCATATACTACAACAGGAGAACTCCATGAGTATGTAGAGGTTCTGTATTCCCAAACAATTTCACCTGTCTGTTTGTCGAGAGCGGCAAGTGTACCGCCCGCTATGTTTGGAGACCTTGCAATAGGCACAAAGATCAGATGGTCAAGGCTGTACCTGCCGACAGCCATACTGCCTTGTACGCCTCCCGATAAATTTGGAACAGTGTGGGAGTAAAAATCGGTTCGCCAAACTTCTTCACCTGTAACGGCATCAACTTTCCAAACAGGGGTCACAGCGGTAGAGCCTGCACCAGCTCGCCAGCCTGCGCGGAAGCTGGTGCTTATGTAGAGGTAGGGGTGACCATTTTCGATGGATATAACAGGGGAAGTGTTTGTGTCGTCAAGTACATCTTTGGCCCATACAGGTTCGAGTGTATTAAGGTTAAGGCTGATAAAATGTCCGCCGTTATCCGCAAGGAACATGTGGTCACGGAAAATTGAGGGGCTACTTTCGATTCCGAGCCAAAACATTCCGTTTACATGTGAGCGATGACCTCTAAAGCGCCACCTCACCGTTGTGGGGTCAATTGAAATTGTTCCTGCTTCTCTGTCAAATTCTGTGTTCAGGTCAAGAATATATAGAATTCCGTTTTCACTCGGATAAAATAACCTGTCGTTTTCTGAATCTATGAGTGGTGCTGCATCTGCGGGATGCCACGCTCTGAGGGCAAATCCGTCATTGTTGCCAAATGTGTGCAAAACCGAGCCGTCTATGAGGCTGATGATAAATATTCGTGCCGCTCCGTGAGCGCTCTCATAACCTGCACCGACATAGAGTAGAGGATAACCGCGAGGGTCAATTGCCCCCGTTCCTTTGAATGTAAAGCCTATGTTTAACCTGTCTCTGGTGTCTCTGCCTGTTGTTAGCTCAAGGAAGTAGATGAAACCATCCATGGCGGGATAGATTACTTCAACAAGCTCTTCTTGCTCTATCGCCCATTGATGCATGTTCATTATTTGGCGTGTCTCCTGCGGCCAGCGGACTATGAGCGGTTGACCTGTCCACCCGTGCCCCGTCCAGTGAGTGCCTGTGGGTGCTGTGAGACTGCCTGTGTTGCGTGTCCACCTCTCGCCGAAAGTGGCGTTACTGATGTTTGCTCGTCCAAATGCCGCATTTTCGCGAAAATTGTTCCCGCGAAATGTGGTGACTCCGTCTATCGCCGCATAATCCTGCGGAAAACCTAAATCAGTTGGTGGTGTGAGTAAAAAGCCCTCGCCGGGTGCAGAGCCGTCTACGGTCAGTCCGTGCATGGCGATTAGTAAGTTAGGGTCAGTATTTTCTGTTGCATGAGGGTAAAATGACGGAAGTAGTGGCTGTCCTACAAAAACCTCACCTTCATCCTCGGGCAGTGGGTCAAATTCAATTCCATAAAGCGGGTCGTCCTCGTTGATTCTGTCGGGCGCGGGTTCTTCGTTGACTTCTTCGCTGGGTATGGGATTTGGGTCGTAAATCTGCTCATGCTCAGGCTCTTGCGGCATGGTATTTGCGAGCCTGAATATAAGCGAAGTGTCTGCAAACACAACTTCACATGCTGAGGGCATGACAAGCAAAATAATAATTAATATTGAAAATGTGGTCGCATAGCGCTTTTTTTGAAGTTTCATTTCAGTATCCCAAAAGAATTAATGGCATTATTCAAAATGAATGTGGCTGTTTATGTGCTCCTCGCAGAAGCAGTGATATCCGTTACAATGTGAGCAGTAGCGAAACTCTACATTCGGATACTCTGTGTCGGTCTTTCCGCACACTGCACATTTATGTCTGTATGATTTATCTGCCAAATCTTTTTTTACTTTTTTTGTCTCTTGCTTAAAACGTATTACTTGTGGAGATGTTTTGGCTTTTAACGGTTGCAGAAGTGCCCTTAAGTCATCGCCGCAAACAAGGAAAAAGTTAATTATGGCTATGAGCGGGAAAAGTGCAGTGAACAATCCGGATAACATTTGTCCGGGTGGTCCTGTCAGTGCACCGAAAATGCCCGTGACCATTGTGAAGAGATAAATAGCGGCACTGAGTATGGCAAGCCACTTAACTTTAATGGGTATTATGAGAAACAATCTGAATGTAAAATCAGGAAACAAAACCGCAAAGGCGAAAAACAGTGATAAATTGAGAAATATCGGAGTTAGGGGAACAATTATGCTCCACGCAAACCACACTATAAAAGCGTAGATGATGTGTAGTAATACACCGAGCAGGTAAAAAATGGTGAATTTACCCGTTCCCCATTCACGCTCAAGCGTAGTGCCTATCATGTAGGACACATACAGGGCTATCAATGTGAAGAATATTCCAAGGCCCAGTCCTCCGCCTCCTCCGGTTGGAATGAAAATCCATGTGATGAGCCGCCAAATTTCTCCCCTAAGAACAAATGGGGGTATAAAGCGTATAAAATTTAAAAGCCCTGTACCACCGACAAAAAATACCACTGCGGTGATAATTACTATAAAGAGCATGAGCCTCGGTATTCCGAATCCTCGATGCTTATTGCAAAATCTGTCAATTGCGCGACTAAATGATTTCAAAGTAATTATAGCCTCCTCTGTAAATAATCCCCACTATTTTACCACAAAATAATGTATTTTGCCACACTTAATTTACAAAATATAGCAAGAAAACGTTGGAGTGGGCGAACATTTTGCCTAAATACGCATATTTTATTCAAAAAAGAAATAAAACGCTTGCATTTATGCTTTCAGTGTGCTAATATACTTTGGCGTGTTTAGTTTTATGATTTTTGGAGGATAAAGCGATGGATTTACTAAAATCGCTCAGCGAAGAATATATGAAACCTGAGCTACCGCCTATGAATGTGGGCGATACAGTTAGGGTTACTGTTCGTGTTAAAGAAGGCAACCGCGAAAGAAATCAGGCATTTGAAGGCACCATTATTGCAAAGAAACATGGTGGCATACAGCAAACAATCACTGTAAGACGTATTTCTTACAATGTTGGATGTGAAAAAGTTTTTCCTGTGCACTCACCAACAATTGTCTCTGTCGAAACAGTCCGATACGGTAAAGTCAGAAGGGCAAAACTCTATTACCTTCGTGATAAGGTCGGCAAAAAAGCAAAAGTTAAAGAACGCATCAATAGAGGGGCATAACTTGCCCCTTTTCCTTTAATCACCACGCTGTATTGCATTGCCGCGGAGGAAATTCAGATGGAACATAATCACATGCCTCCCCCGGAAAACGAGCAGGGGCAAGATGAAAAAGCTGTTACTATGCGCATGGAACTATACGATTGGCTTCACTGCATTTTGACCGCCCTCTTGGTCGCCGTGCTCCTTTTTGTATTTGTGGGAAGAAACATAAATGTAGATGGTATCTCCATGGAAGGCACGCTTATTCATGGAGATAGGCTTATTGTATCTAATCTTTTTTACACCCCAAGCAACGGCGATATTATTGTTTTCCATTCACCGTCACTGAGATTTGCAGGAATACCTTTGGTAAAACGTGTTATAGCCATACCGGGACAGGAGATTGATTTTGACTTTGATAGAGGTAATGTTATCGTTGATGGAGTGATTTTAGAAGAGGATTACATACCCCCTGATATTTTAACCACCTCGCGAGGTAACTTTACCGGCCCCCAAGTTATACCTGAGGGTTATGTTTTTGTGCTCGGAGATAACAGGAACTTCACAATAGATAGTAGGCATGACGACATTGGGCTTGTTGACACCAGATACATTCTGGGCAGAGTGCTTATGGTTATGGTTCCGGGTGTTAATAATAACGGCATACGCGAGTGGAGTCGTGCCGGAGTTCCGAATTAGATAAGGGAATGGTCATAGGCATGAGTGAAGTTATGAATATCCAGTGGTATCCGGGACATATGACAAAGGCTCGCAGGATGATTCTCGAAAATACGAAACTCATTGACGCTGTATGTGAGGTCGTGGATGCGCGGATTCCATATTCAAGCCGAAACCCGGATCTTGATGATATGACTCCGGGAAAACCCCGTATTATTGTCTTAAACAGAGTAGACCAAGCAGATGTTTCCATGACAAAAAAGTGGGTGACATCATATAGAAGTTCCGGGGTTTTTGTCATCGAGACAGATAGCAAGAGCGGAAAAGGTGTTTCTAGCTTGCACAATGCTGTGCGAGCTATTTTGAAGCAAAAAATCGAGGATAATATCCAAAAAGGGCAGTCAGGCAAGAAACTTCGTATCATGGTTGTGGGAATACCAAATGTGGGCAAGTCCTCATTTATAAACAGGCTTGCGGGCAGAAAGGCGGCACAGACCTCTGACAGACCGGGTGTGACGAGGGGCAAACAGTGGATTAGCCTCGGCAATGAGATTGAACTGCTGGACACTCCTGGTGTACTTTGGCCAAAGTTCGAAGATCAGATTATCGCTGAAAACCTCGCTTTTACAGGTGCTATCAGAGATGCTATTTTGGATACTCAAACGCTTGCCGCAAATCTGATGTCCCGTCTCAGTCAATATTATCCTGAGCGATTGACAGAGCGATATAAGATTCCTGAAGATTCTCAGCTCAGCGGATATGAACTTTTAGAATTTGCCGCAAAAAAGCGTGGTTTTCTTATTTCAGGCGGAGATGTAGACACCGAGCGCATGGCTGTGATTTTATTAGACGAGTTTCGTGGCGGCAAACTTGGCAGAATAACTTTAGAAGATGAAACTGTTGCGCAACTCCGCAGATAATGAGCAGTTTACTCTGGTTTTTCGGGAGCCATCGGGATCTACACCGCTGTTCTCCCGAAAAACCAGAGTAAACTGCCCATCATCTGCTAGCCTGGTGAATAGTTACTGGAGGGGAACTCATTTTGATGTGGGAGATAGAGGGAAAGCTCAAAGCAGAGGGCTACATGGCAATATGTGGTGTGGATGAAGCGGGGAGAGGCCCGCTTGCAGGAGATGTTTATGCTGCCGCTGTTATATTGCCGTTTGACCTAGATATTCCACATCTTACAGACTCTAAAAAACTATCTGGAAAAAGACGTGAGGAGCTCTATGAGATTATTAAAGAAAAGGCAATATCATATAACATAGCTTCAGCCTCTGTGAGTGAAATCGAGGAGCTAAATATCTTAGGTGCGACTTTTTCAGCGATGAACAGGGCGATTGAAGGGCTCGACCCTCCCACAGATTTTGCACTTATTGACGGCAATCAAGTTTCAAAAATTAACTTTATCTGCAAAGCTGTAGTCGGCGGCGACGGGAAATCTGCAAACATTGCAGCGGCATCGATTTTAGCCAAAGTCAAGCGGGACAGGTATATGCTTGAAATGGCGGAGATTTATCCGCAATATGACTTTCACAAGCATAAGGGCTATGGAACGAAGCTCCACTATGAGAAACTCAGAGAATTCGGACTATCTGAGATTCACAGACCATCATTTTTAAGGAAACTACAATGAACACCATACAACACGGGAAATGGGGAGAAGAAATTGCGCTGAAACATCTAATTGGACGAGGTTATTGCCTTGTAGCTCAGGGTGTGAGGTCGCGTTTTGGGGAGATTGATTTAATCGTCAAAGACAAAAATTTCATTGTTTTTGTTGAAGTGAAAACAAGAAAAAACAGAGATTTTGCACATGCGCGTGAGTATGTAGGCAAGTTAAAACAGCGAAAAATAATTGCCACGGCAAGCTACTGGTTATCAAAGCGTTCATACAAGCTACAACCTCGCTTTGATGTTATTGAAGTCTATGCGCCCGACGGAGCTGAGACAAAAGACCCTGAGATAATACATATAGACAATGCGTTTGAAGTGTAAGGATTGTAAAAAGAATTGGTTTGTGACCTAGATTTATCGAAAGGAATGGTCATTTATATGGCTCTTTATGCAATAGGCGACCTTCACCTTTCTTTTGGTACAGACAAGCCGATGGATGTGTTTGGCGGGGGCTGGGTCGATTATACAGATAAACTTTCGGCAGGTTTTAGCACACTTAATGCCGATGATATGTGTGTGCTCTGCGGAGACACTTCATGGGGCATGTCACTTGAAGAGAGCTTAGAGGATTTCCGATTCATAGATAACTTGCCCGGCAGGAAAATTATCTTAAAAGGCAATCATGACTACTGGTGGTCAACAGCAGCCAAGATGGAGTCATTTTTTTCGATTAATAATATCACAAGTATTGAAATACTTCACAATAATTGCTATTATTATGAGGGTGTGGCAATTTGCGGGACACGCGGATGGTTAGGTGATAGTGAGTTTACCGCCGAGCAGAATGCGAAAATTTACGCACGGGAGACAAACAGACTCAGAGTTTCGCTGCAATCTGCAAAAGATGCTGATAAAATAATTTGCTTTTTCCATTACCCTATACGCTTTAAAAATATCGTCTGTCATGATATGATAGATGTAATGAATAAATTTAATGTCAAAAACTGCTATTATGGGCATTTGCATGGAGACGGTCATAGGCTTGCTGTGCGCGGACTCATTGATGGAATAAACTATGAGATTATTTCGGCTGATTTTATTAATTTTACCCCGATGCGTGTGAGTTAAGTTATTCGGGAGAGCCGTATATATAAGCTAGGTCATGTAGGTGATTTATGGGAAACAGAAGTGGAAAAGGTCTTATAACGATTATTGTCTTGGGTGTTTTTATCATCCTTGCTGTTGTGCCATGGTTTTTTGTGGTCACCAACCTTTTTGGCATTGAGCTCTTTACGGGTAGTGATGAAAATGGAGATGATGGATATTATGATGAACTACCACCGTATATAAGTCAGCCTGAGCAGGAAATCGAAGATGAGTTAGAGGATGACTACACGGAAATACCTGAAGAGGTTATAGAAGAGCCTGAACCACCTGAAGAGGAAGATGATACACCGCAAACAGCAAACGACCCTATCGCAAATGTCGAAATGATTGTAAATCCATTTTCGTCAGAACATAACGACATTCACAGAGAACTCAACAGTATCGCATCCGAGCATAATGCTGTGGGAGTAGGGCTTGTGGCATTTAACGGAAGTACAGGTGAATTTTATACATTTGAATTTGGATTTGCAGATAGGGAAAATGGGCGAAGAGTGAGCGTTGATACGCAGTTTCGTGTTGCTTCACTCACGAAACTTGTAACTGCGATTGCCGTCATGACGTTGGTGGACGACGAGCTTATTGACTTAGATACGGATATCTCCACATATTTTGGTTTTGAAGTGAGAAATGCGCATTTTCCGGGCACACCGATAACCGCTCGTATGCTCTTGCAGCATACATCATCGATTTTTGATTCAGGTGCCTTTCAAGTGTCGCGGGACAGAGGTTCATCTGAATCGGTGCGGCTTCTCCTTGAGCGCGGAACGTCTTTTCGCAGAAACGAACCCGGCTCGAATTTTGAATACACTAACTTTGGTTATTCTGTGCTGAGTGCTCTGGCAGAGAGAGTCAGCGGCAAAACTATAGATACTCTGGCACGTGAAGTTATATTTGAGCCGCTTGGTATTGATGCGGCATTTGTAGCCGAAAACCTATATGATGCAGAGAACATAGCCGTCATATATAATGACAGGCACGGAATTACCCGCTCTATTGAGTCTCAGTTAAATGTACGTGAGACGGGAACACCGGGTCATGATCTGCATCTTGCGCAGGGAAATCTCTACATCACTCTGCTTGATTATGCGCGCATTTTGGCAATGTTGGGTAATGGCGGGAGTATCGATGGCGTTAGGATTTTATCGACAGCCGCTGTGAGAGAAATGCATATAACCGATGTTGAAGGGCTTGCCTATGAACAAGGGCTTGCCACTCGATTTTCATTTGGCGACTTTATACCGGGTGAAGGATTTTTTTGGCATACAGGCAGTGCTTACGGCACATTTGCTCAGTATGTCTATAATTTAGACAGAAACCAAGGTGTTGTAGTTGTGACAACGGGAGCTTCAATTTCTCGCCTGCCAAACGGTATGATAGATATTTGCAGTGAAATGTCAAGAATCGCTTTGGGATTATTTGGTTATGCAAATGTTGACCCGAACGACGAAACCGAATATGAAAATGGCGATGACGATGAATAAAAAATGAAATGATACTGATTTATAAATCCGAAATTTTGTAAAATCATTTTCACATAGACCTGCTCTGAGCATCTTGTGTCCAATAAAACAGGCGACCTCAATATATAGTATATTCAAGTGTTACCAAGGCTTTATGCCTTATTTTTTTTGTAAAAAAATTACTTTTCTCTTGACTTTGTGACAGTTAGCAACTATAATCGAAAAAGTGACGTGGTGAATAGTGGAGCAAAATGTTGAATATTCCCATGAATATAAAAAAGGAGGAATAGTTGATGACCGGAAACTTTGAGCATAAAGTTGATGCCAAGGGTCGTTTATTTATTCCTTCGACACTCAGAGGTGAACTGGGTGAGGTGTTTCATGTGACGATTTCTACTGAAGATTGTCTCAATGCATATTCAAATGAGAGCTGGGAGCGTTTTTTAGATAATGTCAAATCCCTGCCACTGAGCCAACAGCATAAAATGCGTCCTTTTTTCTCAAATGCATCAAGATGCGAGCTTGACAGTCAAGGACGTTTTCTGCTTTCGCAAAAACTACGCGACAGGATTGGACTTGTAAAAGATGCAACGGTTGTCGGAGCAGGCCCATTTGCACAAATATGGAATACAGAGACATTCAAGCGTGTTGACGAGCTTGAAACAACTACCGAAAATCTGATTGAAGTTATGGATATGCTCAATTTTTAGGAGTGTGGTATGAAACACTTACCTGTTTTGCTCAGTGAGAGTTTAGACTATCTTAACATCAAACCCGATGGAGTATACGTTGATGGCACGTTAGGCAGAGGCGGACATAGTTTTGAGATTGCAAGCAGCTTGAAAGACGGAAAGCTTATAACGATTGATACAGATGAAGCGGCTATAGGTGAAGCACAGGAGAAACTTGCGAGGTTTAAAGATAAGATAACTTATGTCCACGATAATTTTAGAAACATATCAGCTATTTTAAATGACCTGGGAATTGACTCTGTTGACGGAATGCTTTTTGACCTTGGCGTCTCTTCCCCTCAGCTTGATGATGAATCGCGCGGGTTTTCGTATAAGCATGACCACAGGCTTGATATGCGAATGGATAAGAGTAAAGACTTCACAGCTTATGAGCTGGTAAATGTTGAAAGTGAAGAGGAACTTCGCAGAATATTTTTCGAGTATGGTGAAGAGAAGTTTTCGAGGCTGATAGCAAAAAAACTCGTAGCAGAGCGCAGTAAATCCAAGATAGAGACAACGGGTGAACTAAACGAAATAATCTTCTCTGCAATCCCCGCATCTGCAAGACGAGAGGAGCAACACCCGGCAAAGAGAATTTTTCAAGCGATTAGAATTGCGGTAAATGATGAGCTTGGTGCTGTAGAGGAAATGCTCAAAAGTGCTCCAAATCTGTTAGCTCCAAATGGTAGATTATGTGTTATTAGCTTCCATTCGCTGGAGGATAGGATAGTAAAAAACTCATTTAAAGAGCATTCGGAAACATGCTCATGCTCTAAGAAACTTCCGGTTTGTATCTGTAACAAAGAGCCAAGTCTGAAAATAATTACAAAAAAGCCAATAACTGCCGGTGCTATCGAGATAGAAAACAACCCACGAGCAAGGAGTGCGAAACTGAGAGTGGCGGAGCGTTTTGCAAGTGGAACAAAATAAGGAGAGGGGTTTTACTCATGTCAGGAAATGCTCAAGCGTTTAATTATTATAATCACACTTCCACAGCGCAGACAGTAGAGGCGATGATGGATGCTGAGGCTCTGCGTGCTTTGCCCGAATACGATGAAAAAGTTGTAAAAAGCACCCAGCAAAAGACAGTCGCGAAAGAAAAAGTTGCGGCAAAGGTAAAAGCTCCATCCGGGATATCCGTAATTGCGGTAATCGGCACACTCGTGGTTTGTGCGCTTATGATTTTGTCGATTTTGGCTCAAATCAATCATAACGAAGTAGCTATTGAAACAGCAAGACTCAGTGTTGAGGTGAGGGAGCTTGCCGAAACGCACCGAGCGCTTTCACTTGCGTTTGAAAGCAGCATAAACATAAGGGAAGTAGAGCGCATTGCCCGCGACGAGCTTGGCATGTCAAGACCTGATGCCTCTCAAGTTGTCACAATAACCTCACGTCCCCGCGACAGAGCGTTTGTTATCCACCATGAATATGAAGAGGATCAAAATGGTTTTGTTGCGTTTATTACCTCGCTGTTCGATTATTTTCGATAACTAGATATTACTGCATTTACAAAAAATGGAGTAATAGAAGGGAAGGATTGTATGTCCGGACATATAGGTGCTCAGGAACATGGCGCAAGAGCAAAGCATAGCGCAAGACCACAGCATGATGCTCAGTCTCGTAGCCGTAAGCGAAATAAAAAGAAAAAAGTTCAGCAAGGTCAGTCAAAACCTTTGTTTCTTCGCACATTGTTTTTACTTGTAGTGTGCGGAGTTGTAGCATTTGTGGTTTTAGGTGTCAGGCTGTACTACATTCAGATTGTAAACAACTCATATTTTAATTCGCGTTCACTCAGCGGACAACTGCGCACTACGAGACTTCCTGCATCACGCGGTACAATCTATGACTCAGGCGGCAGAATCTTAGCTATGAGCGGTACGGTGGAAAATATATTCATCAGCCCGCTTGAAATGCATTTGCAAGAGCAAGATGTTTTATTTATAGCAGAGGGTTTGTCATACCTGCTCGATGTTGAGATCGAAACTATCATAGAAAGGGCATCGCGGACAAATTCACAGTATCAAATGATTCAGCCGCGCGTGGGCAGTGAATATGCCGAACGGGTTCGTCAGTTTATAAGTGACCACAACATAAGGGGTGTACATTTTGAACCTGCTCAAATGAGGTTTTATCCAAATGAAGCTCTCGCCAGTCAAGTGCTCGGATTCGTCGGCACCGACGATATTGGGCTCGATGGAATAGAGCAACGCTTGAACAACCATCTCACAGGTGTTGATGGCAGAATTATCAGAATTACAAATGCAAGAGGCAGTGACTTGATGCTTGCAGGTTTTGGCGATTATCACCATGCACAGCACGGAAATGATATTGAGCTCACAATCAACTTATCAATTCAATACTATATGGAGAAACATTTGGCACAGGCAGTTGTCGATTATGATGTACAAAATGGTGCAATAGCAATTGCGATGGACCCAAGAACAGGTGAAGTCCTTGCTATTGCAAACTATCCGACTTTTGACCCGAATAATTTTGTCAGGCTCAGCGATTCTGTCTTGGAAAGTCTCAGCTATATTGAAGATGAAGAAGAGTTCAGAGAGGCATATCGCAGCGCACAGTTTAACATGTGGCGAAACAGGGCACTTGCGGATACATATGAACCGGGCTCCGTATTTAAGATGATTACTTTTGCTATGGGTCTCGAAGAAAATATAGCAAGACCTTACTCCATGTTTTCGTGCCGCGGATATATTGATGTCAGACTTTTTGACGGAGACTCAAGGAGAAACTGCCATAACCGCTGGGGTCACGGATCACTCACGATGAATCAAGCGATGTATGTGTCCTGTAACGTCGCATGTATAGAAATAGGCTTACGTGTTGGGGCAAGGACGTTCTACGAATACATTGGTGCATTTGGGCTGTTTGACAGAACAGGTTTAGATAATGCAATCGAGGGCAGGAGCATTTGGTGGAGCGAGAGTGTCTTTACCGATTGGCAAAATCACACACAGCTTGCATCTGCATCATTTGGTCAAACCTTTAACATTACACCGATACAGATGATTAATGCGGCGGCGGCAACGATAAACGGGGGATATTTAATGCAACCGTTTATGGTAAGACAGATTACCGACAGCGAAGGCAACTTAGTTGAAGTCAACGAACCGACTTTAATCCGCCAAGTTATCAGCAATGAAACTTCTGCATACATGAGAGCTATGCTTGAAGGTTCAGTGACAGACGGAACAGGCAGAAACGCCCAAGTCAGAGGTTTTAGAATCGGCGGAAAGACAGGCACATCTGAAAATGTCGCACAACTGGCACTTCGCGGCGAGTATGATACAACAGCCAAAGACTATATTGTATCATTTCTCGGATTCGCCCCCGCTGACGACCCGCAAATAGTCATTTTAGTCTTACTTGACACACCAAGTCATGACACAGGAATTCGTATCAGCGGCGGGTCTATGGCGGCTCCGGTTGTGGGCAAGATGCTTGCAGATATTTTGCCGATGAGCTTAGGTATTATGCCCGTATTTACAGAAGATGATTTGCCGGATATCAACCTACATGTTCCAAGAGTAATTGGCAGAGAGCTAGATTCGGCTATAGTTGCACTTGAGGCAAGTGGGTTCAGATACAGAATTGTAGGCGATGGTGACACAGTGACAAGCCAAGTGCCTTCACCTAACGCTTATGTCGCGTCAGGGACGCAGGTGATTCTATATGCCGATGCCGAAGTGCCCCGCGACATGGTGCTTGTGCCGCAACTCAGTGGCATGGCATATGCAGATGCAAGAAGAGCGCTCAGTGATGTTGGGTTATTTATCAGAACAGCGGGTGTTCCGCGCTCGGACAGCCGTGCAAGGGTATCAATTCAATCAATCGGACCGGGCAGAGAGGTGCAATTTGGCGCCATTGTCGAGGTGACACTGATAAATCCGGATGCGACCGAGCAGTAAAAGACACACCGTGTAACCGTGTACATATAAGAAATAGGACTGAGCTTATGACTTTAAAAACCCTTACTCAAAAAGTGAATATACTTGATTCATTTGCCGATTTGGAGATGGAAATCAGTGGTGTATCCTATGACTCGCGCAACGTGCTGGAGGGTGAGCTGTTTATAGCCATAAAAGGGTTTACCACTGATGGGCATGATTATATTGACGATGTGCTCAAAAAAGGTGCGGCGTGTATAATCAGCGAAAAACGCTTAGATTCCTCCATTCCGCACATTGTCACAGACAGCTCAAGGAAAGCACTTGCGGCGACAGCGGCTGTATGGTTCGACTATCCTGCTAAAAAGCTCAAAATAGTTGGTGTTACAGGCACAAATGGAAAAACGAGTGTGACAAATCTGATAAAACATGCCATCGAAGCCACGACGGGAAACAAGGTGGGGCTCATAGGTACAAATGGCAACTTTATAGGAGACAGAGAATTACCTACAGAACTTACGACACCCGAGTCATACGAAATGCAAAAAATACTTGACAAGATGGCTATTGAGGGTTGCTCTTATGTGGTTATGGAAGTTTCCTCTCACGCCCTCGCCTTAGATAGAGTCTACGGCATAGAATATGAAGTGGGTGTGTACACAAACCTAAGTCCTGACCACCTGGATTTTCATGGAACCATGGACGAATACGCCAAGGCCAAAGCGCTTCTGTTCACAATGTGCAAGAATAACGCAATAAACATAGATGATAGCTACAGTGACGTGATGCTCGGCGCAAGCTCCGGCAATGTAATGACTTATGCAATAGATAACGGTAGTGCCGATTTAGTTGGTAAAGATGTCAGGCTCTCAGCCGATAAATCCCAGTTTACAGCCTTGCTTATAGGAAAAATCTGTAGAGTTCAGATAAATATTCCGGGGCTGTTTTCTGTCTACAATGCGCTATCAGCAATTGCCGCAACGACTTTGCTTGGTTTTGACGTGGCAGAGATTGCACCAACTCTACTAACTTGTAACGGAATAAAAGGCAGAGCTGAGGTTATGCCGCTGGGCAAAGAGTACACTGTAATAATCGACTATGCTCACACACCTGATGCGCTAGAAAATATTATAAAGGCTGTCAGAGAGACGGCAAAAGGGAAGATATATACGCTCTTTGGATGCGGCGGAGACAGAGATAAAGCCAAGCGTCCGCTGATGGGTAAGGTGGCAGTTGAGCTGTCCGATGAGGTTATCATTACAACGGATAACCCACGGACTGAAGAGCCGAAGAGCATAATAGAGCAGATTGTTGCGGGAGTTGAGGACACGAATACACCGTATACTGCTATCACAGATCGCAGAGAGGCGATTTGCCAAACGCTTGATAAGCTGGAGCCATCAGATGTTTTGATTCTTGCGGGGAAAGGGCATGAGACATATCAGATAATCGGTACAACGAAGTTTAATTTTGACGATAGGGAAGTTGTCACAGAGCATTTAAAGTCAAAGCGTGTTGAGAGCAGAAAAGAAAGAGTAGAAGATTTGGATTGAGGAAAGAACTATGGTTGTAGAGTTTTTAATTTCATTAATTGTATCTATACTAATCAGTGGCATTGTTGGACTCTTTCTCATTCCATTTTTGCGAAAAGTTAAGGCAGGACAGTCTATACGTGAGGACGGCCCTGTTTGGCACAAGGATAAAGAGGGCACACCGACGATGGGTGGAATAATGTTCATCGTTGGGATAATTGTCTCGACTCTTACGATAGGTTTTCCCGAAATACTTTCAGGAGATTTTACAGGGATTTTCATCGTAGCGTTTGCGCTCATATTTGCACTTATCGGATTTTTAGACGACTATGAGAAACTAAAGAAAAAGCAAAATCTCGGATTGAAAGCCAAACAAAAATTCGCACTTCAGGTAATTGTGGCAGTTGCATTCATTTTCTTAATGGAGCACACAGACCATATTTCTTTTGATTTATACATACCTTTTGTAAACACATATATTTTTATTCATCCCATTCTGTATTATATATTTGCCGCTTTTGTAATTACAGGAACAGTGAATGCAGTGAATCTCACTGATGGAACTGACGGACTTTCCTCAGGTGTCACAATCCCTGTGTGTGCGTTTTTTACTCTGATGGCATTTATTTGGGGAGAAGTTGCGGTAGGCATTGTTGCCGCCGCTGTAACAGGTGGGTTAATCGCATTTTTATTTTTCAACTTTCACCCCGCAAAAGTTTTTATGGGTGATACAGGTTCAATGTTTTTAGGCGGAATGGTCTGCGCTCTGGCGTTTGCGCTGGATATGCCGCTTATCCTCATAACAATCGGGTTTGTGTACTTCGTTGAGGCACTATCGGTGATTATGCAGGTGACATACTTCAAGCTCACTAAAGGAAAACGGATTTTTAAGATGTCGCCGATTCACCATCATTTTGAGATGTCAGGGTGGAATGAATATAAAGTGTTTGCTGTGTTTACATGCGTTTCCATCCTGTTTGCCGTTTTATCCTACTTTGGTGTAATGAATAGAGTGTACTGATTGCAAAGGAATGGTCATTAGTTATGGACAAGAAAAATCAGGTAAATAGTTTTGAAGAACAGAGCTTTCCAAGGCCTTATATTGGTGATGATGATTTTATTTCGTGGGGTGACCGCGATTTATCTGAAGAGCTTATCAAAGAAAAAGTGAAATCACCGGGTATAGATAAGCCTTTTCTTATCATATCAATAGTGCTGCTTCTTATTGGGTTGATTATGGTTTTGTCGGCGACCTTTGCGCGTGGCTTTTATATGCAGAGTCAACCACTCAGGCTTTTTATGCGCCAGTCGATTTTCGCAGTAATCGGCGTTGCGTTAATGCTAATAACATCGCGCATAAGCATAAGATTTATGAGTCGTTGGTCGATACAACTACTCTTAGTTTCACTTGTATTACTCGTGTTGGTTCCTTTCATTGGAATCAGGGGCGGTGGTGCAACAAGGTGGATTGGATTTGGTAATGAGTATGGATTTCTGACATTTCAGCCATCTGAAATTGCAAAATTGGGGATTATTATGGGATTCGCCCAAATGGCTTGCAAACTTGGACATGTGCGGATGAAAACCTTTAAGAACGGCGTTTTGCCTTTTGCGATAATAACAGGTATTATGGTCGTTCTTCTCAGAATACAGCCGCATCTCTCGGCAATAATCATAATCACGGCGCTTGCGGCAATTATGATGTTTGCAGGCGGCACGAGGCTCAGATGGTTCATGATTGCACTTGCTGTAGTGGCGGCTATGGTCAGTGGATTTATATTCTTTCAATTTCGCAATGCACCGGAAGGTTTGCAAGGTACAATTAATGCTGATACAATTCGCACAGAGGGAATTGATGTCAGTTGGCTTGGGCACGGCAACAGGCGCATAAATGCGTGGCTCAATCCCGACGATGACCCACTTGGCGATAGTTTTCAGATACACCAATCACTTAATGCTGTCGGTTCGGGCGGACTCCTCGGTCAGGGTCTCGGTCAAAGCAGACAAAAGCACCTATATCTTCCCAAAGAACACAATGATTATATTTTTGCGATTGTCAGTGAAGAGCTTGGATTTATCGGAGCTATGCTAATTTTAATGCTGTTTGCATTACTGGTTATCAGAGGCTTTTGGCTTGCTATGAACGTAAGAGACAAGTTCGGAGCGTTAATAACTATAGGTATTACAAGCCTACTTGCAATGCAGGTATTCTTAAATGTCGCAGTTGTCACAAATCTCATGCCTGCCACCGGAATATCTCTACCATTATTTAGCTATGGCGGCACGGCTCTCTTGCTTCAACTTATTCAGATTGGCATAGTGCTCTCTGTGTCACGTGAAATACCGGCACCTGCACCAAAGGAAAAAGAGACAGGTAGGGTACCGGCATGACTGCGGTCATGGTGTGCGGAGGCACAGCAGGGCACATAAATCCTGCACTTTCAGTCGCCGCAAAGATACGGGAAAAATTTCCTGAGTCGAAGATATACTTTATTGGTGCAGACAGAGAACTTGAAAAGCGTTTAGTTCCCGCCGCAGGGTATGAACTTTTTAACATGAAGATGACAGGGGTT
Source organism: Oscillospiraceae bacterium (assembly GCA_009787625.1). GTDB lineage: Bacteria > Bacillota > Clostridia > Oscillospirales > Oscillospiraceae > WRMH01. Next base: position 21,945 of record WQSX01000041.1, read on the forward strand.
AGGCGTGGATTTAAGCCGGCAGATATTTTATATAACGTAAAAACCGTACTCTATACGTTCGTCGCAGAGAGAAAGTCAAAAAAACTGTTAACGCAATTAAAGCCTGATTTTGTTTTTGGTACAGGCGGATATATATGTTATCCTGTGATGAAAAAAGCGTTAAAAATGGGGATACCAACATATGCACATGAGTCAAATGCAGTACCGGGTATGGTTATTAGACTGCTTAGTCGCTCTCTAAATAAGATATTTGTGACATATGAAGGCTCAAAAAGTAACTATAGTAACCCTGAAAAGGTTTTTTGCACAGGCATGCCGATTAGGGCAGAGTTCGCAGAAATTTTAGATGAGTCACACATGGATAGAGCAAAAATATCCGATGAAAAACCGTTGGTAGTCTCTTTTTGGGGTTCCCTTGGGTCATCGAAAATGAATGATTTGATGCCTGAGATCATAAAAAGAAATCTTGAAGAGAAATGCTTTCATCATATACACTCCGCAGGCGGAAACATAAAAGAGTTAATTGACAAGTTATCGGAGCTTGGTGTTGAAGATACGTCACAGCCCTATGCGGATATCAGAGAATATATATCGGATATGCCCGGAGTTCTGACTCAGGCAAGTCTAGTAGTATGTCGTGCAGGCGGTTCAACCCTCGCCGAGCTGACAGCCACGTTTAAACCGGCACTACTTGTACCGTCTCCATATGTCGTGGATAATCAGCAGATTGAAAATGCGAAACTACTTGAAAAAACGGGTGCAGTAGTAACTATTGCAGAGCGAGATTGCACCTCTGAAAGACTCTTCAGCGAAATTAAATTTCTATTATCTGATGCAGATAAACTAAAAACTATGGAAATTGCACAGAAAAGTATGTATAATGGAGACGCATCGGAGAAGATTTTAGATATAATTTTACAGGAGTTGAAGCTATGTTAGAATCCGGTAAAAAAGTGATGAGTAAACAATCCGCTATATTTATAGCCATTGGGGTATTGCTGGTCGGTATTATGACTTTCATCGGTACAAGTGTGTTTGTGAGAATATTGGACATTGAAATCAGCGGTGTTGTCGTGTATACCGAACAGGAAGTGCTTGAAGCCTCACGCGTTTCATTTGGCGATAACCTATTGCATCTTAACGTTCAAACTGTTTCGCAGAACATACGATCAAATCTCCCGTTTGTCAGAGATGTAAATATCGAAAGAAGGCTCCCCGACACCCTAATTATAGATATTGTCGAAAGTATTCCCATTGCGTATGTTTTCTTTACGGGAGATGTTTTGATACTCGATTCAAGTGGCAGGGTTTTGCAGAGTGGAGATTATGATACTGAAAACCTGATTGAAGTACGCGGTCTTCCTATACGAAATGCCTCAAGAGGTCAGCAGTTAATTCCTGAACTCGGTGCAGAGACGAGATTTTTAGATTTGCAGGATATATTAGCCGCTTTTGAGCGAGAAAACTTAGTAGAGCAAGTGTCATACATTGATGTTTCAAATATTCAAAACATACATTTTGGTTACTTGGATATTTATAGGGTAATACTGGGGAATGCAGGAGAGCTCAGGCAAAAGATATATAGTCTGCGAAATTCAATTATATTTCTAAACAGAAATCATCCCGGTGTTCCCGGTGCCATTGATGTTAGTGATCCAACAGCTGAACCTGTATTCAACAGAGTTCAGGACCCACCTGTATTAGCACCTGATACTACTACAGATGGTGAGCAATATGATTCAGAATATGATTATGACGACTTGGAAGCGACAGACTCTGAAGATTATTACGACACTCAGGAAACCGAAGAAAATGAAGAAAACTAACCCAATTGTAAGAAAAGTATTGACCTTGTGCTAAAAAACGGATAAAATAAAGGGTGGTATGCAAGTTTCAGCCTTTTTGACTGAAAATAGCATTATCCACAAAAGGATTGGTTTATGAGTAGAGAAAAACAACTTAAAATGGACAATATTGATTTTATGGAGGACGATTACATGGCGGTTTCGATTGAAAATGCCCCTGACAACGTTGTTGTCATTAAGGTGGCAGGTGTCGGTGGAGCCGGGTGCAACGTAGTCAACAGGATGGTTTCAACCGGTACCCAAGGCGTTGAGTTTATTGCAATAAACACAGACAAGCCTGCACTTTCTGCTTCAAATGCTGCATCTAAGGTGCAAATTGGCGAAAAGCTAACAATGGGTCAAGGTGCCGGCTCAAGTCCTGACATTGGCAAAAAAGCAGCCGAGGAGAGCCGCAACAACATCGCAAAAGCTCTTGAAGATGCCGACATGGTTTTCATCGCAGGCGGCATGGGCGGCGGCACAGGTACAGGTGCTTCTCCCGTAGTTGCCGATATTGCAAAAGAGGCTCATGCTTTAACTGTTGGTGTAGTCACGAAGCCGTTTAGCTTTGAGGGCAGAAGGCGCATGGAGCAGGCTGAAGATGGTATTAAGAATCTTCTGGCAAAGGTTGACTCATTGCTGGTAATCCCCAACGACAGGCTAAAGGCGGTCTCTGACAACAAACTGACGTTTGCCAATGCTTTTGAGATTGCAGACAGTGTCCTTCAGCAAGCCGTTATAAGTATCTCTGAGCTTATTAAGAAAACCGGATTTATCAATCTTGACTTTGCAGATGTCACCACAATAATGAAAGATGCGGGTTACGCTCACATGGGCGTGGGTCATGCGGCAGGCAAGGGTAAAGCCGAAGAAGCGGCAAGGGCTGCTGTTACCAGTCCTCTTATGGAAACATCCATAAACGGTGCTCGTGGTGTTCTTGTTAATATTACCGGCTCAATTGATGTAGATTTAGACGACGTTGAGCTTGCTGCAAGCATAGTGTCTAAAGCCGCCCACCCCGATGCCAATATAATCTTCGGTGCCTCTTTTGATGAGGATATGGAAGATGAGATAAGGGTTGTAGTTATTGCCACACGCTTTGACGAGATGCCGAGCACTATAGCTGATACTGACACTGTCGGCGTAAAAGCTCCTTCTATGTTCACAGATTCATATATTTCAAAGAAAGTAGATACCGCTCTGGCTTCCGAGCCACTAGTCGAGGCGGCACCCGAACCTCCACCACCGCCACCTCCGGCTGAAGAAGAGGATCCGTTTGACACTATTTTCAAGATATTTAACTCTAAATAGTTGCGATTTTCACCGGCGACGAGAAACGTGATAAGCGGGTCTCGTCGCTGTTTTCTTGGTAGGTATTGTGGAAAGGAAAGGAAACTGTTCAGTACCCCCCCCCCCCC
>WQSX01000042.1 GCA_009787625.1 Oscillospiraceae bacterium
AATCCGAGATTTTAGTCGGTATGGTCTGCGATGCAAGGGTGATAACTCGTACACAGAGGATAATTTTTTGGGTGCTTGAAAGACTCAACTTTTGGGATTAGCGGAGGGAGTTAATGAAAATATCAAAAAGGCACATACTGCCCATAATTGTACTCGCCCTAGTGTTCGCCATTATGACTCCTCTTGTAATTGGTGCAGTTGGACATTATGCAATCAATGTGGGATATGGGGAAGATTGTCGAGATGAATTATCTGAATATTTCGAATCTGAAGCCGATTTAATGTACGATGAAACCTTTTTAGAGCAAAGTGTAAATGAAGAAACACCGGCAATACAGCTCGGGCAGGTTGATGTAAGTGAAAGATTTATGTTCCAAATAGAATATTATAATGTGGTTGCTTTAAGACTTCAAAAAGAGTTACTACGCCGAAATATTGCTCTTGCACAGAGGCAACTTGAAGTTGAGCATGTGCGTTTTAATTTAGGTGAAACTACACAGTCAAATGTAGATTTGGCAAATGTGCAGTTGCAAGCTTTTGTAGCGCAACTTGAACTTGTATATGAATCCTTCTCGCTCAGAGCTGAAATTGTTGACAGAAAGAGGGGCTTGCCCGGCTTTGAGTTTATTGGTGACTATTCTCTTCCGAATATTTCGACTCCAAATGTGACCGATTTGAACACGCTAATATCGAATTTACTCAGTGGTGATATCATGCCCGAGATGGCAACGCAAATTGAAATGACTGCAACTGCTCAATGGATTGCATATTTAGACGCTAAGATGCAATATGATTTAGCAGCGACAATGCGCCCGATACTTATGGTGAGACTTGACTTGATAGCCGAACTATATGCCTTGGGTGAGATAAGCTATATTGAAAAACTTGCGCATGAACTTGAAGTTTACGAGGAACTGTTCAGTGCTGATATGGCTACAATAACTCTAGCTATCGCAATTGCAGAGTTGAATGTTTTGCTAGAGCAAATGTAACTGTTCACTGGATTCTGCGACTACGCGCAGAATGACAAGTGTGTTAAATAGTCACGAACCAATAAATAAAAAGTAAACAGAATTCCACCGGACTAAGCAGAGGTATGGCAGTTTGCGGAGTCTTTTTTGCGAGAGCAGCGGTGTAGATCCCGATGGCTCGCAAAAAAGCGTAGCAAATTGCCATGCCTCTGCGACAATAAGCGGCAGAGCAAACAGTAACTTTCCTCAATAAGCGAAAAGAATTTGCAAATTTAAGCGTTTTAGGTTATAATTGTTTGGCAATATTTCTTTATAAAGGATATTTTTCCATGATTGAAGCCATAAGAGATATATTTGACCAAGTTCATGCCCTTGTTATGACGCTCAGCGGCACTTTGAGAGTCTGGGATGTTATTGATATACTCATAATTGCATTTCTGATATACAGCACACTCACATTCATGCAAAAAACAAGCGCAAGCAGTGTTATAAAAGGTCTGCTGGTTATTCTTGGACTTGCATGGATTTCAGGTTTTTTCAACATGAATATCTTATCATATCTGCTGCGACAAGTATTGCAGATGGGTATTATAGTCGTTGTAATACTGTTTCAACCTGAAATACGAAAACTCATGGAACGCATGGGAACAACAAGGCTTATTTCAATTTTTCGCATACGGCGCAAATACGAAAACCTCGAAAGAGCTATCCAGAAGATTGTCACCGCAACCACTGCAATGGCAAAAATTGAAACAGGGGCGATAATTGCCATAGAGCGACAAGTCGGACTCAACGACTTTGCAGTCACAGGAGTTGAGGTAGATGCGGCAATCTCGCCTGAACTGATTCAAAACATATTTTATGAAAACTCACCACTCCATGACGGAGCACTCATTGTACGTGAAGACAGACTACTATCAGCGGCATGTATGCTCCCGCTCTCAACGAACTATGCACTCGGAAAAGACCTGGGCATGAGACACCGTGCGGCAGTTGGACTCAGCGAACGAAGTGACGCCGTTATCGTAATAGTCTCGGAGCAAACCGGCACAATTTCTGTTGCCATTGATGGTATGTTAAAGCGTAGCCTTACTGCAGACACACTTGAAAAACTCTTAAAAGCAGAACTACTCAAAATAGACGATAAAAAGAAAGATAAGAAGAAGCGTAAATCTAAGGAAAAGTCAAATGCTTAAAGAAATACTCAAAAAATTACCTTCCAGAATTTTTTATATTTTGTTTGCCCTCGTTGTTTCGGTAGCACTTTGGATGTATATCGAAATCACTGAAAATGAGGAGCAAACATTTAATGTCTCCAATATCGATATTAACTTTACAAATGAAGATATCCTGCGGGATAGAGGATGGGTACCGGTTATTCAGACTGAGAATCTGACCCTCACATTTCAAGCATCAAGAGCAGATATGGCGAGATTAACGGCATCAGGAGCACTCTCTGTTGATGTAAACCTCGCAAACGTTCAGCGCACAGGTGAGGTTCAACTCGACTACACCATCAACTGGCCACCGTTTGTAAACCAAAACGCAGTAACTGTTGCACGTCGTGCGCCAATGCTTATATCACTGCACATTGACAGAGAAGTTGAAGTACAAATTCCTGTAGTTGTCACATACACAGGTGGTACGGCAAATGAAGACCTCGTTGCAGAAGAGCCGCAGTTTGAGCCGCAATTTATTACAGTGCGTGGTTCTGAAGAAGTAGTTTCGAGAATAAACACAGCTTATGTTCCCGTTCTCAGGGAGAGCCTGTCCAGCACTATTACTGAAGATTTTGAGTTTCTTCTCATTGATGATTATGGTGAAGAACTGGAAGAAAACCTTTTCGATTCTATGATTTTGAGTCATTACACTGTACGTGTCACAATCCCCATCAGAGAAATGATGCTGGTGCCTTTGCACGTTGAACTATTTCACGGCTCTACCACCACTGAATTAAATACAAATAGGGTAATTGATCCTTCACATGTCCTCGTATCGGCTGACCCGGAGATCATCAGAGAACTCAATGCGTTTACGCTCTCAGCCATTGACATGACAACTTTTGGAACAAGCACAACTCTGCAATTTCCTATAATTATACCACCGGACATCGGGATAGAAAACATATCCGGCTATACATCTGCAACAGTGTATATTACGGTAGTGGGTTTGGATATAGCGTATCGCAATACATCAATTATACACGTCAGCCAACCTCCACCGGGGTTCGAGGCAAATGTACTGACTCAGGCTCTGCTCATAACCCTGCGAGGTCATGCCGATGATTTGGCACAAATAGGTTCTGAAAACATTCGAGTGTTTGCAGATATAAGTGAACTTGGTCAAGGTACATCAACTGTAGCGGCGACAATATTTATAGACGGTATTGATGCACCTGTTGACGTGATAGGTTCATACAATATTACAGTCACAATATCTCCTGAAGCCTCTGATTAGTGTAGCGCAAATGAAAGGATTATCCACTTAATTATGATAAAAAGCATGACCGGTTACGGCGGGGCAAAAGGTGTTTCGGGTAACATAGATATCGGGGTAGAAATCAAAAGTGTCAACAGCAGGCATCTTGATGTCTCTGTAAAAATTCCAAGAATGTTCATATCACTGGAAGAATCATTAAAGGCTATTGTTCAAAAGTATATTTCACGCGGTAAAGTTGATGTGTTTGTTTCAATCGACAGCTCCGCATCCGACGACATTGAGATTAAAGTCAACCACTCGCTTGCAAAAGCGTATGTTGATGCTGTAAAGTCAATTGCTGTGGACAACCGTATTATAAATTCATGGGGCACTTATCAGCTTGGGACTGCACTTGATATTGCTAAATTTCCTGATGTTTTACAAGCGGCTAAGCGTGAAATAGATAAAGACAAATTTCTCGTTGATATCAGCGAAATATTAGAAACTGCTCTGACAGAATTTGATGCAATGCGAACTCGTGAGGGTGAAAAACTTAAGACCGACATGTCTGAACGGCTAAGTGAAATTGAAAGACTAACAGGTCTTGTCGAGGAGATTTCTCCACGCAGTGTGGCAACCTACAGAGCAAAACTCGAAACGAGACTAAACGAAGTTTTACAATCTACAGATATTGATGAAGCACGCATTTTAACAGAGGCGGCGATTTTTGCAGACCGTGTCTCTGTGAGCGAGGAAGTTGTGAGACTGCGCAGTCACATTTCAATGCTACACTCATTTCTCTCAGCCACGGAGCCTGTAGGCAGGAAGATTGACTTTTTACTTCAAGAGTTTAACAGGGAATCCAACACAATAGGTTCAAAAGGTAACGATGCGGAGATGTCAAAAGTTACTGTTGATTTAAAAGCGGAGATAGAGAAGATTCGTGAGCAAGCACAGAATGTTGAATAAAGAAGTTAGTTTGAAAGTATTCAAACTAACGAGGCTATGTGCCACTCGCTCCCCTTACGGGGAACCGCGAGATGATGCACAAAATGACAATTCCTTTTCATGGTTGTTTTGTGACTTAAAGATTTTCGAAAGGAATGGTCATTAATATGAAATTAGTAAACATAGGTTTTGGGAATATTGTGTCCGCAGGGCGGATTGTGGCTATTGTCAGCCCTGAATCTGCGCCTATAAAGAGGATTATTTCTGATGCACGAGAGAAAAGTATGCTCATTGATGCAACTTTCGGGCGGCGCACACGAGCCGTAATTGTCATAGACAATGGTTTTTTACTGTTATCGGCTCTGCAACCTGAGACGGTTGCGGCGAGATTTCAAGCCACAGATAAACAATCTGACACAGAAAACGAGTTGAGGGTTACAGATGAGTGATAATAAAAAAGGGAATCTCGTTGTAATATCAGGTCCTTCAGGTACAGGAAAGGACACTGTTGTAAGCCGGCTTCTTCAAAAGCGGCCTGAACTTTTATTTTCAGTATCGGCGACAACCAGAGCGCCAAGGCCGGGCGAAAAAGACGGCGTGGACTATACTTTTCTATCACGCGAATGTTTCTTAGATATGATTTCCGAGGATAAATTTTTAGAATATGCCGAGTATGTGGGGAATTACTATGGAACTCCCATTAAGCCAATCCTTGATAGCATCGAAGCAGGGAATACAATAATACTCGTAATAGAAGTACAGGGCGCAAAGCAGGTTATGGAGAAAATTCCCGATGCAATCACGATTTTCATAGTTGCTCCGAGCATGGATGAGCTTGAACGGCGGCTCCGTGGCAGGGGTACAGATACAGAGGAAAAACTCAAAGCCAGATTACAGCGCACAAGCGAGGAAATTAAAGAGAAACATCACTATACGCATGTAGTTGTAAACGATGAAGTTTCTCGTGCTGTAGATGAAATTTTATCTAAAATATAATCAAATAACTGTTCGGTACCCCCGCAGATGATGGGCAATTTACCCTGATTTTTCGGGAGCCATCGGGATCTACACCGCTGTTCTCCCGAAAAACCGGTGCAAACTGCCCATCATCAAATCATATTAAACAAAACCGAAAGGACAAAAAACAATATGCTCTACCCATCACTTCAAAGTATGCTAAAACACGTAAACAGTCGCTACTTGCTCGTAAATATCATTGCAAAACGGGCGAGGGATATTTCTACCCAAAACAGTGGTTATGGCGAATACGGCGCGGATTTTGACAAGCCGGTCTCGCAAGCCATTGAAGAAATCGCCGCAGGAGAGCTCAGAGTCGCTGTTCCCGACGATTTATAATACCCCATGAGTCTTATCGCAAAAATTGCGGTTTCTGCCGCAACATTTCATATCGACCGACCTTATGACTATCTTGTCCCGGCGGAGCTAACCGAAAAGATTGCTCCGGGTACAAGAGTTCTTGCTCCTTTTGGCAGAGGAAATAAGCCGGTCGAAGGCGTAGTATTGTCCATCGCAAAAGAAAGCTCTTTTAATAGGCTCAAACATTTAGATTCTGTACTGGATTGTGAGCCTATTTATTCTGAGGAGAATTTGCGGCTTGCGCTGTGGATGAGCGATAGATTTTTTTGCACAGTTTATGACGCACTGAGGGTTATGCTCCCTGCCAAAGTAGATTTTAAGCGAGAGCCAAAAAGCAGAGAGATAAAAAAATACCCCGAGCTTGACACAAAACTCAGCTCGGAGCAAACTAAAGTTTTCGATGGAATTTTACCGCTCGTAAATTCGGATAAACCCCATGCGGCTCTGCTCTACGGAGTCACGGGCAGTGGTAAGACCATTGTCTACATAAAGCTGATAGAGGCGGCACTTTTCAAAGGGAAAACCGCTATTGTGCTTGTGCCTGAGATTGCATTAACTCCTCAGACAGTTTTTATATTTCAGTCTCATTTTGGAGATGATGTTGCAGTTTTACATAGTGCACTAGGCGCAGGCGAAAAGTTTAACGAGTGGAGAAGAATTCGAGACGGCAAAGTGCGCGTAGTAGTAGGCACCCGCTCCGCTGTTTTTGCACCACTTAGCAATATAGGGCTGATTGTAATTGACGAGGAGCAGGAGCACACATATAAGTCTGACAGCAGTCCCAGATATCATGCGCGAGAAATCGCCAAATATAGAATCACCCGTTCAAGAGGCACATTACTGCTTGCGTCTGCCACTCCTTCGATTGAGAGTATGTATGCGGCGAAAACAGGGAAGTACAGTCTCTTTCGCTTAGAGGGAAGGTTTAATGAGCAAAATCTGCCCCACGTTAACATAGTTGATTTAAAAGAAGAACTCAAAGAGGGCAATGGTGGCAGTATAAGTTCAAAACTCAGGGAAGAACTTCAGATAAACATAGATAACGGCGAGCAGAGTATCTTGTTTTTAAACAGGCGCGGGTCAAATCCTGTCGTCACTTGCGGTGAATGTGGGTATACATACAAGTGCCGTGATTGCAGTGTGTCTATGACTTTTCACGTATCGAACCGTCGTCTTTTATGCCACTACTGCGGTTTTTCAATTCCTGAGCCAAACACTTGTCCTGACTGTAGCGGTAAGCTAAAGTTTATAGGAGCCGGTACTCAAAAGGTCGAAAGCGAGCTTTTAGAAATTTTTCCCGATATCAAAATCATAAGAATGGATGCAGATACGACATCCCGCAAGGATTCGCATGATAGATTACTCTCTGAGTTTCGCAAGAAAAAAGCTGAGATTTTGCTTGGAACTCAAATGGTGACCAAAGGACTCGATTTTGAAAATGTCACTTTAGTTGGCGTAGTTAGTGCCGATATGTCTCTTTACATGAGTGATTATCGTGCCGGTGAAAAGACTTTTTCGCTTATAACTCAAGTTGTTGGGCGCTCGGGTCGTGGGGAGAAACCGGGGAGAGCTGTGATTCAGACTTTTACGCCTGAAAACAGAGTTATAACACTCGCTTCAAAGCAGGATTATGATGGGTTTTACGAGAGTGAAATCGAGCTTCGTAAGGCGTTGGGAAGCCCGCCCGTAAGCGACTTAATCGGGCTGAGTGTCACGGGTGCAGATGAAAACAATGTCATAGCGGCATGTGCCAAGCTGAGGCAAGCTCTGGCGGGGTATCTTAGAGGTGAAAGTAATGTCAAGATTTTAGGACCCGCACCTGCAATTGTTTCAAAGATTAAGAAGAAATACAGGTATAAGCTCATTGTGAGCTGTATAAATTCTAAAAATATCCGCGAGACTATTGCGCATATTATTAGGGCGTTTTCGAAGGATAAGGATATAAAAGGCGTCACGGTCTATGCGGATGTGGATATTGGAGACTGATAATTTATGGTGGTTCTTGTGTTATACATTCGCTTATCGTGCGGGAGAATCCACAGATACATATTTTTGATTTCTGCTGTTTGGTCTGTCAGGCAATGTCATTTTAAGTTTTTCTGCATCAAGCAGAGGTTGCAGATGGTGTTTCGTAAAGCTCCTAATATCTTTATAGCCGCAATGTGCGACAATATCTGTTTTTGAGCGTGGAGTGTCGCAGTAAGATAGGATTTTTTCCATAAGATCACTACTTGTGTTATCTTGTGTGTTATCTTGTGTGTTATCTTGTGTGTTATCTTGTTCGGTGCCGCTATTTGCAATGTAATTAACGTTCTTAAGAACTACATGAAATGTTGTCAGCGTAGAGTGGAACTCAGGCGCATAATAATCTGAATACCCGTGCAGATATGACGTTTCTGTGCGTATTATTCCAATGCCACTACCTTTACGCTCCACATAATCTAATCGCTGAAACATATCTGCGATAATCGGATTTCGGCGTTTTGATGGAATATTATCGAGATTTCGCTCTTGAATTAATGTTCCGTCCGGCATACCGCCCGGAGAATACACCTCTAAACGGTCATCATACATATCTATATGAACCTCGCTTCCTATTACAGACCAATCTCTGTGCATCAAAGCATTGCATAAAATTTCAAAAACTGCTCGATTTGAATAGTCAGGTTTATTTACTCTATGGTCCGCCATTTTTCTCCAACGAACCTTCGAATTGAGCCGAATAAAGTTGTGACTGTCTTTCAGCAATGAGACAAGATCTCCTTCAAACTCCTCAGAATCGATTGCATCGTCGCCTATAGAACCTTTATATAACCCATTCCACCGAGTGCAGAACACCCTTGCTTGAAGCAATGGACATTTGTCTGCAAAAAGTAATCCTGCATTTGTCAAAATGCCACTCATTTCGCAAAGACCAAATGAAATGTATTCTTTTAATGTAATATTGCTTTTTGTGGTTTGCTTGTATGCGGCTTCAAAAAAAGAAAAAGACAAATCGGAGTGGTTGTACTTTGTGGGCAAGGAGTCAAATGAGATGTTTTTTCCTTTTAACACAAGTTCTCTTAGTCGGTTGGCATCAGCGGGCACACTCCTGTTTCCGATACGAATATATGCTGTAATTGAGCCGTCACCTTGATAAAAATAAGGTGTTGTATCACCGGCAGAAACCTTCACGGCAATGACATCCTTACCTTCTAGCTTATGCGCTGTTAGAACGAAAAAAGGAAGCGGTGTAATACGCACATGAATCAACTCGCTAATTTTTTCAGCATCATACTGAACGTTCTCAAGTCCTTTTATATTTTTACTATCGTCAATACCAAAAAACAGTGTTCCGCCTGCGGTATTGGCAAAAGCACTTATTGTCTTAAGCCAATCTTTAGGTTTCTTCACTTCAAGAGCAACTTTTACGTCATACTCAGTTGTCTCAGCTATCAATATTTCTTCCAATGAATTCATTTTGGTATACCTACTTTTTTCCGTATCTCGCGAAAACGCAAGATGTCTCGTCTGTGTCTTTGCCATTGAAACCGCTTTACCAGTCTTATTCTGAAATCAGTCCACAACTTGTGGGCTGATTGTGCGCTACTCCGTGGGGGCATCACTGTTACATAATTGACAAGTGTATAAGCGAGCGATATTGTGCTGCCTCGCTAGTTTTGGACTTTCCCAACAAACATATCCGCGAGACTATTGCGCATATTATTAGGGAGTTTTCGAAGGATAAGGATGTAAAGGGCGTTACTGTTTATGCGGATGTGGATATTGGAGACTGATAATTTATGGTGATTCTTGTGTTATACATTCTCAAAATTATATGCTTGTAATCCTTTTAATTTTGTGTTAGTATCAACTTTGGTAGACCACATAAAAGTGGTCGCAGCGTCCGAGAAGTGTTGGAGCACGACTCGGCGAATGTAGGGAACATCTTAAACCAATGCCTACAAACACGGATTTCTCCGTCGCCACAACTTGATTAGTATATCTGTTTTTTCAGATATTTTCAAGTTTTAGTTGTCGGTTATTCGTGGCAAACGCTAATTTTGGCGCAGTAGGTAAGGCAATTTGCCCCCTCTGCGCCCATTTTGTGTGGTCCTACACAAAAAATCATGATGTTTTAAGTATGCATGCAGCATCCTTACCGTCTCACGACACTCCTAGATAACGTAACGGAACTATGATTGTAAATATCCATATCCCATGTGAGCCGCAAAATATCGCTAATACGCAGAGCGGTGTGCAGGGATATGACAATAAGAACATGATTTCGAATCTTCCCGAGTTTCAGATAATATGCGGTAAGTTCATGTAGCTGCTCTTGCTGCGAATAGGTTGAGTAGTTGCCATAATAGAGTTCCTGCTCGTGCAACAAATTAACCCTATGCTTGCGAGAAAAAACGTTTCCGACAATAGCTAAAACGATGCGGTATCATAATTTTATCAAAAGAAGAGGAGGACTTTTCAAATGTCAAGGATTTACTAAAAAGAGCAGAGCAGGGAGACTCAGAGGCACATTAGATTTAGGCGTAGAAAAACTCGATAAGGGGGTGAAGACCATGGCACAGGGAGTATGTCCGCATTTAGACTCCGTACAATGCTGCAAACTCACAGGCACATACCAAGAAGGATACCAGTTGCAAACTTATTGCCTATCGCAAAATGGCGAATGGCTGAAATGTGCAAACTACGAAGCCCATGCGAAATAACTAATACACACTAGCAATATTATATAAGCTGTGAGAGTATCGGATGGAACCACGCTGAAGCTACATATTGCTCAGCAAAAAAACAGAAAATAATCTGTTTCAATTAAAGGTCTCTAGAACTTGTATATTCAAGGCTTTCGTAATAAATCATCAATCGTAATTTTAAAGAAACAGATAATGAAATATTGCGAAATACTGCGAGAAAGAGAGCATGAGAGAGCTAAACTAACTAATTTAGAAGAGGAGAAGCACAAATGAAAAATTTTTGGAATAAGATTAGAGAAGTAATCAAGGGACTCTGTAGCACCTGTTACAACAATGGCACCCGTGGATGCACTTGGTACGGGCATGATAAACCACCAGAAACGATGGGTTGTGGTAGATGGGATGGACCGAGCAGTTGATAATTAAGGTGGTAAACCCACATTGCCCACTGAAATAGGTGAGGCGAACAAAATTAAAAGGAGGAAAATGTCATGTCATTTAAGGAACGTTCACAAGCTGCAATGAGCAATTTAAGTAATGAAATAGAGCAGCACGAGAGAGCAAAAGAAAAAGCAGAGAAGGAGCCGTGCCGTTGTGGTGCTAAAGCTTGGTCTAGCGGTGGAGGCCCTTACGTCATAAAATGTGACGCATGCGGTGAAAAAAAACACTATACTTAAACTGTGCAAAAATTCCATGAAGCAGGAAAGAAAGGATAAGGGGGAGAGGTTGTGTCGAACAATAGCTTAGGCGATAGGCGATATTATCGCACACGCCTTACCCCACTGCAAAAGTCCATCTACAAAACTATTTTAGCGGGGCTTAAGTCTCATACGGTACGGACTAAAGTCCCCGCACAACCCATCAACGAAATATCTCGGATATTCACTTTTGTGTTATTAGATAACCCGCTGATATTCTTCACTGCTGCTCCACCATTCAACTACATTAGTATGCCCGGACGAAAAAGCGAAGTTCTACCAAACTACAAATTCGTAAAACAGATAGCCAAGCAATATAGTGACGAGGTTAATCTATATCTGCAACGATTCGACTCATTCAAAGTAAAACCTGATGTAGAGAAAGTGCAGATAGTTCACGATTATTGTCTTGAACATTTTAGCTATGATCACGGTGCCGGGGAACACGCTCATTCCATCTTAGGTCCGATTCTTCACCGGACTGCGGTTTGCGAGGGAATTGCAAAATTCTTAAAGCTTGCGTTAGATTACTTAGATGTCAAGAATCTTATTGTCACAGGGAAAGCAAAAGACCCTGCCGGTGGTAAAAGTGAAAATCACGCTTGGAACATAGTGAAATTGGACGGAAAGACTTACCATGTGGATGTGACCTTCGATATGACACTATCAGTCGGGGAAAAGCGTTACGACTACTTTTGCCTTTGCGATGAGGACATAAAAAAAGACCATATCATAACAGGCAATGTGCCCACGTGTACAACGAAAGGCGAGGACTATTATTCGAAAAATTTTCTCGTGGCACGTAGCCCGATGGAACTTAAGGACATCATAGGAAAGAATTTACGACAAAATAAGCAAAGAATCGTTATTAAGGCTATAGGGAAAGGCGAGCCTGAGAGCCTGCAAAATAAAATTGTTCAAATTGCAGTAAATCAGCATATTAATGTACATAATCGAAGCGTGGCAATAGAATGCAATGCCAACATAGAGCAAATGGTTTTTGAAGTAAATTTCAAATAAAGGTTAAGAATATGCCAGATATAACATTTTCACAAGGCAAGCAAATCAAAACTACAGGAGGGCAAACTCTTTCTGTCACTCGTTGGCTGGGTGGTGGTGGGCAGGGTGATGTCTACGAAGTCGATGTTGGCGGTAAGCCCATGGCACTCAAATGGTACAAAAAAAGTGCTTTGAAAGAGGCTGATAGTTTTCGCAAGAACATAGAGAAGAATATCAATGATGGCGCACCGTCTGATGTGTTTTTATGGCCAGAAGCGTTGACTGAGGAATTAGATGGCACATTTGGATATATTATGAAACTACGCCCGAATGAATATGCGGATTTTTCAAAGTTCTTAAAAGCAAAAGTGCGATTTAAGGATAGTCAAACTGCTATCCGAGCCTCTCTTAAAATGGTAAATGCGTTTAAGTTGCTTCATAACAGAGGGTGCAGCTATCAAGATTTCAATGATGGGAACTTTTTCATAAACCCCAGTACAGGAGATGTGCTCATCTGTGACAACGATAATGTAGCAGAATATGGTGCAAGCTTCGGAATCGCAGGAAAACCTGGCTATGTTGCACCGGAAATTGTTCTAGGGGAGAAAAAACCCAGCGTCCATACAGATAGGTTTTCGCTTGCGGTTATGCTTTTTTTGACTCTTGTGATGTCACGTCCGTTTGAAGGGCAAATGACAAGAGTTCCCTGCCTCACCGAATCACACGAAAGAAAGTTTTTCGGGGAAGACCCTGTTTTTATCTTCCACCCCACAGATGGCAGGAATCGTCCAGCACGAGGATTGGATAATAATGCATTAAACTTATGGCCGTTATTGCCAGATTATATACAAGATGCCTTTGTGAAAACATTTACTGATGGAGTGAAAGACATGGGCAGGAATGAGGATCAACGCCGTATAACAGAGACACAGTGGGAGAAACTTCTGACACGCCTACGCGACGAAACAGTAATATGCTCTTCGTGTGGATGGGAAACAGTTTATCCGACAGACGGCACTGAGCCTGTGTGCCTTAACTCAAAATGTGCAATTAAGTTATCATCCCTGCTTTTGTTGGACACAAAAGTTTCAAAAATAGTAATTTACCCCGGAATGAAAATCTATGGGAATCATATGGGCAAAATTGATGATTTCGACATTGTTTTTGGAGAGGTAGTTGTTAATAAGAAGAACCCTAATCTGTGGGGTATAAAGAATTTGTCTGACCTCACATGGCAAGAACTGACACCGGACGGCAAGACAAAGGCAATCGAAAACGGCAACGCAGTACGAGCATTAGCAGGTATAAAGATTTCTTTTGGAAACGGCATTGATGCCGAAATCATGAAGTAAGGAGAGTGCAAAATGGGAAGATATGACAGTATAGAGGGTATCGCTGCGCGGACGATGAATCTATTTTTCATTGCTGACACATCCTACAGCATGGAAGGCAGTAAAATAGGGGCGATGAACGAGGCAATAAATAATGTTATCCCCGAAGTTCGGAGTATATCTGACGATAGTGCAGATGCAGAAATTAAGATTGCTGCGTTGAAGTTTTCGACTGGTGCGGAGTGGATATATCCTGCACCTGTTGCTGCGGCCGATTTCAATTGGACATATTTAGAGGCTGACGGTATGACGGAGTTTGGAGTTGCCTGTAATATGCTGCGAGATAAGCTTTCTACGAAAACAGGATTTATGAACGCCGCTGCCGGTTCTTACGCCCCGGCGATATTCCTATTTTCTGATGGAGCACCTTCAGACAACTATGAAGATTCTCTTATACTGCTAAAAGGAAACAACTGGTTCAAGCACGCTATAAAAATCGCTGTTGCCATTGGTGATGATGCAAATATGGATATACTTGCAGAGTTTACAGGTAATAGAGAGGCTGTTGTCACAGTCCATACACCTGAGGCTTTAAAAAGACTGATTCGCTTTATCGTGGTAACGTCATCCCAGGTTGGCTCAAAACCACAAGATGCAGGAGTGCCAATGACAAAGCAAGATACTGTAGTAGAGCAAATGCAGGAATTTGTAGCAGAACAATTGGATGACTCAGAGGATGATGAATGGTAAGGAAAATGAAGTGTCACAGCATTTCTGTGAGAGGTGCAAAGCAAATTGATGCCGAAAAACCATGTCAGGATAGCTCTTCGGACTCTCTGGCGGACAGATATGCAGTCATAGCCGTGAGTGACGGACATGGTGGTGATAAATATTTTCGTAGTGACAAGGGATCTCAAATTGCTGTGGATGTGGCACTGGCTTGCGTTAGTGAGTGTTTCGCTGAGCAAATTTTTATTGATACGTTCATAGAGGAAGAACCGCTACAGACAAACGTAGAAAAGCGGCTGATACAACTCATTGAAAGCATCGTTTGTCGGTGGAATGAGGCCGTAAGAAGCGACTTAGAAGAAAACCCCATCAAAGAGGATGAGCTTACAGACTTAGACAATGTAATTCAGGATGAAATAAGAGAAGAGAGCGCAGATGCATATATTAGAGCTTTCGGTGCAACGTTGCTCACTGCTGTGATTGGAAATGGTTTTTGGTTTGGTTTACATATTGGAGATGGTACTTTTGTCGTAAAACATGGCGGTGAATATTCACAGCCAATTCCGTTAGATGAGTTGTGTGTTGGTCCATACACAACTTCAATTTGCGGAAAAGATGCTTTAAAACATTTTTACACTGCGCAAGGTAAAGGTACACCAGAAGCTATTTTGATTGCGTCCGATGGTGTAGATGAATCTTTTTCCTCTGTCGAGAAACTATATGCATTTTATGATACTGTAATTAAGAGCAGTCATGAGGATTGGGATGGTAACATAGCAGAACTTGAAGCGTATTTACCAAAGCTAAGTGAGCAAGGCAGCAGAGACGATATTTCACTGGCCTGGATTGTGAGCGATATGGAGTTAAAAGAAAACATTTCTTACAGTTGAGAATACCTATAGTATCATGTTGATTACATTATTAATAATATTTTTGGAGGAACTACATATGTCAATAGAATTACAGAGAAAACTGGAAACAATGGATGAAGAATCTGCTTATGAACTGGGTATACAGTATCATGGGGAACGAAGGCTTGATGAGGCGATACTCTGCTGGGAGAAAGCAGCAGATAAGATGGCAGATGCTGCGTATAACCTTACGCAGGTACTTGACCGTCCTGGTGACAGAAATAAATTTTTGGAATGGCTAGAAGTATTGGCAGTCAAGCATAAAGATCCATGGGGAGTGACTCTATTAGGCATATTGCTATGTGGAG
Source organism: Oscillospiraceae bacterium (assembly GCA_009787625.1). Taxonomy (GTDB): domain Bacteria; phylum Bacillota; class Clostridia; order Oscillospirales; family Oscillospiraceae; genus WRMH01. The sequence goes on from WQSX01000042.1 coordinate 15,382, forward strand.
TGGAACACAAAATATGGAAAGATGCAGGATTTTCACCATTGCCACCTGAAGAAAGAGAAAAAGGGCTTGCATTTATTAAACTTGGAATTGAACAGGGAAGCGATAAAGATTTTCAATTTCAAGACTATAATGCAGCAGCTGAAGCCCACTACAGGCGTCCTGGAAAACCTTCGTTCGATGGTTGTACAATCGAGGAAGTACAAAGAGCGTTAGAGTACCAACAAAAGGCACGTAATGCAATTGAGCCACTGGCAAGACAAAACCCCATGGCAAGACAGATGGCGGACCTTTATCAATCGGCAATTGATAATATTAAAGGATATCTTAATGCGAGGCGATAATAAATCCTCATTAGCTAGTAAAAAAAGCTGTATCAGAAAATACAAAATTTGTGATTATATAATCGGGTGAATATGAAGAACATAATGAAACAAGTGTTGCATAACCTTCTGGAACACGGCGGCGAGTCAATTTTCTCAGAACACCGACAGTTTTCAGGCACCCTGAATGATGTGCTTGGGAAAGTGCGAAAAGATATCGGTATTGATTCAAGCGAGGCATCGCAGATTCACCATCTCTTCCGAATAGCCATTGTTGAGTTGGATGCTCATTCGCGACTAAAATCGTATTTTGCTTCAGGAAATGTATTTGCACTTGATGGTTTAGTGCAAGAACTGGTGTCAAAGTATGATACAAGAGAAGAATCAGCAAAAGAGGTTATTGAGTGCATAGCAGGATTGGTAGGGTATGAGTTTCCTGCGCAAGTTGAGATTGTTCAGAAAACTCTAGAAGCAGAGAACCCGAAATCAAAACCAACTCGGACATCTTTAAATCTTCCAATGTCAGGTTGCATTGCAACAGGGGCATATCATACTGTTGGGCTAAGAAGTGACGGAAGAGTTGTCGCTGTGGGGCGAAACGATAGCGGTCAATGCAACGTATCAAAATGGCGAGACATAATAGCTGTTTCAGCAGGAAACTACTACACTGTAGGTATAAAAAACGGTGGAACTATTGTCTCCGTCGGAAAAAACGAGAATGGTCAATGTGATGTTGACAATTGGCGTGACATTGTTGCTATTGGAGCGAGTGCGAGTTTCACAGTAGGCATCAGGACAGACGGGACAATAATTACTACCGGGCACGATAAAGGAAATCAAAGCAGCCTTTTTGACTGGACAGGTATTATCGCTATCTCGACTAGTGGAGATCACACTGTTGGTTTGCGGGTAGATGGTTCAGTTGTAGCAGTAGGCAAAAATTCGTCTGGTGAGTGTGATGTTGAAACTTGGCGGGGTATTGTAGGTGTTTCAGCAAATGCGATGCACACTGTGGGGGTAAGAACAGACGGCACGGCATGTGCTGTAGGGTTTGACATGTTCGGACAATGTGGTGTTACCAGATGGCGGAATATAGTAGCTGTTTCGACGAGCGCAAGTCACACTGTAGGACTTAGAGCAGACGGAACTGTAGTAGCAGTTGGGGATAATTCAGGTGGTCAATGCAATGTCACAAGCTGGCAAGACATTGTCGCTATTTCAACCGGACCTGCACATACTATAGGGGTTAAGTCAGACGGTACAGCTGTGGCAACAGGATTTAACTCAGACGGGCAATGTAATGTAGGTGAGTGGTGTGAGATTGGATTAAGCTAAGTTATATTGATTATTTTTGCTACAGGAAAATCGTTAGCGGCACAATAATCTTTATATAATCCACGATAGGAGAGCTGCATGATGTACATTTTACAAAGAAATAGTGGCACACTGGCACTCAAATCTGATGGCAGTCTATGGGCGTGGGGAAAGTTATTTTCCGGCTTGCAGGAGCCATGGATGATTCCTGCTAAAATAATGGATGATGTTTCTGCTGTTTACAGCGGTGGCTGGAGTGACAAGAAGTTTGGAGATGCTTGGAGTACATTTGTGATAAAGACAGACAAGAGCCTTTGGGGATGGGGTTATAACCGCGAGGGTCAACTTGGTGATGGGACAAAAATAAATAGAGAATTTCCTGTGAAAATTGCGGATGATGTTGCATCATTTCATTATAGGGATACGTCTACATGCATAATCAAAACAGACAGAAGCCTTTGGATATGGGGGGATAAAGTCAATAGCCTTAAATTTGGTGAGAGCAAGCCGAAAACAAAACCATTTTACCTTATGGATGATGTTGAGTCTGTTTACGTGGGAAGCTATGCTGTACTTGTGATAAAAGCTGATAATAGCCTGTGGGCATGGGGTTCTAATGAGACCGGTACAGTCGGAGATGGAACTTGCGAAAGCAGGAAAAAGCCGATAAAGATTATGGACGATGTATCTGATGTGCATTTATCTAATCGCTCAACCTTTGTTTCCAAAACTGATTGCAGTCTTTGGGCTTGGGGAGAAAACAGCAATGGTGAGCTTGGAGACGGAACAAAAAAGGACAGACTAAGTCCGGTAAGGATAACGACAGATGTAATCGCTATCTATAGAACTGCCGATTATTATGATAAAAATGGTCTACTAACATTTGCACTTAAAGTAGATGGTTGCTTGTATGCTTGGGGTGGTAAGCCTGAAGAGCATGCTAAAATTATTGACTGCGTTAGAAGTGTTTACCCACACACGCATCATCAGAGCGTGTTTGTGCAAAAGACCGACGGAAGTCTGTGGAGTACGGGAAAGCGCACAGGTGAACTTTCTTGGCACATAGATGATGTGGTCAGTGTATGCATACTTCAATTGAGTATATATGTAATCAAAACTGATGCAAGCCTTTGGGTAATAAAATCCGGTTGGGATGGGTACGAAAACCCTATAAAAATAATGAAAGGTGTTGAAAGAGTTTATGCAGATGAGGGAGGCTCATTTGCAATAAAAACTGATGGCACCCTATGGGCATGGGGAAACAATTATGAAGGGCAACTTGGAGATGGAACAACCACAGAGAGAGATGCCCCCGTACCAGTTTTGCTAAAGTAAAAGGGGTTTCTTTTGAGGTAGATAAAAATATTAATAAGCACAGAGTGCTAAAATGTAAGAAAGATATGGAGAGGTGGAAAGTTGCCATGCCAAAATCAAAAGCAGAGATAATAACAAATTTGGAAAACATCACAGCGTCAGATAATGGTATTGAGGCAATGATTAAACCATTTGTCGAAAAGCAATTCCATTTATCCGAGCAAATCAACATGGCACTTAACTTCACATTAAGCGGTCTAAATGTATTTCAAGATAAACTTGGTGAATTCGCAGAAGATTTGCAGCATTCGGGAGAACGGCATTTAGCACAAAAACTAAAGAATGAATCGATATCATTAAGACAGATAATAGATAGAATTCAAGGCGGTGGGTATGGTGCAGCAAGTGAGTTTGAGAGCAGGTTTCTCAACGAATCTGGTGAGTTGAGAAAGGTTCGGGAGAGATTGTTAAAGTGCTTAGATGAATTAAAAGTGCCGACTAAAGCAAAATTCGCCAAAAAAAACGCATCGCAAGAGCCCATTCAAAGAAATATTCCGGCAGGGGCGACTGTTGAGTCACTGATGAAGCGCGGCTGGTTGTTTATTGAGGATGGCGATTGGGGTAAAGCAGATGAATATTTTGATTACGTGTTGGATTTGAATCCTGAATACGGTGCAGCGTACTTTGGGAAGCTGTGTTCAGAGTTGAGAGTGGCGAGCGAAGCGGGTTTAATCGAAACGTGTTTAAACCGCAATGTGTCACTGGATCATTTCTCAAATTATAAAAAAACCCTTCGCTTTTCAAGCGAAAAGTCTAGATTGCAACTTGAGGGGTATAATCAAACAATTGAAAAACATATAATGGAGAGAGTCAAGCGCAAAGCAGACGCAGAATTTGCAGAAAAAGAACGCGAGAAAAATGATGTAAGATATGTGGTGGAATCAATTCGCAAATATCAAAGAATACTCAATGAGGCAAACATAAAGCTAAATGAGTCCATAGAACAAAATGTATGTTATTATTGTGGCGGTAAAATAGGCTTTTGGCGAAAGTGCAAAGATTGCAAGAAACCTGTGGAATTTTCAATAAGTGTAATTTCAGAAAGTCCCATAATTGGTCCTTTTGGAGAATACTATTGGAAAATTCTCGATATAGATAACGACAAAGCATTAATGATAACCGAAAAAGCAGTAGAGCATCGCGAGTATAATGAAAAGGAAGGTTATAGTGTAACCTGGGAAAATTGCACCTTGCGGAAATATTTAAATGGAGAATTTTATCAGCGTTTCACGGAATTTGAGCAAAGTTTCATTATTGAAGTTGACAATGAAAACCAAACAAATCGTTGGTATGATAAAGACTACAGCTGTGTAAATACGCGTGACAAAGTGTTTTTACTTAGTTTGGAAGAAGCTGATAGGTTTTTCGGAAATAGCGGAGACTATTTGGGGAAAAGATCGAAACGAGGTGAATTTCTGTCTAACAGACATGATATATTAAGGAAACTTAATTCGGGATGGTGGTGGTTGAGGACTGGCGCGCCTTACATCACTGGTGGTTTTAACGGATATCCTGGCGTAGCGTGTGTCACAGGCTCTGGGGCTATAAACGTGGGAGGATATCGTGTAAATAATGAAAGTTTTGTTGGCGTACGTCCTGCTGTTTTTTTGAAGTTGTATGAACGTTAAAAACACTTCCGACATTCCGTTTATGCAGGTGCTATGATATACACATAAGGCAGTGTACACGCCAAAAACAAAAAGGAGGATAGCAGTCGAGATAAAGTTTTTAATAACTCTTGCAGCACTCTCTGCTCTTGCTGTAATTGTTGCGTCGAATGTCTAAGGCATCATTTGCGAAAGCTCCCTTGTAGGATCAGCAATGAAAACTCCCCTAATTCCACGGGGAGCTTTCGCTGCAATTGTGCTATTAACAACATCAGGAAGGGAATCATATATGAACACCCACACAAATCTCACAAAGTTCATGCTCGAAAAGGCAAAAAGTGTTTTTGATTTAGACGAAACACTAACCCTCTTGCAGGCATCTTTCCCCCTGCGGACATCCTGCGAAGAGTTTCAAAAACTTGTCGCCGCAAAAGCTGTGGAGAGAGGTATTTCTACGGAGGATGTTATCGACACTACGCTCAAACCTGTTATCGGAGCACAAAACATCCGTAACTGGTTCAGCGGCAAAGTGGTTATCAGTCGCGAGTCTGCTATTAAAATTGCGTTTGCCCTGCAACTTAACTTGGATGAAGCAGAGCATTTTACCATGCACTCATGTGGACATGATGGATTTTACTTACGAAACTACAAGGACTTGATATATGTGTTTTATCTGGGCAGGGAATGTTCCTATGAAGATGCCTCCTCAATGATTAATGAGTTTAGCGAGCTGAATTGCCAAAACCCGGATGTGGAGGTGCTGCATTCTGTAACATCTCACTTTCGTATAACAGAGTGGCTTCAGAATGAGTTTTTTCATAAAGTCGAAACAGAGGCTGATTTACGTGAATTTCTAAGACGAAACAAATCATTATTTGGGTCGTTTCGCCGTAAGACATATGAGATTTTTGTGGAGCTATATGCGACACTAAAAGAAGATACCAGTTACTCGGACAGTCAGCTAACAGATGATGATATTTGCGAAATGGTTCTTTTGCATATTCCGTCGCTAAGGGGGCGGCACGACATAAGCCATGAAATACTTCGCAAAATTGCCGAGAAAACACTACCTCGCTCCGGTCTGTCGGAAATCATCAATAAAACTCCTGACAGAAAAACTGTGGTTATCCCACAGGTAGATAGAAAACATCTGATTCTTGCGTGGCTTGTTGCCGAGGGCGGGGCATTGCCATATTTTGACGAGAGTTCAAATCCCGAAGATGAGTTTGAAGAATGTGTGCGTGTCCTCAATTTTGCAATACTGGAGGCTTGTGGATTCCCGCGCCTGGACGCACGTAATCCCTTTGATTGGCTCATTATCAACGCACTGTATTATTGTTATTTTGAAAGTGCAGATGATGACGCTGTTGACCGAATTCAAACTGTTATTGATGCGTTGTATGGCGGAGGTATGGTGCAAAGTTATGATGGGCGTGAAAATGATAAGTTTATATAATCTGCTTCCCGATAACATACTAATCCTGAACGGTCAACGCTATAAACTACTGAAAGAACCGATTATGGGCGGATCTTCTCTGGTATACGTGGCACGCCCTTTGGATGGTCTTTTTCAAGATGTTTATATGATTAAGGAGTTTTATCCACATGATCTAATGGCTGAGCGTAAACCAGACGGAGGGGTTTCTTTTATGACACAAGCAACAGACCAGGTAATGCTACGCATGGGGCGTGTAAGCAGAGAATCCGAAATCGCTAACGCTTTGCGTCGTCATGATGGTAATAACGACCCACTATTTTTGTCTTATAGCACTCCAATACAGGCAAATAATACTCTATACACCATCATCGCCACAGAAGCGGGAGCTATGCTGTCCCAGCGGATTGATAACGGGTATTTTCGCAGCAAGCAATTTGAAGAAATCTGTGATGCTTTGCTAAATATACTCGCAGCACTTAAACCGATACATGAAAAAGGGTATTTACATTTGGATGTTTCGCCTGATAACATCCATTTTTCCGATTCGGGTGTTGCACGATTGCTTGACTATAACTCTGCGTTTCAGATTGAAGACAGTGATGATAAGGTCTTATTTTCTGTCAAGCAGGGCTATTCAGCACCTGAACTTTACGAGTATTCGGGCACAAAATCAACAAATCTCAGCTTTGCCACAGATTTGTTTTCAGTCGCAGCAATTTTCTTTGAACTTCTCACAGGTCGCAGACTTTTAGAAGATGATTGGCGATACCCCAAGAAAAAGCATTTGAGCAATGAAAACAGCTACCTAAATGGAGCATCAACGCTGCTGCTTGACAAAGCGAATCTATTTCTTCAAAAAGGCTTGTCACTCACGCCTAAGCGGCGTTTTAAGTCTGTAGATGAAATGCGGAAGGCTCTCAGTGATTTGAAGAAGCTTTGGTCAAAATTTAGTCTTGAGAACAACCAAAAGCGTCCTTATTCGCATTTTATCGGGCGGGAGGGCGACCTTAAGAAAATAGATGATATTTTAAATAGTGACACCTATGTAATTTTGGAGGGCATCGGAGGCATTGGCAAATCAGAACTTGCAAAGCGGTATGCTTGGCAGTTTCGGGAAAGGTTTGATATTGTTCAATTTATAACTTATGACAAAAATCTTGTGACAACCATAGCCACCTCGCTCAGAATCAGGAACTTTGACGAGACGCAATATGAGCAACATTACAGGAAAGATGAGGTTTTGGCAAAAATCTTTGAAGATAAAATGACTTGCTTGCAGAGCTATGACAAGCATACATTGCTTGTTATAGATAACTATAATGTTTCGAGCGATGATAATTTCCATCGCTTTGTCTCAGGAGATTATAGGGTTATTTTTACTTCGCGCGAAAAGCATTCGGAAAATGCAGTAGATGTGCTTCCACTTGAAACTGTTGATGATTTGTGGGCTTTGTTCAGCGAGTATTATGGGCGGACTGATGCGCTTGATGCAGAAAACCTTGCTGCTGTTACCAATATGTTTAAGTTGGTGCTGGGGCACACTATGACTGTGATGCTGATAGCTGCGGCAATGAAGGTGAGTGGCATATCGGCGGTTGAGATGCTTAGCAGATTGAGGGAGAGCTTTGACCCTGAGTTGGGAAGCACAGTTGCTGTAAATAAGGAAGAAATCCCGACTGATTTAAGGGAGCAGATGATGCACAACCATATACTAAATCTATTTGATATGAGCCGACTTACCAAGGAGCAATCTTATTTGATGGTTAATATGTCTGTCGTGCCGTATACAGGTGTGGAGCGTGAGTTGTTATTTGAGTGGGTCGATGCTGAAACGGAGGAACTCGATAAACTTATCCATCTGCGTTGGATTGAGCAAGATATGGACACAGATAAAATATCGCTTCATCCTGTGATTTCAGATGTTGCAAATTCAAGGCTATGTCCGGATAGTGTGATTTGTGCGGGATTGCTGGAATATTTTGTCAGTCTGCGTTATGAATTTTTCAAATTGCCTGATGGTAATGAGCGCAAAACCTATGTGACGGCTCAAAAAGTTGTTAGCGACATGGGACTTGCCTGTAAGCGCATTATCGACGAAGCAGGAGACACGGCATGTTTATACACTAATTTTGCAGATATGCTTGCGTTTATCGGCGATTTTAAGAGAAATCTGGAACATTGTGAAAAGGCAGTGCAATGCTGCGAGGCTGCTTTAGGTGATATGCACGCTTACACGGCGCATATGTATGAAAGGCTTGCAGACGCTTACCGATTGCTCGGCAAATATGATAATATGCTGCCTTGGATGCTTAAGGCATTGCGTGTGCGCGAGTTCAATCCGGATGAACCAAGATGGTCTATTGCGGAGACGTATTTGCAGATTGGGAATGCCTATGAATTTCAGCGAAACTATGCTGATGCTTTGCCTTGGTACAAGAAAGCGGTGACAATTTTTGAAGAACCGCCCCGCGAACACTTAATATTACTATCGCAAGGCTATGCTTCTATGGGGACTGCATATGATGCACTTAAGGATTATACACAGGCATTATATTGGTTTGAGAAGGCTCTGCCTCTACGAGTTGAGTTGTTTGGAGAAACACATCGCCATACTGTTATGCTATATGCTCTTATGGCAAAGGGTTCCTATCATCTGGGGAACGAGCTTGTGGCTCGGCAGTGGTTGAGCGAGGCGGACGCAGCTTATAGGCAGTCTGATGACATTCAAGCGGAAGGCATGTCAAATGTGTGCTCTATTATAGGAGCAGTATATAGGTTGATGGGTGAGCTGAAAAAAGCTCTGACTTGGTATGAAAGAGCTGTAGAGATTCTTTCGGCGGTTCTCAGTCCTGCACACCCTGACACTGCGGAATTATATCCGTATTTAGCAGAGCTTTATTTCCTGCTCGGGAACACGATAAAAGCGAATGAGTGGGCTGAGAAAAAAGCACAGTAAAACGCTTCCGACATAAGAGGTTTTTTGTGGTGTATAGTTGTTTTTGAAAGGCGAGGAGGTGAACAACATGGAATGTAACTCAACCATGTTTAAGACAAGCCACGTAACCGACCATGATAAACAGCTGGCAGAAGAATCAGGGAAAGTGCAGGAAAACTGCCACAACTGTAAAGAAGGAGAGCGTTTTGGCAACAGCATTTACTGCAATGAGGACGGGCGTTTTCATAATCTTTGCGGTAAGTCACCATGCAAACATTTTGTTCCGAAGCAATAAATATATATCAAAAATAGTAATGGCTACCACTGCAATTGTCCGCGTAGTGGGTTTGCATCAAGAGACGCTGAGTTAGATTAACTGGCCAATGTTTCTGGAATGATGGAAAATACGCTGAACTTTTACAACATTATGCTGTTCATCAAAAACATAAAACACAAGATAGTCACCAACAACAATTTTCCGAAATAACGGGTTATCCTCATAAGCAGGGTACATATGCGGTGAGTCCTCTAATAACGTTAATTTACTCATAAGTGACTCAAAGAATTTTCTGGCAGTACTTGTATAAAACTGAGATAGATATTCCTCGATATTAAGAATATCCTCTTTTGCAGCATCGTGAAACGTCACCGGATAACTCATAGACCGCGAGCCTCAAGTCTCCCGAAAATTTCAGAGAAC
>WQSX01000043.1 GCA_009787625.1 Oscillospiraceae bacterium
CCTTCGCCCACGCCGCCGAAATACTCGTGTGAGGTATAGACTATGCCATAATATGTGTCGATTATCATTATATGTCCGCCCTCGCCGAGGTTTGACTTTAGAGCGAGGTCTATGAAGCTCTGAAAACTTATCTCGATGAGCAATACCGCCTCCTCTGTACCACCTGAATATCTTATGCGCTTGCTGACATTTACTCTATACTCTTCACCACCGAGCTCGGCATAAGGTGTCGAAAAAACGTGGACAGTGGGGTCGCTCATCGCTTCAAAAAACCAGCTTGCACTCTCTGTATCAAGCGGTGCATATATTGCATTTATTTCTGACGTTGCAAGGCATATACGAGACTTATAATCATAAACTGCAATTCTCAGAATATCACTTGAGAGATGTGTGATTTGCGCCAGATAAGCNGAAAATTGCTCCCTGCCTTCCGCTGTNTCAACACCGAATCTGTCAATGTCCGTTTGGATTACATTTGAGATTGAAATGATGCTGTTTATCGAGTTTTCGTAATTGTATACTATCTGTGTGCTCAGCTCTCTTGTCTGAGTGTTTATTGCTTCATTTATTCCTGTTCTGAAACTGGCAAATGTTGTAAAAAGGAGTGATGCCATCAAAATTAATACAACAAAAATACACGCCGCAATGATAATGAGTCCTACAGGCTTCGACTTTAACAGTTTGTTTATTCTGTTCATAGAGTAGCCCTATAGTCTTTTGGTGGCATTCCNACGTGCTTTTTAAAGCAGTGGCTAAAATAGTATGAGTCGTTATATCCGAGCTGTTCNGCTATGTCAATTATTTTGAGTGCCGGGTTGCGCANGAGTTCCTTTGCCCTTTCCATGCGTAAATCCGTGAGCATCTTCACAAAAGANGTATTTAGCTTTTTCTTGAGGAGCGCACTGATGTAGCTGACAGAAAAATTCACCGANGAGGAGAGAGATTCAAAACTAATTTTGGGGTCACAAAAATTTGCCTCCATGTAAGATGTAACCAAGCGGAGATTTCTCTCAACATTGTCGATTATGACGTTATCATTGATCTCATATATCTGCCGCACCAAAACTTTGAGGTAATCATACATTTCATCGTCGGTTTTTATTTCAAAAAGCTTCCTGTAAATCATATCGGAGCCGCCATAGTGTGCATACAGTTTTTCACTGTCGTCGCAGTTGCGTATGAGTACGTTTAAAATGCCCGTCGCTGCATAGTACAGTGGGTTTCCTGAGTTTACCAAGCTCTCACGAATCAGCTCTATTCTTTCAATGCCTTTTTCCACATTCTGCGAGTGCAAGATATAACCCAGCTCTTTTATGAGGTTCTCATCAATCGTAAACTGCGCAGCNGGTGAAGGGGCGTTTGAGAAGAAAAACACTTTTCCTCCCCCCATAACTTTCCTGTATTCNAGCGCACGCATTGCCTCTTTCACCATTGCTGAAAAGTTTCTGTTGTTGAAGTGAATATTGCTTATGCCTGCACTGAGCGGCATATCTGAAAATCGCCCCGCACGACCCACAATCCGCTCAATTCTTCGCTCAATCTCAGACACCGGCGGTTCTTTGTGCGACTTCACGATTAAGCAGAGTTTTTCATGCCTGTTAAAAATGTCGTATTCTAAAAAGTCCTCAAGTTCCTCGCCGGCGTATTTTCTAATGGAAGAAAAAACAAAATCATAACGCTCAGCATCGCCCTCCGGCAACTCGTCGAAATCAAACATGCATATGGCAAAATAGGGGTAATCCAGCTCGACGTTACTCGCACGGAGTCTAGACTCAAACAAAGCGGAAACTTCTGATGTTTTAGATAGCCGGTAAAGCTCATTTTCCCGAATTATCGGTAGGTTGTCTTGATAGAAATTTTGGAGCAGATTTAGATTTGACTGAGAGAGGAAGTTTTCATCTAAGGCTGTCTGTGCCTTTAGTAAAAGTTCCCTGATATTTTCGACGGTGATTGGCTTACTTATAAAACCTATCACGCCAAGGTTTGCGGCCTCTTTTGCGTAATCAAACTCGCTGTAACCCGTTATTATAATTATCTTGACAAGAGGGTGCACTTCCCTAATTTTTTTAGCCAGTTCAATTCCATTTATGTAAGGAATCTTTATATCCGTCAGAATCAGGTCCGGATTATCCGATATAATGCCATCGTATGCGTCAATCCCATTTTCGTACTGTGCGGCGATAGAGAAGTTGCAACCCGACTTTTTAATAAGTCCAACCAGCCTGCTCCTCACATCCTTCTCATCTTCAACAATAACAAGTCTATACACCCGGCATTTCCTCATCTTTCCGATTTAGCTCAAATCATTATGGCGGGCGATTAATAATCGCCCCTACGAGTTCCAGTACGCAACTGCTATCTCTGCGGCAAGTTTTGCGTTGGCGTAAACCAATTGCATGTTAGACTCTAAACTGCGGCCTTTTGTTATCTCTTTAATTTCGCTTAGCAAAAACGGGGTTATTTCCTTGCCTGCTATCCCCTTTTCCGTTGCTTTTTTCAGTGCGGAATTTATTGCACTGTCTATCTCCTCTTTTGGCATTGCATATTCTTCGGGAATTGGGTTTCCTATAATTGCTCCGCCTTTTAGACCCAGCTCCCATTTTGCTTTCAGCATGGTCGCGACTTCTGCGGGGGTGTTGAGTCTCAGTGGGGCTTTAAACCCGCTGGTTTGTGTGTAAAATGCGGGAAATTCATTTTGGCCATATGCCACTACGGGAACACCCTGGGTTTCCAAAAATTCAAGTGTTCTTTCAATATCGAGAATGCTTTTGACCCCTGCTGATATGACACAGACATCGGTGGCCCCGAGTTCTGTCAAGTCTGCCGATATGTCCATTGAGTCCTCTGCACCTCTGTGGACTCCGCCTACGCCGCCTGTTGCAAAAAACTTTATCCCTGCGAGGCTTGCCATAATCATTGTCGCAGAGACTGTTGCCGCTCCGCTTTTGCCCGCCGATATGGCGTATGGAACATCACGGCGTGAACACTTTAAAACGTCTTTTTCTGTTGCAAGCCGCTCTAAATCGTTATCTGTAAGTCCTACTTTAATACGGCCGTCTAAGATTGCCATAGTTGCGGGAACCGCTCCTTTTTCACGGATAAGTGCTTCGCAAGTCTTTGCGCAGTCAAGGTTTTGCGGATACGGCATGCCGTGCGATATAATCGTAGATTCAAGTGCCACAACGGCACGATTTTCTAAAATGGCGGCTTCTACTTCCGGTAAGATGTCTATGTGGTTTTTCATGAGTATTCTCCTTGGTATTTTTAGATGGAATATCAGTATACCGCAAATGTACCGTTTGTACAAGTGGGAACTATGTGAGACAGGGGGACGGTTCCTCTGTCTCACTTACCACATACCCACAAAAATCATACCTCTTGCAATAAATGTATAGACAAGCATAACTTGCTGTTGTAATATACTTACAATTGCTTGGTTGAAAGGGTGAATATAGCATGGAACAGAGTAAGGATACACTCAGGCGAGGTTATTTGATGGCGGGCATACGCGATGCTATTTCGCTTTTTTGGAATGGGAAAAAAAGCATTCTGTTCATCTGCGGGCTTGCAGTTGTTATGCGCGTTGCACTGCCCTATTTGGGAATTTTAATGCCAAGTGTTGTTATAGACCAAATAACAGCTCAGGTAAGCCCTCAGACATTTTTCATAACCGTTGGGGCTATGGCTGTTTTGCTTGTTATCGTGAATTATGTAAAATCGTTCACAGACACAATCGCTAATAATGCCATCGGAACACTGACCATCGGACTCACTATGGGCAAACAACTCCAAAAGCTTATGAACATGGACTATGAAATCATGGAGGATCCTGCATATAAGGAAGTCCAGGACAAAGCTGATAAGGCATTAAACTCAAATCACGCCCCTGCCATGAACATTCCCCGAACACTCGTAGAACTGCTCTCTAACAGCTTTGGTTTTTTGCTCTATGCGGGAGTTATCGCCATAGTACACCCACTCATATTGCTTGTACTTATCGTCACTGCATTCATAAACTGGCTGATGCTGAAACGAGCCAAAGATTATCTCAAAAAAAGCCGTGATGAGCGCAGTAAGCTATATAAGACACTTGACGCTTTAAGTAAGACATTGCGTGACCCTGAAGCCGCAAAAGACATCAGGTTGTATGGCGCAATTGACTGGCTACAAACGCTGTACCGCAGGCAGTTTTCGCTGTCAAAGAAGGCGGAGCGTAAGCTAATCAGTAAAGATATGCATGCTCAGATAACCGACGCTCTCATGATACTGCTTCGCGATGGTGCCGCTTATGCATTTCTCATATGGCTTGTTTTGCAAGATCAGCTCACACTTGGCGATTTTGTGTTGGTATTCGGAGCTATCGGCGGACTTGCAACATGGGTGTCAGGCATACTTACAGCGTCTATTGATTTAAGCCGTGCCTGTGTTGAGAGAAATGACATTATTGAGCAAATTACATACCCGGACCGCATGAATACAGGGAAAGGGATAGCTCTTCCGACAGGTGCGGAGCTTCCCCCATCAATTGAACTTAAAGATGTGAGCTATACATATCCAAAAGCAGAAAAACCCACTCTAAAAGACATAAATCTTCGCATAAACGCAGGAGAGCGCATTGCCATCGTTGGTGCCAACGGTGCAGGGAAAACAACGCTCATTAAGCTGATTTGCGGTCTTTACCTGCCGACTGCCGGCGAAATTTCGCTGAACAATAATCCTGTGAGCAAGTATAATCGTGATGAGTATTACACTCTATTTTCCGCTGTGTTTCAAGATATTCATATGCTTTCAGCGTCAATTGCCGAGAATATTTCTCAAGCAACTCCAGAACTCACCGACCATAAAAAAGTCCTCAAATGCCTTGAGTTGACGGGATTAATCGAGAAAACCAATTCATTACCTGACAAAGGGGACACACTTCTCGTGCGGGAAGTCAACGCAGATGGAGCAGAACTTTCGGGCGGCGAAAAGCAAAAACTCGCAATGGCTCGTGCGCTGTATAAAAATGCGCCTGTCATAATTTTAGACGAACCAACTGCCGCACTTGACCCAATAGCAGAAAATGAGATTTATCGGCAATATGCTGACCTCACTGAGGGAACTACCTCTATCTACATATCCCACCGCCTTGCGAGCACTCGCTTTTGTGACCGAATACTTATGATTGACGGCAATATTATCTCCGAGCAAGGGACTCATGACGAGCTTATGGCTTTGGGTGGAACGTATGCGAAAATGTTTGAGATTCAGGCGAGCTACTATCAGGAAGGCGACGGCAATGGTTTCATAAACGGAAACAGCTATGCCGAGGAGGGAGCAGGCGTATGAACGACAAAAACATAAATGTGACGTTTTTTGAAAAGCTGAGCCTACTTGGCTATGGCTATAAGCTTTGCGCTAAGCTGACTCCCCTATATCTCCCGTTTGTGCTACTGCGGGCGGTTTTTACAGCGGCACAACCACTTATCGTCTTGTTTTTTTCAGCCCGAATTCTCAATCAACTATATGAAGCACGAGATGTCCGGACAATTATTGTCTATGTCGGGATAACCATAGGCGCAACATTTATTCTCTCCATACTCCGGTCACTGCTCACACGGGAAATTGACACAATGGCGCAGTGGGAGCTGACATACCAACGTCTTATGATGATGCAGGCGGAGCGCTTTGCCAAGATGGACTACGCGCACACAGAGGACAGCAACATCAGCGAAGTACTGGCACGAATGGACACACAGGCACGCGGAAACGGGCTTGGAGTTCTAAACATCTACCTTCATACGGACTCAATATCTGAACGCTTTTTTTCTCTGGTATTTTCCTGGGCTTTGCTGATGGGCCCGCTCTCGGTGCAAGTCCATGGTGAAATTCGTTGGCCGGTCTACGCTCTTTTCGCTTTCTTTGCAATGGGAATGCTCTTCATGCTCCACATGCAGTCTCGTACTCAACAAATTCTCGCCCGAAACTATGAGGAAAATGCAAAGATAAACACCGTAGCAAGGTATTATAATAAGTATGTCAAAGCTGGCGAGGCGGCTAAAGATATCAGGCTCTACAGCCAAAGTGAAACACTCAGCGAAATATTCAAAAATAGTTTTAATATAAAAAGGTGGACTAGTTTTTTCTTTTATG
The DNA here is from genome assembly GCA_009787625.1 of Oscillospiraceae bacterium. Lineage (GTDB taxonomy): Bacteria > Bacillota > Clostridia > Oscillospirales > Oscillospiraceae > WRMH01. Next base: position 6,133 of record WQSX01000043.1, read on the forward strand.
GAGCACGTGTTGAAGGTATAATGTTTGCCTTGCTCGCTGTCGCAAGCGGCGGCTATTATATAATCGCAGGCTACAACGCACTCATGGGAACCGCCACTCTCGGTGGCGTTGTCCAGAGTGTCGGTGCCGTCACTATTTTTGCATCATCAGCCGGCGGACTTGTATTTATTCTGGGACTGGTTTTCAACAACGCCGCATTTATCAAACCCATGCGAGAATACCTCTTGCTCCCCGATTTACTTGTAAAGGGCGAAAAACCCGTGCCAAAGAAGCAAGAGGGCGCAAATGCTGTTCCCTATGAGTTTGAGTTTAAAAACGTGTCTTTTAGCTACCCCGGTGCGGAAGAAAACACTCTACATAACATAAATCTGGTTTTCAATGTAGGCGAAAGGCTTGCGGTTGTGGGTCAAAACGGCAGTGGCAAAACGACAATGATTAAGCTCCTCTGCCGCTTGTATGACCCGACAGAGGGTGAGATTTTACTCAACGGTGTGAATATCAAAGAGTATGACTATACCGAATATATCTCCCTGTTTTCTGTGGTATTTCAGGACTTCTTTTTGTTTCCGCTCAAGCTTGGAGAAAATGTTGCGGCACAGCAGGAATACAACAAAGACCGTGTTTTCGATTGCCTTGACGGTGCAGGTTTCTCTGAGCGCTTAAATACCATGGCGGACGGGCTTGACACGATGCTCTATAAAACATATGATGAAGACGGCACGCAGGTCTCAGGCGGTGAGGCGCAAAAAATTGCTCTTGCCAGAGCGCTGTACCGAGACGCTCCGTTTGTTATTCTCGACGAACCTACTGCGGCGCTTGACCCTATAGCTGAGTATGATATCTATACCACCTTTGATGAGACTATTGGTGATAAGACTGCCGTGTTTATATCCCATCGCCTGTCGTCATGCCGTTTCTGCCATGATATAGCTGTTTTTGAAGCAGGCAGGGTTGTGCAAAAGGGCGGACATGACGAGCTCTTAGCTGACGAAAATGGGCTGTATCGACAGCTATGGGACGCACAGGCACAGCACTATGTGGGGTGAGTGTAGGCGCTGCCTGCGATGGGTTGCTTTCGGATTTTTTTGCGAGCCATCGGGATCTACACCGCTGTTCTCGCAAAAAATCCGAAAGCAACCCATCGCAGATGGTGTCTGTATGGTAATGAAGGGAACGATAATTTATATGTTACTTGATAAATTGAAAAATTATTCTGAGGGTGGCGTGTATCCCATGCATATGCCGGGACATAAGCGAAATGCTTCGTTTTTGCCCGGTGATTTTCCATTTGATATTGATATTACAGAAATTAGCGGTTTTGATGACCTAAAAGACCCACAGGGAGTTTTGCTTGATACGGCAAAGCTTGCCGCTGAGATTTATCACAGCAAACATGCTTTCTTGCTCGTAAACGGCTCAACTGTTGGCATTCTTGCAAGCATTGGCGCGCACACAAAACGAGGTGACACGATTCTAGCCACAACCGGCTGTCACTGGTCTGTATCTAACTCCGCAGAATTATTTGAGCTGAATATCAGCTATATCACACCTCAAATCGACTCCCACACAGGAGTGCCGTGCAGCATATCTCCACAGGTCGTTAAGCTTGCTTTGGAAGAAAATTGCGACATAAAACTGGTTGTTTTGACTTCGCCAAGCTATGAGGGCGTTGTCAGTGATATAAAAGCGATAGCCGATATTGTTCATGGATTTGGCGCATTGCTACTTGTGGATTCGGCGCACGGAGCGCATTTGGGATTTTCTGAAATCTTCCCCCAAAGCCCCGTTACGCTTGGTGCCGACATCGTCGTCATGAGTCTTCACAAAACATTGCCCGCATTGACGCAGTGTTCACTACTACACATATGCACTGAACGGGCAGACATAGAGCAGACAAAGAAAATGCTCTATATCCTGCAAACCAGCAGTCCATCCTATGTTTTGATGGCATCTATTGATTATTGCTTGCGTTTGCTCAAGAGCGATAGCAAAAAGCTGTTTGCTGAATATGAGAAAAGTCTGTTTGATTTCTATGAACGTGTTAGCGGTTTGAAGAAATTGGCTGTTTTTCGCAAAAATAATCCCAATATTTTCGATTTTGACATCGGCAAAATTGTTTTAGTTACAAAAAATACCTCTATAAACGGCATGGAGCTGATGGATATTCTTCGGGATAAATACAGCATTGAGTCGGAAAAGTCCACATCTGACTACGCCATAGCAATGACCAGCATATGCGACCGAACCGACGGGTTTGTGCGTTTGGCAGATGCGCTCCTTGAGTTAGATGGGATGTAGCAAACCCGCTCTTGCAATCGTCTAAAAGTCCTGTATAATAAAAGGTATCTCAAAAAAGGAATGGTCAGTTATATGCCTTGGAATAGTTCTAAAAGCAAGCCCGACACAGATGCATATGCGAAACTCTCCGCCTCTATCAAAGCCGGAGAGCTTGAGCGTTGCTATATTTTCCATGGACCTGAGAGATATTTGCTTGAGCGGGGGATATCTGACTTGCGCGCGTTTCTTTGCCCCGACGGCTCGTCAAGTTTTAATTACAGGCGCTTTGAGGGTGATTCATTGGACTTGTTTGACATTAAAGAGGCTGTGAACACATTTCCAATGTTTGCCGAAAAAACCTTGATTGAGATACATGACTTTGATATTTTCAAGGCTTCCAATAACGAAAATATAAGAGATATTTTGCTGGATTTGCCTGACTATATATGTTTGGTTTTTTCCTATGACACTAAGGCATTTAAGCCCGATAAAAGGCTTAAACTCAACAAGGAAATTTTAGAACTTTCATGCGAACTTGAATTTGCGGCGCAGGAGAGCAAAAAACTTTCCAGATGGATTATTAAGCATTTCAAAGACGCAGGGCGTGATATCACCCCTGCCGATTCTGAGTATCTCGCCTTTATAACTGATGGACTTATGACGAACTTGCGTGGTGAGATTGAGAAAGTGGCGGCATATACGCGCACCGAAATGGTGACACGAAAAGATATCGATGCAGTTGTCACACCAACACTTGACGCAATATCATTTCACTTGACCGATGCAATTTTAAACAAAAATCACAAACAGGCACTCAAATTACTTGATGAGCTATTTCAAATGCGCGAATCACCGCATATGCTCATCGGCAGTATCTCAAAATCAATGCGCCAGTTGCTGGCGGCTCGTGTCTGTTTAGAACGCAAGATGTCTCAGCATGATTTCATGGAAATTAGCTCAGTTAAACCTTTTCCGGCGGAAAAACTCATGAAATCAGCACGGAATTCCGCTCTAGCCGATTGCAGAAGATATGTCCTAGCCTGCTCGGAAACTGCTCAGGAACTGAACAGTATGCGAGAACCGGAATCACGGTTAACTGAGCTGGTTACGAGGCTCGCTTTAGGGTAGCGATGTCGGTGGTGGTGGTGGATTGTAGGTGCTTTGGTTTTGCGCTTTTTTCTGCTTGCTTACTTTGAGTCTCCACCTTACTATCAATAGCGTGGTAACTGCAATAATTGCAAGAATAACCAGTACCGGTGCAGCTATTATTGTATACATGAAAGCGGCACTGAAGAAATTGCCTACGCCTCGGATTGTGTTCATGAAACCTTCGCCTATCCGCTCCCAGTATGTGCGCTCGGGTTGTTCCGTGAAAACCTCAACTTCCATGATGTTGAGTGTTATTGTGCTGAAATCTATTTGATTTCGCCATGTGTTTAATGTGGTTGTGAGTGATTCAATTTGGTGGCGGACATCGCCTAGCCTCTCTTCGATGGCGATTAAATCGGGAACATCTGCCGCCACACGAAGCATGTCGAGAAGGCGCTCCTCCTGAATTGTCAGAGAGTTAAGACGTGACTCTGTATCAATAAATTGGTTAGTTATGTTTGTAGCATTTTGACCTGTGTGAATGACATTGCCAAGTTCTTCTAAATCTGACGACATAGCATTAAGATTTTGTACCGGAACACGTATGGTGAACCACGCATGGCGCAAATTTTGCCAGCCATGCACACGTGAAGCGTGGTTAACTCCGCTGACGCTGGAGTTTTCAACAAACGCTCCGTAGCGTTGCATGAGACGATCTACAAGCGTCATGCTCTCATCGAAGTTTAACGTTTCGATGTCAGCGAAAACTGTGTAGATTATGTGCTCCGCCATATCGGTTCGGACGGGAGCCGCACCTGCTATAGTACCGGAGCCATCAGTGCCGCCACCGGCAATTGTAAGTTCTTCATCAAGTTCCATCCATACGTCATCTGCAGCCATCCACATACCAGCCTCTGCTGCATCGGTCAGCGCAAACATTTCCATTTCAGGTGCGCTAGCCGGAGACGGAGTCATCGCAGGTGCCATTGGCACAGCCCACGCATCGCTTTCGGCGGCTCTATCAGCAGCACACCCTGTGAGCATAGCCGCAGATGCTAAAATACAAATTACCACAATTATCACTTTTTTCATTTTATGACATTCCTTTCAACCAATATTAACATTATGACGATGCTATTTCTTAAAAGTTCCAAAACTGCTGAGCGCCCTCGCAGATGATGGGCAATTTACCCTGATTTTTCGGGAGCCATCGGGATCTACACCGCTGTTCTCCCGAAAAACCAGCGCAAACTGCCCATCATCTGCTACCCTGGCGAATAGTTACAAAGTTCCATCATGCATGTTGAACATGTCAGGTCTGCGAATGCGTGTTCGCTCAAGTGATTGTTCACGGCGCCAGTTTGAAATTTTTTCGTGGTGTCCTGATAGTAAAACTTCGGGGACATTTCTGTTATTCCAAACCTCGGGGCGGGTGTATTGCGGATACTCAAGCAGGCCGTTCCAGTGGCTCTCATCGGTGAAGCACTCCTCATCCGGCAAGACACCGGGTACGAGTCTGCAAACCGCATCGGCAAGCACCATGGCGGGAATCTCGCCACCGGTGAGCACATAGTCTCCGATTGAAATTTCTTCGTCAACACACTCCTCAATAAACCGCTCGTCAATGCCCTCATATCTGCCACAGACTAAAATTAACCTGTCGTATTCTTTTTGCAGACGGCGAGCGTCTTCTTGGCGAAACACCGTGCCGCAGGGTGAGAGGGAAATGGTGTGAACTCGCTCCCCTGCTTCATCGCAGATATGTTTCCAACAATCATAAAGAGGCTGAGCAAGCATGACACAGCCACGTCCGCCGCCATATGGATAGTCGTCAACTTGCCGTTGTTTATTCTTCGTAAAATCACGAATCTGGTGGCACTCAATACGAATAAACCCACGCTCTTGCCCCCTGCCGAGAATACTCTCACAGAGCATATCCCCGACAACATCAGGGAATAATGTCATAATATCAATTCTCATAATCCTTCAATCAGGTATAACCTGACATATCCGTCTTGTAAATTTGTCTCTTTGATGAATTCCGGGACGGCGGGGACTAAGATTTCGCGTTCGCCTCGGATTACGTAGACATTTCCTTGCGGAAGCGGCAAAATCTCGGCGACATGTCCGAGTTTTTCGCCTGTTTCATAGTCAATGGCTGTAATGCCTATTAAATCTGCAACAAAATAAGCATCTTCCTGAAGATTTGCATCTTCTTTTTTTATGCTTATCACTTTGTTTCTGAGTGCTGCAGCTGACTTAATATCTGCAACTCCGTCAAAGGCTGCTATTACGCAGCCTTTGTGAATTCTTGCAGATAAAACCTCAATCTCGGTTCCATCAATATAGAAGTGGTCAAAGTCAAGTAAAAATTCCGGCGAATCCGCCCACGGCAAGATTTTTACCTCACCGCGAACACCGTGTGTATTCACAATTTTACCGGTTTCGATAAGTTCCTGTTTCATTAGAGCTCCTTTTGCACAAAATTAAAAAGAGTGCGTGCAGTGCTAGGAAGCAAACGCCGCAAATGAGGGAGCGTACTTTTGTACGTGACCGATTTTGCAAGTGCGGCTGACGACGCAATGTGCGTGCTATTTTTAATTTTAATCTACAATATCTACGCTAATGCGCTTACCCTGCCTCTGTGCTACACTGCGCATCAGAGCGCGAATCTCTTTGGCTATTCTTCCGCCACGCCCTATGACCTTGCCCATGTCCGACGAATTCACACGAAGCTCATAGACTGTTTCCGAGTCTGATTCGCGTTCGGTAACATTCACATCGTCAGGATTATCGACAAGATTCTGTGCGATATATGTCAATAGTTCCTTTAAATTACTCATCTTTGACCTCTGCTTTTTCTGTGCCGGCTGCCGCTTTTTTCAGCAGTGCTCTGACAGTTTCTGTAGGTTGGGCGCCATTTTTAACCCAATAGTCGGCACGCTCTAAGTCGATTTTGATTTCTGATGGTGACGCAAGCGGGTCATATGTGCCGATTTCCTCGATGAATCTTCCGTCTCGCGGTGATTTTGAATCAGCCACGATTACTCTGTAGTAGGGATTTTTCTTTGCTCCCATTCTGCGAAGTCTGATTTTAACCATTTTTAGTTTTTCCTCCAAAAGTATTTTTATTCTATAGTAAATTGCGATATGCAATAAACGTCTTAGCCGAAGAAGCCTTTTTTTCTTTTGCCTCCGCCGCCGAACATTGCGGGGAGCTTGCCTTTTGCCATTTGCTTTGTCATTACTTGCATTCCTTCAAATTGCTTTAGTAATCTGTTTATATCGACAACTTGGGTACCACTTCCCGCTGCGATGCGTTTTTTGCGGCTACTGTTTAGAACTCCGGGGTCGTCGCGCTCTTTTTGAGTCATGGAGAGGATTATCGCCTCTATTTTTGCCATCATGCCCTCATCTACCGATGCCCCTGAGAGTGCCTTTGAATCTACGCCCGGAAGCATTCCTGCGATATCGGAAAGAGAGCCCATGGACTTGACTTGCTCCAGTTGCTCATAGAAATCGGAGAGCGTGAAACGGTTTTGCATCAGCTTCTCGGTCATCTCTTTTGCTTTTTTCTCATCAAAAGCCGCCTCTGCTTTTTCTATGAGAGTCATGACATCACCCATGCCGAGAATGCGAGATGCCATGCGGTCAGGGTGGAAAGGCTCGATTTGGTCGAGCTTTTCGCCTGTGCCTGCAAATTTAACAGGTTTTCCTGTGACAGCTCTGACAGAGAGAGCCGCACCACCACGCGCATCACCGTCGAGCTTGGTGAGAATTACTCCATCTATTTCAAGTGCCTCATTAAATGCGGTTGCGGCATTGACAGCATCTTGACCTGTCATCGCATCTATAACCAAAAGTATTTCTGTGGGATTTACGGTCGCTTTTATTTTTCTCAGCTCGTCAACTAAGTCGTCGTCTATATGCAATCTGCCTGCAGTGTCTAAGAATACAAGGTCGTGACCGTTTTTGGTTGCGTAGGCAATGGATTCCTTAGCTATTTTTACGGGATTTTCGTTGCCCATTTCAAAAACAGGTATTTCGAGTTGCTTGCCTACGGTTTTAAGTTGCTGGATTGCGGCGGGGCGGTAGATGTCGCAGGCTACAAGCAACGGATTTTTTCCATTGTTTTTTCTCATGTAGGCGGCAAGTTTTGCTCCGTTTGTGGTTTTACCTGCACCTTGCAGACCTATGAGCATGACTATGGTCGGTGGCTTTGATGAGATTGCTATTTTTGAGTTTTCTCCACCCATAAGGGTGGCAAGCTCTTCATTTACAATCTTTATGACCATTTGGGCAGGAGTAAGGCTTTCAAGGACATCTCTACCTACTGAACGCTCAGTTACGGTTTTAATGAAATCCTTCACCACTTTAAAGCCAACATCAGCCTCAAGCAAAGCAAGGCGGACTTCACGCATCGCCTCTTTAATGTCAGCCTCTTTGAGCCGTCCTTTGCCCCTAAGTTTCTTAAAAGCAGAATTTAATTTTTCTGATAAACTTTCAAACGCCATTTTTATTCATTCCCTTATAGACTTCAACCTTTTTTCTTGCACATTTATCCTAAATGAAAATACTCACAGGCGCATATAGGAACTCTCTCACCTTGTTGCTGTGATAGGTGCAACTTTTCACGAGTTTCAGACCAGCGGTGTATTAAACCTGTCTTTTCTTCTATACTGAGCAGAGATTTTTCTGCACGAGTTACTATGTCGTAAACTCCCTGCCTTGATATTCCCGCTTTCTCGGCTATCTCCGCAAGAGAGAAATCTTCATTGTGGTAGAGGTCATAATACTCACGTTGCTTTTCCGTGAGAAGCTCACCGTAGAAGTCAAATAGCATGGTCATATATAAGGTTTCGCTATCCATATAATGTCACCTACCTTGCTCGGTGTAAAGTGCAAATACTTTACACTGAACCCTGTTGAGAATAATAAAATAAATTTAGCAAATTGTCAAGCAATTTATTTTATTACTGTTCACATATACCACGTCATTGCGGCCTCCGAGCCGCAATCCCATGAATAATGAGCATATCTAGGGAGATTGCGGGTCAAGCCCGCAATGACATGGGACAGAACAGCAACAATAATTAATATTTAGTGAAAATTGTTTATTTATTAAAATATTTATGTTAATATGGCAAAATGTTCTATGAAAGGAGTTGGTACTTTTATGCTAAAGAAAGTTGATGCGAAGGTTAAACTTGACAAGGCGGCATATAAAGAGCAGATAGATTCTCTGATAATAAGGCTCAGTGAGGCACAGCGCAAGTGTAAGGATGCGGGAATTCCTACCATTATTTTATTTGAGGGGTGGAGTGCATCAGGTAAGGGGTCGCGCATTAAAAGTGTAATTCACTCACTTGACCCGCGTGGGTTTGAGGTCTTTACCATTAAGCGCCCTAATGAAGATGAACGCCTTCGCCCATATATGTGGCGATTTTGGCAGAAACTTCCGGCAAAAGGGCGTATACATGTCTTTGACCGCAGTTGGTATAGAGTGCTTATGCGTGGTCATGAAGAGAATGAGATAAAACTCGCTGACCCGGTGCAAGATGTTCTGTCATTTGAAAAAACTCTTGCAAATTCAGGAGTTCTTATAATTAAGCTATTTTTGCACGTCTCTATGAAAGAGCAGAGACGCCGCTTGAAAAGGCTTGCCGATAGCCCTGAAACAGCTTGGCGCATAAACGAAGATGACTGGATTCAAAATTGCAGGTATGATGAGGCGTTATCAAGTTTTTCACGTATGCTCGAAAAAACCGACCACGAGGCGGCTCCTTGGATAGTTGTTGAAGCAAATAACAGACGATTTGCCGATGTGAAAATATATACCGCAATGCTCAGTGCAATGGAAAATGCACTTGAAAAGAAATTAGCAGCAAATAATAAAGACTCTGTAAAAGTTACCATTCCCGAATTAACCGCACCGTCCGCCTTGGAATCTGTAAATTTAAGCCGCTCATTGGATCGCGAACACTACAATCAGCGGCTCGATGCGGCTCAAAGTGAGATGGAGCGACTGCATAACGAGATGTATATACATCGTTTACCTGCCGTTGCTGTATTTGAGGGTTGGGATGCCGGAGGAAAGGGCGGAGCAATAAAAAGGCTCGTCTACCCTCTTGACCCGCGAGGATACAAAGTTGCGCCATACAGCGCACCAAACGATATTGAAAAATCGCACAACTATCTATGGCGCTTTTGGAATAACGTACCAAAGGCAGGACATCTTACGGTTTTTGACCGCAGTTGGTATGGGCGTGTGATGGTCGAGCGGGTTGAGGGTTTTTGCACCCCCAATGACTGGAAACGTGCATATTCAGAGATCAATGATTTTGAAAAGCAACTTGTGGACAGCGGGATAATTCTTCTTAAATTCTGGCTCCACATCAATCAAGAAGAACAACTTAAACGCTTTGAATTTCGACAAAATACACCTGAAAAGCAATGGAAAATTACTGATGAGGATTGGCGCAACAGGGAAAAATGGGATATGTATTTAGAGGCTGTCGATGAAATGCTCTGCCGAACTTCTACCGAATATGCGCCATGGACCGTGGTTGAAGCTGTTGACAAACTCTATGCCCGAGTAAAGGTTATCGAAACAGTTCGTGACAGTATCGAACTGGGAATGAAGTCCGTTAGAAAGTAGAAGTAGGTCATTTTTTGTAGTAAGAAAGGTCATTATTATGAAACTAAAGGTCTCGGTACGTGAGTTGTGCCAAATTGCAATGCTTATCGCTCTCGCATTTGTTCTTGAACGCCATCTGCCCATCTTAAGTTTACCCGATTTACGCATCACCCTTTCATTTGTCCCGATGATGCTCTGCGGAATGTTATTCGGACCTGTTTGGGGTGCTGTTGCTTTCGGTGCTGCTGATATTTTGGGCTGGCCTATAATGGGATTGACCCCAATCCCACTCATATTGCTGTCACGCGTGGTGCAGGGATTCTTATACGGATTGATACTAAACCGTGAAAACCTTACTTTCCGTACCCATGCTGTAACCAACGCTTTTTCAACTCAAATTATCTGCGGCGCAGTGCTTACAACACTTGGGCTCGCCCATTTTCGCGGCGCACCATTTCTCCCGCTCCTATGGATGAGACTCCCGCAAATAGCCATTCTCATTGTTTTATCCTTGGCTGTGTTTCCTGTTTTAGTTCGGCTGAGAAATGCCATGCTCAAAGCAGGGCTTGTGCATCATAAACGATGCTGACTTAATCATAGTGTTCCTCCTTAATCATTTCGCTCGGCAACCATTTTCTGAGACACTGGTTGAGCGATTTAATTTCAATGGGTTTAGGCAGAAAATCGTCGAGTTTGTTTTCGAGAAACATACCCTTGACACCAACAATGGCATTTGCCGTAAATGCAACTATTGGAACTTTTTCATTCCAGCCTCCAAGGTCTCTGATATGCCTGGTTGCTTCCAGCCCATCCATTTTTGGCATCATGTGATCCATGAATATTATGTCATATTTGATTTTTGATGCAAGTTCGATTGCTTCTTTTCCGCTGAGCGCCATGTCGGGTAGTATCTTAAAAGCACATAAAAGTGCTTCAGCAACTGAGAGGTTTATGTCAATATCGTCCACAACTAAAACCTTTGCTTCCTCAGCGGTGAACTCCTTATACTCATCCACTTCTTCAATCGCATTTGGGTCAGCTTCCTTGTATGGTAATGAAACGTAAAATGTACTCCCTTTTTCATACTCACTCTCATACCAAAGCGTGCCACCCATCAAGGCACAGAGGCTGAATGTTATCGGCAGACCTAATCCCGAACCAACAACATTTTTGTTTCTTATCGAATCAAGCTGTTCAAATGGCGTGAAAAGTCTGTCTTTGTCTTCATCTAAAATTCCCAAACCGGTGTCTTTAACTTCGAAAGTGATTGATGAGCAATCTCGCCAAGCTCTAAGAGATACCTCACCATCATTTGTATATTTGACAGCGTTGGATAGTAGGTTCGTTAAAATCTGCCGCAAACGATTCTCATCACCCAATATTGTTTTTGGAAGGTCACTACCTATATCGAAGCGAAGAGCAAGATTCTTCTCATTGCTCAGCGGCTCAAAGAGTGATTGGAGGTTGCTTAGTAGTGCTATGAGGTTATAGTTTGATTCTACAATGTCAAGTTTTCCTGCCTCAATTTTCGAAAAGTCCAAAATGTCATTAATAATAGTCAAGAGCGATGTAGATGATTTTCTGATGTCGGATAGGTATTTCTTTTGGCTCTCGTCCATCTTACTGCGATAGAGCACTTCACTCATGCCCATAATGGCGTTCATGGGGGTTCTGATTTCATGGCTCATTTTTGCAAGGAATTCTGATTTTGCTTTATTTGCATCTTCTGCAAGCTTTTTCTCATGCATAATGTCGGTCAAATCTATCAAAACTGCGAGGGTTTCAGACAGCCCTCTGCTATCACCCACCGAGCTTACACGGCTTAGCTCAACGGAGTAAAATTTTGGTGCACCGGACTTGTTAAAATCTATCAACATTTCAAAATGGACGCGATTATCCGGTGACTCCAGTTCTTTGATTGCAGATTTTATTATATGTCTGTCATCTTTTGATATATATTTTGTGAATATTTCATCGTAATGTTTGTCTTTTATATAATCAAAATTTGGAACCCCCATAGCCGTCATCAGCGCATTTGTGGATAACACAATTCTACCCTTAGTATCGAACAAAATAATTATACTTGGGCAGCTTCGCAGCAGCATTTCGGTGTATGATTTTTGCATTTGGTTAGCACTTGACAAAGCGGCATTCAGGGTATCTTTCACCTCTGTCGCTCTGGTAACCTTGTCGAGAAAGCCACTTGCCGCCCTCAGCTCACGAGTTGTTTTACGAAGCTCCCGATTGAGTCTCGTAACTTCCTCTTGAAGTTGTTTATTCATTTCCAACATGTCTATGCTGTTTTTATTACATTCATTTTCCAAGGAAATATACACATCCTGTTACAATATATTTATTTTCCGCATTACAGTATAGCATATAGCGAGCAAATTATGTAAGTTTTTTTGCGAAATTTCACAAAAAACTTAGCAGCTTACTCACTATAGCTCAAGGTTGGATTAATTTGCCGGGAGAGATTTATCAAAATTCGAAAATGTTATACTAAAGCATACAAGCCACAAAAGTGTTGTTATGGCAACGATTTATGGACTTATCAGCCAAAACTTCGGTAGGACAGACCTCACCTCCGGAAAGCGCACTCATGTATGGAACATCTTTGCCTAAAGTTTCGCTCATCAGTTCCATTTCTTTAAATTGTTCCGACCCCAATGCGATAGCTCTGCCGACACATGTATACGACAATACTACAGAAACGCCGTCAAGCTGATTTTTCATGCGAGACAGAACCTCGCCGGTGGTGGACATCACATCGCTTGCATCGGTTGAGGCTATGTACATTGTGCTACCCTGCGGCATGGCACCTGCACAAATTGCGTGCTGTTGCTCAGAGAGCATGACGAGAAATCTGAATACCTTAGGTGTGCCGTCATTAAAGTCCAGCAAAAACGGCAGAGAGCTCATTGAATATAGTTTTTCGCCTGCTTGCACAAGCCCTAAACTATTGAAGTAATCTACAACAGGCCGCTCATTTAGTTCCATTACTATAGAACCCGCACTTTTTGTCACAAGTGCGCCTTTGCCGTCTATGATTTTATTTTCAGATATACCTGCGACAAAGAACTTAGGTGATATATCTCCATAAATTAAAACCATTGCCATTTGATCACGATAATATTCACCATCGGCAAGCACAAAGCTGCGGGAAAAATCCATTGTGTCATCAACAGCCATTGTACCAAAACAGGGTACTCCGCTTGATGCTTCGGTGAGTGCATTTACGTAGTCGTCACTGCAATTTTGTATGATATACGGCGCATAGGTGAGTATCAGTGCCGGTTTCTTATCCCCCACTGATGAGTTATAACTGTCTGACACTGTTTTTTTAGGGTCGCCAAGCAGTGAGGGTGTGATAACTTTTTTAAACTCCACATCATCACTCGTGAGTACAGTTATCGCTAAGAGAAATGTGCCGGTTGTACCGGCGGCGGATAACTGCGAAGCTACAGCGCCAACAACATCAAAAGGCAAACTGTCACAGATTGCTTTAAAAACATCGGTATGGACAAACTCGTAGTGGCACGCTACGATTCCAATTGTGTTTTTGAGAAGTTTTCCCTCATAATCCAGACCTGCTATTATTTCGTCAACCGCAATGCTCGTATCATCAAGCTCTGTGGTGGTTGCAACCATGGTTTTTATCATATTGATGACCACTCCTTTCGAAAATCTTTATCAATATACAGTTTACGGCAGGCAAAGACTTTTGTCAACTGTTTGCTACCAACTATCACAGTTCAAATTCAGCGAAATCGGCGTGAATATCTTCATCGGTCAGTCCGCCTTTTGCCATTTCAAAGCTATTATTTCCCAATACTTCTTGAACGCTTTTTTCGGGATTTTGGTGAATTATTCCTACTAATTCAATGAAATCACGGATTATTTCCCGCGGTGTTATATGGGTCTCAGCACCTACACGGTTGTATTCAACTGTGAGAAAATAGAGCAAATCCTCATGTTTTAGCGTTGGTGTATAATTGTATAGTTGTGCATGAATATCTCGGAGTTTTTCTACCAAAACATACACTTCTTCCTGCGTTAGCATTTGCAGGCGAATTATCGGTGCTGACAGATCTTTGAGATTATCTGTAGCAAAATGCCCCTCGGCGAGCCTGGAGCGGAGTGCCTCGTAGCTGAACAATCCTTTATATCTGTCCTCAATACACTGCGGTGTGCCGCCCATCAAAAATCCAATGTGTTTTGCTTTGCCTTGCAGCACGTCATTATATATTGTAAGTATCTTCTCGTAGTTGTTCTGCCGTGTTATGCCGTTTGGTATTTTGAATATGTTGACTAGTTCATCTATCAGTACCAATAGCCCTTTGTAACCCGCACTCACCAGAAATGCCGCAAGGATTTTAAGGAAATCATACCATGTCTCGTCTGTCACTATGAAGTTTATGCCAAGTTCCGCTTTTGCGTCTCTTCTGGTTACATATTCTCCTCTAAACCAGCGAAGTATGTTACTTTTTGCGGTAGAGTCGTCATTTTGATATGCTCGCCAATATGTAACTATTGCTTTGGCAAATTCAAAACCATTGACCATACCTTCAAGGGAGCCGGCAACTGCATATATTTGTTTTTCGACCTCTTTATTAAACTCCTCACCATCGAGGTCTGTCTGTGATTTTACGGTGCTTTGAATTTCTGAAATCCATTTTTCTAAAATCAGAGGGAGCGCTCCCCCGTCGGGTTTTGATTTTGTGGAAAGGTTTTTAAGGAGTTCCTTATATGTGGCAAGTCCCTGTCCTTTTGTTCCGGCAAAGCGCCGTTCGGGTGAGAGGTCTGCATCTACTACCGCAAAGCCTTTTGCTGTCGCATAGTTGCGGATTGTCTGAAGCAGAAAACTTTTTCCGCTCCCATATTTGCCCACAACAAAACGAAGCGATGCCGCCCCGTCTTCAATGAGATCGATGTCGTGCAGTATCGCAGCTATTTCCTGCGCCCGTCCCACTGTCACATATTCCAGCCCCACTCGTGGCACAACACCGCCCTTCAGAGCGTTTATTAAGATGCTTGAAATTCTTGCCGGGACTTTGTTTATTGTCATGGTTGTTCCTACTTTTAGAGGATTTGAGCTTCCGGGCGGATTCGAACCTCCGACCTACGCATACTAAGATGCATGACGCGCTCTATACTTTCCTTTATTTTTCAGTATTTTATGAGTGCAACTTCATCAAACTACACCTCTTTTACACCTTATTGTACAAAAGTGCATAGAAAAACATTGTCAAATAAAAAGAAAGTTTACACATTTTATCATAAATCATTTCGCTTGTCATCATGAAAAATAGAAACGGACATGACTATTAACTTTATCGGATTAAATTTCATTTTCTCATCTTTTGTTCAAGAATTTACCTACCTTCGTCAGCAAGGTTTCATGGGTCGCGGGCTTTACGATAAAATCATTCGCCCTGAGTTTCATCGCTCTCTCAAAACGCTCCCTCGAAGAATTTCCGGTTAAAAATATGATCGGCGTATCTACATGATAGGCTGAATCGCGGATTGTTTCCGCTAATTCAAATCCATCCATGACCGGCATATCTATATCCAATATGAAAAGGTCGGGTTTTTGCGCTGCCATTATTTTGATTGCAGTTTGACCGTTTTGCGTACCGAATACCTTGTAGTGGTTTTTCAGTGCGCTACTTACAAATGATAAAATCTCCGGCATATCATCCACAGTGAGTATCTTTTTCGATAAATCTGTTCCTGCGGCCCGGCGTAAGGCAGCGGAATGTGTTACTCTGAGTTTTTGTACAGCCAATTCGAGTTCTTTGTATTTGAGTTTACTGCCCAACTCCATAAGCTCATAAAATGTGGCATCATTTGTATGTCTTGCCATCTCCTCAACCAGACACGTTGCTTTATACGTAGAACCATCGCTGATAAGCTCGCTAATCGCTGCAAGATTTTTTAACATGTCCGCATGCATCTCGATATTTGTAACCCCGAATCTTGCCTTTTTATCTGTTCCAAAACGCTGGCCGTTTTGCATTTCTATGGATAGGGAATTAAGGTCGGATATTAGCGCCCGTGTTGCTTTGGGGAGTCGATCCTTCCAGATGTCAAAATCGTACACAAATCTTAAAAGCCTTACTACATTTGTTTCCAGACCACGGGCATAGGCATCTTTCAGAAGCGGGAGCAGCTGCTCTAACCCGGC
>WQSX01000044.1 GCA_009787625.1 Oscillospiraceae bacterium
ATCAAACTGAAAATACGAACATCAACTGATCGAAGTTTACATTATCTGCCGTACCATACACAAAGTGCATGAATAAACAGATTGCGAATAAAATAAACGGCCGCCACTACGCACTAAACAACAAAACTGTGATATTATTTTGACTGCGCTTGTGTCAGTGAAAATTTAGTGATGATAGGCAAAAAATTGGGGAGGATTAATAATGCGTTTTTTCACGAGTTTAGACGAATCTTTGCCGTTTTTTAAGGCGATGTCGTCGGATATTAGGATTCAAATTCTAAACATCCTCACAAACGAACCGGGCATGAATCTGAATGACCTCTCCAATCGCCTTGGAATTACAAGCGGAGCATTGACATCCCATATTCGTTTACTTGAAGATGCCGGCGTTATCGAAGTGAAAGCAGTTCCCGCTAAGCACGGAATTCAGAAAATTTGCATGGTAATCAAAGAAAAACACCTTTTTCAAGTCGGCTATGCCGACTATGAACAAACATCATACCGCTCGGAACTATCTCCCGGACACTATATTGATTATGATGTAACACCAACTTGCGGAATTGCAACACTCCACAGGGTCGTGGGGGTTTATGACAACCCTGTCTATTTTGCTGATGCCGAGCGTTTTAATGCACAGGTGCTGTGGTTTACAACGGGATTTGTAGAGTACGAAATTCCAAACTATCTGCCGGAAAATTCGATATGCAAAGAACTTGTTATTCAAGCAGAGCTGGGGAGCGAGGCAGCAGGATTTAACAACGATTACAAAAGCGACATCCATTTTTCTATTAATGGAAAGCATATCGGCGTATGGCAGAGTCCCGGAGATTTTGGAGGAATTAAAGGCATATACAATCCTGATTGGTGGATTCCATCTATGAATCAGCATGGCGAGCTCATGGAAATTCGAATAAATGACCAGGGATGTTTCATGGAGAAACAACAGGTATCCGATGTAACGCCAAATAGTTTGAAAGTTGTGCCAAAAGACCGTATTCGATTGCGGCTTGAGATACCAAAGGGGTTACCAAACTCCAGAGGTCTCACTATCTTTGGCAGAGGGTTTGGTAACTACAATATTGGTATTATGGTCAATGTCAGCTATGATATGATCGTTGGAGAAGTAATTTAGTAAAGGAAAGGAATGGTAAGCGATATGGAACTTACCGGTGATTGTGAAGCATGTTCAGTTTCTGTACATTTGACAGAGCAGGAAATTGAGGAAATTTTTGGAAACACGGTTAGGGTCAAAAATGTAAAGACGGCAACCGAGGAAGAATATGCTCGGCGCATGGAAATTTGTAAGAGCTGTGACAGCTTGCTCTATGGTACAACCTGCCGCCACTGCGGTTGTGTGATTCAAGTCAAAGCAAAGTTGGCTACAGCAAAATGCCCGTTTCCGTATCAGCCTAAGTGGTGAGGTAAATTAAAGGAGCATAACGTTAACAAAAATATATTAATTTAGAAAAAACTAAAACAATGCACTTCAATTAGAAGCAACCTCTCTAGTTGCTCTCAATTGAAGTGTATTGTTTTAGGAAAAAATATATTAAAAATTGCACAAAAAGCATTGACAAATATAAATTTAACTGTATATAATATATAAAAACTTTATCAAAACGTTGATTTTTGCTCTGTATTGTAGGCTTGCTTACGTTGTCGCAAAGTGTTTTAGAATTGATATATTATATTAATTTAAGAAACACTTAAAATAAATAAAATAGGAGGAAAAATGATGAAAAAATTTCTTAGAGTCTGTTCCCTGCTTATGGTTATCGTGATGGTTGTGGGCCTGGTTGCTGCTTGTGCCCAAGAGGGAGGTGGTGCAGCACCTGCGCAAGGCGGCGGAGCCGACGCACCTGCACAAGGTGATGGCAACGCAGACGTCGCAGACGAGACTGCTCCCCAAGCTGATGCTGTTGACCTTGTATTTTGGCTGACCAACGAAATCCACCAGTGGTATTTCGAGCCGGGTGCAAACAGTTGGAATGAAACATATGCAGACAGACCGGTGAACGTAGCTTTTGAAATTTCACCGCTTGCTCAAATGCATACGAATCTGCTTATTTCTTTCCAAGCGGGTTCAGGTGCTCCGGATTTGGTCGATATAAACATCAACCATTTCACAAACTTTGTGGGTCATGATTGGTTGGCCTCGCTCAACCGTGTTGTTGATCCTGTGCGTGAATATTTTGTTGCATCTCGCTTTGATATTTACACACATGAAGGAACAGTGTATGGCTTGCCTACGCACGTAGGGGCGACAGTTGTATATTACAACAGACCGCTTCTGGAGGCCGTTGGTATTGATATTGATTCCATTATAACTTGGGAAGATTTTGAAAATGCCGGTCATGAGTATTTTGCAGCTACCGGACTGCCGTTTACAGCGATTGAAACAGCTAATCAACGTCCGTTTTGGCCGATGATCGTTCAGCGCGGAGGAGACTACACAGATGCAGATGGTAATGTTACCCTTGACAGTGATGTAAACATTGAAGTGTTGGAGCAACTATACAGGTGGATGCATATATATGGTTTTGCATCGACATTTCCGGGAGGTTCTACTGCTGTTGAAGAAACATGGGCATTCATAAATGACGGAGGAATTGCTGCTCTGATTATGCCGATGTGGTACATGAGTCGCTTTGTGGGTTACATGCCTGACATATATGGCGACATCTATGTTCGCCCGTTGCCACGCGATGGTGCGCATCAGTCGGCGTCGGTGGGTATTGGCGGAACAGGTACATCCGTGACAACTCAAAGCAATCACATTGACCTTGCCGTAGACGTACTCGCACACATGAAGCTCACACCGGAAGGCAATATTCGCCTTTGGACGTATGCTAACTTTGACCCGCCGCGTTGGGATGTTTGGTACGCTTCGGAACTGCAACAGCCTTTGACATATTTCGGCAACGAAATAGTCTTTGAAACACTGTTCCTAATGCGTGACAGTATTCCCTCACCACACAACACACTGCTCTCTCCCGCAGCGCAAGATATCGTTATGAATCAAGTTATGTTCCGTGCGTTAGAACAAGGAATTGACGCCCGTACCGTGCTGGAAGAAGCTGCTGCTGAGTTGCGTGCACAATTTGGGCAGTAACTGAATTTATCATAGCCCGAACTCGTATTGACGAAAGGGTCTGCCTTTTCGGGGCAGACCCTTTCTGACAGCATAATCCATTAAACGTTGTCGGAAATTTTACAGTAACAATTATAAAGAGGGGTGATTGCCGATGTCTGCTAAATCGGAGGCTATACGTGATAAGAGGCTTACTCAAGGTGTGGTCAAGCGGTTCTTTTTTTCTCAAAAAACTGCCCCATATCTGTTTATTTTGCCCTTTATCGTTTCTTTTCTATTGTTTTTTCTTACCCCTGCGATTCAAACAATCTACATGAGTTTTCATAGGGTTATAACACTTGATAACATGGAGTTTGTGGGCTTGAGAAACTTTACACGTCTTGCAAACCCAAATTTCTTTATGGCACTAAGAACGAGTACTATATACACCATAGCAGTCGTGCTGTTCCTAATTCCTGTACCCATGCTTTTTGCGGTGCTTCTTAACTCAAAATTAGTTCGCGGGCGAAATTTCTTTCGTTCTATAATATTTATACCGGCTTTGACATCGGTTATTGTAGCAGGTGTATCATTTAGACTGATTTTCGGAGAACTGCCTAACGCTCTTTTAAACTCATTTCTTGCACTTTTTGGTGTTGACCCTGTACGGTGGGTCATGAGCTTTTGGCCGGGAATAATCGCTATGGTAACTCTGGCCGTATGGCGTATGGCAGGGGTATATATGGTGTACTTTTTATCCGGCTTACAAACTATTCCCGAAGAACTCTATGAATCTGCAGATATTGATGGAGCAGGTGCGATGAAAAAGTTTTTATACATTACTCTGCCGCAGATGAAAAATATTACCATTTATGTGCTTACACTGGTTATATTTGAAGGATATCGCATGTTTACCGAGAGTTTTGTGTTTTGGAACGAAGCAAATCCGGGAGGACTCGGACTGACAATAACAAGGTATATTTACAACGAGGCTTTCCAACGAAATGATATGGGCTTGGGTTCTGCCATAGGAATTACATTGCTGGGCATTGTTCTTATAATCAACATCTTTCAGCTTAAAGTGTTTGGACTTTTTAGGAAGGAGGAGAGTTGACGATGGAGAAACAAATAGTTAAACACTCATCACTCGTGTCGTTGTCGAAGGTGTTGATGACACTATTGTTTGTTTTAATCACCGTAATAGTGATGATTCCTCTTTACTATCTGCTTTTAAGTTCTTTTACAGACACTACCCGAATTTTTGCCGCAGGATTGACGCTTGTTCCTCAGTTGGATAGTTTGGGGTTTTTCAACTATGTTACTGCATTTACTGCGCGCGACGGTATTTATTGGAGCTGGTATTTTAATAGTATTGTTATTACCACCATGTACACGGTTGGAGCGCTTTTCTTGACTTCTATGGTTGGTTATGCTTTTGGAGTATACCAGTTCCCCGGAAAGAATTTTCTGTTTATTATGGTGCTGATAGTGATGATGATTCCCTTTGAAATTTTGATGTTGCCACTATTTAGTCTCATGCTGAGGTGGAATCTGCTCAACACAAGGCTTGGAGTAGTGCTACCATTTATGGTAGCGGGGAATGCAATATTTTTCTTCAGGCAGTTCAGCGCAGGAATGCCTAAAGAGCTCATGGATGCCGGGCGAATTGATGGTGCGACCGAGTTCGGCATATACTTTAAAATAATGATGCCACTCATGAAGCCGGCGTTTGGAGCTATGACTATTTTGCTTGCGATGGCGAGTTGGAATATGTTCCTGTGGCCTCTGATTGTCCTTCGCTCGACTGCAAACTTTACACTTACTGTAGGACTTGCTTCGCTACTTAGCCCGCATTTTGATAACTATGCCATATTGTTGCCCGGCGCAGTAATGGCTGTTATTCCGGTAATAATCCTTTTCCTTATAAACCAGAGGTCATTTGTTTCGGGGCTTGCAAGTGGGAGCATAAAGGGATAGTAGGCACGATTGCTTAATAAGCAATGCAATGAATATATATAAATCTAATATATCAAGGAGTAGTCACAAAATGAGTAAATTAAGACCAGCGAAAATCACGGTGAATGCAGACTTAGGTGTGCACATTATTGACAAGAATATTTACGGGCACTTCGCAGAGCATCTTGGGCGTTGTATTTATGATGGCATTTTTGTCGGAAAAGATTCACCAATTCCGAATGATGAAGGTGTCCGCATAGACATTGTCGATGCACTACGTAAAATAAAAATACCAATTTTGCGTTGGCCGGGCGGTTGTTTTGCAGATGAATACCATTGGAAAGATGGTATTGGTTTAGCTTCCGATCGGAAGAAAATGATAAATACTCACTGGGGTGGTGTTGTCGAGGACAACAGTTTTGGTACGCACGAATTTTTCCGTCTTTGCGAACTGTTGGAGACAGAACCATATGTCTGTGGAAATGTCGGGAGCGGGACTGTTCAGGAGATGAGTGAGTGGATTGAGTACATGAACTTTGAGGGCGAGTCATCGATGACAAATCTACGCCGCGCAAACGGGGCGCAAAAACCATTTGACCTCAGATACTTTGGGGTTGGCAATGAAAATTGGGGTTGTGGTGGAAATATGCGCGCCGAATACTATGCAGATTTATACCGCCAATTTGCTACATATTGCCGCAACTACGGAGAGAATATACTCTACAAAGTTGCAGCCGGACCGCGCGGGGATAACTACCATTGGACCGAAGTCATGATGCGTGAAGCCGCTCACCTTATGGACGGAATTGGGCTTCACTACTATACCAGAGTTGGGGATAAAGTCGTAACAAGAACCCAGCCTGACGGAAATGAGATTTACCTGCGTGACAATGATCAATCACGTGGCTCTGCTACTGAGTTTGGCGAAAATGAATGGTTTGGAATCATGGATGCGGCGTGGTTTACAGATGAACTGGTGCGAAAGCATTCAACAATTATGGACAAGTACGACTCGGATAAGAAGGTGGGGCTTCTTGTGGATGAATGGGGAACATGGTTTGACAATGAACCCGGCACTAATCCGGGATTCCTATATCAGCAAAACACATTGCGGGATGTAGTGTCTGCTGCAATAAGTTTGAATGTATTTAACAACCATGCTGACCGTGTACGCATGGCAAACATTGCGCAAACTGTGAATGTGCTGCAAGCTATGGTGCTTACTGAGGGTGAGAAAATGGTGCTCACGCCGACATTTCACATTTTCGACCAGTTCAGCCCCCATCAAGATGCAACTTTGTTGCCAATTTGCCTAGACGCGGAAGACTATACGCATGGAGAAAAAGCCATGCCCGGTCTCTCAGTATCCGCCTCCAAAACAAAAGAGGGAGATGTGTTTATTACTATCGCAAATCCAAACCCTAACAGCGGTGTGGATGTTACAATTGACATTCGCCCCTGTGCAGTAAAAACAGTTACCGGAAATATCATCACATCAGGAAAAATGCAGGATTATAACGATTTTGATTCACCTGCGAAGGTGTGCCTTGAAAACTTTGCCGGTGCAAAACCGACACCAACCGGTGTACAAGCTATGATACCTGCAATGAGTGTTGTTGCCATGAAAGTAAAATAAAGGATGGAAATTATATGTCAAGTAAAGTAAAAACAGCAAAAATTACAGTAAGTGCAGATTTGGGAACGCATGTTATAAACAGGAATATTTATGGACACTTTGCTGAGCATCTGGGGCGATGCATATATGAGGGCATTTTTGTAGGCAAAAACTCTCCTATCCCCAATAAAAAAGGTATTCGAACTGACATTGTGGATGCACTCCGAAAAATCAAAATACCTGTATTACGCTGGCCGGGTGGCTGTTTCGCTGATGAATATCACTGGAAAGACGGTATTGGTCCCGCTGAAAATCGTAAAAAAATGATAAACACCCATTGGGGTGGTGTCGTTGAGGATAACAGTTTCGGCACACACGAGTTCTTTAAACTCTGTGAACTACTTGAGTGCGAGCCATATGTCTGTGGAAACGTTGGCAGTGGCAGCGTTCAAGAAATGAGCGAATGGATTGAATACATGAATTTCGGTGGGGAGTCACCGATGGCAAATCTAAGGCGAGAAAATGGCTCGGAGAACCCGTTTAATCTTAAATATTTCGGAGTTGGCAACGAAAACTGGGGCTGTGGTGGTAATATGCGAGCGGAAAAATATGCAGATTTGTATCGCCAATACGCCACATATTGCCGAAACTATGGTGACAATACGCTCTATCGTATTGCCTGTGGACCAAATGATGACAACTACCACTGGACAAAAGTGATGATGCGCGAAGCCGGACACATGATGGAAGGGCTCGCTTTACACTATTACACCAGACTCAACGGATCTACGATTCTCAGTAAAAACCCCGATGGCAATCAAATACGGATTCGTGGTGAAAAACCTTTCGCAAGTTCTGCAATTGAGTTTGATGCACAGGAATGGTTCGATATTATGGCATGTGCATGGCACACCGACGAGTTGGTTCGCAAGCATTCCACTATAATGGATGAATATGATCCACATAAGAAAGTAGCATTGATAATAGATGAGTGGGGTACATGGTTTGATGTTGAGCCGGGAACAAACCCAGGATTTCTCTATCAGCAAAATACCATGCGCGACGCAGTATCTGCTGCGATAAGCTTGAACATCTTCAATAACCATGCAGACAGGGTGCGCATGGCTAATATTGCACAAACAATAAACGTCTTGCAAGCCGTGATACTAACTGAGGGAGAAAAAATGATTTTGACTCCCACATATCACATATTCGACCAATTTAGCCCACACCAAGATGCGGCACTACTTCCCATAAGCCTAGAAGCACAAGAGTACAGTCGTGGAGGTATTTCAATCCCCGGTTTATCAGTTTCCGCATCTAAGACAAAAGCGAGGGATGTGTTCCTCACCATTGCAAACCCGGACCCGGATAATGCTGTAGAGTTAAGCATGGATATTCGCCCATGTGTTGCCAAGTCTATAGAGGGCAGTATCATCACATCAAGCAAAATGCAAGACCATAACACTTTCGAGGAACCCGATAAAGTACGCCTAAGCAACTTCAATGCAGCAAAAATCACCGAAAGCGGGATAAAAGCACAGATTCCCGCTATGAGTGTGATTGCCTTGAAGATTGTGGCTTAGTATGAAAAGTGTGGAAAATCAAGTGTTTATCACTTGTCTAAACAACAAAACTGTGATATTATTTTGAGTAGTTTGGGGGGAGAAAGATGTCGAAAATCGAAAACTACCTTGAATCGCTCTTTTCACTTCGTGGAAAAGTGATACTCCTGACCGGAGCCGCAGGCGGGATTGGTCAGGCATTCGCCAGAGGCTTAGCTGCCGCAGGCGGTACAGTTGCAATGTGTGACATCGACAAAAAAAGGTGTGAGGAAATCGCTCAAGAACTGGAAAGCAAAGGCATGTCCGCAAAGCCATACGAACTGGACGTATCAAATCTTACCTCAATAAAAAAATGCGTAGACACTGTATTAGCTGACCACGAGATAATAGACGTCTTAATAAATTGCGCCGGAATAAACAAGCGCGAGG
The DNA here is from genome assembly GCA_009787625.1 of Oscillospiraceae bacterium. Lineage (GTDB taxonomy): Bacteria > Bacillota > Clostridia > Oscillospirales > Oscillospiraceae > WRMH01. The sequence continues at coordinate 8,636 of WQSX01000044.1, forward strand.
GCATCTTAGATGTTGCGGAAGAGACATACGACCGGATCATGAACATAAACCTCAAAGGTGCATTTTTACTCAGCCAAGAGGTAGCAAAGCACATGATTACAAGAAAACAGGGCAACATCATAAACATCGGCTCATACAATGACGAGGGCATGATGGGCGGCTGTAGCGTATACGGCGCAGCAAAAAGCGGGCTGAGAGCGCTTACCCGCTCAATGGCTGTTGAATGGGCAAAGCATGGAATCCGAGCAAATGCCCTGAGTCCGGGACACATCATTACGCCGCTGACCACCGTGACATGGGAACACCCGACACGTTCCAAATACCTTGAAGAGCGCATTGCCATGAAACGACCCGGCACACCCGAAGAGCTGGTCGGCATATGCATCATGCTCGCAAGCGACGCCTCAAGCTACATGACAGGACAAGCATACCACGTAGACGGCGGCTACTCATGCGGCGGCAACCCATGGGACTTTGATACAAACTATTGAGGGAGGTACCACATGCCATACTCACCTACGCTAATCGAGGACTTACAAAACAAAGCAAAAATTCTGCGCAAAGACGTAATTATAAGCATCGGCGAAGGGAATCTCGGACATTTGGGAGGCTCTTTCTCTGCGGCAGATATAGTTGCTGCGCTGTATTTTCATAAAATGAACATAGACTCCAAAAACCCCAAAAAGCCGGACCGCGACCGCTTTATACTGAGTAAAGGACACATAGCGGTGCTCCAATATTCGGCACTGGCGGAGTTGGGCTATTTTCCGATGGAAGAACTAAAACACACAAAGCACATAGGCTCAATGCTCCAAGGACACCCCGACATATGCAAAACACCGGGAATTGAAGCGAGCACAGGCTCGTTGGGTCAGGGGTTATCCATAGGACTAGGTATGGCACTGGGGCTCAAAATAGACGGAATAAACTCAAATGTATACGTACTCGTGGGAGACGGAGAGCTCGCCGAAGGGCAAATATGGGAAGCGGCAATGGCGGCAGGAATACACAATGCGGATAACTTGGTTGCCATTTTAGACAGAAACAAAACACAGGCAATGGGCAGAACCAAAAACCGTTTCCCAATCGATAAAATAAACGAGAAATGGGAAGCATTCGGCTGGCGTGTAATAGAAATCGACGGGCACAACATGGAAGAAATCCTAACAGCCTTAGACAAAGCAACAGAGCGGGGCGGTCGCCCAACAGTGATAATAGCAAACACCATAAAAGGCAAAGGCTTCAAAGAAGCAGAAGAACACGACGCCGGCTACCATAATATATTAGTGACCAAAGAAATGTACGAAAATGTGATGAAGGCGTTAGATTAAAGGAGACAAAATGACCTACACAAATCAGCGGACAGCTTTTGGAGAGACATTAGTATCTCTCGGTGAAAAAAACGAGTCAATTGTTGTACTCGATGCAGACTTAGGCGCATCAACAATGGGAATGCTTTTTGAAAAGGCATATCCAAACAGGCATTTTGAAATGGGCATAGCCGAAGCAAACATGGTATCAGTGGCGGCAGGACTGGCGCTAACGGGAAAAATACCATTTGTGAGCTCTTTTGCCGTATTCGCATCAGGGCGGACATTTGACCAAATCCGCCAATCTGTGACCATAAGCAAGCTCAACGTAAAAATAGTGGGCTCATCAGCAGGGCTGTCGGATTTCGGCGACGGCGCAACACATCAAAGCGTGGAAGACATAGCAATCATGCGGGCTCTCCCAAACATGACAGTTATATGCCCTGCCGATGCAAATGAAATGGCAGCGGCAACAAAAGCAATAACAGCATATGACGGCCCCGTATATTTGCGTATCAACAGAAATGACTACGAAAATGTGACACCCGAAGGAGCAGAGTTTAAAATAGGTCAGCCGACAGTCATATGCGAAGGCACTGATGTAGCAGTATTTGCAACAGGAATCACGGTGGGAATGGCAAAAAAAGCCGCAGAAGAACTAGACGGCAAAGTAAGTGTAAAAGTGATCAACGTGAGTACAATAAAGCCCTTGGATTCAGCGAAAATCACAGCGCTGGCGAAAAACTGCAAAGCCGTAGTATGCGCCGAAGAACACAGCATAATAGGCGGCTTAGGCGGGGCAATAACAGAAGCCATGCGCCGCGACCCAAAACCAACAGAGTTTGTGGGCATAAACGACGTATACGGCTGCAGTGATCATAACTACGACAAACTACTTGAGCATTTCGAGATAACTTCTAAAAAAATCGCAGAGACGATATTAAAAATGGAGGACTGAGACTTAATGAGTATTGGATTTATAGGACTGGGTATCATGGGCAAACCAATGGCGAAAAATCTTCTGAAAGCAGGGTATTCACTGTCAGTTTATGACATCAACGCTGATGCGGTGAAAGAAGTTGCGGCAGACGGCGCAAAAGCATGTTCATCTGTAGGCGATGCTGCAAAAGACGCAAAAATAATCATAACGATGCTACCGGACTCACCGCAAGTTGAAGATGTAATTTTGGGTGCCGGCGGCGTTTGCGAAAACGCCAAAGCCGGAGCGCTCGTAGTTGACATGAGTTCAATTGCCCCCGAATCAGCAATTAAAGTGGCAACTGCTCTAAGCGAAAAAGGAATAAGAATGATTGATGCCCCGGTTAGCGGTGGTGAGCCAAAAGCAATAGACGGCACACTGGCAATAATGGTAGGCGGCAAGCAAGCGGATTTTGACGAAGCAAAGCAGGTTTTCGATGTACTCGGCAGTAGCGCACTATTGGTTGGAGAAATAGGCAGCGGAAACATCTGCAAGCTGACAAATCAAATGATTGTGGCAATAAACATAGCGGCACTTTCCGAAGGTCTGTTCCTGGCAAAAAAAGCAGGTGCAGACCCCTCAAAAGTATGGAGTGCAATTAAAGGTGGCTTGGCAGGGTCAAATGTCATGAACGCAAAAGCCCCAATGATGCTGGAAGGCAACTTCACCCCCGGCTTCAAGGTAGACCTGCACATAAAAGACATAAACAACGCCATGAAAACAGCACAAGAAAACGAAACCCCAATACCCCTGACAGCCGCAGTAATGCAGTTCATGCAAGCGATAAAACTAGACGGCCACGGACAAAGCGACCACAGCGCATTGGCAAAGTTTTATGAAAAAATATGCGAAGAAACGCTATGAAAAAGGCGTTAAAGCAAAAATCTGGCAGAGGGTAGGCAGTTTGCGTAGTCTTTTTGGCGAGAACAGCGGTGTAGATCCCGATGGCTCGCAAAAAAGCGTAGCAAATTGCCTACCCTCTGCGGAAAGCAAGGCAAAAATGAATAAAATCATAATAGCCCCCGACAGCTTCAAAGGGAGCCTGACTTCAGCACAAGTAACTGAAACAATAAGCAAAGAAATACAAACCGCATTCCCCGACTGCAACATAATCGAAATGCCTATCGCCGATGGTGGTGAGGGAAGTGTGGACACCATAATTTCAGTGCTGGGTGGAGCAATACACAAATCCAACGTCTTATCTCCCGACGATAGGACAATTGAAGCGAACTATGGAATTGCTACAAACGGCACAGCAGTTCTTGAAATGGCACAAAGCAGTGGAATAACAAGGCAAAAAAACCTAAATCCCATGACCTCAACCACCTTTGGATTTGGCGAGTTAATAAAAGCGGCACTTGGAAAAGGCGCAAGAGAATTCGTTCTATGCATAGGCGGAAGCGCAACAACGGACGGCGGCTGCGGAATGGCAGCGGCACTGGGTGTGGAGTTTTTTGACAGCAAAGGAAATAAATTCATACCAAGCGGAGAAACCCTGAGTGAAATAGCAAAAATAGACACAAAAAATCTAGATAAACGCATAGCCGAGTGTAAATTTACAGTGATGTGCGATGTGGACAACCCACTTTTCGGAGAGCGTGGTGCGGCGTATATCTACAGCCCGCAAAAAGGCGCAACCCCTGCCCAAGTGCTGATACTGGACAGTGGACTGCAACATTTCGGAGAAAAACTATCAGAACATTTCGGCAGAGAATTTTACAATATCCCCGGAGCCGGCGCAGCAGGAGGTCTCGGCGCAGGATGTCTAGCCTTCTTGGGAGCAAATCTGATGAGCGGCATTGAAGCAATACTGAATTTATGCAACTTTGCGAAGCAGAGCAAAGACGCCGACCTGATAATCACAGGCGAAGGAAAACTGGATGAGCAAAGCTTTCAAGGAAAAGTCCTATCAGGAATAAGAAAAAACTCAGGAAACGTACCAATATGGTCAATATGCGGCGTATGCGACTATGACAAAAAAACATTAAAGAACGAAGGAATAAGCGTTTTTGAAACTAGCGAAGGAATTTCCAAAGAAGAGAGCATGAAAAACCCGGAAAAGTATATAAAAGCAGCCGTACAGAGAGCTATTGCGGCACAAAGGTAGCAGGTAAATGGCGGTTTGCGAATATTTTGTGAGAACAGCGGTGTAGATCCCGATGGCTCACAAAATATTCGCAAACCGCCTTTCACCTGCGGGAGCAATCATCTGCAGCAACTATTGAGCTTTATAAATGAATATGCTATAATGACCCCACCGGTAGCGAAGCTTTGGTGGGGTACATTTATGAAAAGGAAAATAATCAGCTATGCAATTTTAGTACTCGCAGTGGTTTTTATCATTGTGGGAGTAACGCAGAGCGGTTATCAAGACACTTTGCGCAGAGCCGCTGTTGTATGTCTGGAGTGTGTTGGAATTGGGTAAGCTGAATAAACGCAGGATTGTTCAAGTTGCGTCTGCATTATTATACAACGCCAACCTGGTGGGCTTCGCACGCGGCACTGTATTCACGGGCGACACAAAGGGACTATGCGTTCCGGGGCTCAACTGCCACTCATGTCCGGGAGCTATAGCGGCGTGCCCTTTGGGAAGTTTGCAGACAGCATTGGGCGATGTGAGATTCAAGTTACCCTACTACATCTTAGGCGTTTTACTTTTGTTCGGAATCTTGCTGGGGCGCGCAATATGTGCATTTTTATGCCCTTTCGGGCTGGTGCAAGACCTAATAAATAAAATCCCCACACCTAAGCTCAAAAAAAGTACGGTGACCCGCTGGCTATCCTTTGGTAAATACGCCATTCTTTTGGTGTTTGTGATATATCTCCCCCTGCACTTTCTGTGGCAAAACGGGGTGAGCACACCTGCGTTTTGCAAGTATTTATGTCCAATGGGAACGCTGCAAGCGGGAATTCCACTGGTGTTAGCAAACGAAAGCCTTCAGGCGATTATAGGCACATTATTTACATGGAGAGTAGTTTGGCTTGGAATAATATTACTCGCCGCTGTATTTATATACAGGCCGTTTTGCCGTTTCCTATGCCCTCTGGGGGCTATTTATTCACTATTCAATAAGTACGCATTATTTGGCATAAAAGTAAACTCGCACCGCTGTACGGGTTGCCAAAAATGTGTAAGTTCATGTAAATTAGACGTGAAAAAAATCAACGACAGAGAGTGTATCCGTTGCGGCGACTGCCGCCCGAAATGTCCACATAACGCCATAGTTTTTAAAAGGAAGGATCAAAAAGATGAAAAGTAAAACAGCTATAATCGCATTATCAATTCTTTTGGCGATAAGTTTAGCAGTCAATGGCATACTTCTATATAGGGTAATTCGGGTATATAGTGGGGAGACTTATGCAAATTCCATAGAAGAGGCAACTGATACAGCCGAAATGGTGGACGACGCAGACTTAGCTCCCGACTTCACCGTACCTCTGATGACAGGGGAAACATTCACGCTATCAGAGCACAGAGGCACGGTTGTTGTCTTGGAATTCTGGGCAACATGGTGCGTTCACTGCGTGCTAAAAGTACCGATAATACAGGAGCTATCCGAACAATTTGCAGGTGACGCAATATTTGTAGGAGTAAACCTGGGCGAAAGCCCCGAAGTCGTGCAAGCATTTATAGATGAACACGGAATAACATACCCAATAGGGCTGGATTATGATTTAGCAATCCACAGAGACCTGTACCCATCTCCGGGAATTCCCTACATGGTAGTGGTGGACAGAAGCGGAGCAATAACAGCAACATTCACAGGCGGCAGTCCTAACGCGCATGTGTTGATTTCAAATGCAGTACTGGAAGCCATGGGCTAGCGGCATGACTTCCCGCAGTCACTTCACGCCAATCCGTTTTCGATAAGCACCGGGGGTTACTCCCTCTTTTTCGCAGAACATTCTGATAAAGCTTTCCACTCGCTTGTAACCCATATCGGTGGAAATCGCCGATATGGAATCGCCTGTATCAGTCAAACGTTTTTTTGCGTAACTAAGCAGTGCCACCGCCAAATCATCGCTTGGGCTTATCCCGAAAAATGTCTTATAGAGTGTATAAAATCGACTTCTTGAAAGATAACATGTATCTGCCATTTTCTCCACAGTCCACTCTCCCGGAGCAAGCTTCATTTCGCCGCGTAAGACAATAAACCGTTGCTTAGTTTGTATATCGCGAAAATCTTTTGGACTTATACCGACCATACCGCGCTCAATTAACCTAAACAGCTCAAATACACGCTCTTCGATTTCCTTTTCCCATGACTGCATTCTGTTGGCTGATGCCCAAGTAATCCACTCGATGCACCGGGTGATATCATCTTCATTATTGATATAAAAAGGCTCGTTTAAAATAACCTCAAATCGGCTGAGAAAATTCACTGTGGCGGTTCTGAACGTAACGTAGTTGTTTTCAAACCTGTCAGTTTCTGTGGCAGCACCATAGTCTTGGGAAATGCCCGGCGTATATATCAGGCACGCATTGCGCGCCAAATTTGTGAGCCTATCATCAATAATAACAGACATAGGTGTGAGAAAGTGCAAAAATAGTATGGCATTTTGACCGCTTTCGCGAAATATACGAAAGCCATTTGGTTCTGACTTACGATGAGAGACATCTAACACTTGAACATTCGCCATTGGCTATCACCTCCTATAAACAATTGATGTTATGTCCTACAATAGCACGCTTGGCGAAACATAGCAATAAATAATTCACAATTTTATGTCAAGTAAATCATCTAGTCTATTATTACCAAGAAAAATACCATGTGTTTGAGAAAAATTAATATAAATCACCGAAATATAAAGAAGTATAAAACACATTGCATGGAATTATAGCGTATAATTGATGCATAGCAGTCAAAATTTATAAAATCCACCGGAGGTACAAAAATGGCTAATTTCAAGATAAACGACAAGTTCTGGACAAACTATCAAAACATTGTCAGTGAAGTAATGCTCCCATATCAATACGAAATTTTAAGCGACTCTCTCGATGATGAAGATCTCGAAAAAAGTCATGCCCTGAGAAATTTCAAAATTGCAGCAGGCGAAGAAAAAGGCGAATTCTATGGCATGGTGTTTCAAGACAGCGATGTTGCGAAATGGCTTGAAGCTGTTGCATATTCCTTGGCTATAAACCCAAGCAAAGAGTTAGAAACGAAAGCAGATGAAGTAATTGAACTAATAGGGCGAGCTCAGATGGAAGATGGATATATCAATACATTTTATCAAATAAACTCACCCGACAAGAGGTGGCAAAATCTGCAAGAGGACCATGAACTCTACTGCGCCGGGCATCTTATTGAAGCAGGCGTAGCTTACTTTGAAGCAACGGGCAAGACAAAATTACTCGAAACAGTTAAAAGATTTGCAGATTATATAGATAGCGTTTTTGGTGAAACCAAGAGAGAGGGGATACCGGGACATCCCGAAATAGAGCTTGCCCTGATTAGACTTTATAATGTCACAGACGATAAAAAATACCTGAACCTCGCAAACTACTTCATCAATCAACGAGGCAAAAACCGAAGATTCTATATTGAGGAAAGCGAAAAAAGAGGCGGTACAACTACATTCGGAATGGACCCCAAAAATACCGACTATTCACAGGCGACAAATCCTGTTCGCGAAGAAAAAAATGCAATAGGACATGCAGTCAGAGCAACATACTTATACACGGCAATGGCTATGTCTGCGGGAAATTCAGGTGAAGAAGAGTTGACTCAGGCATGCAAATGTATGTGGGACAGTATGATAGACAGGCAGATGTATATAACCGGCGGCATTGGGTCAAGCTTCCACGGCGGCGAGTGCTTCACTGCGGACTACGACCTGCCAAACGATACAGCATACAACGAAACATGCGCATCAATAGCTCTGATTTTTTTCGCAAAAGAAATGTTAAAAATCACAAATGAAGCCAAATATGCAGACATAATGGAACGCGCATTATATAACAACACCCTCTCAGGCATGAACCTTGCCGGGAATAGATTTTTATATGCGAACCCATTGGATTTCGACCCGAAACTGGCAGAGACAGTGCCGATACAAAGTCATATAAAAAAAGAACGTCCAAAGTGGTACACATGTGCCTGCTGCCCTCCCAATTTAGCTCGTTTGATTGCATCACTTGACCGCTATACATGGCACGAAACGAAAGATATTTTGTATTCCGACCTTTTTATCGGCGGAATTTATGAGTCTGAGAAAATGAAAGTAGAGATAATTACAGATTACCCATACTATAATTCGGTCAGCTACAAAATCCATAATGCGGACAGAATTTCAAAACTGGCACTTCGTTTCCCACAGTGGAGTGAGAACACCGCTTTAAAACAAAACGGTAAAGAAATCAGTCCAACAATGGAAAGCGGTTATGCCGTAATTGACATAAAAAACGGCGATGAAATTGAGCTGACACCGGACATCACCCCTAAAAAAGTCTATTCAAACTACAACATAAACGGAAACCTTGGCAAATGTGCGATAATGGCAGGTCCTTTAATATACTGCTTCGAAGAAATTGACAACGGAGAAAACCTCAATGCGCTGCAAATAGACGCGGCAGCTACTCCAAAATCCGTTGATTTTGAAGATGGAAAACTGAGTAAAATCAAGGCCGTAAAAATAAGCGGCAAATGCTTAAAGCAAAGTGATGGACTATATTCATTGGCTCCGCCTTCATCACAACCGGTAGAACTGACTGCTATCCCATACTATGCGTGGGGCAACCGAGGTAAATGCCGCATGAAAGTTTGGCTGGTCGAACGGTAGCGGATAAGTATTTATGAGAGAAAGCATAAAATTGATATTATGTCCTATAATGGAACGTTTGGCGAAGCGTAGTAATAAATACTTAATAATTGTTGTGTTGAGCACATCAATTAGTATATTATTGCCAATAAATTCAATATATGCTGAACAAAGCTGTTAAGAAACCATTAAAACTTATTAAAACACAAAACACCTTGCACAAAATTTTTTAGTATAATCAATGCATTCCAGTCAAAATCTACAAAAAATATTAAGGAGATTTAACGATGAAAAAACGGATTCTTGCACTACTACTTGCGCTTTCATTGGCATTTGTTCTCGTTGCAGCATGTGCTGATGACACTCCGGCACAGGCACCTGCAGGTGATGGCGCCGCTACGGGCGACGCTGCTGCTCCGGGCGACGACACAGCACCTCCGGAAGTTGGAGATGACGTAACTGTATTAACCTTTTGGACGTTTGTTGACACGCACTTAGAGTATTTCTATGCAGCAGCAGATTTGTGGAATGCTGCAAACCCCGACCGCCAAGTTTACATTGCCGGAGAGCATGTACCTTGGGGTCAAATATGGCAAAATCTCCAAATGGCACTTCAAACAGGTACAGGAGCTCCCGATCTCATAGATATCGAGATTGGACAAGCCGAAATGTATCTGAATGTACCGCAACCGCCGCTTCTCGCACAAAATGAAGCACTTGCTCCGTTTATGCCTTATCTCGTGCAATCACGCGTAGAGCCATATACCGCACACGGCAATATATACGGCGTATGTTATCACATCGGTGCAGTTTTGATGTTCTACAACCAAAGCCTATTTGATGAAGCAGGTCTCGACTGGAGTGAAATCGTAACATGGGATGATTTCATTGAAATGGGTTATTTAATGAGAGAGAGAACAGGCGCTTGGATGACAGCACTTGACTCAAACTTGTTTGGATTTGACCCGCTGGTTGCACAGCAACATGCTCAATATGTTGTAGATGGCAGACCAAATGTATACACTCCTGAAACAGTCAGGGCATTGCAACTAATGCAAGATATGATCTATGTACACGAAATTGCAAGAGTTATGCCCGGCTACGAACTGGACTCAGAAGAGCACTATGCCGCATTTAACAATGGAGAAATCGCTGCAATATGGGCTCCGGCATGGTTTATGGGCCGTTTCATCAACTTGATGCCGGATGTTCAAGGGCAAATCTCTGTAGGTCCGCTTCCTGTGTTTGAGCCGGGCAATAACCGCTCAAGTTCGGCAGGCGGCACAATGACAGCAGTCACAAACCAAATTGACCCTGCAAATGCGGAGCTTGCCTTAGACTTCGTTGCATTTGCAAAAGCCAGCTATGAAGGTGCTCTGCTACAATGGACTCTTCTCGGCTTTGACCCCGTGCGCTGGGATGTTTTCACAGACCCTGCAATGCGCGCCCCATCTCCGGCAGTTGACTACTTTGGTGTAGAGTTTGCCGAGCAACTGTTTGACACACTTCTTGAAATTCAAGCAGAAACCGGAGCAATCCAAACAGTTCAAGCAAACGCATTCACTGTCAGAGAACACCTGATGCAATTTGTCATGCCTAACGTAATCAGAGACAACCTTCAATCTCCCGCAGATGCTCTGAGAGAAGCCCAAGCAATTTTAGAAGCACAAATACCGTAAACTTTGATCTCTTACCGCTTATTGGATTGTCCTATTTTGGGGCAATCCAATGAGCGAATTTTGTAGGTAGGCATATGTAATGGAGGGGTGATAAAATGGCTCAAGTGTCAAATCCCGGCACCGTTTCCGGCAAAAAAAGAAAAAAGATTACACGGCAAGACATAGCTCCATATCTCTTTGTTTCGCCGTTTATCATTTCATTTTTGGTATTTTTAGCTTACCCTTTAACTCAGGCATTTATGCTAAGTTTTCAACAGCTTGTTCCATTTACGCATTATGTCGAATGGGTTGGTTTAGACAATTTCAGAAGAGTTATAAATGATCCGGCGTTCTTCACAGCACTCTGGAACGTTGCACGCTATACTTTTTGGACATGTGCTATACTTATTCCGGTGCCGATGTTTATTGCATTTATTGTAAACAGCAGGTTCACGAAATTTAAGAACCTGATACGCTCGCTACTTTTCATACCCGTTTTAACATCAACAATCATTGCAGGTATTATTTTTCAGCATATGTTCAGCAGTGAGCCGACGGGTGCTTTTAACGAACTTATCGGGTTTTTTGGAGCCGAGCCGACGAGATGGCTTCATCAGGCGGGAACCGCGATGTTTGCTCTTGTCGCAATAGCCGTTTGGCGTTGGACGGGCGTAAACATGATTTATTTCCTATCCGGACTTAATAATGTACCGACTGAACTCTACGAATCAGCGGAAGTTGACGGTGCAAACGGAATGCAAAAGTTCCTTTTTATCACGACTCCGATGTTGAGACCAATAATTATTTTTGTTCTGACAATATCCATCACAGCGGGGTTCTCGCTATTTAATGAAGCCTACGTATTTTGGGGAGTTACATCACCAAACAACATAGGTGCGACGATAGTAATACTGATTTATCGTGCGGCATTTATGTTAAATGATTTTGGATATGCAGCTACATTGGGTGTTACATTGTTCTTTATAGTGCTTATCATTAACTTGCTTCAACTCAAGATAATGGGACTGTTCAGGAAGGAGGATTAATGATGGGACTTCAAGGAAAAAGGCGGATTTTAACAACACTTAATACAACGGTATTGCTGATTCTGGGGCTAATGATACTGGCACCCTTCCTATACATGGTAATAGGTTCTTTGACCCCACCAAGAGATATCTTTGCAAGAGGTCTGGGACTCAGACTTCCTGAAAATGTGACGCTTGGAAACTACGAAGCATTGTGGACAAACAGAGATGGAATATATTGGAGATTTTTCTTCAACAGCGTCTTTGTCACAGCGGCAACAACAACAGCAGTGCTAATCTTCACATCTATGACAGGATACGGGCTGGCGCTTTACACTTTCAGAGGGCGCAACTTCCTTGTCATTTTACTACTCTGCACCATGATGGTTCCCGGGACAATTTTATTGCTTCCGATATTTAGAATGCTCTCCGCATTCGGACTGATGGACACTTACTGGGGTGTCATTTTGCCGGGCATGGTGCCGTCATTTGCGATATTCTTCTTCAGACAGTTCTGTGTCGGCTTACCAAAGGACTTTGCCGAAGCGGCACGGATTGACGGAGCAGGTGAGACCCGCATCTTCACACAAATTTATGTGCCGATGATGTCTCCCGCTTACGGTGCGATGGCAATACTCACAGGCATGGGAGTGTGGAATGACTTCTTATGGCCAATGATTGTCTTACGCACAACTACAATGCTGACGCTGGCTCCCGGACTTCTCATCTCTATGTCACCATACGGAAACCAGTGGGATATAATTTTTGCAGGTTCTGTCATGTCGGTATTACCCATTGTTATATTGTTCTTGCTCAACCAACGGGCGTTTATAGATGGACTAACTGTCGGTGGTGTCAAGGGTTAGTATTCCATTTTCTAAATTCCTCCCCAAACCTTGCGGCATCTTTTTGTGTCTGCCGTTGTCAAAAAACCTTGAAATGCCTAGGCATTCCTGCGGCTTTT
>WQSX01000045.1 GCA_009787625.1 Oscillospiraceae bacterium
CCATTACTGCATATATCAATTGCAGAATTATATGGCTGTAAAAGTCCGTGTGTTACCATCAAGTTGGTCGGAAAATCGTCTACCACTAAGATTTTTGCATTAGGAGCGGTAAAAATTGATTCGGAATTTTCGCAGAAATCATCTTTAGAAAGTAAAACATCCGAGCTCATCGGCTTAGAGTCAAATGCTGCGCCAATAGGCTCGGAGCTACGGATTTGCTGCGGCACAATTACTGTGAAAACGCTTCCTACACCATATTGAGAACTTGCGCTTATTTCACCGCCTATCAGCTCAATTAAACTTTTGGCAATCGCAAGCCCAAGCCCCGTGCCACCTATTTCCCTGTTTGACTTTGTTTCAAACTGTGTAAATTCGTCAAAAACTGCATTAATGTTTTCCTCTTTAATGCCTCTGCCGGTGTCACTTACTGATATACGTAAATTAAGGATATCATCTGAGATTTCACCGCTCATGGTGAGAGTGATGTACCCTTCCTGAGTAAACCTAACTGCATTTGATAAAATATTTTGTATCACATGTCTGAGCTTTTTTGAATCACCGTTGAGGGCGTCCGGGAGTTTTTCATCTATATCCAACTCAAATTTCAAAGGGAGATCTGTGAGTTCTTTTAATATGTTTGCCGTAACGGCATCTATGATTGACGACAGGGTGTAATCTTCGTTTGAGACTTCCAAGTTGCCATTTTTAATTTTTGTGAAGTCAAAGAAATCTTCAAGAACCGCCATGAGATCTTTGCCGGCGTCTATGATTGCATGAGTGTAATCGTGTATGTTTATAAGCATATCTTCTCGCAAAATGAGTTCTGCCATACCTTGAATCGTGTTCATAGGTGTCCGGATTTCATGACCAACTTTAGAAAGAAAGTCTGTTTTTGAGCGATTTGACGTGCGGTCAACCCTTGATTGGAAGCTAGTAGATAAATCTGTGCAAAACCCTCCGATAATGTAAGGCATTCCTGCATCATCTGTTTCCAACAGTTTACTGTGCTCAAGCACCCATTTTTCCTGCCCGCTTTTTGTTATGATTCTATAGATGGCCTCCAAAGGCAAGCCGATGCCAATTGTTTGTGTGCGGAGAGTTTGAAGGGGTATATCATCATTGGAGTGAATGATATCAGAAAATTTAAGTCGTTCTCCGCACACAAACTCATCAGCACCGTATCCTGTCAGTTCAAGGCATCCTTCGCTGACATAATCAAGCTCAATATCTTGTGTATCATGAATATAGCGGAAAGCCATCAGCGGCATACTCTTGAGCATTTCATCTACGGTTGTAGTAACTTCCAACTTGATTATCCTCACTCACTTGCAGTTGTATTCTATATAATTGGCGAAGCTGTATCAGTTATTGAGCCGCACAGCATCCATCGCACTACCTTCATGTAGCTGCAATACGGGGTCACCGGCTCCGAGTTTGTTGTCTTTTAATACAAAGCGCATAGACAAATCACGCAGCACTTCTGCCTGCGCACTGAGTTCTTCTGAAGCTGCGGCGCTTTCCTCGGCAGTTGCACTCGTGTTTTGTATGATTTCGGATACTGACGAAATATCTGAGTTTACTTTTTCGATTACTTCATTTTGTTCACTCACAGATTGACTAATCTCTTGTATGATTTTGTTATTATCTGCGATGCTGTCAACGATTTTTCCGAGGCTCTTCGCCGTTTCATCTGCTATTTGAGCACCGAGCTCAGCTTTTGATATGGAGTCTGAAATAAGTTGGTTTGTGTCTTTAGCGGCATCGGAACTTTTCGCTGCCAAGTTGCGCACTTCTTCTGCAACTACAGCAAACCCCTTGCCGTGAACGCCTGCTCTTGCCGCTTCAACGGCCGCATTTAGTGCGAGAATGTTAGTTTGAAACGCAATATCGTCAATGACTTTGATAACTTTGCTGATGCTGTGTGATGAATTTTCAATTTCCTTTACGGCATCTGTCATTGCGCCCATTTGCGTGGCACTTTCTTCTGCGTTTTTCATTATAGTGTTTGAAAGGGTTGCTGCATGTTCGGTGCGCTCATTATCTTCCTTTACATGCTCTGCTATGTTTGAAATAGCTGCCGACAGGCTCTTTATAGTGCTGTCATTTTTAACTGTGTCGTCTGCGAGTGCAGTGGCCGCCAAGGCTACCTGACCTGCTCCGGAAGCGGCTTCATCGGAAGCTCCTTTTATACTGCCTATCAAATCATTGAGGTCTGTAAGCATTCTCTTCAGGCTCACTTGAAGGATGTCTTGTTCGGAGTGAGGGTGAATTTCGATATCGAGATTGCCCTCTGCTATGTTGCGAAGCTCTTCGCCGGTTTCTGTGATGTACTGTGTAAGATGGTCATATGACCTGAACATTGATCCGATTTCATCTCGCCTATCTTCATACTCTTTAAGCACTTTTAAATCTTCGGCAGTCCATTCAACAATTCCCTTTGATGTAAGCTCTAACCATTCAGCCAGTGTTATCATTGGAATAGCCACAACTTTTCTGATAGCGAAAATAAATACAATACTTACTATAACGGACAGAACTAAAACAGCTATAATTATAATTAAGCTGTTTTGAAACGTAGCGTCACTGCCCTCATACACTTCGCGTGCTCGGTCTACGCGTGAGTTTAGTATTGTGGAAAAATTATCCACTGCGGTATCCATTGCGCCGTCGGCGGCACCGGCTTCAATCAACATGCTGTCCACATCGCCGGACATAGCGAGATTATACATTGTGTCGAGGTGGGGTATAAATTGGTTTTCCAATATGCCCCTTGACTCGCGCCAAAGCGCCATCGTTGTATCGCTCACAATCGTCCTCTCAAAGAAATTCATATTTTCTCTGAGGCTCGATATTGCCGCGAGCACATCCAGTCTTATCGCATCAATGCGAACAGTATCTTCTGCGATGGCAGCAAGAATGTATTGTGAAGATTCATCTTTTAATTGCAGTGAGTATTTAATTGTGTATGCAATCCATGGCATGGGAGTCATCTCATCCATGTATAATGTTTCGGCGCCGCGGTTTGCTTCAAGCATTCCGAGTATGCCGACAACACTCACTGCCACAGTCATAGCGATCATGATTACGAAACTCACAAGTACCTTGATAGAAATTTTTAGATGCTTCATGTTATCCTCCAAGATGTTGATTGTTATTTTGCAGAATTGTTTTTAGTGGACTGCCATATCATATAAGAATGATGACAAATGCTAACTACAACTCAATTGCATGATTTTGCTTGATATTCTGTTTAATGGTAGTTCAAACTCAACCGCACCAATGCTTTTTGCAACTTTTGGCATTCCGTATACTATACTTGTCTCTTTATCCTGCCCTATTGTTCTGGAACCGCTCTTACGCATCTTCAAAAGCCCACCGGCACCATCAGCGCCCATTCCGGTCAATATTACACCAACGGCGTTTCGCTTGAGGACTTGTGAAGCTGACTCAAAAAGCACATCTGCTGACGGCATGACACCATGTAGTCTTTTCCCGTGAAAGCATTCTACAACAAGCTGCCCTCGGTTTTCTT
Source organism: Oscillospiraceae bacterium (assembly GCA_009787625.1). GTDB lineage: Bacteria > Bacillota > Clostridia > Oscillospirales > Oscillospiraceae > WRMH01. Next base: position 3,533 of record WQSX01000045.1, read on the forward strand.
TAAGAAATATATGGAGTCCTCCGGGAGCTATTAGTATATGACCTGCTCGAACGATATCTCCGGATTTAGCTTCGCTGACTGTACACTTTAGCGAATTATTCAATCTGTATGCAAATGACCTCGCGATACCATCCGGCAAATGTTGTACAACTACTATGGGAGGAATTTCTGCGGGGAAATCAGAAAAAATACGTTCCAGTGCCTGCACTCCACCGGTTGACGATGCAATAACAACAATTTTACTACTTCTCGGATCGGCAGAAATTACCAATTGCCACTAGCTCCTACTTATTAACAACAAATTCATGTTTGCAAGATCTCATCGAAAGGTTATGCTGTCGACGGCTAAATTTGGAGAAACGTATACACTCAATTATGGCACAATCTATGTGTTATGGCACACACTTAATGTGCTTTAATGACACTTTATGTGTTTTATTTCATTTTTTTATTATTTGCCTGTAGAATTCTTTACAGACAAAGCTAGGAAAGGAATGGGCACAGTCATGAGTTTAGGGGAAGTGTTGCGAAATCTCATGGACGAAAGGGATATTACCCAAAAAAAATTAGCTGACAACCTAAACATAGGAGCATCGACTCTAGGTAATTATATTCAAAACATCAGAGAGCCGGATTTTGAAATGCTACAAGCTCTTGCGACATATTTTGATGTTTCGACAGACTACCTTTTGGGGCATAATGTGGGTTGCGAGGAGAGTCCGCACGAAGGTGAGTTGATACGTATATTTCGCTCTCTTGAACCGGATCAGAAGGAGTTATTTATAGAGCAAGGAAAACTTTTCATCATACAAAACAATAAAAAATCAAAACTTTCACAGGATAAGACCACCAAGCCGTAAAAAGGTCTCTGTAGATTCGCACAGGAGAGGGGCTGTTTATCACTTCTTTTTATTGTTGCTTTAGTGCCACATTTTATGTTAAAATACTTCCATGAGTAAAAATAAAAAGAAAAAAAGGAATAGCGGTCCACCGCAGGCTCTCATAAGACTTTCTCAGGTTATGATTGTTAAAAACGAGGAAAAAAACATAGAGAAGGCTTTGGGTTGGGCGAAAAAAATCGCCTATGAGCAGATTGTGGTAGACACGGGCTCAACCGACCGCACTGTTGAACTGGCTCAGAAGTTAGGTGCTAAGGTCGTTCATTTTGAGTGGATAAACGACTTTGGTGCCGCTAAGAATTTCGCTATCGAGCAGGCGAGCGGCAACTGGATTGCTTTTTTAGATGCAGACGAGTATTTTTCAGACGAGGATGCCCAAAAACTGATGATTTTCCTAAAGCGCATAGAGTCCGACCCGCAGATGAGGGCGAGCTATCATGTGCTCAATACGGCGTGGATTCAACTCGATAAAAATGGTAATTTTGCTTCAAAGCTTGACCAAGAGCGTGTGTTTCGCAATATTCCCTCTGTGCGCTACAGAGGGCGCATACACGAGCAACTCAACGTGCGTCCTGAGAATATAGTTGTGGTTGATGAGATCGAAATAATGCATACCGGCTACACTGATGAGGCGTTCGTCACCACAGGTAAAATCCAAAGAAACATACGACTGCTCAGAGAGGATTTGGAGCTTTATCCCGACGACTACAATATAAAGGCGTATCTTGCCGATTCTCTCAAAAAGAGCGAGGACGAAAAGGAGCGTGAAGAGGCGGACGAGCTGTTTTCCGAGATAATGAAAAACAGGGATAAGGTCTGGCCCGACATGCTCAGAAAGGCATATGTTCACTTCATGAATAAGTCTATGCAAGCGGGCGACATGGGAAAATGCCTGGAATTGTGCAAAGAGGCGATGTTATATATTCCCGGAGACCCTGACCTGGAAAATGTGTATCGAAGCTTGACAGTTGGGCCGTAGGGGACGATGGCAATCGTCCCGCCCCGCAGATGATGGGCAATTTGTTCCGCTTTTTGCGGGCCATCGGGATCTACACCGCTGTTCCCGCAAAAAGCGGAACAAACCGCCCATCATCTGCTCACATATGTGTAATATTAAGATGGCTATCGTTTCGCCAATCAACTGTAAGGAATAATATCATGAGCAAAAAGAAAAATAAAAAGCGGCATCCGAATATTGCTAACCGTCCTCTTAAGTCCTCTGTGCCTAAAAAGGGAGCGACTCCAACTCTGTCTCTTTGTATGATTACAAAAAACGAGGAGAAGAATATCGAAACCGCACTTGCTTGGGCTAAGGAGCTTACTTTTGAGCAGATAGTGGTTGATACGGGTTCGACTGACCGCACTGTTGAGATTGCGGAGAGCATGGGGGCAAAGGTTTTCCACTTTGAGTGGATAGATGATTTTGCCGCCGCTAAGAACTATGCAATTGAGCAGGCTAGCGGTAGCTGGATAGTGTTTTTTGATGCTGATGAATATTTCCTTAAACCGGACGCAGAGCGTTTGGCTCTTCGGATTTCTCAGATAGACTCATCGGGTGCGTACCCCGACTGCCTAGCTGTTTGTTTTACTCTCATAAACCTTGACGACAACGGCAAAACAAATTCACAGCTCATGAAGGTCGGTGCTTTCCGTAACCTGCCTAATATCCGCTACGAGGGTAGGATTCATGAGATGTTAAATGTCAGCGAAAAGGCGCTTGTTAGTCTTGAAGATACTGTTGCCTACCACACGGGGTATTCGCAATCTGTGTTTACTGAGAAGCAAAAGTCTGAGCGCAATGTAAAACTGCTCAGGGAAGAGCTTTTGACAAAGCCAAATGATATGAATATAAAGGGTTATCTTGCCGATGCGCTCACAAGCCGCACCGATGAGGAGAGCCAAAACGAGGTTTCCGAGCTGTTTGCGGAGGTTATTGAGAGTGGCAAGGCTTACAACAAGCTCCGTGTGAAGGCGTATTTATACTTTATTAGAAAGTACATGGACGACAAAGAGTCTTTTTCTCAGGCTGAGGAAATGTGCAACCGTGCCATGAAGGAGTTCCCGGACACTTTGGACTTTGTCTACTACTATGGTCACTTGAAGAGCAATATGGGAAGTTATGCGGAGGCTTGGGACATACTCAGGCAATGCGAGCAACGGCTCAAAAATCCTTCGCCGCGTGATGAGTCGATTTTCCTGCTTGCCAGTCCGCTTCGGCTCTATGCTCGTCTGCTCATGCTGGCTAGTGCAATACCTGACAACGAGAGTGTTTTCATGTACTCTACGATAATTCTCACAATGGATAAGTCAAAACAAGATGTACTGACTGCTTGCATTAAATCCATGGCAAGCCAAGGTATAACTACTGCTGAGATGATGCCGCTTTTGTCGGATTTATACGACTTGTCTAACCCTGCTGAAAAAGAATTCATCGAAAAAGCCGCAATGGACGCGGGTGTGGCAATAAAATTGTAGGGGACGATAACACCCTTCCCATTGCGTTACCGTTGCTGAATTTGTTTTTATGGAGAACCTTATGACTATTTCGCAGTGTATGATTGTTAAGAACGAAGAGAAAAACATAAAGCGTGCTCTTGCTTGGGGGCGTGATATTGTGTTTGAGCAGATTGTTGTTGATACGGGATCTACTGATAGGACGGTTGAGATTGCTCAGGGGCTGGGTGCTAAGATTTTTCATTTTGAGTGGGTCGGCGATTTTGCTGCTGCTAAGAACTTTGCTATTGAACAGGCTTCGGGGGATTGGATTGCTTTTCTTGATGCAGATGAGTATATGAGCTCTGAGTCTGTTCGAAACTTGACTGTGTTGCTTAAAAAAATAGAGTCATCGCCTCAGCTTCGGGAAAAGGTGTTGGCTATAACCTGTGATTGTGTGAATTTGGACGACAATAATCAGCCGCAGAGTGTTTATGATATTGTGCGTGTGGTTAAAAATGCACCTTCTATGCGTTACGTGGGTATTATTCATGAGCAACTTATTGTTGAAGACGAACATATTATGAGGTCAGATGACTTTGAAGTTGTGCATACGGGGTATGCAGAGTCTGCAATTGCTGAGACAAATAAGCATGAGCGAAACATTGAGCTCCTTCGCAAGGCTTTAAAGGGCGACCCGAATAATATTGAACTTAAGCTTTATCTTGCTGATTCTTTAAAGCATAAAGATGATGAGAAGAGTCAAGCTGAGGCTGAAAAATATTTCAAAGAGGGTATAGAAACCGAGAAGGATTCAGTGTTTTTCAGGCTTCGCATAAAAGCTTACATTTTCTTTTTGAATAAGTATGTCAATGATGAGAGCAAGCGAGATGAGTGTGAAAGGTTGGCGCGGAAGGCTTTATCGGAGTATCCTTGCAATATTGATTTTGAATATTTTCTTGCTTCGGTCTATAATTACGGCGGCAGGTACAAAGAGGCGTGGGAACTGCTTAAAGATTGTGAGAAAAGGCTGGAAAATAGAGGAGAAATTGGAGATGCGGCACATGTTCCGGCAGATATGACCATGCTATATGGTCAACTGATACTTGCCGCGCAAGGTTTAAAAGATGCAAAAAATGTCGAAGGTTATGCGCTTAAAACTTTGAAACTCGACAAATCCCGCACGGACATACTAAATCCTCTGCTTATAACACTATCACATAGCGGCAAAACAGAAGATGAGGTTATTATGACGCTAAAAAATGTCTATGACTTTGAAAACTTGCAAGACTTATTATTTATAGCAAAATCCGCAAAAAATGCGGGTGCAATATCTTTGGCGCAGAGAATCGTGGCTATTGCACAAGAAAGGATGAAGGGTACACATGAGTAACTTAACACAAATGTTCAACGAGGGCGTAATATGGATGAATGAAAACAAACTGGAGCAAGCTCTGGGGCGTTTTCTCGAACTTGAAGCCAATCCCGATGTATCACCGCTCTGTCATTATTTCATTGCAAGAATATCGAACATGATTGGTGAACCGGAAGAGGCATATGACCTGTATTACAAAGCATTTGAGGCTATGCCCAACTTGACTTCAAAGATATTCGGGCAAGACCATCCGAACTTCAATTATGTATTTCCGGGGAGACGTGAGGAGAAGGAGAATAAGGTCTGTACTCTCTGCGGACAAGAGGGTGTACCTCGTTGGACTTATTCTCTTGCCGACACCGGGCATCTCAACAGCAATTTCAATCCTGTACGCATGTGGAATTACTGTGAGGCTTGTCACCACATGTATGCTGCTGAGTTTCCTGAAAAACTTTTTATCCACAATACGGCTCCTCGGCAGGCTAATCCTCATTATTTTAGTTATTACTCAACGATTTTAGCAAATCTCAGAAGCACAGGTTATGCAATAGGCATGACGCTGTTTGAAGTGGGTTTGGGCGCAAGTGAGTGCATGTTAGCCGCACGCGAAATTGGTTATATACCTTTTGGTATAGATGTAATTGAGCGCCATGTGGAGGATGCTGTGAATAAATATGGGCTGGATGCCGAGACTGCGGATTTTATTGAATTTGAGACAGACCAAAAGTGGGATGTCGTAATCATGGGCGACGTTATTGAGCATGTCAGCGACCCTCTTGCCGCTCTCAAAAAGGCAGAGAGTTTGCTTACTGACGATGGAGCTGTTTGGATTTCTACCCCTACTTTTGAAAGTGCTTACTCGCTTGTTGTGGGTCATGACGACCCCATGAGAAAACAGCAGTTTCACCTCAATTACTTCTCTCGGGAGTCTTTGTATATGCTCTTGGACCAGGTGGGGCTTGTGCCTGTTGATTATCAGATTTCTGCTCATTATAATGGGTCTATGGAAGTTGTGGCTATTAAGGCTTCTCGGTTTTAGGGTTTGCCGTGTTTTTGAATGAGTTTCGGATTGTTTTTTCCAGTATTATTACTTTGATTTTGGAGATTTCTCCTTATTGGGTGTCCGGACTGGTTTTAGGTTCTATTGTTTCGGTTTATCTTTCTGATAAAATTGCATCTAAAGTAAAAGTTCTTGGTGAGGGTCGGGTTAGGATTCCTGCTCTCTTTGGGGCTTCGGTTCTTGGTGTTGTTTCGCCGCTTTGTATGTATGGTACTATGCCTGTTATTGCTGCTTTTCGGCTAAAGGGTGTGCCGCAGAATGTCTTGGTTGCTTTTATGATCAGCTCGGTTCTCCTTAACCCCAATTTATTTGTGCTTGGGTTTGTGTTGGGCGCTGAAATTGCTGTGGCTCGGCTAGTTTTGGCGATTCTTTGTGGTTTGCTTGCAGGGATTTTAGTCAGCAGATTTATGAAGAATAGAGAGATATTTCGCTTTGAGCGTTTTACGCCAAAAGATAAGGCTAAGAGAAACATTTTTCGCGATATGCTTCGAGCATTTCAAATCACTGCCCCATATTTACTCATAGGTGTTACAGTGACGGCTTTGGTAAACCGCTATGTTCCGCCTGACTTGATTTCTAATCTTTTTGGTACTAGAAGGGCTTTGGGGGTTTTGTTTGCAACTTCTATTTCAATTCCTCTCTATGCTTGTGGGGGTGGTATTATGCCTTTGCTTCGGGCTTGGATGCATGCGGGAATGGGTGCGGGCGATGCTCTTGCTTTTATGATTGCCGGTCCTGCTACTAAGATAACAAATCTTGCGGCGGTTAAGATGATTTTGGGTGGTAAGAATTTTGCGATTTATTTGGCGTATATTATTTTGTTTGCGATGGTTGTTGGGATAATCATTGAGACTGTGGATGTGTTAAGGTGATGCGAGGGTGTTAAAAATATTTTGTACCGCTCAGCCGCCTCTTTGCCACCAGTGCATATGGTTTTGTTTAGGTTTGTTGCCTTTTTTAATACTGGTTTTTCTCATGTCGGTCGGGATACAAAATATTTTTAACACCCTCGCATCACCTTAACACAAGGAGGATTTTAATGAAAAAGTTATTATTAATACTGGTAGTGCTGTTGATAGCGACAATTGCGGCATGTGCGGATGAACCGTATGAAGAGGTGGTCGATGCATCGGATTCTGACTCCATTGTCGCTGACTCTGATGAAGCGGAGTTGCCTGATGAGGTCGAGCCGGCTGAGCAGGAGGAGATTCCTGAGCGCGACGAGGTGCTTCAGCAGGATGAGCTTGCGCATCATATACCCTCCGGAACTCAGCATCCGGTGATTGCTACGGGTAATTTACCGTCGGGTTATGTGTCGGCGGTGTTTGTGGAAAGCTCGGATGGTACAGATGATGGTGTGATTCGCTTGATTGCTTCTATGGAGCGATATGGTATAAATTTTTATCGGACGTCCGACACTACTGATGGCTTGATAGGTGCGGGGGATGTTGTTTTACTTCAGATAAATGTACAGTGGGCGGAGCGCGGCGGTACGAATACTGATTTGATTGGCTCTGTGATAAGGGCGGTAATAAACCACCCTGATGGCTTTGCAGGCGAGGTGATTGTAGCGGATAATGGGCAAGCGCAATTTGGGTCGGGCGGAACCGGGGGTAATTTGAATTGGGCGCAGTCAAATGCCAGAGACACTAGCCGCTCAACGCAGATTGTCATAAACGAATTTAGAGAGCAGGGCTATCATGTCACAGGTGTGCTTTGGGATGAGTTCACTACCGTGCAAGTTGAGGAATTCAATGTGGGTGACATGCGCGACGGTTTTTTGGTGGGGGATTATGTTCACCCTACGGGTCTCGAAGTGACTTATCCTAAGTTTACGACGGAGTTTGGCACACATGTGAGCTTTAGATACGGCATATTTTATGCAGACACAGGTATGTACAGTACCGACAGGCTCCGAGTTATAAACATGCCTGTGCTGAAGTCGCACATGATTTTTAGTCAAACAGGGGCGGTTAAAGGTTATATGGGCACGGTTTCAGACAGGCTGACTAATGCCAGAGCGCATCACAGCGTAGGCACAGGAGGTATGGGTACGCAAATGGTTGAGACTCGAATGCCTGTGCTGAACATTATGGACATGATTTGGGTGGCTCCCGACAGGGGTCCTGCGGCACCATTTGATAGGGCGGTAGAGATAAACCAAATAGCGGCATCTACAGATCCAGTGGCAATAGATGTGTGGACAACTCGGCATATACTGATTCCCGAAGCTGAGAGAGTTCCCGGTGGCAGGGCAGCGGCAATGGACCCTACGGGAATGGAGCCCGGGACTTTTGGTCATTGGCTCAGGCTTTCGCTCGATGAGATGTTACATGCGGGGTTTCGGTTTACTATGGATGAGGATGAGATATTTGTTGTGAATAATGTGAGGTGAGTTAACCAGTCGCTCCTACGATAAAATCAAGCACTGACTGTGGTGTAATGCCTAGGTCTACGCCCCATACTAGTGGGAGCCAGAATAGGATTGTTACTACCACCAGTGCAATTGTGCAAAAGTTTAGAATTACCCCTGCGGTGATCATATCTTTGATGTTCATGTGTCCGCTGGCAAATGCGATGGCGTTGGGTGGTGTGGCTACGGGCATCATGAAACACATCGATGATGCTAGGCAAACTGCTATGACGGTGGCAAATGGGTGAATTCCTAGGGCTATAGCTGAGGCACCCATGATTGGAATGAATAGAGTGGCGATAGCTGTGTTTGAGGCAATTTCGGTGAGACTGCAAACAACGGCGGTGGCTATGAGCACGGTGGTGAAGAGCGTCAAGCCTTCTATGTTGGCTACATTTTCACTAATCCATTGAGCTAATCCGGTTCTTTCAAATGCGGTGGCAATGGCGATGCCACCACCGAACAACAAGACTATGCCCCATGGAATCTTCCAAGCGGTGTTCCAGTCTAATATGCGCTCGCCCTTCTTGGCGGGGACAGTGAAGAGAAGCAGGGTGCCGCCGATGGCTATCTGGGTATCTGTGATCATATCTAATGCGTCAAGGTTTATAAAACCGCGGCTAATCCAAGAGACGACCATAAGTCCGCCGATTATGAGAACTCGCTTTTCCTGCTTTGTCATGGGACCGAGTTTTTCGTATTCCTCTTCGATAATAGCTTTACCGCCCATTAGTTCAAGGTCGCCTGTGCGAAAAAGAACCCTTGTGAGCAGGAGATAAACCAAAACGAGCATGACAATGCCGAGTGGTAGGCCGACCATCATCCATTGGAAGAATGTTACAGTTAGACCAAAAGATGAATAGAGAATGCCTACAGCGATGGCGTTAGCCGGAGTTGCAATTATGGTTGTGACTCCGCCGATTGTGCAGGTGTAGGCAATCATTAGCATGAGCGACTTTCCGAAGTTAAGCTCTTTTTTGACTTGCGCCGCATCTTTTGCCGTGCCTGTAAGCGACTTTACTACGGCGATGCCTATGGGTACCATCATGACGGCTGTGGCTGTGTTGCTGACCCACATGGAGAGCAGGAATGTGGCAATCGCAAAGCCTAGAATCATTTTAGGTGGGGAAGTACCTGTTAACTGGATAATTTTAAGGGCTATGCGGCGGTGCAGGTTCCATTTTTCCATGGTGACAGCCAGGAAAAAGCCGCCCATGAAGAGGAATATCACATTTGAGCCGTAGGAAACAGTGACAGACCCTGAGTCCATGATTCCAAATACAGGGAACATGACAATGGGTATAAGCGCAGTGCCTGCCATGGGCAGAGCCTCGGTAATCCAAAAAACAGCCATCATCGTGGTGATCGCTACAACACGCCATGCAGGAACGCCAAGTCCTTCAGGCGCGGGGATTAGCAAAATGGCTATAAATAGGCCAATGCCTAAGAAAAATCCAATTTTATTACGTAGCAGAGCCATTTAAAATTCATTCCTTCCTCAGTTAGCGTGATTTTTCACGCTAACCTCCCGTGCGTATTGCGGGAGCAATAGAGGTGACTGCGTGTCACAGACTATTCCCGCACCCTGCAACTCTTTCTCAAACTTATAAACATGGTCGAGTGACAATGCGGAAACGTCAACAGATTTAGACTTAGCTCCCGCATTAAGTCCGGCACTGCGCCCAAAGACAATTATGTCAAGCAGTGAATTTCCCATGAGGCGATTGCGCCCGTGGATTCCACCAACTGCCTCGCCCGCAACATACAGATTTTCAATGCAGGTGCTGCCGTCAAGATTTATCTTTATTCCACCGTTTTGATAGTGTAAAGTGGGATAGACCGGGATTGGATGAGAGCGCATGTCGATATTATAGTTGATGAACATTCTAAACATGGCGGGTATGCTTTTTTCAATTGTGCCATTGCCTTTAATCATCTCAATAACAGGTGTGTCAAGCCAAACTGCCGAGCCACTCCCTGTATCAACTCCCATGTTTTGAGTGGTGCATTCACGGATAATCGCCGCCGAGACTACATCGCGTGTTTCGAGCGGATGCACAAATGGCTTGCCCTCGGAGTTTGCTAAAATAGCTCCCAGGGCTCGCACTTTTTCGGTGACCAGGCAACCGAAAATTTGCGTTGGATATGCGGCTCCTGTGGGGTGGTATTGCAGGGTGTCGGGGTATAAAAGAGGCACGCCTGCACGGTAGACTAGGACTAGGCCGTCGGCTGTTGCGCCATAGTGGTTTGAGGTGGGAAATCCTTGATAATGCAGTCTTCCTGCGCCTCCTGTGGCTATGATTACGGTTTTGGCACGGGCTATGAGATGCTGACCTGTTTCCATATTGAGTAGTACTGCGCCTGCGGCTTTGCCTTCGGTGTCTAAGATTAGCTCGATTGCAGCTGTGAAGTCCACTACTTTAATGCCTCGGTTTAATACTTCATCGCGCAGAGTGCGCATAATTTCAGCGCCTGTGTAGTCGGCGCATGCGTGCATACGTTTTCTTGAGGTGCCGCCGCCGTGTGTGGTGATCATGCGTCCGCTTGGTTCTTTGTCGAACATGACTCCCAGATTGTTTAGCCACGAAATGGCTCCGGGGCCGTCTGCTACTAGTTTTCTCAATAGCTCCGGCTGTGCGGCGTAGTGGCCTCCGCCGAATGCGTCGAGATAGTGCTGTGCGGGGGAGTCGTTTTCTTTATCCGCTGCTTGTATTCCGCCTTCAGCCATCATTGAGTTTGCGTCGCCCAGGCGGAGCTTGGTTACGATTTTGACGTTTGCTCCAAGTCCATGGGCTTCAATTGCGGCAGAGGCGCCTGCTCCGCCACCGCCTATGACCAGCACATCTACATCGTAATCAATATTGCTCAGATTTAGAGATAAGTCCCTAATACGACTGCGCCCTTCCAGCAGGGTCACAAGTTCTGTGGGTGCTTTTTCGCCTTTATTGGGGCCTACTTGTAGGGTGGCGAACTTTTCCGGGATAAAGTCGGGGTGATAGCGGCTCAGTAGGTCTTCTTTTTCCTTTGCTTCCAGCCTTGGGAATTGCTCTGCCATTCTTGAATCCCTGGAATGTTCAACTTTGCGTATTGACGCAAGCATTTCAGTTGTATACATTTGTGTACCCCTCCCCTACACTTCAATCTCGCGAGAGTTGTATAGTTCTTTTATTTGTTCGAGCGGTTTGTTCATTAGGTTGCTCAGTTCTTCGTCGAAGCTACCTTTTTCTATTTCTTCTACTCTTGTTACTACGTGTTCGGATGCGGGTGCTATGTATTTGCCGTACAGGCGTCTTGCTAATATGGCTGTTTGTGGGTGCGATATTCCTGCGGGGCAGCGTGAGGAGCAGATTCCGCACATTACGCAGTCGAAGCTTGCTTCGGCGCATTTTTCGTAATCGGCTCGTTGTGCGTAGGCGATATACTGCATTGTTGAGAGTTCCTGCGGGCACCCTTTTGTGCAGGCGTTGCATCCTATGCAGCTGTATATTTCGGGGTATAGGTGCATCATTACTCGTTCGTCGGGTTTTATTCCGTCTATGTCGTATAGTTCTTTTATCAGTGGGAAAAATGGTAATAGCGATATGTACATGTCTTCTACCACTTGAGTTTGACATGCCAGTGCTACTTTTAATTCTCTTGTTCCTTTAATTCTATAGACGGTGGCACATGCTCCGCAGAAGCCGCATCGGCATCCGCAACCGCGTACTAGTTTGTACCCTGCGTATTCCATTGCTGTCATGATTGTTGCGCTTTCGGGTACTTTGTATTTTTTTCCTAGGATATATACGTTTACCATTTTTTCTCTCCTTTTGTTTAGCCGGGATTTGTCGAGGTTTGCCGGCGAGTCGAGGGTGTTAAAAATATTTAGTACCGCTCAGCCGCCTCTTTGCCACCAGTGCATTTGGCTTTGTTTAGGTTTTTTACCTTTTTTTATACTGGGTTTTCTGATGTCGGTCGGGATACTAAATATTTTTAACACCCTCGACTCGCCTTAGCTTGGTGTGGACTTCTAGTATTCGTCGGGTAGTTCCGATAGTTCGTCGCATCTGAAGACCGGGCCGTCTATGCAGACGTATTTTTTGCCTACGTTGCATCTTCCGCATTTTCCTATGCCGCATTTCATTCGCATTTCTAATGTTGTGAATGTTCTTTTTAAATCGAAGTCTAGTTCTTCTAGAGCGTTTAAAGTAAATTTAATCATTATGGGGGGGCCGCAGATTATTGTGGTTCTGTCGGGTGAAAAGCCTAGGCTCTTTACAAAATTAGGTACGAAGCCTACGTTGCCTGTCCAGTTTTCTTCTGCTTGGTCTATGGTTATGTGTATGTTTATGTCACCTGTTTTTGGCCACTCGTTGTCCATTTCTTTTTTGTAGACTAGGTTTTCTGATGATCTTGCGCCGTATACTATGTCTACGGTTCCATAGTTTGATCTTCTATCTCTTACATAATTGATTACGGAGCGTAGTGGGGCTATTCCTATTCCGCCTGCTATGAATAGTAGGTCTTTTCCTTTTAGGTCTTCTTCTACCGGGAATGCTTTTCCGTATGGTCCTCTAATGGTTAGCTGTTGGTTTGTTTCTGCTAGGTGTAACCAGTCTGTCAGGACTCCTGCTTGTTTTATGCTGAAATCCATATATTCTTGATTTGTGGGTGAGGATGCTATTGAGAACATTGCTTCGCCAACTCCCGGTATGGAGAGCATGGCGCACTGGCCGGGCATGTGTGGGAAGGCTACGCCGCCACTTGGGGTGGTGACTCGGAAGGTTTTTACGTCGGGTGTTTCTTTATAGATATTGGTGATTATTCCTGTTTTTGGGATAAGTGTGTCCGGTTTACACATTGTTATTTTCGTTCCTTTCTGTTTCTGAAAGAGACTTTATTACTTTTACTATGTTCATAGATATTGGGCATTTTCTAACACATCGGCCACATCCTACGCAGGCTGTAATGCCTTCATTATTTTCGGGGAAATAGACTAGTTTATGCATATATCTTTGGCGGAAACGTTCTTTTAGTCCGGGGCGTGGGTTTCCGTGTGCCATTAGTGTAAAATCTGAGTTCATGCAGGAGTCCCAGCATTTAAATCGTCTCACTTCAGAGCCTGTGTCGAAATCTCCTATATCGTAGCAGTGGCATGTTGGGCAGATATATGTGCATGTGCTGCAACTTAGGCATGTGGCGAATAGTGAATCCCATTGTGGTGAGTCGAAGAGTTCCAAACTCTTGCTGCTGGTTCCCGCAGAGTCAGGGCAATTTGCTCCGCTTTTTTGCGAGCCATCGGGATCTACACCGCTGTTCTCGCAAAAAAGACTCCGCAAACTGCCCTGACTCTGCTTGTCTGGTGCGTTTATTTTTAGATCGGCAAATGGTAGCTTTGCTAAAATTTCTTTTGCTTTTATTTGCTCTTCGTTGATTAAGTTTGCGTCGTTATCATTGGTTGCTTCAAAAATTCCTGTTACTTTTTCGGTGAGTCTTTGACCTTTTTCGGTTAGCGCGTTCCAAAATAGAAAATCATTTGTTATGCATGTGTTTATGTCGCCGCCTTTGGGTTCGGTGGCATTGATGTTAAAAGTTTCGCAAAAGCAGGTTTCCTCGGGTGCCGAGCAGGCTGTTGAAATGATTATGCCATTTTCGCGTCTGGATTTATAGAATGTATCGATTGGTTCGCTTAAAAAGATTTTATCTAAAATCTCGATACCTACTATATCGCATGCTCTAATGCCGAATATGGTAAAAGGTTTGTTGTTTGCATAGGATTCTTTTATTTCAATTTCTTTGCCTGTTAGTTTAAAAGATGCTATGTCTTCTGCTGTGGGGAAGAAGAAGTTTTTGGGGGACATTGCTGTGCTTAGTATATCAAGCCTGACATCAGCTCCTGTTGTCCACTTGCGAAAGACGGTCAGGCCTGATTCACAGATAGGTAAATATAGCTCCATTTGCTCACTCAGAAGTGCAAATAGTTCATTTATTTTTGATAAAGATAGTTTAAGCATGGCGATTACCTTTCTTTTGGTTCGATATCGTCAAAATCAAATCTTAGTAGCGGTGAATTTAGTTCTGCTGCTTCTCCTGCTTGGAACTCGCCGTAGAATGTGTTCATGTCTTTTATGAACTTGCGGTTTATTAGGTGTAGCGGTACGCTTTGTGGGCAGACTCTGGTGCATTCTCCGCAGTCTGAGCAGCGTCCTGCTACGTGGTAGCCTCTTATTATGTGGTATAGGTTTTCTTCAAATTCTGTGGTGTTTACTTTGCCTGCTATGCCCGATTGTGGGTTTTCGAATACGCATTTATTGCATGTGCAGGCCGGGCAGATGTCGCGGCATGCGTTGCATCTGATGCATTTTGATAGTTCACCGCGCCAGAATGCAAATCTCTCGTCCGGTGTTTTATCTTCCAGCTCAATAATTTGTGAGAGTCTGTCGCCCTCAGAGGTTTCTGTTGATAGCTCGTCGCCTATTAGCTCATCATATATCTTATGTTCTTTGCCTTTGCAGTTCAGGCACTTTTCTAATAAAATTGACTTTCTTTCGCAGGTTTTATCGCCATACAGCGTTTTGATTTTTAGCTTTTCGCCATCGTCAATTATTTCTAATATGCCTTTGATGCCTTGCTCGTTTAGTTTGTTTATATCCAGCTTGCCTTTGCAGCCTATGCCTATTGCGTGTACTTTTTCTCTGTTTACACGTTGTTCGCCCAGGAGTTGATTTAGGCTGTATGTGTCGCAGGGTTTTAGGAATATTAGAGTTTTTCCGTCGGATTTTCCTTGATTTATCAGGTATTTGCTTAGGTTGCTGCCGCAAAATCCGTCGTAGTGCATGCTGTCGAGTTCGTCGGAGCTGTTAAAAAGAGTAGGCGAACTACTGTAGGCTAAATCGCCCTGTTTCCATGCTAAAACAGAGGTGACTGCGCCACTTTCCAGTAGTTCGTGGCTTTTTTGTTTCATTTGTTCGATTATTCCTTGCATCGAATATCACCCAATCTTTTGTTTTCGCCCATCTCACGAATAGTTCCTACAAATTCGTTCATCACGGTGGCAAATTTAGCGCTTTCTGAGGCGGATACCCATTCGAGCTTTGTGCGTTCGCGCTCAATTCCGAGATAGTCAAGCATACTGAAAAGTAGCGTCATTCTTCTGCGAGTGTAGTAGTTGCCTGTGGAATAGTGGCAATCGCCGGGGTGGCAGCCGTTTATTATAACTCCGTCTGCGCCTCTTTGAAACGCTCTGAGAATAAAGAGCGGGTCTACACGGCATGAGCAGGGGATGCGGATTATTTTAACTTCGGCGGGGTATTCCAGCCTACTTGAGCCTGCCAGGTCTGCTCCTGCGTAACTGCACCAGTTACAACAGAATGAAACTATAAGAGGTCTAAACTCAGTGTTATTTACCTGCATATCGCATCTACCTCCGCCATTATTTGTCCTGCGGTGAAGCCTTTTAGGTCCATACACCCTGAGGGGCAAGCTACTGCGCAAGCTCCGCAACCTTGGCAGACAGCTTCATTTACCTGTGCAATTCTGCGAACCTCACGCTTGCCGTGGTCGTAGACTTCTTTATCTGCAAAGTCGATAGCCTTATAGGGGCAAACTCGCTCGCAGGACGAGCAGCCGTTGCACATGAGCTCCGATGAGCTTGCAACGCAGGGGTTTCCGACCAGGCTATCCTTGGTTAAGATTCCCAGTGCTTTAACCGCCGCTGCGCCTGCTTGTGCTACTGTTTCGGGGATATCTTTTGGTCCTTGGCACATGCCGGAGAGGAAAATTCCCGCAGTGGGGCTTTCAACAGGGCGTAGCTTGGCGTGAGATTCTGAGAAAAATCCATTTAAGTCCATACTTGCGGTGAGCTTTGTGGAGAGTGCGCGACCGCTTGGCTCGGCTTCGACGGCAGTGGCGAGCACCACTAAGTCAGCCATAATCTCAATTTGCTTATCTTCCAGCAAATCGCTGGCTCGAACTAGAAGCCGTCCGTCATCACTTTCGTGTACTTTACCTACCATGCCTTTTATATATTTTACACCGTATTGCTCGGTGGCACGTCGGTAAAATTCGTCGAAGTTCTTGCCGGGTGTTCTGACGTCGATATAGAAAACGTAGACCTCGGTCTCAGGGTATTTTTCACGCAATAACATGGCATGTTTTGCTGTATACATGCAACAAATTTTGGAGCAATATGATTTGCCCACGGTAGAATCTGCCCTGGAGCCTACGCACTGTATAAACACAATGGACCTGGGCTTCTCTTGGTTTGAAAGCCTGATAACATTGCCGGATGTAGGGCCTGCGGCGTTCATCATGCGTTCGAGTTCGAGTGACGATATAACGTCGGGCGAATGGCTGTACATGTATTCGCCAAACTTTTCGGGTGAGAGTGGTCTGAAGCCTGTGGCGGTGATTATGACTCCATAATCTTTTTCGATAATTTCATCAACCTGCTCGAAATCGACAGCGCCAACACCGCAGATTTTCTTGCACAAGCCACATTTTCCGTTTTTAAAATAGGTGCAGTTTTCACGGTCTATTACAGGCACATTTGGGACGGCTTGTGCAAATGGGGTGTAGATTGCTGTTCGATTTGAAAGTCCTAAATCAAACTCGTTTTTGATTCTTTTAATGGGGCATTTTATTATGCAATCTCCGCAACCGTTGCAAAGTTCCGAATTTACTGAGCGAGCTTTTTTCCGAATTTTGACGGTGAAATTTCCAACAAAACCTGAAACTTCTTCGATTTCGCTGTAGGTGTGGAGCGTGATATTATCATGTTGTGCGGCATCGACCATCTTTGGTGTTAAAATGCAGGCGCTGCAGTCTAATGTTGGGAACGTTTTGTCCAGCTGTGCCATTTTTCCGCCGATAGTGGGGGAAATTTCGACAATATCAGTTTCAAAGCCTGCATCGGCGATATCTAACGCTGTTTGAATCCCTGCAATTCCTCCGCCGATGACGAGTGCGCGTTTGGTGACACCGCTGACGCCGGGGAAGAGTGGTGTGTTTAATATAAGCTTGGCAATGGCGGCGCGCATTAGAACTATTGCTTTTTCGGTGGCTTCTTCTTTGTCGCGATGTACCCATGAACAGTGCTCACGGATATTTGCCATTTCAACTAAATATGGATTGAGATTTGCCGCGGCCGCGGCTTTGCGGAAAGTGGGCTCGTGCATACGGGGGGAGCAGGCACTGACGACAATGCCTGATAGATTGTGTTCTTCAATGGCGTTTTGAACTATTGTCTGCCCTGCCTGAGAGCATAGGTATTGATAATCGGCAGAGAAAACGACCCCGGCTTCAAGCCGAGCCGCTTCAACCACAGCAGTAATGTCAACCTTTCCGGCAATATTACTGCCACACCAGCAGACAAAAACACCAATTCTACGCACTTTGCACCTCAAAATTATT
>WQSX01000046.1 GCA_009787625.1 Oscillospiraceae bacterium
CCTACAGAGCCATGCAGGGGAATCGCCACCACACCTTGTAGGGGCGGCATTCTGCCGCCCGTCCTTGCCGTCTGCAACAAACCCGGAGACACATGAACCGCCCCCCTGTCTTGCGCCTGCACTGTTTGGCATTAACCAAGGTGGAACGTTTGCGGATTTGCGGGTGGCACACATGAAGCAGATTTCTGAGCTTGATTTGCCGGGGTATGCCATCGGCGGGCTTGCTGTTGGTGAGTCTACGGCTGAGATGTATGATACCATTGATGTTGTTGAGCCGCACATGCCGTTCCACAAGCCTCGATACCTGATGGGAGTTGGCACTCCCTCTAATCTCATTGAAGCTGTTTCGCGTGGAATTGACTTTTTTGATTGTGTTATGCCGGCTCGCAATGGGCGGCACGGCAAGCTCTATGTGTGGGGTGAGGAGGGTTCAATAAACATAAACAATGAACGGTTTCGTGCTGATGATTCGCCCATTGACGGGGCTTGTGAGTGTCAAGTCTGTGCAAATTTTTCACGTGCGTATATGCGGCATTTGTTTAAATCTGATGAAATGCTCGGTAAACGGTTTGCCGTCATGCACAACTTATTTTTCTATAACACACTGATGGAGCGGATACGTGACTGTATAGACTCAGGAGCTGTACCGTCCCGGTCTCTGCTGATGGGGTGATGGGGGTAACATATGACGTTGATTAAAAATGCAACTGATGTTTTTGGTGAGAGGGTTGATGTGCTTATCGAGGATGGATTGATTGCCGGCTTGTTTCCAAGCCGGGGAGATGGTTCCTGTGTCTTGGGTACTGCGGACGGCAAGAGCGGAGACACAGGAGCCGTCCCCATGTCTTGCGTTGATGCAACGGGGCTTATTGTTGCACCGGGGCTTGTGGACATGCATGTGCATTTTCGTGAGCCGGGGTTTGAGTATAAGGAGGATATCTTGACCGGCAGTGCAGCGGCGGCGGCGGGCGGTGTCACTTCTTGTTGCTATATGGCTAACACTTCACCTGTCTTGGATAATGCCGATATCATTAAGTCACTATCGGGACGGGTCAATACTGCCGCTGTCAACTGCTTTCCTGTTGGGGCTGTCACTTTGGGGCTGGAGGGCAAAGTTTTGACCGATTTCGCTGCGCTCAAAGCTGCCGGAGTTGTTGCGCTCTCGGACGACGGGATTCCTATTCGTGACCCTGAGCTCATGGAACGCGCTTTACAGCTTGCTAAAGAGCTTGATTTACTTATAATCTCTCACTGCGAAGATGAGGCTGAAATGGCGGAGAGGGACGTTTATTTGGCTGAGAAGGTCAATGCACGCCTGCATATTGCCCATGTCAGCCTTTCTGAAACTGTTGATATCGTTCGCAGAGCCAAGGCAAGGGGTGTTATGGTCACCGCTGAGACTTGTCCGCATTACTTTTCGCTTACGTCTGATGAGGTCTCGAAACAAGGTGCCATGGCTTGCATGAACCCCCCGCTTGCCGCTTCACGGGATATTGATGCCGTAATAAAGGGGCTTTGCGATGGGACAATTGACGCTATCGCCACCGACCATGCGCCGCACAGTGCCGAGGAGAAATCTCTGCCTGTCGGCCGGGCGCCTAATGGGATAATCGGGCTTGAAACGTCTCTTGGGGTTTCGCTCACTTATCTCTACCACAGCGGGTTTATGGAGCTAAGCGAGGTTATTGCGCTTATGACAACAGCTCCTGCACGGATTTTAGGGCTCGAAGCGGGGCGGCTTGAGGCCGGGCGGCCTGCGGATATTATTTTGTTTGATCCGAACGAGCAGTGGACTGTAGATGCCGGTTTATTTAAGTCTAAGGCGCACAATACCCCGTTTGGCGGCAAAACGCTAAAAGGTAAGGTGCGGCACACGTTTGTGCGTGGGGAGAGTATTCCATTACAGCCGTAGGGGCGGCATTCAAAAGCTCGTCATTGCGGACTCGACCCGCAATCCCCCACGGATATGCTCATTATTCAGGGGATTGCGGCTCGGAGGCCGCAATGACGTGGTATGTGTGACTAGGTAACGTGAGGTTTAATGCAAGCGGCAATAGCGGGGCTGTAGCAAAAAAAGGCCTACCGCTTTTGCGGTAAGCCTTTTTTTGTATCTGATTTTGATATCTACTCACACCACTAAGATCTGTTGTAGACTCTTGCAACACCGTCTGCATCGGTTAGGGTCAGTGTATTGTTGTTGTTTGTCAGTGTAAATGTGAAACGTGGGTGTTGGCAATTGACATCACCGCATATTTCACCCAGGCAGATGACGATTACATTGTTGGTGCCTGTTTCAACTCTCCAGGTAAATCCCCTAGCTAAAATTCCATCGAGCGACCTGAGTCCTGTTCCATTTGCGTTGAATGTGATAAATTGAGTAGATACCACTGCATTAGTCCATTCACCTACGACTGTTGCAGGTTGCACGACTCCGGGGGCGCCGGGCCATCCGCCCCAGCCTGCGCCGCCGCCTATCCAGCGACCATCGGCACCAAATGTGTGGTTCACACCGCCGATATTCACAACGCCTACAGCCATAGCACCTGATGCTTGCAAGAAGAACCATGAGCCACCCCATTGAACCCAACCTGTTTGCATCCAACCGGCGTTGTCAAAGAAATACCAGAGTCCGCCTATGAGTTGCCAGCCTGTTGCAAAACTACCGCCGGCAAACTGGAACCACCAGCGACCACCAACTTGTTGCCAGCCTCCGGCTTGTCCGGGTACGCCGGGTGTTCCGGCGCCCTGCCCCAGCCATGCGCCGCTGGCGGCAAATGTGTGATTAACTCCGCCGATGTTAACCGTGCCTGTTGCCATAACACCGGATGGGTGCATCCAGTACCATACACCACCTACTTGAACCCAACCTGTTGCCATTGCACCTGAGGGTTGCAGGAAGTACCATTGTCCGCCCCATTGGAGCCAACCTGTGCGCATCCAGCCTGTGCTGTCGAAGAAGTACCAGACTCCCCCTATTTGTTGCCAGCCTGTTGCGAACGTTGAATTTGCGTTTTGGAACCACCATCTGCCCTGAGCTTGCTGCCACCCTGTTGGTGCTGCAACGCCTGTAGCAGGCAGGACAATGGCTGTGAGAACTGTCATAATCAGAACTATTGAGATGATTTTGAGTAGTTTCTTTTTCATTTTATTTTCCCTTTCAACTTTAGTAACTAAATCTCTATGCTTTGCTGTTATAATTCATAATTATTCCATATTTTTGCCTTAAAGTCAAGAGACTTTTTAGAATTTTTCTTCAGAAAGCAACCTCGCTTACACGATATAACCTCGGCTCTTGTATTTGCTCTTTGACTGTGTTATTATTTTTTAATCTGTGCTTCTAAGAAGGGAGTTTTTATCTTGAATAACCAATTTTTTAACGCAATGAACGGATATTCTGATGAGGAGTATCTTGAACTGCTTTGCAGGGCTGAGTCTGAACCTGTCATAGACGGCATTCAGATGCCCGGCTTTACTGATTCTCAGTTTCAGGTGAATACTGTCGGCAGTTCCGGGGTGGATTCGCTCAGAGGTGAAGGGTTTGCTTTTTATAAGTACATAAAGGCCATGGCGGCAAAGCATGGCGTAACCATTGGCGAAAGCACCCGTATTCTTGATTTCGGGTGTGGTTGGGGCCGGATGATTCGATTTTGGTTTAAGGATATCAAATCTGAAAATATTTTTGGCATTGACGTTGACTCGAAGATGGTTGATGTCTGCGAGAACACTTTGCCCTGCGGGAATTTCTCCGTAACGGCTCCTGCTCCGCCCTGCGAGTTTGCTGATGGGAGCTTTGATATTATCTTTGCCTATTCGGTTTTTTCGCATTTGAGCAGTGATATGGCGGAAAAGTGGATTGTTGAGTTTAAGAGACTTCTCAAAAACGGCGGCATACTGGTTGCGACAACACGAGACGCCACGTTCATTGATGTCTGTGAGAATTTTCGCTTGAATCCTGAGCTTGCCACTAAGTCTGATTACAGCCAAATGCTCTCGAAGTGTTTTGCACCTGCGGGTGAGCATCACGATAAATTTAAGAGGGGTGAATATTTGTTTTCGCCGACGGGCGGCGGTGAGACCAGAGATAGTTCCTTTTATGGTGAGACGATGGTTCCCGAAAAGTATGTCAGGGATATTTGGGGTAAGCTTTTGACATTTAGGCAATATGAAAGCAGCGGCATTTTGCCGCAGGCTGTTTTTGTTTTGCAAAATGGCGAGCCGAGTGTCAATGATGATAAAAAGCTCAGTGATTTAAGGTTTCATATGGACCGGCAGACGGAGCAAATAAACCTGCTGCGCAGTTCCCTCACAGAAGCAGAGCGCAGGGCCTCAGCGGCAAAAGTTCAGGTTGATGAGATGGAGCATTCACGAAGTTGGAAGCTCACAAAGCCATACAGATGGCTCGGACGGCTGTTCCGCGGTGGGTAGGTTATTCATGTATAAATTCAGCTTTTTCCAAAAATTCTTCACCTTTTTCAATTATTGCAATGGCTCTTCTTGCTGAACCGTTTGGACAGCTCTTTCCATATTCCCACGATTGAACACTCTTCAATGACACACCAACTAAGTCTCCAAAATATGTTTGAGTGTAGTTGTTGCTTTTTCTTATCCGTTTTATATCCTCCCCACTATATTCTTTCAAAGGAACAATGGGTTTCAACTTTCTGTTGACTGTTCTCCCCTTGCTCGTAGCACCTTCTTCAAAGTCTATTGCTTGTTGCAGAGATACTAATGCTTCATCAAATATATTCATGATTTTTCCTCTCTCCTTTTAAGCTCACTTAATAGCAAATTTATCATACTCTTGAACTGTTTCTTTTGATACTCAGTTATATCCTCTTTTTCGCCCTTGGCATAGACAAATAGCAAGTACAGTCTTTCATATTGCTCAAAGTCTACGTACAGAATGCGTAGCCCTCCACTCTTTCCTTTGCCTTCTAAGCCGACTCGAATTTTTCGCAAACCACCCGTGCCGCTTATTACACTGCCTTTGCCGGGGTTTTCCAGAAGTAGTTTTTCTAACTCAATATTTTTCTCGTTAGTTAGTCCGAGCGACATCCATGCTTTGTCGAAATGTTGCAAGTATACAAATGTTCTTTTCATTAATCATCGCTCCTCTGCAATTATATACCTAATTTTTAGGCATGTCAAGAGGACTAACCATCTCGTTTTCCGCGGTGGGTAGGTTATCCGGCGAGCATTTCAATGTTGTCTCTGCCTAAGAATGCGAGCGCGATGTGGTGTATTAGTTTTCCTGAGCCTTCAAATTTTTTGCTGTAGCCTTTTTCTTTGATTTGGTTAATCGCATCGCCTAATGCTTTGTCGAACAGCTTTCGCTTTGTTTCGTCCGATGCGTCGTGTTTGCAGTCTACATACTTAAACTCGCAGACATATACTCTATCATCAAGCTCAAGTACCGCATCAATGCTACCGCCTGCAACTGACAGCTCTGCATGGATTTCAAAATTCAGAAGAGTCATCATCGCCAAAAATATCGAATGGTAATATGCCTCGGCGTTGACGTGCAATTGATACGGGATAGACGCAAACAGCGAACGGAGAGTAGGCACGATTTTTTGCAATTCGCCCGTTTCCAATGCGGTTTTTATCTGACCGTGCATTGATTGTGTCGTCATTAGCTCCGCTTCAGTAAAGCCGGCAATTATTTGCAGATTAAAAGCTTCACTGACTTCACGGTTGGGCATTTCCATTGCATAAAAAGGTGATGACCCCCACTCGCTAATCACATTTTTTACTGTCAAGTATCCCGTTTGAAAAAGTAATGGTACTGCTGATAAGTTGTGAATATCAAAAGAATCCATCGCAAGTTCGCTCATGCTTAAGTCTTTAAGCGCCAAAAAAGAAGATGGCTTATTTTTAAATAACTTTATGAGAAATGAGGGAGAGCCGCTTGCGAACCAGAAACTGTAGAACCTCTTTTCATTAAAAAAGTTAAGTAGTGAAAATGGATTTATGAGGTGTGATTTTCCGTCCCAAGAATAGCCGTCATACCAATGCAGTATCTCGTCATGGATATCATCAATATTCTTCAAAACGTCGCTATTTTCCAAATCTTTTATATATTCACCGAAATATGTGCCCAGCTCTTCGACCGGAATGCCACATATGCCGGCATACTCCTTTGACATGGTTAGGTCAATCAGATGATTTAAGTCGGAGAAGAGTGAAACTTTTGTGAATTTTGAAACTCCTGTAATAAAAGTAAATTCTATATTTCTGTCACATGATTTCAGTCTGTTAAAAACGCTCCTAATGATTTGCCTGTTGGCATCTGCAATTTCTGTATTTTCTATGTTATCCAATATTGGCTTGTCATATTCGTCAATAAGGACGACCACTCGTTTTCCATATTTCTTGTGAAGCGATTCAAGCAGGCTTTCAAAAACCATGCCGGGTGAGCGTCCAAATGTCGAAATTTCTTCTGCTGCTGCGTGATTTATAAGTTTTCCCATAATTGCTTCTTCAAAAAGTTCGGGCGATTTGTTTTCCATGTTTAGCATGTCGAATCTTATTATCGGATGCTTCTCAAATGAGTAATCAGTATCATAGATAAAGAGTCCCTTAAACAATTCCTTTTCGCCATTGAATACTTCTTGAATAGTATCCAGCAATAAGGACTTTCCGAACCTTCGAGGGCGCGATAAAAAATAGTGTTTTGCATCATCGACTAGTTTATATACATACTCTGTCTTATCGACGTATATATAATCCCCCTCTATAATCTTTCTGAATGTTTGTATTCCAATCGGTAATTTTTTCATTGCTCCCTCCTGTGGTAGCTTCGGGCTTCTATCCCTCATGTTTCCTCATTATACGCCAAACACTTTACTAAGTCAATGTTACGACGTCGTGCGACAAAGCCCATCTCGGTGTATGATTAGAGTGCATCACACCTTTTGTATGGGATAATTCCTTGCACAACTTGACAGAAGAGCTTGAACTTGACCGTGAACAGCAACCACGGCACGCCAACCACCCTAAAAAAGACACTCCCCGAAGGAAGTGTCTTTTGAAAATTTGCTTATAGTTTAGCTTATGGATTTGCTACGTACCATGGGTTTGTTGGACCTGTTACAGGTTGACCGACTTGACCAAGCCATACGCCTGAGTGGTCAAATGCGTGCCATTGTGGACTCGTAGCTGAACCTGTGTTGAAGATACCATTTCTTACCATTGCGCCAACAGGGAAAGTTTGTGCAGGAGCTGTAGCAGTGAATTCTGTTCCGGTTAGCCAGTACCATGCGCCGTTTGACTCAACCCAACGACCGGATTGTCTTGCACCGTTTGCTTCCATGTAGAACCAGTTGCCACCTACGTTTGCCCAACCGGTTACCATTGCGCCACTTCCGGCGAAGCGGTATGTTACGCCGTCAACTGCTGCCCATACGCTTCTCAGCATTTGACCGTTTTCACCGAGACGGAACCATGTGCCGTTTGAATCAACCCATGCGTTTGCTCTCATAACACCGTCATCACCGAAGTAGTACCAATGGCCACCAACGCTGTGCATAGGACCATTAGGGATTGCCCCATTAACTGTTGTAGTTGTTTCACTGCCATCAAGGTTTGGTACTTCACGGTCAACCCAAGTACCCGCGAGGCTTCCTACAGCAAATTCATAGTTTACAACGATTGACTGCCACCCTGTGGACATGACACCATTGGCATTCACGCGGAAAATTCTGCCTGCGCCCCAACCGGCCCATTCATTGTTTTGACCAACTGCAAGTTGCTCGCGGAAGAAGCCATGAACATTGCGGTTGACAAGTACACCATCTTCTATAACAACCACGCCGTCATCATTTCTTTCCCATGCTTGCTCAAACCATGAGCCTAGTGGATTGTCGCCGGCTCTGTTCATTACGCCGTTTGCTCTGAAGAAGTACCAAGCGCCATTGATGTTTTGCCAACCCATAGCTCTTTGACCGCTCGGAAGTAGCCAGTACCAGTTTTGACCACCGTCCATTGAGTTTGCATCATTGCCGGCTCCTATGAATCCGGGAGTCGCTTGCCAGTTGGCTGCGGCTGCAGGAGCCATAACACCAGCTAGCATGACTATTGCGAGAGTGAGAATCGCGATTTTAAGTAGTTTCTTTTTCATTGCTAATTTGTCCTTTCTATTTTTGCACGTAATAATTTTTATTTTTATGCTTTTTATTTAAATAACACACTTCTGAAACCAGCCGTATGAAATTTACAAAATAAATGAGAGGTTAGTATACAATCACATTCTGCATATTTTCTCTCGTCTATGCACATAATTATTTCATATTCTCATTGGTTTGTCAATACCCTTTTTGATTACAAAATTCTTTCATTTCAAGGGTTTTTTAGAGTTTTTCGGTTTTTCGGTGGTTTTTGGTGTGGTTTTCGGCTTGACTATAGTTGTGTTTTAATTGCGGTAGTAAGTGTTTGAGTGATTTTTACTGTTTTAGGACTGTGAGCAATTGTTGCTTTCTTGATGCCTATATATTGCGTTTTCACTCTTGCACAACACTATATATTGTATGCGCGAATTCTCATTTTTTGCTGTAACTGAAGTTACAATTTATTACAATTTTCAACAGTTTAATCACATTTTGCAGTCAAAAGCCGGATTTGGTTATGCAATCAGGTTGGATATGCAGGGGTGCGGTGGGTGTCTTGCACCTTTGATTCAAGTCGTGTATAATGATTACTATATTATAATGTATACACTTTGAAAGGAATTATCATTACTATGTCGTTTTCGAGATTACAGAGAAGAATAGATCAACTAAAAAATCCTACTGTTGTTGGGCTTGACCCTGATTTGGCGCATATACCTGCGTCTATTTTGGATAAGCATATGAGTGAGCATGGTGAGGGGCTGGAGGCTGCTGCGCTTGCTGTCTATGAGTGGGGTGTGGGGCTTATTGATGCGCTCTGCGACATTGTCCCTGCTTTAAAGCCACAGTCGGCGTTTTATGAGGCGCTTGGGCCGCATGGGGTTCTCACGCTCAAAAAGACCTGTGATTACGCCCGCTCTAAGGGGATGTATGTTATAATTGATGCCAAGCGCGGTGATATCGGCTCCACAGCGGCTGCGTATGCTTCGGCATATTTGGGTCGGATCACTGTCGGCAATTCAACCTTTGCACCGTTTGACGGTGACGCTCTGACGGTCAATGCCTACTTGGGTTCTGATGGGGTTTTGCCGTTTTTATCGGATGCAAAGCAGTATGACAAGGCGATTTTTGCGCTTGTTAAGACTTCTAATCCATCTGCGGGTGAGCTCCAAGATAAGGTTGCTCAGGGCTCCGGCGAAAAGGTTTATACTCTTGTCGGTGATTTGCTTGCGGAAATTTCTAAAGATTCGCTTGACGACATGGGGTTTTCTCGTATCGGCGCAGTCGTCGGTGCCACGTATCCGGAAGAATCTGCGTTCTTGCGCGCACGTCTGCCCAACACGTTTTTCCTCGTACCCGGATACGGCGCACAAGGCGGCTCCGCCGCTGATGTCGCCGTCGCGTTTAACCCGGAAGGCAAGGGTGCTATAGTCAATTCCTCGCGCGGGATTATAGCGGCATGGAAGAAGTCCGGCGGTGGCTACGCGGATGCCGCACGCGATGCGGCTATTGCAATGCGCGATGAGTTGCGCGGGGTTGTGTAATTCATGCTTTTAACATGAAGAAAGTGAGTTTGTCAAAAAATAGTTTCAACCCTCTATAACACCGGGGGACGGGCAAGCCCGTCTCCTTTTGGTTTACGCCTCAATTATGCCGCTCATCATTGTGGTCTCTACGCCTTTTTCTTTCCATTTTTCGGCTATTTTATTTAAGCCAAAGGAGTCGCTGGACATGTGTCCGGCAATTAAGACGTTGCCTATTCCCTGCTCTTTAATTTTCTTTGCGTCTTTTTCAGGAATATGCATCATAACTAAAGTGCCTACTCCGGCTTCAAAGTACTCTTGCAGTATTTTTTCGCCGGGGCCTGTCAAGCCTGACATCAACACATAAATCTTACCTGCATAACTCTCTTTTGAGCCAACCCGTATTACAGGCTTTCTTGCGGAATTTTTGTATTCACCGAGTTCTTCCAAAGCCTCGGCTACTTCGCCGACTGTTGTTTCCGGTTTATCTTTGAACTTCTCGTCAAGGAATTTTTGCACAATTGCTTCGCTGATTATGTCGGCAGGAGTGTGGATGCACATGTATGGCATGTTTAGGAGTTTTGCCGCACTCTCTGACCGGGCTGAGTTTGAGACGTGCTGATTGTAGTTTAGCTCTGTTTTGCGCTCTTCAAGCAGTTTTTGCCCTTTATTTCTTGGCGTGCCTAGAGCTTCAAGCTTCATTATGTGGGTGTTTAACAGCTCTAACATATCTACGTTTGTGTTTCTGGGGTGGTGGCTCACAACACAATCGTAGCCAAGCTGTTTTGCCAAGAGTAGCTCTGCTGTGTCCATGTCCACGCCCATCAGGACTTTTTTGATTTCCTTGCCTTCAACCATAATGCCGCAGTCTTCGGGCATTTCCTTGAGACCTGCTTCTTCTAATGCGATGTCCATTAATTGCTTCGTTGTCATCTTTGTGAGTCTCCTTTTTTTGTTTTAGTTTTGTGTATCAAAACACCTGCCGCCTGCGGGCGGCACCCTCTTTTCTAAAGAGGGTCAGGATTGGGTGTTTTTATGCCATTGCCTTCAGGCTCTCGTGCAAATTATCAAGTAGCGAATTCAGCTTTTCCAGCTTCTCTTTTTCGGCGTTTATTATGTTTTCGGGGGCCTTTGATGTGAACTTCTCGTTGCTTAGCTTTTGCTCTATTTTTTCCTTGTCGGCTGTTGCTTTTTTAATTTCCCGCTCCAGGCGTTCTCTTTCTTTTGCCAAGTCAACCAAGTCTGCAAGAGGCATGTAGAGCCTTGCGTCGTTTGTTGCCACTGTTACCAAAGCCTCTGTGTTTTCAGGGGCTTTGTCTGTTATGTTCACTTCGCTTGCATAGGCTAATCTGCCTATGTATATTTCGCCTGCTTTGAATACTTCCGGACGGTCTGTCACTATTGTCAGAGCGGATTTTTTGGACGGTGGAACGTTCATCTCGGCTCTGCGTGAGCGGACTGCGCGGATTGCGGATATTATGGATTCAAAGTTGTCCTCATCGGCTTTGAAATTGAGGGTTTCGGTGTACTCTGTGTACTTACGAACCATGAGCGGCGGCTCCGAGTCTGTTGAGGCGAGAGGAGACTCAAGTGCTCTGAGTGAGCCGTAGATTTCCTCTGTTATAAATGGCATGAACGGGTGCAAGAGTGTGAGAACTTCTGTCAGAACATATAGGAGAACTTGCTGTGCGCCTGTATCTCCTTCGCTATCTTCTGACATAAGCCTTGGTTTTGTTATTTCTATGTACCAGTCGCAGAAGTCATCCCATATGAAGTCGTAAATTTTAGTTGCGGCAATGCCCAATTCGTATTTATCTAAAGCCCCGGTCACTTCTTTTGCGAGTGTGTTCAGCTTTGAGAGAATCCATTTATCTTCTAGTTCTAGTGAGTCCCCTTGTTTATCAAAACACCCACCGCCTGCGGGCGGCACCCTCTTTTCTCCCACATTCATCATAACAAACCTTGCGGCGTTCCAGATTTTGTTTGCAAAGTTTCGCATTGCTTGGCAACGCTCTGCTGAGTAGCGCATGTCTGCGCCTGGGCTGCTGCCCGTTACTATGTAAAATCTCAGGGCATCTGCGCCGAATTCGTCGATTACATCCATGGGGTCTATGCCGTTGCCGAGTGATTTACTCATGATTCGCCCTTGGTTGTCGCGTATCATGCCGTGGATTGCCACCGTGTGAAACGGTGCTTTATTTGTATGCTCCAAACCGGAGAAAACCATGCGTGCTACCCAAAAAAACAGAATGTCGGTTCCGCAACTCAGTACGTCTGTTGGGTAGAAGTAGTCTAAATCAGGCGTTTTTTCAGGCCAGCCTAGTGTGGAAAACGGCCACAATGCCGATGAAAACCATGTGTCTAGGACATCTTCATCTCGTCTTATGTCTGATGAGCCGCATTTTTCACATTTTTCGGGGTCTTGGCGGTTCACTGTTATGTGCCCGCAATCGCAGTACCATGCGGGTATTCTATGCCCCCACCAGAGCTGGCGTGAAATGCACCAGTCGCGCACATTTTCCATCCAGTGCGTGTATATTTTTGTGAAGCGCTCCGGCTCGATTTTGATTGTGCCGTCTCTTACAACGTCGATTGCGGGAGCGGCAAGCGGTTTCATTTTCACAAACCACTGCTCTGAGGCAATTGGCTCAACAATTGTGTGACAGCGGTGGCAAGAGCCTATGTTCATTTTATGGTCCTCTGTTTTAACTAAAAGCCCCATATCTTCAAGGTCTTTTAGTACTTCTTTGCGTGCCTCGTAACGCTCAAGACCGTCATATTTTCCTGAGTTTATGATTTTTGCACTGTCGTCCATTATAAGGATATGCTCCAGATTATGCCGCTCACCTATTTCAAAATCGTTCGGGTCGTGGCAGGGGGTTACTTTTACGCAACCTGTGCCAAACTCCACGTCAACATATTCATCGGCGACTATCGGAATCTCTCTGTCCATAAGCGGAAGGACGGCAAATTTGCCGATCAAGTGCTTATATCGTTTGTCATTAGGATTTACTGCAATGCCTGTGTCTCCAAGCATGGTTTCAGGGCGAGTTGTTGCAACTACTAATGTTTCGTCTGAACCTTTTATGGGGTATTTAAGATGATACAATAAGCTCTCGCGTTCCTCGTGCTCCACTTCCGCATCGGAAAGCGCTGTGGTGCAAGAGGGACACCAGTTTATGATACGTAGTCCTTTATATATGAGGCCCTTTTCGTAAAGGCTCACAAATACTTCCCGCACGGCTTTTGAGCAACCTTCGTCCATTGTGAATCGCTCACGGCTCCAGTCGCACGAACTGCCGAGTTTTTTTAACTGTTCAATGATACGGTTGCCGTATAAATGTTTCCACTCCCAAACACGCTCTAAGAATTTCTCACGCCCTAGGTCGTGGCGTGTGAGCTTTTCTTTTTCTCGCAGTTCTTTTTCAACACGCACTTGTGTTGCAATGCCTGCGTGGTCGGTGCCCGGAATCCACAGCGCGGCATAACCCTGCATTCGCTTATATCGAATCAGAATATCCTGAACCGTATTGTCAAAGGCGTGCCCCAAATGCAACTGTCCTGTGACATTCGGTGGCGGGATCACTATGGTGAACGGCTTTTTCTCAGGGTCTATGCGCCCTTTGAAGTAATCGCCATCCTCCCACATTTTATATATTTTGTCCTCTACCTGTTTCGGGTCGTATTGTTTTGGTAATTCTTGCATATGTTTTTCTCCGTTTTTATTTGTTACTGGAAAGTATACCAAGAGCGCAAGAAATTTGCAAGTTTCTTGCTTTGGTGATATTATTGGAGGTAGGAAATATCGTAACAGGTGAGCAGAAGCTTAGCTGTTTGTGGAGTCTTTTTTGTGAGAACAGCGGTGTAGATCCCGATGGCTCGCAAAAAAGCGGAACAAATTGCTAAGCTTCTGCGGGAAACAAAGGGTGAGGTAACTAACTATGCAAAACGATTATAATGAGCTTTTCAATGTTGTTTTTAATGTTTTATTTAAGGAAAATGCGCGCTCGGTGCTTGAAGTTAGCGGGTTTGGTGCGGAATTGGGGCAACTTATTTCCCTAAACCTAAAAAGCAAGCCTGACAGAATTGACATTTCGGATAATTTTCTTTTAAGTGGCGGTGTGGATAGTGGCATTTATAATAATGTATATGGCTCGGAGCTTTTTCAGTCACTTTCCGAACTTGACACGTATGATGTCATTGTTATCTTTCACCTGTTTGAAAACATCCACCCCGAAGGGGCAAAACCCATACTCAAATCACTGCTTGAAAAGACGAAAAAACAAGTTCTCCTCATTACACCTGAATATCCCTATGACCTCAATCACGAAAATAAGTTATCCGACGTTAGGGAATATAATCCTATTTTCTTTCTTGGCTTCGATTTTGGGTATAAGATGATTCGCTCGGCGTCCGGAGATATGCAGATGTACTGTTTTTTCCCACAGCCTGAGTATGCGCTTTTGCCCTGCGATGAGGCGTTGCTTGCTTCTGATGACGGCTGCGATGGAGCCTCTATGCCGGATAAAAAACTAAAGCTCTGTTTTATTGCTTTCGGTCATAATCTCACCGGTGGCGCGAAAGCCTTTTTTGAGATGATGAATATACTTTCAAAAAGAGGGCATCACGTCACCGCTTTGCTCCAAAGTGACACCGGTAGTTCAGCAATTCCGCCTTGGAGCAAAGCTTCCGATAACCATGCAATTATACAAAAAGTAATACCTAAAAAAAATAATATCATAGATCATATTGATGATTGTGATGTCGTCTTTTTGTGTTGGGCTCCACAAATTCCGAACTTTGAGCACTGCAAAGTCCCTGTAGTTTTATGGGAGCAAGGGTCATCGGCAATTTTTGGTGACCACGAGGAAATGTTCTTCAGCGACTCATTCACCCGCAAACAAATGCGGGATCTTTACAGATCGCAAGTATATATTTTGTCAGTGTCCGAGGCTATATCAGCTATTTTAAGCGGTAAGTACAATCGCGAATCTTTGTCTTTGCCACCCCCTGTCGATACAGACTGGTTTCATCCGCCCACATATAAAAACAACACTGTGCCGATTGTTCTGCTCGTAGGTAATCCAATGCAGTCATTTAAGGGGTTTAGGCATATGTTAAAAGCTTTGGAAATTGTACACCGCTTGGGGCATAAGTTTAAGGTTCATTGGGCTTCACAATATGATTTTTCACTTTCGAGCATTTCGTTTGACCTTGAATTGTTTATTGACCGCCCTCAAGATGAGGTTGCGGAGCTATATCGAAATGCGGATATACTTTTATCGGCTTCTCTTTACGAGTCTTTTTGCCTTCCACCACTGGAAGCTGCGGCTTCAGGAACTGCCGTTATTGCCTTTGACAATGGCGGCATAATGACTTATGCAGAGCCGGAAGAAAATTTGCTGCTCTGTGAGCAGGGCGATGTGCAGTCGATGGTTGAAGCTCTTGTATTTTTGCTTAATAATTCCGAGGCACGTGAGAAATTAGCCGCTCGCGGCAGAGAGACAGCAGAGAGGTTTTCGCATGAAAGTACGGCAAAACAAGCAGAATCATGCCTATATAGGATTGTGAATGCTCATATGTAATTTCTATGTCATTTTAATTTAATAATTACTAAAGTTCTTTCAAAATGCTCCGATAATTTATTTTGAAAGGAAACTTTTCTTTGTCACTAAACTCAATAAAGGGAACGCACGCCCCGGTAAGAGTTTTTTGAAATATAATAAGTAAAAACTTATATGCGCCGAGAGTAAGGAAGCTCCCGGTTCGACAAAGAAAGGAATCATAATATGAGAATCAACAATAACGTAATGGCTTTAAACAGCCACAGGCAGTATGGTATTAACGCAGGGAACATTGGCAGAAATGTGGAGAGGCTAAGTTCAGGTTTCAGAGTAAACCGTGCCGCCGACGATGCAGCAGGTCTTGCTATTTCAGAGAAAATGCGTACTCAAATCCGTGGTCTAAACCAAGCTTCGCGTAACTCACAAGATGGTATTTCACTCGTTCAGACCGCAGAGGGCGCAATGCAATCAGCTCACAGTATCATGCAGCGTATGCGTGAACTCGCAGTTCAATCTGCAAACGGCACAAACGAGGATTTTGACCGTGGTGCTCTTCAGCTTGAGTTCAAAAATCTCATTTCAGAACTCGAAGATATTGAGCAAACTGTCAAATTCAACAACATGACGGTCTTCGCAGAAAATGAGGATGGCCTGAAAAATCCGAATGGTTCGGACATGGGTCTCGTGTTCACTCTTCAATCCGGTGCAAACATGGGTGATACAACGTCTTTCGCTATCGGCAGAATTGCTACTGTAACGAGTGCAACAAGCATCGAATATCAGGCAACTGCATCAGAAGCTATCGCTACTCTGGATAGAGCAATCAACAGTCTTTCAATGGTTCGAGCACAACTGGGTGCTATTCAGAACAGGCTAGAGTTCAAGATTCAAAACTTGGACAACACCGCAGAGAATCTGCAGGCCGCGGAGTCACGAATCAGAGATGTCGACATGGCACAGCAGATGACCACGTTCACACGGGATAACATCTTGTTCCAGGCCTCGACTGCGATGCTCGCTCAGGCTAATGCCCTACCGCAAGGAGTTCTACAGCTCTTAGGCTAGTTTTTGTCGGCTAACGCCGGCATCGCCGGAGCAAATCCCCAGCTTGCCCGCGTTGGCAGCTACTAAAACAAGTTTTAAGTGCGTGCGAATCGCCCGAGTCTACATGACCCGGGCGATTAATTTTGTTTTTTATTTCATCATTTTTTTCAACACGTCGATTTCCACTGATATGTCCATGGCTTTATCGTTGTATATTGCCTCTTGTTGCTTTTTGAATGTCTCTTCTATTGAGCTCATGGAGTCTTTTATTTTTGCCATGGTTTCTTCCATGTTTTCGCTTTTTATCGGTTGATTTTGTAGATCTACGTAGTCTGTGAGTAACTTTGCTGTGGTTGGTAGGAAGTAGTTGCTCATTTGGCGCACTGAGGATTGTTTTTCGGGGTTTTGCTCTACCGCTTTGTAGATTTGTTTTGTTATTTCTATAATTCTCTCTGCTTGGGCTTTTAGGGTTTCATCGCTTACTACCCTTATGGCTGTCGCCATGTCGTGCAGGTGTTTGTTTGCTTCTTTCAGCACTTCGTCCGTTGCTATGTTGCCTGTGTCTGTGTCTATGTGAGCGGGGTTGTAGCCCAACATGAACACGCCTTTTTCTGTGTCCAGGTGCGAATCGGGCCAGAATCCGTGCTCGGTTTGCGCTTTTATGAAAGTTTTGATTTTGTCTTTTGGCCACCCTAATTTGCTCTGGAGTGTTGCTATGTCAATGCTCACCGCGCCGTCCATTGCTTTTTTGATTCTGCGGTAGCGGCTTGCTCTTTTGTAGTTGGCCACACCTTTGCATGTCAGCAGGGTACCTATGACAACGCCCACAATCAGGATTATTATGTGTGTAATGCTTTGGGCATCACGTGCCAGATTAAATAAGTATACAAGCAGAGCTATTACCATGCACAGTATGAATATAATTGCTCCTGTTATGTATTGGAGCACACCTATTGCTGTTGTTTTATCGGCTTTTCTGTCGATGTTTTGCATGTTTTTCTCCTTTTTCAACCCCTGCCCTCTTTAGTAAAGAGGGTGGCCCCGCAGGGCCGGGTGATTTGTTCCCACGTCTTTCGTTCCCTACAATTAAAACCTTCTGCTGCTTCCTGAGAAACTTCTGCCTGATGAGCTTCTGAATGAACCGCCGCCTCTGCCGCCGCCTGAATTTTGTTGTTGGCGCGGTATTCTTCTTATGTTGCGGTAGAGGAAAATGTCTCTCTGTTGGGTTAGGGCGAAACTCCCTCCTCTTATGTAGTCGCAGGCGAAATCTTTTTGTTTTACTGATTTTAGTTGCCTTGTCCAACTCATCACTACCGATCCTGCGATAATTGCTGCAATTACCACGCTTATCACGGCTGCCCATATTCTGGCATTTACCTGCTCGTGTGGTGTTAGGCGGATATTTCTTGTGTCTACCCGTTCGCCTGCTCTTGCGCTTGTAACGAAGTCATCTGCGGAGTTTGCATAAGTCGAAAACGCCTCAAAGAATCTGTCGCTTCTAAGGTACGGGAAAAATAGGTCTATCAAATGTTCCCTGCCTGCGTTTGTAAAGGCATACTCTCCGTATCCAAATGCTGATACTGCAATTAAACTCTCCGGCTCTAATGCTACCATTAGGATTATTCCATCTAAGTTTTCCCCAAACCCAAAGCCATGCGCCTCAAAAAAGTCTGCGGCGTATCGTTCGGGATTTACGGTACTCATTGAGTTTGTCACTGCAACTACTACGTCAAAGTTTTGGCGGATGCTAATTTCATCGAGCAGGTTCGTGAGCTCCGTTGCCTCTGACGATGTTAGCAGTCCTATGGTGTCTGTGAAGCGCGGTGTCGCTCGTGTGCCGTCGTCCGCCATTGCGCTGAGGGGCATTGTAAGTGTGATAAGTATTGCGGTTATTATAATTGTGGTAATGATTTTTACTGAGCGATTCTTCTTAACTTTCAATTTTCCATTTTCAATTTTCCATTTCACTTTCCCCACCTACCTTATAAGAAGAATATCACTACTTGTGTGATTGCAAGCAGCGCGGCGGCTGTTATGCCGAATATCTTGAAAAACCAACTTGTTCTGGCTTTTTTATCTAAGGGTAGGTCGCCAACGAACTTACCTGTTTGTCCGTTCATTGAAAATGTGAAGCTTTTTCCCTGCCATGTTGAGCCTAACATCCACACAGGCAGTAGTGCATAGCGCACTCCTTCGCATCTTACGTTTACACTGCCGTTTACCGGTTGAACGCTGTGGTAACCTTGCACGGTTTTTCTGAATTCGCCTGCTGTGGTGTTTTTTATCCGCTCGTTTGCTCTTGGGGCGCATTCCTGTGCTTCTACGTCGTATTTGTTTGCGCAAAATCCTGCCAGATATGCGGGTTGAAACTCTTGGGTTTCGCTCATGTTAAACGGCTCAAGTGATTCCATCATTGTGTTGTCTATCGACTTTGAACCGTCAACGGGCACTGCGTCAAAGCCCAGTGTTCCGCCACGGATTACTCGGAAAAATGATGTCTCTGTGTAGTGGAATCTTGCGTCACTCCAACGTCTTATCCGTGTTGCTCTGTATTCAAACCTGCCGTTTGCGTCTGCGCTGAACAGCCAAAACGGTACGTATACCCCTTTGACTTCTTCGAGGTGGTTTCTGTCTTTGAATTCTCTTGGCAACAGTTTTTTCTTTGCATAGTGGTTTTGCAAGGAGTCAAGTGCTTTTGCCCTGTCGAGCTTGAATGGTATTACTATGTCGGGGCGCAGTGCGCCTGAAAACTTGCTTGTTAAAACAACGGGACTGCCGCAGAACGGGCATGTCGCCGCACCCATTGTCTCGTCGCCGACTATTTCGCCACCGCACGAATTACATGTGTAGACACTCATGCCCTGTGTATCGGCATCTTCCCACTGTGCGCCTTCATATTCCCACTGCGCCGCGTCGGGTTCCTGAAATGCCGCTGTTTCTTCGTCCATGCATTGCAGGGCGGCTATGTCCATCACCGTTCCGCAATGCTCGCAGGTCATCTCCTGCGTTCCTGCTTGGAACTCCAACGGTGCTCCGCAATTCGGGCATTTGTACTCTTGTTGCATGTGCCTCTCCTATCCTCTTGGTGTGCCGCAGTTTGCGCAGAAGTTGCCTGTGTTTTGGGTTCCGCACCGGCAGTTCCAGTTTGCGGGGGGCGGGGGTGCGGGGCGCTGTGCGCCGCAGTTTGAGCAGAAGTTGCCCTGGTTGCCTTGCTGTCCGCAAGCGCATGTCCAGCCTGCCTGTGCGGCGGGTTGTTGCATTTGCTGCTGTTGCATGGGTTGCTGTGGTTGCATTGGCTGCTGCATCTGCTGTTGCTGCTGCATTTGTTGCTGTTGTTGCATGGCGAATAAATCTTGGGCGTTCATGCCGCCTGCTCCCGCCGCCATGTTCATGCCTGCAAATGCCATCATCGGACCTGTGGCTTCGTTTGCGGCGGCTGAGCGCATTGCGTCTGCTTGTGCGCCGACCAGAGTCGCCGCCGCCATGCCGGGGTCGCGCATTACCGCACTTTTTTGGAGTGTTTTTATCATGTCCTCATCTTCTTTGTTTGCCGTAACTGAGGAGACTCCGAATGATACTATTTCTATGCCCCGCAGGTCGCGCCACTTGTCTGAGAGAACTTCGTTGAGACACTCGGCAATTTCCATTGTGTGACCCGGCAACGCCGAGTAGCGGATGCCCATGCCTGAGATGCGTGCAAATGCCGGTTGAAGAGCTGTCATCAGCTCTGTTTTAAGCTGCCCGTCGATTTGGTCACGCAGGTAGTTGTTTTCGATATTGCCGCTGACATTTGTGTAAAACAGTATCGGGTTTGTCACTCTGTAGCTATATTCGCCGTGGCAACGGATTGAGATGTCAATGTCAAGCCCGATGTTTGTGTCAACAACTCTAAACGGCACGGGGTTTGGTGTGCCGTATTTGTTTCCTATGAGCTCTTTTGTATTGAAGTAGTAGACCCTTGAGTCTTTACCGGGTGCGCCGCCGAACTTGAATCTTTCCCAGACTGATTTTAGCGCGCCCATGGCGTTTTCGCCGAGGTCGCCGCCTGAAAATAGTGAGGGCTCGCCACCTGAGTCGAATATGAATTCGCCGGGTTCTGAGCAGACGTCAAGGATTTTGCCCTGCTCGACAATTATCATACACTGCCCGTCTGCAACTGCTATGACTGAGCCTGTTGTTATTATGTTGCTCTCGCCTTTTCTGTTTGCGCTACGCCCCGATGTGCGCTTTTGGCCTTTTGTCGCCAGTACGTTTGCGGGTAATGCATCACAGTAGAAAAATTCTTTCCACTGGTCGGCAAGTGTTCCCCCAATTGCCCCCGCTGCTGCTCTAATGAGTCCCATTTCTTGTCCCTCTCTTTCGATATTGTTGGTGCGGTGGTTGCGTACTTTTTAGGTGCTTTTTTAACTGATTACATGAACTTTTCCGAAAAATTCACAGCTAATTCATGATAGCACGAAAAACGCCAAATAGCAAGAAATGACTGTCGCATATATGGTAGGCCGTAGCAATTACCTCACAAGGATTCTGTAAATATTCGGTTTTCTGCATCAACCGTCCCCGACCTCCGCTCTGATGTAACTTTTGATTTAGTTAGTGTTCGTGCTTTCAGTTTGATTTTGCGACTTCTTGAAAACATGCGTCGACACATGGGGATTGGTATGATTACCCGCCTGCTTTTAGGCACAGAGCTATGGACAATAGCTTTTCTTCTGCTGAAGAGCCTCTGGACACCAGGACTATTGGTACTTTTGCCCCTACGACTCCGCCTGCCATTTTTGCTCCGCCCCAGTACATCAGGCCTTTTGTTAAAACGTTTCCTGCTGTTATTTCAGGGGCTAAAAAGATGTCAACATC
>WQSX01000047.1 GCA_009787625.1 Oscillospiraceae bacterium
TTTGCTTCAAATGCTCAGCGAAAGGAGCAAGTAATGAAAGCAGTAATCTATGCAAGATATAGTGACGATACCCAACGTGAAGAATCAATCGAGGGGCAACTCCGTGAGTGTAAAGAGTACGCCGAGAAAAACGGAATGATAATCATCGGCACTTATGTTGACCGTGCTCTTTCTGCTAAAACTGATAACCGACCTGAATTTCAGAAAATGATTAAAGACAGCAATAAATATTTATTTGATGTCGTTATCGTTTGGAAACTCGACCGTTTTGCAAGAAATCGTTATGACAGTGCACACTATAAATCTCTGCTCCGCAAAAACAAGGTTAAAGTTCTATCCGCTACGGAAGCAATTGCGGAAGATTCTACAGGTATTTTGCTCGAATCGCTTTTGGAGGGTTATGCAGAATTTTTCTCTGCGGAACTCTCGGAAAAAGTTATACGTGGCATGACTGAAAACGCACTTAAATGTAAGTATAATGGCGGTTCTATACCGCTTGGATATATGGTAGATACAGAGCAACACTTTCAAGTTGACCCTGTCTCTGCTCCACTGGTTTTAGAAATATTCACCCTGTATGACGAGGGTGCAACCATTAAAGAAATTGTCGACACACTCAACGAGCGTGGAATAAAAACTCCTCGTAGTAAGCATATTACGATTGATATTATTATAAATATGCTAAAAAATAGACGCTATATCGGCGAATACAAATATCGTGATGTTCTCACCGAGAACGGAGTTCCTGCAATAATCCCACAAGATTTATTTGACCGTGTGCAGGAGCGCATGGCAAAAAACAAAAAAGCCCCTGCTCGTAAAAAAGCAGAGGACGAATATCTTCTCACAACAAAACTTCATTGTGGTAAAGATGGTGTTTTTATGGTCGGCGAGTGTGGCACAAGCAGAAACAAGACGGTACATCGTTATTATCGCTGCGTTAACTCGAAGAAGAAACATATCTGTGATAAAAAACCGATAAAAAAAGAGCTTGTAGAAAACCTTGTTATCAAAACAATCATGGAGATGCTTCAGGATATGAGCCTCGTCAATTTTATTGTCGACAAAGCCTTAGAACTCCAATCCAGAGAAAGTTCTGACTTGCCACTGCTTGAAAGACAACTCCGTGAAACCGAAAAGGCTATTGATAACATGCTCAATGCTATCCAGCAAGGTGTCTTGACTTCTTCAACTAAAAAACGACTTGATGAATTGGAGCTTGCGAAAAGCGATATTGAGGTTAGAATTATACAAGAGCAAATGCAAAAGCCACTCCTTACAAAAGAGCAACTCACATACTGGATTTGCAGATTTAGGGCAACTGATGTAACCAATCGGGAGCAAAGACAGAGGCTTGTCGATATTTTCATAAACTCTGTTTTCGTCTTTGACGAACATCTAGCCATAACATTTAATTACAAAAACGACACCAAGACCGTGTCGCTGCAAGAGATTGAAGCGACAGGTCTTGGTTCGGATAATACGTCTTTGGTACCGGTGGTCGGACTCGAACCGACACGAGGTTGCCCTCAATGGATTTTGAATCCATCACGTCTACCATTCCATCACACCGGCATGTGTGGTTTTTTCTTGCGCTGTTCAGTATAATACATCATATCACTTTTTTCAACTGAAATTTTACCCTAATGGTCTGTAAATCATAAAAATTCACCATTCTTTTCAGTTTTCTCGTAACCACGTATAGCGTTCCTGCGACCCTATTACGTGATATCGCACGCTCTATCCACGGCAAAGAAGTAAATTATACGCTCTTTGACCCTCTTTTTTGTTATTCGCTCCAGTGCCGATGCGTAGATGTTCAGTTGTGGGGTGTATTCATTTACTCTTTGTTTGATTGTGCTGTCAGTAACTTTGTCGGTTTTGAAGTCTATCAATACTATTTCACCATTTTCTTCAAAAAAACAGTCTATTACACCTTGGAGCAGGATTTTATCGCCTGCATTTTTTCCAGTTTTTTCCCCTGCATACGGCTCTGATGAGACAGCTTTAATTTCGTCCCCGGCATGTCCGGCTTTCTGATTAGATTTTTCACTTAAAGTCGCGTCTTTTACATAATCCTCTGATGGAATCAGTATTGAAAACTTGAACTCGCGGTTTAGATTTTTTGCAGTGGCTAATCGCATGCCCAATTCTGAGTTAAAAAGCTTAATAATACGCTTTCGGTCTATTTCTTTTGTTTCCTCGTTTTCTATTACACCCTCATTCACCAGTTGTTTCAACGCTTTTGTCAGCTCGTCGTCACCAGAACACTTTTCATAGTCTATATACTGCATTACATGGTGTAGCAACACCCCCATCTCGGTCGCTGTTCTTTTTTCGTGTTTTTCCACAAAAGATGGACGTGTAAATGATGTAGTTTCTCTCATTTTCGCCATAACCCAAGGGGCAGATTTTGCTTCTTTGTCAGCGAGGCTTTTTAGCCCGGTGACTGTCAACTTTGATGGTATATCTATAGAGTTCTTAAACGGATAATCAAAATCAAGGCTTGGCTTATTTAGTGTATCTGCTGTCTGCTTAATATTTGTGCTCGCACAGGCTGAGATTTTTGTCTCATTTTCCATTATTGTTTCAGCGTCTATGAAGTTTACTTTTGCTAAATTCTCATCTATACCTTTTATTCCCGCAATCAACCAGTCAGATATAGAGCTTAAACGCGAAAGAAACTGAGGTGAGGGCATATCTATGATGGTTTGCTCAAGTTTTTCCGCTTTAGCCTGTGCATCTGAGTATGTCGCTGTCACAATTAGCTTCTCACACGCTCTTGTCATCGCCACGTACAGAACCCGAAGTTCCTCAGACAACATTTCAGCTCTTAGCTTGCTCGCTATAGCAGTTCTTTGAATTGTAGAGTATTTAATGCGTTTTTCTCTGTTTATCAGCATTGAGCCTACGCCAAGCTCCTTATGGAACACCAGTTGCTTCTGCGAGTCCAGGTTATTATGTCTTTTTGAGGTGTTTGCAAGGAATACAACCGGAAATTCCAGCCCTTTTGACTTGTGTATTGTCATAAT
The DNA here is from genome assembly GCA_009787625.1 of Oscillospiraceae bacterium. GTDB lineage: Bacteria > Bacillota > Clostridia > Oscillospirales > Oscillospiraceae > WRMH01. The sequence goes on from WQSX01000047.1 coordinate 3,033, forward strand.
AGTCACCGCATCTTGATTGCTTGCGGTCCCCGCCGTTGTGCCGGATTGTGCCAAATTGCCGGATTTTAGCTTTCTGATAAAGCTGAGAAAGCCAAAAACCCCTTTATAACCGCTTTGCTCTAAATTTGCAGCCAATTCAGTAAGCATTACAAGGTTTTCCTTACGTTGTTCACTTGAACTCATAGAGGAAATAATACCCATTAGCTCTGTTTTATTGTATATGTTCCATAGAAGTCTATCTGATGGCATGTCTGTCGCTATTGTACTAAAGGTTTCAAGGTCATCAATTAGTTTCCTGCATTTGCAAGCTATTTCATCAGACCCTATATTATGTTCTGCTGCGCTTATAACTAGGTTATAGTATGAATCATGTGATTTATGTGTTTTGATTATTCCGAGTTCATCTGATGAGAATTTATATATCGGTCCGCACATTGTTGCAACTAAATCTATGTCTAATGTGGGGTTATCAATCACAGAGAGCAGGGATAAAACTGTCGATATTTCTCGTGACTCAAAAAAATCTTCGCCACTTGTAAAGTCCGTTGGTATACCTGCACTACCCAGAGCCAGTGCATATCTGTTCGCTACACCTTTTTGTGAGCGTGATAGAACTGCAATGTCGCTATAGCGTAGTGGTCTTGAAGTACCGTCTTTTTCGGGCACTTCGTAGCCTGTCTCGAAGAGCTCAACTATTCGGTTTGCTATGTGCTTTGCTTCTAAATCAATCGCTTTTACATCTTCCTGCCCATCTTCTTCAGTCATTTCTCCCTCTTTGACCTTGGTGGATATGAAATCGAATTCTACGGGGTGTGTGTTGTACATTTGATAAGATGAAAAAATTGGTGATGGCTGTTGAGATTTAGGCAGCGGGACGTCGAGGACACTGCCCCCTACGGCGGATTGAACTTCATCGAATTCCTGCGCTTCACACATTCCTTGAATTCCTTGAATTCCTTGCTTTTGATGCTCAACCCTTCCGGGAACTAGCTTTTCATGCTCACTATAATACATTTCTCCCAATTTTGGAGACATTATTCTTGTAAATATGTAGTTTACCGTCTCTAATATCCCGCTATGTGACCGAAAGTTCTTTGATAGGTGGATTTTTGTGCCATTTGTTGACGTTTTTTCTGACAACTCTGAAAATGCATCGTATTTTGATAAGAATATGCCGGGGTCGGCGAGGCGAAATCTGTATATTGATTGTTTTACGTCTCCTACCATAAAAACGTTTGACTCATTTTGTGAAATGGCTCTAAATATCATTTCTTGAACTTCGTTCACATCTTGATACTCGTCAACCATAATTTCAGTAAATCTTTTCGATAAACTCTTTGCAATTTGCGTTTTTTCTCCTGACTCTTTATCTATGAGCAGTGATAACGTCAGATGTTCAAGGTCTGAAAAGTCAGCTACACCTCTTTTTCGCTTCTCAGTTCTAAAAAATTCATCGAAATTTTTAACTAGATTTAGCAGAGCTGATAATGCAGGTGAAATTTGCACCAAATCTTTCATATGTTCGCCTGAACTAATCTCGAGTATCTTTGTATTTTTTCTCAGTTCATCCCTGCACCACGCCCGAATTCCCTTGAGTTCATCGTAACCTTTAAGGTTTCCTGTCCTTGGAAACTCTATGTTTTTGTCATTAGCGGCTTTATCCCAACCAATGTTCAGACTTTCTTCCAATTTCTTTATGCCTAAGTAGCTCACTTCAATGCTGTCACTACACTTTTCTCTATATTCCGTATTGACAGTCGCTTCACCTCTTAAAGCGTTCATTTGATTTGCACAGTATGAAACTAGATTTTTTAGCTCGTCCAAGATATATTTTCCGCTATCTGTTTCAGATAATTCGTATAAACCTATCTGCTCTAATTTTTCTGTTTGCTCAGTTATCCACATGTCAGGATTTGGTAAACTTTGCAGTTTTCGATTGATATCCAGCACAATTTCTTCGAGGTTTTTATCATCTCTTCCCTCTATAACCAGACTGAGCAAATCGGCAAGCCCATCTTGCTCTTCGGTAAGATTTTCATATGCTAAGTCTAATACATCACTCAGCACTTCTCTTTTGATTATTTCACATTCGTTTTCATCAATCACTCTAAAATCCGGCGGCAATCCGACAAGATGAGCATTTTCGCGCAATACTTCTCCACAGAAGGTATGTATTGTATCTATTGATGCTGTGCTACAGAGCATCTGTTGCCTTCGATAGTGAGCTTTTCTCTGGTTTTGCCGCTGCCTTTCGTATAATCCATCACTTATGCGTTCTTTTAATTCATGCGCCGCCGCCCTTGTGTATGTAATTATAAGAAATTCGTCTATATTGCTCCCCTCTTCTATGCGCTCTAAAAGTCGCTCAACAAGCACTCTCGTCTTACCTGACCCTGCTGCGGCAGAAACAAGTAATGAAGTGCCTCTATGTTCTATAGCCGCCTGCTGCTCAGGCGTGAACTTTGTTTTATTCAATGTTTCTACCTCCGATTTTATGGATAAGGCACGTGAAGCAGGGAATGGGTGGCACTTTTCCGTTTTTGCTGCGGGTTTGGTTCCGTAGAAAAACGGAAAAGTGTCACCCATTCTCTGCGATCTCCTAGGAAACAAGGGAGGGTTCCCCTGTCTTACAAAGCACTCCAGACTTCTTCAGGCGAAAGCTTTGGGGCGTATTTGCGAGTATCGCCACGTGTTTCATCGAAACCGCATACTGATAGGTATTCGCAGTAAGTACAGGCGTTGTCTGTTTCGTTCTTATAGTAGGGTTTGCAATCTACTACGCCGCCCAGTATCTCATTTTTTGCACTTTCCATCATGTAATCAACATGATTAAAAAGCTTGTCCATTTGGGTATTGCTGACAAAGTTTTTTCCAAACTCTGTGGGACTATCTTTTTTTCTTGATTTTTCTACAGGTAAGAATTTCTTTACTTCCCCTGATTCCATTGCTTCAATTATCTCATCTTGGTTTAGCACTAAACCACTGCGGCGCTTGCTTTCTTCACGCTGTCGATCTATCTCTTCTTGAGGAGTGTTTCTTGGAGTGCTGATAATTACATCTCGTGCAGGCACGTACAGAACACCGCTTGGCAATACTTCACTTTTCCCGTAAAACTCCGCACCATACTTTTTCAGCGCCGAGAGGTATATTAGCATCTGCATGTCTCTGCCGCGCAATACTTCTGAGAGTTCAAACTTATATACCTGTTTCCTCGTCTTATAGTCAATTACACGCAGGTAGAATTTGCCGTCGAGCTCATACCCGTCTACCCTGTCGATAAATCCTTTTTGCGTTTTAGAGAGCAATGACATATTCATTTCAAGGTTTATTGGCTTAAATTTCGATATTTTCAGCTCGCTCAGCATATCATCAACTATATAGTCAACATCTGCCTCAAATCGCCTGAATAGGTGTATAAACCTAGCTGATTTCCCCTCAAAATCGTGCAACACCTCGCTTACAAACTTCTCGCAATATTCCTTTGTGAGCTTTCGCCACAGGTTTTCATCCGGTTCTCCGCTTCCACCGTTCTCCTTGTTATCCTTATTTTTCTTACCTTTTGTAATTTCAGAAAAAACTCCATCAAGTACAAAATGTATAAAATTCCCTGCAGAAGCCGCATCGAACTCTGCGAGGGTTCTCGGTCTAATGCGCAAACCATCTTGCAAAAAGTGCTTGTAAGGGCATGAGTAGTACCTGTCTGCTCCGGTGGCAGATAGTGATATTTGCCCACCGTACACCAAGTGCGCCACGTCTTTTGATAAATTTTCTCTGTGGGGCAAAGTATTATAGCCCTCATTTTGCAACATAAGTTCTCTGTATGGGATTTCTGCGGCACTCATGTATTGCTCTTTTTGCAAGGTTTCTTCCTCTATATTAAACATCTTACAAATATTTGTTATTATAGAGGCACGGCGTTTTCCTTCACCGGTCTGATACATTAAATATAGCTTTTCCGATGGTAGTGTCAGCGTTGAGTAAAGCATGTTCATCTCTTTTTGATAACGCTCTTCAAGCCCTGCGGGTATGTCGGGAATCACTTTCTTTAAATCTAATCGCTCACTATCCGAAAGCGCCCCGCTCGATTTTACAAGAGTTGGCAGACTATCATCTGTTGCTCCGAGTATTATTAGTGCTCTTAAGTCACGGCGGCGACTCATCATCATACTGCCAAGAGCCACTGAGTCAAGCGATAACGGGATTACACCTACATCTTGCTCTGTCAGCACCAGTGTAAGGAGTTTCTTAAATTCATTGTCACTCACTTCTCTATCACCTAAAATCAGGTGCATTTGGTCAAGTGCTCCCATTATTATATCAAGTAGCTGTGTATACTCGTCAGCTAGCCGTTTTTCGCCACGCAGATTTAAATCATCGGATTTTTCAAGTAGCTTGTCAGGTAATGATATGGCGAGCAAGAAATCGTAAACGGCCTTAAGCTTAACCGTAACAAGTGTCTCACCTTTTATGCCTTGCTTTAGTTTCTCAATCGGGTGAATGATTTGTTTGCGGAGGTTATTCACTTTTAGCAATAACTCTTCATCACCTTTTTCGGTATGTCCATAACCCGATGGCGGCATTTTCCAGTCTTTTTGCCAGTAATACCCTCTAATTTGCCATTTTAATATATAGTTTTCAAGTAAGGCTATATCGTCATTTGCGACATTTGTGAGCCCGGTTTTTAGATATTTAAAAACATGGTTGTATTCATATCCTGATGTAACTATCTCCAGTGCCGCAACAATTAACGCTATTGGCGATTTCGTAAGAATGTCCGATTTGCCGCTCGACAAGTAAGGAATTCCATACTTATCAAATACATTTTCGCAAGTTGAGTCATACTCTTCCCAATTTCGAGACATCACTGCGATATCATGCCATCTGTAACCACTTCTAACGAGTTTCCAAATCGTTGCAGCGGCAACGGAGCATTCCTCGTAACGATTTCGTGCTGAGTAGATTATTATGGGGGAGGTTGCTGTGTTTTGTTCGGTTTGAGTCTGCCGGGGTTGCGTGGAAGCAACAGCGGTGCTTGATTCTGCGGGTGCGGGGGCAGATGGTTCTTTATACTCTGTAAGGTTTTCTGTAAACAGGTTTTTTTCTAAATGTTTCAGTTCCGGGACACGTGTTGAGCTGTTTTGGTTTGGCGCAGTTACCTCTAACTGCGTGACCGCCATGTTTTTTGCAAGTCGCTTTAGCTGTGATACAGTTTCAGCGGGTAACTTAAAGACATCACTTTCGTCGTTTGGGTCGAGGGTCAGGCATACTGTTATGTTTGCGTCTTTTTTTAGCAGCTCTTCTATTACGCTCAGTTCTTGTGCTGTGAAATCGTTAAATCCGTCAAAGTATATACCGCTCTCATAATTATTCGAGCTTTCTCTTATTTTTTCGGTAAGGATTTCCAGTCTTTCTGCGGCGTCAGCTCCATGCGTCGATAGCATAGAATTATATGCGTCATAAATCAGTGCGAAGTCGTATATTTTTTCTGCAAGTGGATTTCCCACTGTTTCTGCTGCTTTTTCAAGCATTCTTGGTGTCAGTTTCCTTGTCTTAAACTCTGTTATTGTCTCAAGCAGCCTTTGCAGAATCTCCGTTCGCATTTTTTTCAGCCCAAATACCCTGAGCGATGAGGCTACAGCTTCTAATGCTCTGTGAATCAAAAGAATTTGCCCACCGCTGTCCAGTGTCTCTACTGCTCTGATTCCGCTTTCTGCAAGCATACGTCTGCTGAGTCCCGTAAAACTTAGGACTTCTGCATGAAGTGACAGCGTATCACCGCAGACATGACAAAGTTGTCTCTCTGCGTCATGCGAGTATTGCTCGGGTACCAAAAGAATCATGTTTGTCTCGCCTAATTCCATCTTTTGCTTGATCTCATTCAATATATAATTGGTTTTGCCCGTCCCGGCGCGCCCTATTATCAAATTTAGCATAACTTTTTCCCTGTTAATAATTTTCCTGTAGCTTTATTTGCTTGTTTGTGTTATCTTAGTGTTCTTGCTTTTGAACTTTAAATTTTCTTGAAGGGTGGTTTTTTTATGGCTAACACTAATATTGATGCTTCCGCTTTGTTTAAACTTTCTTATGGGTTATTTGTTTTAACTACTCGCGATGGGAGTAAGGACAATGGCTGTATTATCAACACTGCCATGCAGGTCACTTCCTCGCCGCTTCGGATTTCTGTTGCCGTTAATCGCTTAAACTATTCCTGCAAACTCATTGAAGAGACCGGCATATTTAATGTGTGTGTTCTCACGCAGAATGCTTCTATGAGTGTTTTTGAGAGGTTTGGGTTTCAAAGCGGTAAAGATGTTGATAAATTTGATGGAACTTCATATGATAATCGTACAGAGAATGGCCTTAGGTACGTGCCTGAGCAGGTCAATTGCGTGATTTCCGGGAAAGTAGCTCAGAGTTATGACCTTGGGTCTCACATGCTCTTTATTGCTGATGTGACCGAATGTTTTTCGGTTTCCGGTGAGCCTAGTGTCACTTATCAGTATTATTTTGACCACATCAAACCTAAAGCCGGAGTTACAGCAAGTGGCTCTACTACCTCTGTGGTTGGAGCAAGCGCAGCAAGCAAGAAGTTTGTCTGCTCTATCTGCAATTATGTTTACGAAGGCGACAGCCTTCCCGCTGATTTTATTTGCCCGATTTGTAAGCATGGCGCAGATGATTTTGAGGAACAATTTTAGAAAAATAGCGCCCTATAAAACGCGAATCCGTTAATTCCTTATTGCGGAGTTTTAGCTTGGTTCTGTTGGGCGATTAAGTTGAGAGGTGTTTTGTTGAATAAGTTAAAAAGGCGAGCCATAAGGATTGTGGCTGTACTATTTGCAGTTTCACTCCTTGCGGTGGCGATAAATCTTTTTTTAGGTCCACATAATATTGCGGCAGGTGGTATTACAGGGCTTTCCATTGTTTTCGAGACTCTATTTGGTTTTGATAGATTTGTAACCATACTCGTGGCAAACGCCATTGTTTTAGTTGCTACCTTTATTTTTCTCGGTAAGGAAATCTTCTTCAACACTGTTATCGGTGCGGCGTATTTGCCGGTTATCATAGGCGTTGTCCCGCAGTATATGATGGTTGAAGATCCCATGCTCTCAATGTTTGTAGGCAGTACCATTATAGCTGTCGCCGCTTCCATAATGTATGCAAATAACGCCTCAAGCGGTGGTACAACCGTTCCCCCGCTGATACTTAAAAAGTATTTTGGACTCAGCACCTCAATCGGACTATTCATCTCAGACGGTGCGGTTGTTATCCTCAGTCTCATTGTATTTAGTTTTGAAGCATTTTTATACGCTATCTTCTCAATTACACTAGCCGCAATCACTATGAACTTCATAGAATCAGGACTACGCAAAAGGAAAATGGTCTATATCATAAGTGACAAAAGTAAGGAAATCACGCACGACATCTTGACAAAAATCGACCGTGGTGTGACTCTGATACCAATTCTTGGAGCGTTTGAGCGCACAGAGAGGGAAATGATTATGGTCACGATGGACTCAAAAAACTATAGAGATTTGATCAACATAGTCAACGAACATGACGAACACGCTTTTATGATAACCGACAATGTAACACAAGTTCACGGTCGCGGATTCACCTACGACTCAGGAAGTGTTTAGTAAGCTCTAATCATCTTCCAGTCTCTCAATTAACTTACTAATCGCCTTATAGGAGTTAAAATTCTCCGGAACCAGTTCTTCCGGCGGAATTGTAACTCCTATTCTATCATCTACTTCTGCAATCAAAGTGATAATATCAAACGAATCAATAACTTTGTCATCAATTAAAGTCTCATGTGTATCAAAGTCAATGTCATCATGCAATTCCTGCAATATTTCCAGTAATGTATCCATTGTGCTATTATCTCCTTTTATGCATTTCCAGCAGTTTCACTCTGTCCAGCTTCCCGCCGGGAGTGCGGGGCATTTCGTCCAGTTCATATATAACCTGCGGGAGCATATATCGCGGAAGGTTTTCCTTGAGGTAGCTTCTTATCTCTGATTTCTTTAATTCCTTACCCATATAATAAAGGATTATTTTACTCTCCGCATCGTCAAATACAACACAGGCGAGATTTAGTTTTTCATGACCAGCCGCCATAAGTTCTATTTCAGCAAGCTCTATTCGATAACCCATGTGCTTTATTTGATGATCTTTTCGAGATATATAGTAAAGTTCTCCTTGTTTTCCTTTCCTGCCCAAATCCCCCGTTTTGTAAATCATGTCGGGAAATTCAGATAATGGGTTTTGAACAAAAGCCGCCTTTGTCTTATCCTCATCAGCAAAGTACCCAAGACTAAGACCCGCACCCCTTATGCAAATCTCACCGGGTTCGCCGTCACGTGGCGCGTTTCCGTGCTCGTCAAGCAGCACTATATCAGTGTTTTTGAAAGGATAACCTATAGGTATCGACTCATTCTCTTCGTAGGTACTCTCTGTAATAAAGTAGGTTGACATTCCCGTGGCCTCTGTGGGGCCGTATAAGTGAATCATTCTGGCTTTTGGAAGCTTCGAGCGCCAGTTGTTGTAGTGCTTTATGGGAAACACTTCACTGCCGAACGCTATTGTCTTTAGGGTGTGCGGCACGGCTTTTTCGAGTGCACCAAGTCCTGCCACTAAACTCAGTGCCGAAGCAACCCAGCATATTGTATTTATATTGTTTTCCGTAATGTATTCTATCAATTTCAGCGGAAACATGAAAAGTTGCCCGGGTATAAAATAGGTTGTTGCACCATGCTTTAAGGTCGGGTAAATTTCCTTAAGGCAGGCATCAAGATACAGGGGTGACTGATTGCCGAATACTGTGTTTTCGTCTGTTTGAAGTACGTCTGTGAGGTTTTCGATATAATCAATCACTGAGCGGTGCGAAGCCACAACACCTTTTGGTCTACCGGTTGAGCCTGATGTAAACACCACGTACAGCGGGTCGGTATCTATGGTTGTTTGCCTGATTTCTTGTAGTTTTTTATCGTCGATTTTATGTGTTCGGATTTGGTTAAAATTTATTACTGAGGTTCTCAGGGCATTGAGGGTGGCGGTTTCAATACGGGCTTCTGTTTGTGAGACATCAAGGACTCCAACGACACCATCTCCTACAATGGATTGTGCCTGCTCTTTGGTCGCTTCATCGCATATAATTAGTCTGGGTTTTACTGTATCTAAAATCATTTTTATGCGAAAAGATGGGATTTCATTGTCAATTGGAACATAGTAATTGCCTGAATAGACCACCCCCAAAAATGCCGCCACTTTTTCAGGACTCTTTTTCATGAACACGACTATGGGTTTTCTCCTTGTTCCCGGTTCTGCTATATAGCTTCCGCATGATTTAGCCGCACACTGCAACTCATTAAATGTCAAAAAGCTCCCCTCGCCGACAAATGCTTTTTTGTCCGGGCTAACTATGCTTTCCATGGTTTTTTCTAAGTATTCGAGAACATTAGTCATCTAAATGACCATTCCTTTCCCGGATAAACACTGAACAAATAAAATCAATGTCTGCCCATTAAGCACTCTCTGAGTGTCGCCGTAGCTAGTATGTCCAGTACATTTATATAGCTTTCATCTTCAAAACTGCCGAAACATAGTTCTGTACAACCGAGAACAATTTTTTCGACACCTTTATTCATAAGTTCATCTGTGATTTCCGTCGGCAATTTTCCTTGTGGCTTGCCGCCTTTTTTAATGCCGTAGATGATTTTTGTAAGTTTTGCTTGTGTCTTTGACTCAAGTGCAACGGTTTTTATGCCCTCGGCTTCAAATTTGCTTTGTAAAACTCCGGTTTTTATCGTACCCTCGGTTGCGAGCAATCCCACCTCTTTTATGCCTTCTGATTTCGTGTATTTCGCGACCTCTCCAGGCAGGTTAATTATTTTTGTCCTTACTTCCCTTGTCAGTTCGTCATAGAAACTATATGATGATATGCATGGCATCGCTATAACTGTTACTCTTGCAACTTCAAGACTTTTCGCCGCTTCCAAAAGAGCACGAGTAGGGCTTTCCTTACTTTTGCCAAGTATAAATGCCGTGCGGTCGGGAATAGATGGTTTACTGTAGAGTAATACATCAACGTATTCTTGCTCTTTGGCTACGTCTTGAATGCTATGTAATTTTTCGTAGAATGCGGCTGTTGCACTTGTTCCCATGCCACCAATAACTCCTATTAGCGGGGTTTTCAATATCCGGTGTTTCCTTTCTTACAAGACAGAGGAACCGTCTCCCTGTCTTACTATGGTACAATAGGTGGGTATAAAGCCGGGTCGAACGTGTAGTAGTGCTCATTTCCGTGATAAGGTGCCTGATCGCGCGCAAATCTCTCAGCCTGCGATTGTGTGAACATATACATGGTAGGACTCCAATCAAAGCGAGATGGCATTGAGTCAAAATGGTGCCAGCCCAGCTCGTCGGGATTGATAAGATTCCAGTGGTGGTTTGTTGAAACGCCCGGTGTGCGGCTAATCCTCATGTTTGGAATGCCTGCGCGTGTGAGTAAGCGCTCGGATATTGAAAAGAATATGTAGCAGTTTCCGCGCCTGTCTCGCAGAGCACGATACGCACCCTCATAGACCGAAGCGGGACCACCTCTGACACCCTGAACCATGCTGACATTACTTCTGACCCATCGCAAAATCGCTCTCGCTTGGTCAACTTGGGTCATATCATCATTTAAAATCCCCTCAATGATTTCATCAACGCGAGCATCTACATACTCAGGGTCAATCTCTATTATATAGACGTCCACCTCTACCTCGGTACGGTTGCCGCTGAAATCCTCCACCCAGTAGAGTGCAGTGTAAGTACCAACCGTGTGCTGATCAATTCTGTCAGTCTCAACGTGAAACTCCAGCTCCCTGCCGAAATCGTCAAAGGCGGTAACACCTTGGCGAAAGATTATGGGGTTTCCAACTAATGAATGTATCGGCTGAATACCTTCAAAAACCGGCGGTTCAACGTTGACAGTAACAGAGAGTGCCGCACCTGTTACGTAGGTGTTCCCAAACGCGTCTGTGATTGCTATTTCTACAATTTGGTCGCGCCCTGTTGTAAAATCAGGAATGTTGACAAACTCAATGGACACAATTTGTGATGCGTCGTATACGTCTGTCACAAAATCCTCTGCACTCACTTCTTCACCGATTACAATTGATTTACTGACAGGCGTTGCCGTGGGTGGTGTCGTGTCTTCAACAGTCAGGCGAACGAAAAACGGCACTCCATTGAGCATCGCATCTATTGTGTGTTCACCTATCTCGTACTGTGCAAGTGGAAGCGGCTGTGAAACAAATTGCACATCAAATGGCACACCGCCTGCAGCATCCGGGTTCGACAGCATATCAATCGGGGTTAAGTTTGGAGCTTCCTGTCTGAATTCCGTCACTATTTGCCGAACGGGTGTGAGAACATATAAAACTGCGACAGCATCGGTTGTGCGTAACCCATCGCTCAGTGTAAGCGGAACTGTCTGCCGCCCCGCCACAGCCGCAAAAGTTTCATCTCTGAACTGCGCAGTTACATCTCCGGGATCGTACAAAAAGTCCATCGGGTTTACTTCAGAGCCCTCTATTACCACAACGGCTTGCAAGTCGCTTTCAAATACTGAATATGTCGTCCACCAGTAAAACAGTCCGGCAAATGATGCTCCCAAAACTACAACCAATGCCATGAGAATCAATGCCGCTTTTGACCCGGTGGTCTTCTTTTTTGTGCTCACCTTTTGAGCTTTCTTCTGCGGATCAGTGGAAGCCGGTCGCGAAGGCGCTCTTGATTGCGTCCCATCGCCTGTTGCCTTGCGGTTTTTCGCTTGTGGCGCGTTGGCGGCAGAGCCGGGTCGACGGGTTCGGTTCGGCGGAGGGCTTTGAGGTACAGCCAGTTCTTCATCTTTTATCTTTTTACGGCGTTTTTTGTCTTTTGGGCGGTCAGGGGGAAGCTGCTCTTTGACAGTTTTTGGCGTGAAGCGCTTTGTTTCTGCCGCTTTTACAGGCTCAACCAATATAATCTGTTCCGGCATAGATTGCGGGGTCTGCTTGCTTTCCGATTCGCCGCTTTGTGTCCCCGCCGGAGCAGACGCGTGCTCAATGCTTATAGGCTTGATGTGACTCCGAGGTGCCGAGGGGTCTCTCTGCGGCATTTCTCCGGGCAAAGCCGGTTCCGGCTGTTCAGCCTGTGGTTTCCTTGCATAGTTGACTTTCTTTTGTTGAACCTGAGTTTGGACAATCCTCGCTTCCTGCCCGTTCGGTGGTGGCTCAGCGGGTGGGTTAAGGTTTGTGGGTATACGTGTCGCCTGCTGCAAATATTTAGGCGGCGGCGGAGTCTTAGTTAGTTTTGGCAAATCTGCCACAGACACTTCGATTTCTTCACTTGACGAAGCACCGTAGTGTGCGCTGTCTACAGGGCTTGCGGGGGCATTTGACTGACGATTTGCAGTTTGTGCGGGTGTCGGTTCGGTAAATGGGTTTGGTTCAAACTGCTCGCTTTCGGCAAAGATATCCGCAGAGCTGTGGACTTCCTGCTCTGCTACGATTTCTTCTGCACTATGTTTATAGTCGTTTTTTGCAGACCTGCGTGCAGCAGTTCTTTTTTCGACCTTCTTGGCTACATGGCGTTTGCCGCCCTTCCCCATGAGTTTCATAGAAATGACCATTCCTTTCGAAGTTACACAGCCACAAAATGCTTACGCGTCTATTATCAAACCGAATGTTATGCCCAATACTACTCCATCTTGTATGTAAAACTCAAGCTTTGTCCTGTTACGCATGAACCTGTGTATGTTGAAATCCTGCTCATAGTCGTCCCCATAGGCGGCTATTACATCTTCAAAACTCGCACCGAGGCGAATTCCGCCCTCTGATGTGCGTATGTTATCGTCACGCAAACTTATGGTGTGAACTCTGTCATAGTCGCCAACAGGGTAGGTGTGAATTTGAATGCTCGGATATTGGAATATGCGATCCTCTCCGTCAAATGCACAGCTTGGTGCTACAAATTCTCCAAGCGGTTCACCCAACGCTTCAAGGACATAGTTGATATCTTGATCCATTTCAATTAAAAATCCGTTTACTTCAAGAGCAAAACCATCAGAAACCACCTCATGCTGAATCAACTCAGCTTGCGTATCATCCATCTCTGCTTGTGATTCATTGAGGGTTGCGTCAACATCTCCATCGCTCACAGGCACAGCGGTTTCAGCCGCATTTGCAGTCACTTGGCCGTTGGGCGCGGTTTGACCAACGACTTCATCAGTCTGCTGACCGTCACATGCAACAAGCAATACAGCAGATAGTGTTGCTATAAATATTACTAGTTTCTTCAAGTGTTTCACCTCGTTAGTAAGTCTAGCAGATGGTAGGCAGTTTGTGGAGTCTTTTTTTCGAGAACAGCGGTGTAGATCCTGATGGCTCGAAAAAAAGCGGAACAAATTGCCTACCATCTGCGGGAGCGGTGCGTGTAACCTGAGGAAGAGTCTAATCTTCAATCAAAAAAGTAATTATTCTGCCTGTTTCGGCTATTTCTTGTTGCTGAATTGCAATCTGCCTGTGGTAAATTTCAGTGAGCTCATTCCAGTGGGCGGCTACTGCGGGGTTACTGCGCCTGTCGGGCACAAGCTCTCCAAAGTTGTCTGTGATAATCTGCCCAAGGTGTTTTGCCAATAACTCTGCGCCGAATACATTTAGGTGGAGTCCTGCGTTGAATGTGTGGAGCGAGAAGTCCAACCCAATCTCATCTATATAGTTGAGGAAATTTACATATAGCAGACCGTTTTCTTCTGCAAATCGGACGATTTGCTCGTCCCAACCGTCTGCCCAGTGCGGGAACAAAACAGGGGCTTTAATCAGCATTAATTCAATGTTGTGTTCTCTTGTCAGATATACCATGCGCTGTAAGTAGTATAGTGGCTTTTCGCCAAATTGGTATGTTGCTCTGCGTATTGGGTCGGGGATAAATGTTACGGGCATTACGTCACTACGCACCATAAAGCCGTTTATTGATACTTGCGGATTTCTAAAAAAGTATCTGAAATCCTCTGCGCTCAGGTAGCGCCAGTTGTCTTTAAATCTGAAAAACGGAAAGATGTATGATAGTAAATCTTCATCTTCCATCATAGATGACTGCACTGCTCTTATCTTTGTCGGCGTCAATCTCATGCCATCGAGTGCCAGACGATTGAACGGCTCGTACTGCGGCTCTGCATATTGCATGGTCATTACGTTGAATATCACCAGACTCGGCATTTCTCTTGCATGGCGCAAGGTGTCCTCAAGCAGGTAATATGAGTGCCATACGAGCTGTTGAGGGCTTCCTCTTATGTGTGAGCTTATTCCGAAGTTCTCCCACATTGCAATCGGGGAAATGTTTGCGTATACTTCGCAATCTCCGAGTATTATTACATCATGGTCACGCGTGCTGTTATAGTATTCGCGGATTAGGTTTCCCTCCAAGGCAAAGCTCGCATATTTTGGAACCAACAGACGTTGCAGCGCCGCAAATATCAGTGAAAAAACAACTACAGCGGTGATAACTTTTATGATTACTTGCTTCATTTCATTCTCCCGGAAGCTATTTTACCACAACTTGTGCATGAATTGCAACGAAAAAACGCATATATGCACAGAGCAACCTTTAAAATGTTGCTGTTCAAACTGCGCTTTGTCTCCGCATGAGATGGGCAATTTGTTACGTTTTTTTCGAGCCATCGGGATCTACACCGCTGTTCTCGAAAAAAAGACTCCACAAACAGCCCATCTCCTGCTACCTTTATATATAATCTTTAAAACACATTATATATAAACTGCCTTGCGTCGAATCCGAAGCCGTAGGCACCCATTACCAGTGTCATGAATAGTATTAAACCTGTTACTGCGTAACGCAGAGGCCAGCGGAACTCAAACAGCCTGTCGCGGTAGTCTTTTTCCCCTCTGCCCAACCAACTCACCCAGAATACTATCATTAGACCTGCTCCTGCACTTACATAATCGAGAGTTGGCAAAGTAAGCTCTGTTATTCCGTAGGTCAAAAATTGATTTAGGCTGAAATTTGTAAACACACTTCTCATCATGCCGAATGTATTCCTTACACCCTCGTAGATGTCGAATGAGCGAATCATGTTCATCAGCCAAAATGTGCGGAATATCATGAATCCCCTGTATGGTAGGCTGCTGTGCAGGGTAAGGAATTTCTTGCCAAAGCGTTCGTATAATGGGGCGAGTTCCAGGCTCACCATTATGACAAAACCGTTTGCAAGCCCCCAAGCTATGAAGTTCCAAGTGGCTCCGTGCCACAGTCCGGTAAGGAACCATACCCACACCAATGTGATGTGTACGGGCAGGCGTTTTGAGAAACTTTCGCCGACGATTTTTCTTGATGCCTTTGAAAATCTCAGCATTTTTTTGCTTGCCGCAACTGTGTAAAATACGTAGTCTCTAAACCAGTAGTACATTGTCATATGCCAGCGTTGCCAGTATTCTTGAATGGATTTTGAGTAAAATGGTCGATTGAAATTTTCAGGCAGTTTTACGCCAAAGAGTTCAGCCACACCTATTGTAATATCTATGCCGCCCGTGAAGTCACAGAACAGGATTATTGCGTACATGCTGATTGCGAGCAGGTAATAAATTCCTTGAAATTCTTCCGGGTATGATGTTAGAACTACGAGTGCAGGCCATAGTCTGTCTGCTATTACCAGTTTTTTGAAAAATCCCCACAGTATGCGCTTTGCGCCTCTTGCAAAATCGTGGCGATTTATTCTTGTGCCGCTGTAGAGCGTTTTCGAGAGTTCTCCGAAGCGGCTTATAGGGCCTTGAACCACTTGTGGGAAAAACGAGACAAATAGTGCGAGTTTTAAAGGATTTCGCTGTATTTCTGCTTTTTCTCTGTATACGTCAATCACATAACCCACGGTCTGAAATGTGTAAAAAGATATGCCCATAGGCAGGGCTAATCCCAACAGCCCGAAGCGGTGTGGCTGTCCGAATGCGCCAATTATTGCGTTTGCGTTTGAGAGTACAAAATCTGTGTATTTTACTGCTGCGAGAATGCCCAATATCAACACTAGACAGAGTGTCGTCCAGCGTTTTGATATTTTCTTTGCTCGCTCTTTTATCGTGCGTTTTTGGTCTTTTTCCGTTTCTTCTGCCAGCTTCGCATCTCTTTTTTGGCGTAGTTTAGAGATTTTCATGGTACAAAGATATGTTATTACTATGGTTGCACAAATGTACAGCAAAAATTGCGGCCCTGCAAATGCGTAAAATGTCAGTGAGCCGACGAGCAGTACAAACCATCTGTATTTTTTAGCTGTTATGGCATAGCTTAGTAATAAAACTGCCAAAAACAGCAGAAACCCGGAGGATGTGAATAACATTTATAACCGTCCCAATTCCCCGCAGAGGGTGGACAATTTGCTACGCTTTTTTGTGGGCCATCGGGATCTACACCGCTGTTCCCACAAAAAAGACTCCGCAAACAGCCCACCCTCTGCTCACCTTTAGCTAATGTTTGCTGTCTTACATCTAACATAAAAATAAAGAATTGTCAATAGTGGGGTCTTGTGGTACAATGTGCGAAGCAAATTCGTAGTTACAGTTCACAGGGTAGCAGATAATGGGTAGTTTGCACTGGTTTTTCGGGAGAACAGCGGTGTAGATCCCGATGGCTCCCGAAAAATCAGGGTAAATTGCCCA
>WQSX01000048.1 GCA_009787625.1 Oscillospiraceae bacterium
AACGACCAGTTATCCTGCCTGCCTTTGTAGTCGGGATTATTTGCATATACAACACCTTCAAAACCTGTCCAGATAATTGCAGACGCACATAATGGGCATGGCTCAAATGTCGAATACAACCAGTATCCGGGNAGTTTGTCTGTTTTAAGTGNCTTACATGCTTTTCTTATTGCGTTAATCTCAGCNTGTGCAGTTGGGTCATGGTCATCCCAAATAGTTGCTTCATCTTGTGAAATTATACGACCGGCGGGGTCTATAACTGCCGCAACAATTCCCTTGTCATTCCATGCATCACGAATCAGTTCGCGCATAATTTCTTCATTGGGGTGCGATATTCCTGACCTCATATTAAAATATCCTCCCTCAATTTAGATTGCGGGTCGAGCCCGCAATGACGGCGACGTGGCGTAGTATATAAATTACTAAACTCTTGCCACCAATTACGGCACAACGTATCTAAAAATCATACCCCACTATTGCGCTGTTCATAGTCACGAAACAACGAGTGGTTTAGCCGTACACGGCGTTATGCTTATTATCAGTCTGTTCGGCTATTTTCAAACCACTTGTTCGCTACCATAAATGCAACACTTTCCTTTACTGTTTCGAGCAATGTATGTCTTGGGCGATATTCAAGAAGCTGATTGCCTAACAACTCACGTTGTCTAATTGGGATTAGCGGAAGCAAATCCAGCAATGCTCCTGAACTTTAACGACGCTAGTCGTTAAGTCGGCGTGCAGCGATTTCAGAAACCTCATCATCAGCGCGTGCCGCCACGACTATAATTTTCATCACTTCATCCGTCCGTACCAGTTTATAAACGGCGCGGATTCCTAACTTAACCAACTTGATTTTTAGCAAGCCCGTAAGATTCGTTGACCCCTTATTTCCGAGCGGATTTCCATAACCGCCCTCGGTGTTCGGCAAAGGATTTTGAGAAACTCTGTCTATAGCCTTAATAACTTGACTCGTTTGGGACTTATCAAGGTCTTTAATATCTTTTTTCGCGTCCTCCGTATAATCAACAGTCCACGTTTTCATTCTATTTCCACATCTTCCATAGCGTCAATATCCTCTTGCGTAAGTCCGTTATCCGCTAAAATTTCCTCGTAAGAATACGTCACTCCGTTATCGTTTTTCAAGCGTTCCTCAGCCACAGCCAATAGATACCGGTCGTCAAGCATATCCATTATTTCCTGATAGCGTTCGGGCGTAAGAAGAACGCAAGCGGGAGCGTTGTTTTTTACAACCACCTTGAACCCCGACGAACGAACCTCGTCGAATATTTTATTGGCTTCACCTTTGTTGAAACGCGAAATCGGAACTAAAGCGTCCAATAAATTTCCGCGATATACGTTGCCTACCATTATCAATCACCTCTTAAAACATTGTCAAAAGTATTTATATTCATTATACACCACTATTGTAAATTTATCAATATATTTATCGATAAATCTATAGCAGGTTGCTCAACTATTGAAATTTCGGTTGTGGCTACCTCGGCAAGCATGTTGAGAACCAATTCGGTGTTCGTCATGTTGTCTCGCAAATTTTCTTTTTTCAAATCCTTGAACTTTTTATACTCTTTTGTGGACATTCCACTCCATGTTTTTGTCATCAAATCAGTAAGGACTGCATACTCCTTGCCCTGCTGCACCCCTGCCTTATCCCACTCATCAGTTAATGATTTGCGGACTTCAATAGACTTAATCCGCTGATTTATCCAACGCTCGCTATACCCCAATCTGCGGTAATTTTGGATTGCTCGGTCAATCGAAAGTTCAGGATCAACAGTTTCATCAATGCGCTCACTCCCGACTTTAGCAAGCCATAATTTGAAAGGCTCTGCTTTTTTGCTTGGAATTGATTGAATTATTCGCAGTATTTGCTCAGTATCGGCAACATCGGTCAGACGCATTTTTCCATCTGATGCTTTCATTTTCAACTGTCTACAATTTGTGGACAGTTGACTGCCCTCCTCTAACAAGCGTGTTTTCGTTGTATTCCAATATTTAGTCGCCTTTCTATAGTCAATCTGCTCGGTCAACACAGCTACTACATCTACCACAGAAAACCACCATTTTTCAGCATCTTCATCCCACACAGTGCGGACTTGTTTCTCTTCGAATAATTTAATTTTATCTTTTTTCTCACTCATTTTTTGTCTCCTTTGCTTTGTAAACTTAAACGAGGAAAGTAGCATCACAATACTACCTCTCCCCGTTCGTGACTTTTTATACTATATGATGTCCGGCGGGACTCTATGGACAGCCCCCCTGCAGTTTTTTGCGAAGATAAGCTCCAGCCCCTATCGCTTAACAACCAGCGCAGTGCCCATGCCACCGCCGATGCATAGAGTTGCAAGCCCGTACTTTGAATCTCTGCGTGCCATCTCATAGAGGAGCGTGACGAGAATTCTGGTGCCGGAGGCACCGATTGGGTGTCCGAGAGCAATTGCGCCGCCGTTAACGTTTGTGATTTCAGGATTTAGGCCAAGCCTTTGCGAGACTCCGAGCACTTGAGCCGCAAACGCTTCATTTGCTTCGATTAGGTCGAGTTCGCTCACAGCAATGCCTGCTTTTTTAAGTGCAACCTGAGATGCAGGAACGACACCGAGACCCATGATAGAGGGATTCACTCCCCCGTTGCCATAACCGCAAATGGTTCCTAAAACGGGCAAATTCAGCTCTTTCGCCTTATCTGCGGAGCAGACAATAACCATAGCCGCACCATCGTTTATACCCGATGAATTGCCCGCTGTGACTGTTCCGTCTTTTTTAAATGCAGGGCGTAGTTTCGCAAAGCCTTCAATGGTCGAATTAAAGCGCGGATATTCGTCTGTATCAAATATCTTCGGGTCACCTTTTCGCTGTGGGATCGAGACCGCAGCTATCTCATCTTTAAACTTTCCTGCTTCGATAGCCTTTTGGGCTTTTAGCTGGCTACTCAGTGCAAACTCATCTTGCTCTTCACGTGATATGCCGCACTCCTCAGCCACGTTTTCCGCTGTAATCCCCATGTGATAATCGTTATAGACATCCCACAGACCATCTTTTACCATACTGTCAACAAGTGTGCCGTGACCTATGGTAACACCACTGCGATGCCCTTGAAGAAGATACGGAGAATTTGACATGCTCTCAGTGCCGCCCGCTAAAATAATGTCCGCATCACCCGCTGAAATTATCTGAGCCGCAAGAGACACAGTGCGAAGCCCAGAGCCGCACACATGGTTTATCGTCATGGCAGAGACCTCTTCAGGCACTCCGGCACCGAGGGAAACCTGCCTCGCAACATTTTGCCCAAGCCCCGCAGAGAGAATATTCCCGATTAAAACCTCATCAATTTTATCCGCTGTTATTTTAGCTCTCTCAATTGCCGCTTTTGCAGCAGTGATTCCTAAATCAGCGGCAGAAACTGCGGCGAGACTGCCGTTAAAATTACCGATTGCCGTCCTTGCGGCTGAACATATGACTACTTCACGCATTTTGTAACTCCTTTTTTGTTATTTTTACAGCCTCATTCCGCCGTTTACGCTGATAACTTGTCCCGTGACATATGATGCCTCGTCACTTGCTAGGAATAGTGCCATATTTGCAATTTCCTCAGGCTCACCAAGCCTTCCAAGCATTGTTTGGCTCGAAAATTTATCAAGTAAATCCTGCGGTACCGTCTTTAAAATATCCGTCATAATATATCCGGGGGCGATTGCGTTTGCCCTTACAGGCACGCCTTTTCTTGCAAATTCCTTTGCCCACGACTTAGTCAACCCGAATATAGCGGATTTTGTCGCCGCATAATTTGCCTGTCCGATGTTTCCAAACTCGCCAACAACAGAAGAAATACTGACAATCGACCCGCCTGTCTCCTGCCGCTCCATGAAGGGGCCGACATGGCGTGTCAGGTTGAATATTCCGTTTAAATTGACATCTATTACCGAATCCCACTGCTCATCTGTCATTTTGACAGTCATCGCATCTCTTGTAATGCCTGCGTTATTTATGAGTATGTCTATCTTACCATATTTCTCCGAGACATGCTTAAAGCATTTTTCACACGCCTCTCTGTCGGTAACATTTAATGAATACGGCTCGACCTTTTCGAGCTTGTACGGAATATCCGCCACATCACATGCAACAACAGTCGCCCCCTCTTTTACAAAAAGCTCTGTTATACATCTGCCGATTCCCGCCGCCGCTCCTGTAACAATTGCAATTTTGCCTGAAAGTCTCATAATAACAATAATTCCTTTCCAATTTAATTATACTTACTTCATAACTATTCACCGGTACAGCAGATGATGAGCAGTTTGCACTGGTTTTTCGGGAGAACAGCGGTGTAGATCCCGATGGCTCCCGAAAATCAGGGTAAATTGCTCATCATCTGCGGGGACACTGAACAGCTACCTTACTTCTTTTTGGGAATACTTACCAAGCTCTCGCCTGTTATGACAGTTTCACCGTTTTGGTTTGTGACTTTCGTCTCCAGTCTCACTCTGCCTTTTTCCATTTTTTCAACGACAGTGCATGTCGTTGTGATAGTATCGCCAAAACGGACAGGCGCAAGGAAATTCACTGAGTTAGAAATAAAAATAGCACCCGGTCCCGGAAGATACATTCCAAGAACTGTCGATACAAAACTTGCAGTGAGCATACCGTGGGCAATTCTCTCTTTGAAGAAAGTCCCTTCCGCGTAGGGAGCGTCAACATGCACAGGGTTAAAATCACCCGTTATCCCCGCATATGCATATACATCATGCTCACTGATAGTTTTCGCCACGCAAGCACTCTGCCCCACTTCGATTTCATCATAAGTATAAGATTTCATAAAAATGCCTCCATAAGTCCATAAGATAGTATTATTTTAATTTACTCCATATCGAGAAAAATATCAAGAATTATTCCTCCGCAGAAGTTCTTCGACAAAAAACGTCGCGACGTCCTCGGCATATTTACCTGCGCCGAACCCCGCATCATAACCCAGCTCTTTTGCAAGCTCGTGATTTATGCGTGAGCCACCGCAGATTAGTACAAATTTCTCCCTCAAACCCTCTGCCTCAAGTATGTCAACAAGGTTTGAAAGATTTGCGATATGCACATTTTTCTGTGTAACTGTCTGTGAAACCAAAAGCACGTCTGCATTTAATTCAACTGCTTTTCTCACAAGTAGTTCATTTGACACCTGTGAACCAAGATTGTATGCGTCCAACATCTCATAACGTTCAAGTCCATAGTGACCGGCAATGCCTTTCATGTTTATTATAGCATCAATGCCCACTGTATGCGCATCTGTACCTGTTGATGCACCAACTACCGTAAGCTTACGCCCGAAATTACTTCGGATAAACTCATCAATCTCGCCCATGTCCATGACTTTATCAACAGCGTCATACACACTAATGCTTTCGTAATCAACAAAATGAGTCACACTGCCGTAGACCACATAAAATGAGTAGTCCTCGTCGAGTTCACCCTGATATGCAACAAGCGGTTCTCTTAAGCCCATTTTTCCTGCAAGTATCTTGGCAGCCTCTATGCCTTTTTGCCCGCAAGGTACAGGCAAACTGAAACTAATTTGAGTTTTGGCATCGCCCAATGTATCGCCATATGGTAAAATATTTCTGTAATCTATCATTGTTTTTCACCTCTGAGCATAAGCTCAATAAACGGATTTATGTAATTTCCGCTTTTTTCAAAAACCCCGTCAAGTCCTTTGCCGCTGTCATGAGCGCGTTTCACACCTGCAAAAAGTCCCTTTTCGAGCGTTGCAAAAAGTCCGAGTGTTTCAATTTCGCCTAAGAACTTATTTGCATTTTGTAAAACTTCATCAGCTCTTTTTTCGATTAATCCATCTTTCTTAAACGTCAGTTCATCGCCTAGGTCGCGCATTGCCCTAAAAACATAGTTTGCATTTTCTATTGCAAGTATTCTGTCGGACATAAACGGCGTGTGAATCGCTTCGGTCATCATGCCAAGAAGATGAATACTCTGCCCTGTCAAAATGCTCACCATGTTAAACAGAGCATTTTGGACATGCCCCATGAAAATGTTGCCTGTCATATGCTTCGTTGGCGGCATGTATTTTAGTTTTGCATCGGGGAAGATTTCACGAGCCATTTGAGCTTGTGCAAGCTCAAGCAGAAAACTATTTTCCACAGACGGGTCAATCTCAAAAGCGTGTCCAAGCCCCATTTGCGATTCGGGAATGCCTGCCCGTTTCGCAAACTGCTCGTTTAGAAACTGCGATGCGAGTACGGTGTGCGCCTCTTCTATTGCGTCTGCGGTGGTGAGGTAATTATCTTCGCCCGTATTGATAATTATTCCCGCAAAACCATTTATAACACGGGAGAAAAACTGGTCAATTAGAGTGCGTTTCATATTAATATCGCGAAACAAAATACCGTAAAGCGCATCGTTAAGCATTACATCTAAACGCTCAACAGCACCAAGTGCGGCAATTTCAGGCATACATAACCCGGAGCAATAATTACAGAGACGAATATAGCGGTTTTCTTCTTCACCTACTTTGTCAAGCGCCTCGCGCATAAGCCTGAAATTTTCCTGTGTGGCGTAGGTTCCGCCAAATCCCTCAGTTGTTGCGCCATGCGGAACATAGTCGAGCAAGCTCTGCCCCGTTGTTCTGATTACTGCAATAACATCCGCCCCCTGCCTGGCGGCGGCACCAGCTTGGGTTATGTCCTCATAGATATTGCCTGTTGCGACAATAACATAGAGCAGTGGTTCTCTGTTATGCCCATATTTGTCAAGAAGCTCATTTCGTTTGTTTTTATTTGCTGAAATGAGCTCGACCGTTTTTTGAGCCTCGGCAAATAAAAATTCGTGCACGGTTTTTTTATCATGCTTGCCCATGTTATCAAAAGGCAGTGTTCCACTGATTATATGCGTTTCCAATTCATGCGGAGCTACTCCAAGTGTTAGGCAAGCTTCACCGATGAACACGGCGGCACCTCTTGAGAGCAGTCCCCTATCCTTTAGCTCATCAACTAAGATGTTAGAAACAGGCACACCTTCTGCATCAACGCCCGATAACCCAAATAGCCGGCATATGGCACGCTCAACAGTCACAGTTGAGTGAATGTCTATAAAAGACTGAATAGAATCGGCGATTTTACCCGCATGAAGGCGTGCCGAATCTATCGTCTTTTGGTCTAAAGATAACTTACTTGTCATGGTTTCCTCCTAATTTAACCCCCTGCCCTCTTTAGCAAAGAGGGTGGCCCCGCAGGGCCGGGTGATTTGTCTCTTGGCTTTCACAATTGCTTAATAAGCATCAACCAAGCACATTAATAACTTCTACGCCCACCCCATCAACAGCCGCTTGCATACCCTCTAAAAACTCATTCTTATCAAAATGGGTACCTGATGTGCTGAAAGGATTGATACAAATGCAGGCGAGTGTGATAGGTTCTAAAACAAACAGCTCGCAGCCTCGAAGTTTTAAAATATCGCTAAGTTCACTCGACAGCATAATCTTCGATGGATTTTCAGCGACAACCGTTAATCCTGATGCACTCCGAAATCCGCCCAAAGCATCTTCAAAAGTCTTGTCGGTGAGTGCACCTGAGAAATAGGCCAGCTTAACTCGCTTGCGAAAATCATTTTCTACCAGTTCGTACTTGCCATGGTGAGACAATAGACCACTATGGTCGAAAATCAGCACTTCATTTGTGCCTCTATGCTCCCCTATCAGCGCTCTATAAACATCTGATTGCAGAGATTTTGTATTCATTAAAGATGCAAAATGTGCAGTGTCAGCTATTACTTTTCGCATATCACTATCATAATCGGCTCCTGTACAGAGGATTGAAGCACTTGCGATTATAGGTGATGAAGATGCTTTTCTGCATACTGCACCGTCAATCAGCACTTTTTGTGCGCCGTGTGATTTAAAAAAATTCATAAGCGGCACGAGTTGAGTGTTTATTGACGGACCGCTGAGTTGAATATCGCCATGGCTTTTGGCTTTGAATATAAGCACCTCGCCCAGTGCAGTGCTGATTTTTGTGGAGTGCATAAGCTTCATGTCGATATTACAGCATGACACAAGTCCGGAAGTTGTTGAGAATATCGTACCTCTGCGTACTGAAATAGAGGGTTTTTCTGTATTTGTCACAACATCGACAAGCTCTCCGTCACGACCGACAGAACATAGTGCAATTTTCAGCCCTTGTGAGTCGCACTCGTCTATAAGTGCGCCCAAAACTGTCGTCTTTCCTGCGTTTTTACACATTCCTATTGTGGAAATACGCTCATGGTCTCCGACTAATTTCAGTAAATTGCTTTGTATGTTCATAGGCGGAAAGGAATATCCTTAAAGGCTGGATCATTTACAGCAAGCAGAGCAGCAACACCACTGCGGGTATCCTTACTCTTGCCGGTACAAACAGGACACTCACAATCATTTTTATACCCTCTCGGTATAGGATATGTAAAAGAGTTCCCCTCATAGTTTCGCAGGACAGCGGCTTGGGGAGCTTGGGAAATAAGGTACTGCGGCATCACAGGGATTTTACCGCCGCCACCCGGTGCATCTACTACAAATGTGGGCACGGCAAGACCTGAAGTATGCCCGCGCAGAGCCTCGACGATTTCTATGCCTTTCGACACAGGTGTTCTGAAATGTGCAAGACCTTCAGAGAGGTCACACTGATATATGTAATACGGACGAATTCTGTTAAGCATGAGTTTATGGACAAGCTCTTTCATTACATGCGGGCAATCGTTTATCCCTGCAAGCAAAACGCTCTGATTGCCAAGCGGAAAACCGCCATCGGCTAATTTTGCACAGGCTTCAATCGCTTCGGGTGTAAACTCCTGCGGGTGGTTGAAATGCGTGTTTATCCAAATGGGTTGGTACTTTTTGAGCATTGAAATTAATTCGGGAGTAATTCGCTGTGGCATAACTATGGGCACACGTGTACCAATTCTGATAATTTCTACAGATGGGATTGCTCTGAGAGATTTTACTATATGTTCAAGACGATCCTCGCTCATTAACAGCGGGTCGCCGCCGCTGAGGACGACATCACGTATTTCAGGATGCTCTGCGATGTACTTGACAGCCTCTTCAATCTGAGAAGCCTGCATAGCGGCATCGGTTTGCCCTGCAAATCTTCTTCTTGTGCAGTGGCGACAATATACTGAGCATTGGTCGGTTGTGAGGAGTAGCACTCTGTCGGGATAGCGGTGCGTGAGTCCTTTTACAGGTGAGTCTTTGTCCTCGTTGAGAGGATCGGACATGTCGTCTTGTATGATATCGAGTTCAGAGGACGTTGGCACGGCTTGTTTCCTGATGGGATCTTTTGGATTTTCTGTATCAATTAGCGAAAGATAGTATGGAGTTATTGCCATTCGGAGTGATTTTAAACACTGCGTCACGCCTTTTTCCTCAGCAGAGGTCAAAGGGATATATTTTTTAAGCTCATCAAGCGTTTTAACCCTATTTCGGAGTTGCCATTTCCAGTCTTTCCAATCATCCGCGGAGACATCCGGGAACATTTTTTTTCTGCTTTCCATACTAATCATTCCTTTCAAAGACCTGCGGTACGGGTAAACCCATACCTTACAAAACTATCGAATACCCTTGTCATTCTGCGCGTAGTCGCAGAATGACGAGGGAGGGGGCGTATTTACGTCTACAAATACTTACTCTCATACAAACTGCGCAATGGCTCGCATTCACGCAAAATACTGAGCGTTATCTCTGCATGACCCTTTGTATAGCCGTTTCCTATAATCATGTTTACATCTTTTCCAACACCCTCAGCTCCGAGTGCGGCACGGGTGAAGCTTGTTGCCATGGAGAAAAAGTACACTGTACCGCCGTCTTTGACAGGTAAAATACAACCCATCTCGGTGCCCGGGGCATTTACGCAACTGATTGATATGTCGTACTCCGAGCCATTATTGGCTCTCAGCGATTCATCTAACACCAAAGCAGGGTTTGCGGCATCGGCATAAATAGCGGCGTGAGCCAGCTTGTTTTTGAGTATAAAGTCACCCTGCTCTTTTTCCGTGTGGTCACGGAGCAGTGCCACTACTCTTCCTGTGGGTCCTACACGTTTGGTCGCCTCATAGCATGAGAGCATTCCCGACTTTCCGCCTGCTCCAAGCACAAGCACACTCTGACAGGGTTTTACAAGCTTTGCTACTTGTGCAGGTGCGCCTGCCACATCAAGTGCGGCAAGTGCGAGTTCTGCTGACATATCGGCTGGTAGCTTTGCATAAATTCCGCTTTCAAACAACACAGCTTGACCAATGATATCAACTCTATCGATTTCTGAGTGTATAGCTGTGATTTCCTCAATTTTTAGAGGAGTAAGTGAAAGTGAGACGAGTGATGCTATTTTATCGCCCTTTTTAATATCTGTGCTGATTATGTCCTCGCCTACATGCGACACTGTGCCGATAAACATTCCGCCCGAACCCGTGACAGGATTTTGCATTTTTCCGCGCTCAGACACTATTTCCATAATTTTTGCCCCGATTTTCGCCGTGTCGCCGTCAAATTCACCTTTAAGCTGTGCAAATGATGCAGAATCAATATTCAGTGACGAGACATCGACGATTATTTCATTTGAATATACTTTCGTCATGTCATTATCAATTTTATCAGCCGTTTGCGGCAAAGCACCCTTTGTCTCACTCACCCTGTGCTCTCCGTATTTTCCACCTTTTATTGCCATGGAAATTACCATCCTTTCCGAAAAAGTTAAAACAAATACAAATATTCAGTATGCTTGTCACTTCGCGCGTAGTTGCAAAATCTCTCTCGCCTCACTTGGGCTTGCAACTTCCCTGCCGAGTTCGGTTGCCAAACGTACCACTTTTTCTACAAGCTCAGCATTGGACTTTGCTAAAACGCCTTTTGATAGATATATATTGTCCTCAAAGCCAACGCGAACATGCCCGCCTGATATTATGGAGAGAGCCACTATAGGAAATGCCGCTCTGCCGATGCCCGATACTGTAAACGTTGCGCCCTCCGGAATGCTTTCTTTCATGAATAGAAAATCCCTCGGCTCTGCACCGATTCCGCCGTTTACACCCATCACGAAATTGAAGTGCAAATGCCCTGATATATGCCCTTTTTTGATAAGACGGAGTGCCATGTCAATCATACCCTTGTCGAAACATTCAAGCTCCGGCATTACGTTATATTTTTGCATTTTTGCGGCAAAATCGATTATCATATTTTCAGTGTTGATAAAAATTTCATCTCCGCCGAAATTGCATGTTCCACAGTCGAGAGATGCCATTTCGGGAGACAGCTCAATCGGCTGTAGTCTCTCATCTGCGCTCATTCCGGTTGCCCCGCCTGTCGAGGGCTGAATTATCACATCGGGGCATTTTATATTGATTGCATCAATACACTGTGCAAACCGCTCTTTTGATTGTGTCGGAGTGCCGTCGTCATTTCTCACATGCAGGTGAATAATGCTCGCCCCTGCCTTGTGAGCTTTTTCGGCTTCCGCAGCGATTTCTTCCACAGTGTATGGAACAGCAGGATTATGTTCTTTTGTAACTTCCGCACCGCATATTGCGGCAGTAATTATCAGCTTGCTCATTATACGAATTCCTTTCGCAGTCAATTATTTGAGGTATAAAGTAACCATAAGATAACTTGTTTTCTTGCGTAACAATCCGCAATTTTCTGTTAGCTAAATCTCTGAAGTTCTTTTGGTACAACGCATGTTCCGCTTGCTTTGCAGACAATTATCGGCTCATCAAGCACATCGCAAGCCGTAGTGCCTATTTCGGGTCGGGGAACTATTACTTTTTTTGCAACAAATGACATTTTGCGCGAAGTGTTGCCGACACTTGTGATTTCGCCTGTCGCTTCGATATAATCTCCCGCATAGACAGGGGCGAGAAATTCAACGTTGTCGTAGGCTCGAAATAACCCTTCATCACCGTCATGGCGTATGAGTAGCTCAGTCGCCACATCACCGAATAGCTGAAGCATTTTTGCCCCGTCAACGAGCCCTCCCGCATAATGCGCATCATGTGCGCTCATTCTCACTTTGATTCCTATGTTCATGTTGTCGCTGCCCCCTTTTTTATTAATTTTTGCAGATACTAAAACAGCACTACTTACATACCCCCATGGGCATATAAATAGCGCTTCACCTTTAGGTGACAGGAGACCGCACTGGGCACATCTCCCAAGGCTGACTCATTGAGCAGTGAGTCCCCCTTCGGCCTTCGTCATATTCGCAAAGCGCACAGGTTGCTCAACCTATAGAGCGCAAAAACTACCCTGACAGAGGCTCCTCTATTACATGTTTGTTCGGTTAATCAATATTATGCAATACTTGGCGTGAAATGTCAACAGTTAGTTATGGTGAAAACTAGAAAATCGCTATTGACGTTTACTTAGAAAAATGTTAAAATCTAAGTACAAAAGAGAGAGTGCGCTAACACTCTCTCGGGCAACAGCCGCCAAGGGCGGTGGGCTTGCTTCGTATTCTGTGCTTAAAGCAAAGAAATAATCGGCTCACCCTAGCGTGTAATTACTTGGGGGCCGATTATTTCTTTCTTTTTCTACACTTGCTGACCTTGCGGCTCTTGTGGACTTTGCGGTTTTTTCGTATGTCATAAATCAAACGTACAATTTTCATTGCAATTATCAATGCTTCATACACCGACATCGTACCACCTCCCTCCGGTTGAGTAAAAAGCTACCCTCCCTTCTGAGAAGCAAGCCCCGAAACGTCAAAAAATTCGTACCGCCCTAACGCTCTGTGCTTGCATCAATTATACTCCTATAAATAATCGCTTGTCAATACACATTTAAAGTGTGAAAAAGCCGTTGAAGTGTTGAAAATTCACACTTTGGCGGCTTTTATAATTTGGTTATCATATCTGCTTTGCAGCGAATAGGTACGCCCGCCTTAACTTGTAAATTATTACATCATACAAAAAATTAATTGACAAATGTAAAGCACCATGTTAGTATAAATATGAAATCAAAATGATATCATAAAATTTATGGAGGTAATGAACTATGACAAACAAAGTAAATGAAACAAAAACGGCCAGCTCGGAAATATTGTTAAAAGGTGGAAGTGGCATGAGCGCTATGATAACAAACATCATAGTAATGCTAATCACTATCGGCGTATTTGTTATGGCAGTAATATTTCTAGCGACAGAAGCAGATGTCAACACAGTGCTTATGGTAACTCTCATAGTTGTGTGCGCACTCTACTTCAGCACAATTGGTCCAATCTTGTTTTGCGGATTAAAGATACTCCGCCCCAATGAGTCATATGTTTTCACGTTGTTCGGACGTTACTACGGCACACTTAAAGGCGCAGGATTCTACTGGGTAAATCCATTTTGCACAGCCGTAAATCCTGCCGCCGGAGTCACTGAAACTACAACAGGAGCAGTTAAGTCAACAAATGCTGCCACAAGCGAAAGCTTAGAAGCACTCCTGGTCAAAGCAAGCGCAGGCAAAAAAGTTTCGTTAAAAGTCATGACACTCAGCAATGACAGACAAAAAATAAATGACCAACTTGGTAACCCAATAGTAATAGGAATTGTGGTCATCTGGAAAGTTGTCAACACAGCCAAAGCCGTTTTTGATGTGGATAATTACAAAGAATACCTCTCAATCCAATGCGACTCAGCACTTAGAAACATAGTTAGGCTTTACCCTTACGACTCCGCAGGCACAGACAACGAATCCTCTCTGCGCGGCAGCAGCATGGAAGTTGCAGAAAAGCTCCGCGACGAAATCCAAGCAAAGGTAGACATAGCAGGTCTCGAAATCATCGAGGCACGTATAACCCATCTTTCATACGCCGAAGAAATAGCCGCAGTAATGCTGCAAAGACAACAAGCCTCGGCCATAATCGATGCCAAGAGCATGATAGTCGAAGCGGGTGTGAGCATGGTAGAAATGGCACTCAACAAGTTAGGCGAGACAAATGTAGTAGAACTGGACGAAGAGCGCAAAGCCGCAATGGTCAGCAACCTACTGGTGGTGCTATGCGGCGGCAAAGACGCTCAACCTGTTGTAAACAGCGGTTCGTTGTACTAAGGTGCGGATTTAGGTAGAAGTCTATGAGTGAAAAAGATAAAGAAAAGGACCAAGCAAAAAAACAAGTCCCCTTGCGTCTGTCGCCACAGTTATGGAAAGATCTAGTGGCATGGGCGGAAGAGGACTTCCGCTCCCTCAATGGTCAGATAGAATATCTACTGCACGAAGCAGTAAAGAAGCGCAAAAAGCGGTGAAGCTCACCGCATAGCAAAATGCAATAATTGGGTACAATTAACTTCAAAATATCTTTCATCAACCGACATAATAAATCATAATTGGAGGGCAAAACATGACAGCAAAAGAAAAGGCTGAAAAATTACACAAAAAAGTTGGTACATTTATTTTGTCCTGCATAGGCTCAGACGAATACCCGCTGACAAAAGCAGTTGTTCCGGGCAAACATAGAGAATCTTTGAGCGAGATATATTTTTGCACAAATACATCCTCAAAATTTGCCGATGAAATAAGCAAAAACCCAAAATCCAATGTCTATTTTTTCAGCAAAAAGATTTTTTGGTACAAGGGATGTTTGCTCAAAGGCGACATGGAAATTGTAACCGATATGGGCATCAAGGAAAAATATTGGCAAAGCGTTTTCAAAAACGCTTATCCGCAGAAATCCTTCACAGACCCCGACTTTTGCGTACTCAAATTCACTCCAACTTCAGGAAGGTTTTATTCAAATTTCAAGCTTGAGGATTTTGAGTTTTAGAATAGCTGTTATGAGCAAACTAAACATGACAACTATATGCCTAATTTTGAATTGTGTAGTTGTGAGCGTTGACAGTTATTATGTCAACGCTTCACACAACAAGTTAAAAACTACCTGTTGTCCCGTCTTCTTCCATGTCAACCCATAAATTATAACGCTTGGTGGTAAACTTCAATACGCAATAGTTGGGATCGTCTGCTCCCTCGGAAAAATGCGCTTCCAGCCCCTCATACCATGTGTCTTTTTTCATTTGAGCGTCGGTTACTACTTCAATATCTCCTACAAGGGTAATGTTGTAATATGCGCCGCCCGCATAGTCGTCGTCAAAAATGCATACACTTGCGTGGCTGTTCGCCTTGGCGCGTTTTGCTTTGTTTGAGTCAAGGGAAACCCCAAATGTAATTTGGCGGATACCATCGGCCTTAGAAATAGAAAGCGTAGACGTAGTGGGGTATCCTTCGTGGTCAATCAGCGACAGAGCAACCCCTACTCCCATATTTACTTCTGCCGTCTTGCTTTTGACAATTTCTTCTGCTTTTGCAATTGCTTTTTCACTCATGTTCATCTCTCCTAAAATTTATATTATGCTCGGCAATCAAGACACTGCGCCTAAATCACCGTTACACTCGGATTTGTGTGGTTAACTATCGCTTCAAAATCACTCAAAATAAATCGAAACAGTCCACGAAATGCCGAAGCGGTCTTTCACGCAACCCATGGGATAATCATAAAGCTCTGCTCCCAGAGGTACGGTAATTTCACCACCGTCTGCGAGTTTATTGAAAACAGAAGTCACCTCTTCTTCTGTGTCGAGGGAAAGGGTAAACGAAAAGTTATCGCAGGACATTTTCTCTTTCGCTCCATCAGCCATCATCACAGAAGTACCAAATAAAAGTATCTCCGAATATGTTACATAATTAGGCGGCAAAGATTTGTCCACATTGGGGTCTGTTGTGTCATCTCCATTGTGAATAATCACTTTCACCTCTGCCCCAAGAGCATCTCTATAGTAGGTAATAGCTTCATCGCAATTACCCGGAAAACTGATTGACGGAACTAGCATAAAATTCTCCTTTAGTTTTTAATCTAACAAGCATATCATAATTATGCCATGCGACGATAGTGACATTTGTCACTATTTTTAAATAAATTTTCCAAAAGAGCAAATATATCAAAATGCCATTCTCCTATTTACAAATCAAACTTAGTCTGTTATACTTAGTTTACTATATACGAATTATGGAGCATTGATTATGGAACAGATTAATATTCATGCGGCAAAAACTCAACTCTCTGCTCTAGTCAAGCGTGCGGCGGAGGGCGAACCGTTTATAATTGCAAAGTCGGGGTTTCCGCTGGTCGTGGTAAGCTCTTATGATGCAAAAGAGCCATTGCCACGTATTGGTTTTATGAAAGGGCAGATTTCGATTCCTGACGACTTTAACCATATGTGCAAAGATGAAATATTAGAGATGTTCGAGGGCAATTTATGAAAATTCTCTTAGACACACAACTTCTGATTTTCGCTGCTGAAGGCAACGTGCCGCCAAAAGCCATTCACTACATTGAAAATAAAGCGAATACTCTATTGTTTAGTTCAGCCAGCATATGGGAAATCACCATCAAATCCGGACTTAATAGAGCGGACTTTAACATTGACCCGACAGCACTCTATAACGGACTTCTCGGCGCAGGATATGAGGAATTGCCTATAATCAGCCGCCACACTTTGACTGTGAGAAGTTTACCAACATTACATAAAGACCCGTTTGACAGAATTTTACTTGCCCAAGCTATATCTGAGGGAGTAACATTTATTACTACTGACGACATTCTAAAAAAATATCCCGGCTCAGTGATTTTTGTTGGATAAGCCGCAAAAGACACTTAGCAAATTTGTGCTATTTTAAACTGGTGGATGAATAGATTTATCAATGAAAACATCTCTACCCAAATTAACACATAAAATCCCCCGGCGCCCACCCTCTATCCAACAATTTAATCAAAACTCCAACCGTATTCATTGCATCGTCATACGCCGTGTGGCCAAAGCCTTCTGCGGTGACTTGAAGTTCCTCGGCCGCCTTGGCTAAACCTGTTGTCAGGTGGTCGCCTTTGTATATTTTATAAGCCGCCGCAAGATCTAAATAATCTTCTTTTAGAACCGGATTTTGGAGTTGATGCCGTTCGCAACCTCGCTCGATAACATGATAGTCATAATTGCCCCAAGAGACAAAATATGTTTCTCCGGGAACATACATAGAAGCCATACGCTCAAGCATGTCGCTAAACTCTATCGCCTCTTCCATATCAGCTTCGGTAATCATACAAAACTCCATGCTTTCCGCCGCATGATTTGGAAAAAAATGCGGCTTCACAAAATTTTCTATTTCACCGATAATTTCAAATGTTTCTCCGTCAATCAAAATGGCACCTATTTCGATAATTTCAGAAAAAAAGGCACGTGGCTTACCGACAGGTTTTGTATACTGAGTAAATTCAAAATCAACAACAAAATAATTTTTATTCATGCAAAAAAGTATACCATGTTTTTTGCAGAAAATCAAAACGCTCACCTCTCAGCAAGCGTTTCTCTTTTTTCCTGTCATACATTTTTGCATTTTCAGATTTTCGTGTGACCGGATTCACACCATGCCAGCTACCGCGCTGTCTTGCATGGTGCTCTTTTTTATTTCGCTTTGATTGTTTGTCGAGTGGCGTAAGATTCAATGTAAACTCCCCTTTCTGATGAACTATGGATTTATGTTTTGCTCTCCACTGCGATTTTTATTATATCACTCAGCCAATAATTATGCAAGGTGCAGAATCTGCACTATCAATCTACACAACGGTGTCTGGGTGCCGTTTACGTCACAGCAGACACAAAACGGATTTTCGCTTTGC
Source organism: Oscillospiraceae bacterium (assembly GCA_009787625.1). GTDB lineage: Bacteria > Bacillota > Clostridia > Oscillospirales > Oscillospiraceae > WRMH01. The sequence continues at coordinate 17,685 of WQSX01000048.1, forward strand.
GTCTGCCTTGTTTAATATTATTCGATTTCTATCACAATTTCTCCTGTCAACTTGTATTTTTTAATCTCTTGCCCTGATACACAGCGGATTCGTCCACTATCATATAAACGATTTATTTCGCTTCGAGACAAACCAAGCTGATTACGCAAAATTGTCAAGACTTTGATTCCCACGGGTTGCTCCGCAATAAGCTGAATGCGTACCGGCTCTTTCATATCAACTCGTTCGCCTTCTATCTCAACAATCGGACAGCCGGGTTCTCCGCCATTTTTTTTGATAAGCGGTATATCCGTTGCATAGTGTAGCGCAAGAGCAGAATCGTTGGCGAGGAATTTCCTCAAAGTTTCCGGATGTATAGAGCTCGGATTCACCCGAGACAAAACAGTCAAGTTCCATGTAGTATCACAGATAGAACACTTGTAAATCAACCAAACATCCAAGCTTTTCTTCTGCGCATTTACACGAAACAGCCCGCTGGAAACAAAAGATGCTTTCATCTTGCAACCCTTGCAATAGTTATCCACTGTCAAAGCGCATTCGATATGCGCTCTCCATATTATGTTTTTCAAATATTGTAACCCTTCCTATATAAAATATTGTATTCAGGAAGGTATTAAAAGGTGGCCTGAGGGCTGTGAATCTTCTCATATATGAACCTTTCTATTAGTTATTTTTTAGCAATAAAAAAACGCATCAAGGTTAGACCTTGACGCAACTTAAAAACTTAAACTCAACCCTATTTAGGGTCACAATTCAAACCAAAAAATCGTGTATATCCATTAACCTTAAATTTTGCCTTCAAAAACAAGCCATTTTCTAAACGGCATATCTCCTTTGGCACTATCTACTTGTTAATGAATAATAGTCATCGACTGTCTCCTAACGGCTTGAATTGCCATTTTAATGTAACATATGTTTTAATTTTTGTCAACTTACTTTACAAACATAAAAATAGTAAGCGTCAAATGCGGACGGACAAGACCTCCCGTTCAACCGAGAGGCCTTACTTTTTTTGCCTTGCAAGAATCCGGCACGAACCACGGCAACAACCGTTC
>WQSX01000049.1 GCA_009787625.1 Oscillospiraceae bacterium
GCCGATCACGCATTTCCTTACTTCACTCACAGACTTGGAGCTCCAACGGGAGCCTCACAAATAATCACCCTCTCCACATGCACAAACTGCCGCAATGACGATGCAAGACTGATTGTGCAGGGGTATAGGTAAGGAATGTCAGGAGTTAGACAAGGCGACCACAAAAGGTCGTCTTTTTGTTGCCCGCAAATATTAACTCTTGACGGAAACAAAACAAAATAATATACTATGTGACATTACGTTCATAAGTGAGTTAGAAAATAAGAGCAGGCAACCTCAAAGGAGGATTACATTATGATATCAATTGCAGTAGGCAAACTAGCCGAGGAGTTAACCCACCCGCTCAGAGAACTTGAACAAGCGGGGTTTTTATCCATTTCAGGCACAGGAACAGAAATAGAAGCCGAAACGCAGGAAAAGGGGCTCAAGCTGACACAATCAGACGGCAGAGCAGAAATAAAATACAGCAATAAAGCAGAGTTCATAAGAGCCATTAGCCATCTTATGCAGGGCGAAACTGAGGTCGCAGAGACAGCCGCATTCAAAGCAAACGGCTACATGCTAGACTGCTCCAGAAACGCCGTTGCAAGCATTCCCGCAGTGAAAAAGCTCATACGCCACATGGCACTCATGGGGCTCAATACCTTGCAACTATATACCGAGGACACATTTGAAATACCGGAGTGGAAATATTTCGGATATTTACGCGGGCGATACACAAAAGAGGAGCTGAAGGAACTCGATAGCTATGCAGAAATGTTTGGCATAGAGCTGATTCCTTGCGTGCAGACATTGGCACACTTAAATGAGGCACTACGCTGGCCTGAGTTTCACGATATTGTTGACTGCGAAGATATTTTGCTTGTCGGTGAAGAAAAGACATACCGTTTCCTTGATGACATGATTCGCACACTCTCAGAATGCTTCAGCTCAAAAAACATAAACATCGGCATGGACGAGGCTCACATGCTGGGGCTTGGTAAATATCTCGACAAGCACGGCTACCAAAACCGCAGTGACATAATGACAAGCCATCTGAGCAAAGTAATTGAAATTTGTAAAAAATACGATTTTAAGCCTATGATGTGGAGCGATATGTTCTTCCGGCTTGCTTATAAAGGCGAATACTATGTGAGCGAGGAAGACACGAACGTAGATTTTCCACCCGAAATGCTCGAAAAACTGCGCTCAGACGTTAAGCTCGTCTATTGGGATTACTACTCAAAAGATAAAGACCGCTACAATGCAATGATAAAAAGACATAGAAGATTTCCAAATGAAATTACATTTGCCGGTGGGGCATATAAATGGAACGGGCTGACCCCTGACCTCAGATTCAGTTATGATGCCACACGAGCGGCACTTTCCGCGAGCATTGAAGAGGGCATAGAGGAAGTGTTCACAACGGGCTGGGGAGATGACGGTGCGGAAACCCCTGCGTTTGTAATTTTGCCCATCTTACAGCTACACGCAGAGATTGCCTACAAAGGCGCTGACGTGAGTGAGGACACACTCAGGGTTCGATTTAAGGCCTGCACAAGAGGCAATTGGGATGACTTTTTCATGCTCGACACACCAAACTTTACTAATTATAGCAGAGAACATCTTCAAAACACCACTAAACCCCTACTATATCAAGATGTTTTGTTGGGAATTTTTGACAGGCATGTTGACCCGAACACTTTCCCCATACATTTTAAAGTGTGTGCAAAGCAGTTAAAAAAAGCCGCAAAACGAAATCCGCAGTGGAGTTACATATTCACGCACACTGCGCTGATTAGTGAAATTCTCTCACAAAAAGCCACGTTAGGCATAGAGATAAGGCGGGCATATATTGATAGTAATGTTGATGAATTACGGTGGTTAGCCTATAAAAAACTTAAAAAAGTTAAGAAGAAGGTAAGAAAGTTGGCACTGAGCTTTGAGCATGTATGGCTAAGGGAAAATAAGCCTCATGGACTGGAAGTGCTCCATATTCGCCTAGGTGGATTAGAGGCTAGGCTCAAAGCCGCATCGAGACGACTGAAATCCTACATATCAGGGGAAGTAAACCACCTTGAAGAACTGGAATCAGAACGTTTGACCTTCAACGGCGATGAAAAAAGCGGAGCAAACGCCCACTGTAATCTGTGGAGCAAAATTGTAAGCCCATCCAGAATGAGTTGGTTCTGATATAATCCCGCGTTTGACAGTTGATTAGTACATAATGAGTCCGCAAATGTTGCACTGCAATATTTGCGGCTCTAACTTATAATGGCGAAAAATGTAGTAATGTTTTTACCCTTTAGTTTGCTGTAAAATATTTTCATCTTGCCGGTGCTAAAAAAATGGGGAAACAAAACAAAAAAAACTTGACAAAATGAATTTTGTGTGTTAATTTTAACAAAATGGTTAGTAACAGCATGTTACTAACGTAATTACAAGAAGCACACTCTGTTAATTCAAATTGATATGTATTGGAGTGGAAAATCAAATGGCAGCTGATAATTCAACTGTGCGAATACTAAATCAAAAGACGATACTGGATAAAATTTATCAAAATGACGGGATTTCCAAAGCAACTCTTTCAAAGCAGCTCAAAATGTCAAAACCAACAGTTTCAAGGAATTTACAGGAACTAATAACCTCAGGAATGGTTACAGAGGCAGGTACAGGTAAGTCCACGAAAAACGGTGGAAAAAAACCAACAATGCTGCGCTTCAATAAGACATATCGCTACATTGCAGTTATTGAGCTTTCTTATAATTACCCAATATGCGCTATAGGAAATTTAAAATGCGAAATACTTGACTTAAAAAAACCTAATATAGATAGGTTTGCACCCCCTGAAGCAAAAAAAGAAGAGTTATCAGGCACTTTAAAAGACTTGCTAAAGCAACTTGCAATACCCCATGACAGGCTTGGCCTTATAGTTATTTCTCTCCCCGGTCAAATTGGCGGTGATAGCAAAGTCATTTATGTAGACCCGACACATCATCCGTGGACAAACATAGGTCTAAAGGAATACTTAGAGGAAGAGTTTGGAATACCCGTACTCTTGAGAAATGATCTTAGAATGGCTGCTATAGGTGAGATAACCATGGGTAAGACTGATGGGATTGAATCTTTGATTTACGTAAATTGCAGTATCGGACTTGGTTCGGGGATTGTTTACAAGGGGGAGTTCTTTGAGGGATGCAATTATGCAGCCGGGGAACTCGGAGCTTTCCTTACTGCAGACGGGCGCCGCTTAGGCGAAGTGGTTTCAATGGAAGGACTACTAAAGCGCATAGCAGCGATTTATGCAGAAAACGACATTATTGCTGAAAATTTAAAATTTGGAGATGTGATAACCAGATCCATTTACGGAGATGTTTTTGTGAACAAAGCACTCAGTGAAGTAGGTAGCATCTTAGGGTTAGCAATCTATAATTGTTGCATTATGCTGGATATTCCTGATGTTTTTTTTGGGGGAGACTATGTTCATTTGGGTCCGGCTCTTATGGAAAGCATAGCAGAAGTATTAAATCAATCGTTTCTTCCGATACGACCCAAAATACGAAAAAGCAGCCTTGGAGATTTGGCGGGTGTATATGGAGGCTTGGTGACAGGAAAGAATACTCTCTTGCATCAAGAAGTTCACTCTTTAGGTGCGAATTGACAAATGGGGAAAAAATGGTAAATTATGAAGAAATTTATTTCACGTAACAGACGATTTATTGCTATTACACTAATGATGATGCCTGTTGCCATATGGCTAATATTATTACGCTACTTGCCAATGGGCGGCGCTATAATTGCGTTTCAGGATTATAGACCTTTTCCGGCAAATCCGACGTTGCTAAATAATATATTAAACAGCCGATTCGTAGGACTGGAAAATTTTCGCTTTATTTTCGCCACAGATCGCGCATGGATAATGATTCGCAATACTCTTTTATATAATGCTGTTTTCATTGTTCTAACTACAACGGTTTCCATTGCTGTCGCCATCTGCCTGAGCGAGATACGAATCAAATTCTTTGCAAAACTGTATCAGACATTGCTGTTTTACCCCTTTTTTATTAGTTGGGTTGTTGCCGGATACTTTGTATTTGCTTTTCTTGATCCGACTTTCGGACTTCTCTCAGACGTTCGTAACTGGTACTTAGATCCAACAGGTTGGCCTGTGATATTGACTTCCGCCAACCTATGGAAAAACCTGGGATTCAACACCGTAATATATCTTGCCGCCATCACAAGCATCAATCGGGATATGTATGAAGCGGCAGCCTTAGATGGAGCATCAAAATGGAAACAAGTATGGGTCATTACCATACCCACAATCAAACCAATGATTATCATTTTATTCATCTTAGCTGTTGGCCGTATATTTAATGCAGACTTTGGACTGTTTTGGAACATACCTCAGAACATGGGTCCGCTGCAATCGGTCACTGAGGTAATTGACACTTATGTTTTCCGTGTTATGCAGGCAAATATTGCAGGAGCGATGGGAATGGCGACAGCAGCCGGACTGTTCCAGAATGTAGTAGGGTTCATATGTATTATGGGTGCCAACGCAATAGTTAGAAAGCTTGATAAAGAAAATGCGTTGTTTTAAGAAAAGTAAGAATGGTCGTTTTGAGTCTGTTAGAGTGAGGAAAGGAATGGTCATTATTTATGGGTTCCGACGTTAGAAGAAAAAGTAAATTCCGGGGAAACAATGTGAGCCCTCTTGCTGATGCAGGACTGCATATAATCTGTGCAATTCTGGCTCTTGCCTGTGTCATTCCGTTTATCTTCATTGTTATCATATCCTTAACCAGTGCTGAGAGTCTCAGGACGATTGGATACTCATTTTTTCCTTCCGAGTGGACACTTGCGTCTTTTAGAGCGGCTTTTGATATGGGTGACCAGCTTTGGAGAAGTTTTTTCAATAGTATGTTCGTGACAGTGGTGGGAACGTCTATCTCGGTTGTGATGACTGTCCTGTATGCATATGGTCTATCAAGACCTGACTACCCTCTTAAGAAGTTTTTCGCGTTTTTTTTGTTCTTCACAATGGTTTTTGGCGGCGGATTAGTTCCAACAGTTTTTGTTGTACGAAACGTCTTAGGGCTTAACAACAACTTCGGCGCACTTATTGTTCCTGCACTTATTGTTCCCTTCCACGTGATAATAATGCGAACTTTTATCAAATCAGCAGTTCCGGAATCACTGATAGAGTCCGCAAGAATGGACGGGGCAGGAGAATTTCGTACCCTGTTTTCTATTGTTGTTCCGATAGCTAAACCCGGAATAGCAACTGTATCCTTGTTGACCGCCATCGGATATTGGAACGACTGGTTTTTGGCGCTCCTATTTATCCGTGACAGAACCCTGTTTCCTCTACAGTTTTTGCTGATGGAAATGCAGCAAAACATAGAGTTTTTACGACGCAACCTCAGCATCATCGGCTCAGCGAACATTGACTTTGCAGACCTTCCGGGGGAGGGTCTCCGAATGGCTCTGGCTGTAATAATTGTGGTGCCAATAGCTTTCGCATATCCGTTTTTCCAGAGATATATTATATCGGGATTGACTGTCGGTGCTGTAAAAGAGTAGGTAGGGACATTATTTCAAACATCAGAAGACAACTCTGTGCTGTAAAGTGCAAAGTTAAAATATAAGGACAACACAAAAATGGAGGGAAAGTATGAAAAAAGTTATATTTGCATTAGTCGTTTTGGCCCTGTCTATTACCTTTTTAGTGGGGTGTGGAAACGGCGACGAGGCCCCACAAACCGTAACGGTGTGGTTTATGGGCGGATCAGTAGAGTATGATGGTGATGTGATTGAAGCTGCGAACGCCAGATTACAAGAACTCGGTGTTAACGTTGAAATCAATCCGGTTTGGACCGGCGGATGGGGAATGGGGGAACCCGCTCAAGTCGCATTAGATACGGGCGATTCATCTATTGATGTTGTTTGGACCGGATCATGGGGACTTGATTTTTGGGTGAACGCTCGCGTAGGCAACTTTGTGAGGCTCGATGATCCTGACAATAATCTGCTTGGTCAATACGGACAAGCAATGAGAGCTACGGTTCCGCAAGAACTTTGGGATGCCTTTACAATTGACGGTCCCGGCGGACTTGGCATATACGGTATTCCCGGTTACAAAGATTACGCACAAATGTATGCTTGGGACGTGAACAACACAAGACTCTCTGAGCTGGGTTTTGATTTCTACGATTTGTTTGACCCGGACGGTGTGAACTATGCTGTTTTCTTTGATCCTATGTTTGAAGCGGCATTGCAAGCGGCAAAGGATACCTGGGGTCCGACATTTTTCCCGCTTACCATTGAACCCGAACTTTTTGCAAGAGCTGCATCAAATGCGGATTTTGATTTAACAGGCCTACATGTATTTAACTTCGGTTTCGATCCGGAAAACCCTGCAAACCCGGCTGAACCTGTGATTGGTCTGAACCTTGAAAATGATTTGTACTTGCGAATTTTAGAGAGACTTCATCACTTCTTCAATCAAGGCTTTATAGATCCGCGTTTGGCAATTCCCGGTGAAGCGGCTACAGTACTTGTTGAAGCGCGCAACGCAGGAGAATACTTGTTCTCTCAAATTGTCTATGCCTATGGACACACAGCAACAGCTTCTGCCGCAAGAGAAATTGATGCACGCTTTCCACCAATGAGTAGACCCATTGTCTCATCGGTCTCTGCTGCGGGCTCAGGATTTGCAATATCAGTCTATTCACAGAACCAAGCGGCAGCCATGCAGTTTATGAACGCTTGGTATACTGATAATGAACTTGCTGTAATTTTATCGGAAGGACTCGAAGGAACTCACTGGAACTGGTACGTTGATGAGGACGGAACGTCTTGGGATGGTCAGCTTCTCGAACTGGATCCGACAGGCAGAGCTAACTATTCGCCTTGGAGATTCGGAATGGGTAACATTTTCGTGCTCACACCACGCAATACTGACGGACTGGGGTATTTTGAGAGATTCGGTGCATACAACGCTGCCGGAATCGGCACCGGATTATTAGGTTTTACCTTCAACAGCGAAAATGTCAGCTCTGAAATGGCAGCACTTACAGGAATTGTAGGTGAGTTTAACCAGGCACTGACCGTTGGAGCAACCAACCCTGGTGAAATTGTACCTCAATACCTTGAGGCACTTAGAGCAAACGGTATTGACATAGTAATGGAGGAACTTAACTCACAAATTCGAGATTTCCTCGCTGCAAGATAGTTTTAGTTTACAATTATTCATTATAAATTCGTTGTCGCTCATTATAGAAAAATGAGCGACAACGTTGCGTTATTTTGCTTTTCTATCCTAAACGGAGGGAAAACTCAAATGATAGAACTCTTGCAAAAAAAAAACGTTTTTGATATAATATACACCAGAATGAAATTTATGTCTGAAGAATTTCGAAAGGAATGGTCAGTTTTATGACAGAAACAATTAAGAATATTAAAGAGAGGTTTTCGTGCCGTGGATTCGAGTCGGCGCCACTCACGCAAGAGCAGATTAAAGCCTTAGAAGAATCCGCATTGGCAGCCCCCAGCGCAAAAAACATGCAACCTTGGCATATAATAGTAGTGACAGACAAAAATGAAATAGAGTCACTCGATGCGGAAGGCATGAAAGAACTCAGCACATACAAAGACCCGGCAATGTACAACCTGATGAAAGAGAGAGGCGGAAGCCTGTTCTACAACGCCCCGTATCTAATGATAATACTCGCTGAAGAAAAGAGCGACTGGGCGAGCTTGGATTGTGGAATCCTTTGTCAAAACGTTGTACTCGCCGCCGAATCTATGGGACTTGGAAGCTGTATACTCGGACTGGCGGGCGTGCCGTTAAACGGGCAAAACAAAGAGCAACTTCAAAAGCGTTTCAAATTCCCCGAAGGCTACAAATTCGCGGTCGCCGTAGCAGTAGGCGAAGTTAAGCACAGCAAAAAGCCCCACGACTTAGACCAAACTAAAGTAACATATATCTAATATGCCTCAGAGTTAACAGAAAGGAATGGTCATTAGTTTGAATAAATTCAAACTAACTGAAAGGAATGGTCACTATATGGACTATGCTCAAATGAAAGCGGATAAGGAAGCGAGACTGGAAAAGCACAATGAGGAATTTGCCGAGCAAATACGCCTACAAGGCTATATTGACAGCCTCGAAAAAGACAATGAAGCCAACGAGAGGATTGTAAATTCCGAATCCACATCAGGCAAAGCCAGAAGGAGTCACAAGAAATTCATTGCGATAAACCTCAAAGACATCAACAGATACAAGAAAATGTTGAGCAAAATGCCACCTGTCCCGGAATTTAAATAAGAGATGAGGAAATGAAAGATGGAGAACGAGCATAACAACGAGCATAACAACGAGCATAACAACGAGCATAACAACGAGCATAACAACGAGCATAACAACGAGCAATCAATTGCTGATACAATTCAACAACCGGATTTGCCAATACCACCTGAAATACCGACAGTGCCTCCACAGCAAGAGGTTGTCCCTCCGCCTCCGCCTGCGCCGGTTCCGCCACCCCCACCGCCTCCGCCTGTGCAAGGTGGATTTCCGCCCCCGCCGCTACAACAGCCCATGCAGGGTTATCCGCATCCGCAGTCACCTCCGCCTATGCAAGGAGGATTCCCGCCACAGTCTCAGCAAGGAGGCTATCCGCCACCACCGGGTTATCATCAACCGCGCCCAAACTCATATCCCGGTAAGGGGATGTCGATAGCCGCATTGGTTCTGGGTATTTGCGGGTTAATACCGTGGGTCGGCTTTGGAACGGCTTTGGTTGGACTCATTTTAGGTATAATCGGCAGGAAAAAAGCTGCTGAAGTCGGAGCACCAACCGGCATGGCGACAGCAGGTATTGTTATGTCGATAATAGGTCTGGCAGGTGCAGTACTAGTGATTGTCTGCTTAGTAGCTCTTTTGGCATATGCGGATACACTGACAACATGGTACACATGGTAAGAAAGGATAAGTTACATGACTATTGAAAAAAAGCCATTTGGGCAAACAAAAGACGGTAAAAATGTAGAACAATATACATTATCTGATAAAGGCATAGTTGTCGAAATCATAACATTGGGTGCGATAATACGCAGCATTAAGGTTCCTGTAGGCGGCAAAATTCGTGACGTAGCTCTCGGGTTCGATACCGTTGAGGGATATGAAACAAATAAAGGCTACCACGGGGCTGTTATTGGAAGAATTTCAAACCGGGTTGCAAATGCTGAGTATACACTAAACGGAAAGCACTACAAGCTCGAAGCAAATGACGGCAATAACTCACTTCACGGAGGATTCACCGGGCTTGACAAGCAGGTTTGGACAGCTAAAGAAGAGCCTGATGCTCTTGTTTTGACCCTGACGGACAAAGAAGGTACAGCCGCCGGATATCCGGGCGACCTTGAGGTCACGGTTAAGTACACACTCTCAGACGGAGAGTTAGGACTGGAATATTTTGCAAAATGTTCAGAGGACACACCTATAAATCTCACAAATCACTGCTACTTTAATCTTGAAGGGCATGGGGCGGGCGACATATCAGGTCACAAAATTCAGATATTCGCAAACGAAATAACCCCAATAGATGAGACTTTAATCCCAACAGGCAAGCTGATGGAAGTGGCAGGTACAGCTTTTGACCTTAGAGAACCCACACTCGTAGCCCCGGGACTGGAAAGCAGTGACGAGCAAATAAAACTCGGCGGAGGCTATGACCACAACTGGGTACTTTCAAGCCTGCCGCACCGTGAACTTGCTCCGGCTGCAGTTGCGTTATGCAGTGACCTAAGTATGACATGTGCCACGACAAAACCGGGCGTCCAGTTTTACAGCGGAAACATGATGCAGGGAGAATCAGGTAAGGAAAACTCCGTTTACAGCAAACGCACAGGTTTTTGCTTGGAGACACAATTTTTCCCGAATTCCGTGAATACCCCTGAGTTTCCTGCACCAATTTTGGAAAAGGGTGACACATATACCCATAAGACAACCTACCTGTTTAAGGAAGTTTAGCAGGCATTGATAGATTTGTCCGGCAAACCCTGAGCTCGCTTTAACCACTCTCAGAGAAAACATTACCCAAATTCACCTTTCATGCGCAAGGTGAATTTGGGTATAAAGATAGGGATGTGATTAAAATTTCAAAATCACGAGAGCGCTTGAGAATCGAATTATTTGGTGAGTTTGCCATTACAGGAAATGGAAAACGAATTACCGAGAACACAAAGAAATCTTCCAAGGTTTGGAGATTACTTCAATACCTCATCACGCACAGAAATCGCTCTATTTCGCAAGAGGAGTTGCTTGATGTGTTTTGTGGCGATCAACTTGATGGTGGAAATCCGGGGAGCATTCTTCGCACGATGGTCTACAGAGCTAGGAGTGCGCTTGAAAAAGGAGGCTTAGAAAATGCCTCAAATATCATAGTTGCAAAAAGCGGTGGTTACTCCATAAACAAGAATATTGAGTGCGTCACTGATGTTGAAGAATTTGAGGAGCTGATAAAAAAGTCGGAAGTGCCGAACATTAAAGCAGATGTAAAGCTCGATTTGCTAATGCAAGCGGCAGCACTCTATAAGGGAGATTTTCTGCCAAACTCAAACAGCGACATGTGGGTTGTACCACTCGTGAGGTGGTACCGCACAATGTATTTAGACGCCGTACATGATGCTCTTAAGCTGTTAAGCATGCTTGAGCGCAATAGAGAAGTTGCTGAGTTATGTACAAAGGCGCTTGTGGTGGATCCATTTGATGTTAAACTCATTGAATTTCACATAAAAGTACTTCTGAAGCAAGGCAAAAACACAGAAGCACTTAACTTTTACAAGAGAATGGAATCAATGTTTTTCGATGTTTTAGGTGTTAATTTTTCGAGTGAACTGCGCGATTTATACAACGAAATTCAACAGCCTGAAGCCAAAGATGAGATGGGATTGGATAGTTTGCTCACCGAATGGGCACAAGATGCTGATTATCCGGGAGCGTACTACTGCGATGCCGGTGTTTTCAAAAGTTTCTTCCAAATTGAAGCGCGCGGTGTACAGCGCTCAGGTAGATCTTCATTTGTTATAAAATTCAATACAAAGCATGTTCCAAAAGGGCAAAAACCATCGGGAGTCATGCGTCAACTTGGTATGACAATACCGCGTTGCCTCAGAATGGGAGACATATTCACCCGTTGCAGCCCTAATCAATATATGCTCATGCTCTTTAGCCTCACATATGAAGACTGCAAAATGCTGATCAATAGAATCATGAGGTCGATGGATTCAAAATATATTTCAGACATAAAATCATCCGAAATTTGCCTAATCAGTGCGATAAGAAAATAAACTGAACTGACCAAAGTAAGGAAAGCATTAAGGTGAAAGAGGGTAAGGTAATCAATGCCAGGTTATAAAAATGAAATTGTGACCGCAAGATCAGTTAAAATGATTGCCACAATAATATCTTATACAGATGGGCATATCCAAGGAGAACTAGATTGCCGGCATTTTGAAGAGCCCTTTACGTTCACGAGTCTCATGCGTATGATAGAGGTAATGGAGTCAACATTTGATACAAAAGGGCAACCGGAAAAGCACCTGTTACCGAGGTCTTTCTGCAAGTCAAAACCTCGGTTGAAAAGGCATGAATTAGATATAAATGAGTGCATCAAAGAACTTAGGGTGGATATTGGCGACTCGAAAGCCAATGAAAAGAAAGCTTCATTTGAAATACTTGTACAGTTCAGGTATAACGCAGAGTGGCAAGGTCAAATCCACTGGATAGAAAGAGACACTGCCAAAAATTTTGAAAGCATAGTAGAGTTGGTGAAACTTATCGACAATGCGCTAAAAAGCACTCCTCATACTCAGATTTAAGGCGTTCATAGGCTCTATGAGCGCTTTTTTCATTGTCAAAAATTCCGAAAACAGTGGGACCGGAGCCTGTCATTACTGCTCCGAGCGCACCGTAATCAAGCAGGTTCCATTTAATATCATCTACTTCATTTTTACCTCGCGGTAGAATGTCTTCAAAAACATTGTACATGCGCCTTGCAACTCCGCCTAAATCGTTATTCTCCAGGGCTGTGATTAATCCGGCTGTATCGGGTCTGGCACGGATTTTTTCACATTTAACAAGTGAGAAAAGCTGAGGTGTACTGCATGAAAAATGGGGCTTGCAGACGACAAAATAAGCCGCAGGAAGATGCGGCAAATCAGTTAAGATTTCACCTCGTCCTTCAGCTAATGCCGTTCCGCCTGAAATACAAAATGGTACGTCAGACCCGATTGATAGCCCAAGATGGCGGAGTGTGTCAAGCCCCAGTTCAGTCTCAAACAAATCATCGAGCACACGCAAAACACATGCCGCATCGGCACTTCCACCGCCCATGCCTGCACAAACAGAGATACTTTTTTCTATGTTTATGAAGGTATGAAATCCTGAAATTCCTGTATGCTCAAAAAATAATTTTGCGGCTTTGACAGCGATATTCCTCTCATCACGAGGCAAGTAAGGAAGTCCGGGATTGATAGAAAAACCGCTACCGGATTTACATTCAATGGTAATTTTATCACTCAAACTGATGGTTTGCATTACCATCTTCATGTTGTGATAGCCGCTTTTCAGCCGTGATACTATATCAAGTGAGAGATTCAGCTTGGCTTGAGCGTAGGAAGTAGAGCTTTTCATATATATGTTTTAAATTTTTTCAAATTGCTCGACATTGAGCACGAAAACGGTGGCACCACCGACCGATACCTCAACAGGCATTGATTGCAAGAATGTTTCAGCGCCCAGCATAGTCGGCATATGTTGTGTACGGCTGCGTGAATGTTCGCGGATAATATCAATGACTCTTTCGGTTTTGTCGTCATCAACACCGATTAATATGGTCACATTCCCGGCACGCAAAAATCCTCCGGTAGTAGAGAGTGTGGTTATACTGAACCCCTCTTTTATAAGGTGTTGCATAACCATGTGTGAATCATCTTTATCCACAACTGCAAGTATCATTTTCATAATGGCTCACGTCCTTTCATAAAAAATTCATTCCTTTCAGTAATCCTTGAGCACAAATGATCCACGAAAAGGCATGGATTTTTTGTGCATCATTTGCGGTTCCCCGCAGGGGGAGCAAATCGCACATTCCCCCGTTAGCGTGATTTTTAACGCTAATTCATTATACACAAAATTTATTAAGATTTCAATTACTTCTTATGCTTACCACGTTTTTGCTGCTTATTGAGTTTTCGCAGCATTAGATTCGCCTTGATATAGCTGAGGCGTGGTGGTCTTAGCCTTGAAAATTCATGGCGGAGTCTGCCACTGATGTCTGTATAGGCGTTTGCATATGCTTTGCGTAAAGTAAGCTCTTTTTCGTTCCACACTTTTGGAAGAGTAGTTCCGATAACGATTAAGCGAAGGACAATTGCAATCACAAACATCAGCTTGTAATGATCAAAAGGAGTTCCTGCAAATGTGAGTGCCAACTCATCCATGATTGGGGAAAACAGTTCTAAAAGAGCACCGCCCAAAATCAGTGCCGATGCTGCCGCGAGTGATGTCATAACAGCGTATACGGCAAGTGCTGTGGAGCGCTCTTCCGTGGGTGTGTGCGAGAGTTGCATGTTGACCATGCAGGCATCATTGGCGCACCAGAACATACCGCCAATCAAGTGGAAAATGAAAACAGGCCAGATAACCCCCGGAACCGCAAAGAGCCATGCAACGGCTACAAGTGTTGAAACAATCGCAGAAATGAGCATTGTCGGTACACTTCCATAGCGGTCGATAAACACTCCCCAACGGGACACCACGAGCAATGCCACCATCTGCGATGTTATTTGCCCAAAAATTATGAGACTTGTGTATGGTATCTGCAACACATCAATTGCATATTTATTAAAAAACGGACCGTTTAAGTTAATGGTAAAACTCCATAATGCCCAGAAAATCAGGTAGTTTCGCATAACAGGTTTGGTAAAGCAGTCTCTTATGCCTTTATGGAGTGGGGTGGTTTTTGCTTTTTGGGGTATGGTGGAAAAATCTATTTTTGTGTACATCAAAATATCAATAAGCCCTGCAACTCCGCCTATTCCAAAGACTATAGTATATCCTAGAAAATCGCCCGGAACATTGTCGAGCACAAATGCTATCATAAGTCCTGCAACAAGAGAAAATGCCATGATGACTTTTTGACGGGCTGTTATATATCGTCCTCTGACTTGCATGGGAACAACACTGCCCATGAGTGTCATGTGTGCAATCGCCACAAACGAACCACTCATAGATGCAAGTGTGATAAGCACAATCAGACCCCAAAGGCGTGTGTCTTGCACATTAAATATAAACGGAATGAAGGCAATGATAATCCAACTGACTCGTTGAATAACCCCGCCAATCAGGAACATTCGTTTAAAGCGCCCCGTTTTTATCCCGATATGAGATGCAGGGATTTGCATAAGGCTTGCAATAATCGGCAGTGCAGATATAAGCCCAAAAGCAAACTCGCCTGCGCCAAGCGATGAAGCGTACCCGGCAAAAGCCACACCGCCTTGAGCGGCAAACAAGAACATGCCCACAGCCGCAGACAGGACGATGACATTGAGGCTACGCAGTAGCTCAGGTTCACCAACATAATCACGATATGAACGGTCAAAAAGTTTGTAAAATGACATTAAAATAATCCTTATCCCCCGCAGATGATGGACAATTTACCCTGATTTTTCGGGAGCCATCGGGATCTACACCGCTGTTCTCCCGAAAAACCAGGGCAAACTGCCCATCATCTGCTAGCCTGGTGAAAGTTACTCCTTATTTTTGCGCCAAGAGCGTCGAATAAACTCCGTCTTTGCCTGCCAGCTCTTCATGTGTGCCGATTTCGGCGATTCGCCCGTCGTCCATTACCACAATCTTATCTGCCGTGGCTATATTGCTTAAATTATGCGTTGTGATAAGAATTGTGTGGTCGCCTCGTAGACTCTCGATAGTTTCCATGATACTGCGCTCGCTCTCGGCATCGAGTGCTGAAGTTGCCTCGTCGAAAACGAGTACGGGGGCTTTGCGATACAGAGCGCGGGCGATTGCAAGTCTTTGCTTTTGACCGCCTGAGAGGCTTCCGCCTTTTTCACCGCAGGGCGAGTCGTAACCCTCGGCTTGTTCCATGATAAAATCATGAGCGAAGGCGCGTTTTGCGGCTTTTTCGATATCAGGCTCGGAGACAGCCCCCTGTTTTCCCATTGCGATGTTTTCGGAAATAGTCATATTAAAGAGCTTGCAACTCTGGTCGACATAGGCGAAGTTATCCCGCCAATTGTTTATCTTTTCGGTGCTGAACGACATGCCGCCAACTTCCATGTTGAGCGTACTCCTGTCGTACATGCCGATAATCGCACGAAGGAGCGTAGACTTTCCGCTACCTGACATGCCGACAAAGGCGACCATTTCATTTTCTTCGATTTTGAGGTTGATATTTTTTAGTGTGTCCTCGCTTGCGCCTTTGTATGAGAAGTTGAGGTCACTGATGTTTATGCAGTATTTTCCGTCGGAACCTTCGCCTTTTTCGAAGCTCATCTTGCCGCTTGCAGTTCCTTCGGCGGCATCGATTATGTCAAAAATGCGTTTTGCCGCAACAATTGGCGGCTGGAGTCCTGCGTAGTCTGCACCTACTTCTGACATCGCATTGCTGATTGCTGTTGCAAAAGGCATGACCATCATGAGCATGGGAAATTCAGCTTGACCGGTGGCAATGAGCCATCCGCCTAATGCGAAAATAAAAACAAGCGTAATCCAGCCCTGCACAGTTGTAAACAGACTTTGCCACATGCTTAGAAAGGCCTGTCTAAAACCAAGAAACCTGAGTTTACCACTTTCTCTATCAAACTGCACAAGTGCGCGCTCTTGTCTGCTGTATGTCCTTATAGTGAGCGCACCTGCAAGAATATTCGATAAGGATTTTACAGTGTCTGCGTTGGTTTCAAGTTGTTCCTTGCCGAGCCGTGCTAATGGAGCGGCAAATCGTGATTGAATCAAAAATCCGAGTAATCCAACGCCTACAGCACCAAAACCCATACGCCAATCAATTACAAAGATGGAAACTATGGAAAATGATGCACCTATGATGTTTCGCAAAAATGGTGCAAGCGCATCGGAGAAAATATTGGTAGCAGTATCTATATCTGTGTTTATTGCGGCGACACCCTCGCCTGAATGCTTTTGGCTCTCTATGCCTGTTTTCATAAATGCCGAGAAAAGTTCAGTGCTTAAATCGCGCGTTGACTTGCCGGAAGTGACAACATACAAATATGCCCCTATACCTACAAAAATAGTGCCCCCAAGCATAATTGCCATCATCAAGTAGACTGAATTTAAAACACCTGAAAAATTCTCCGCAATAATAGCCGCCATAATTCCACCAAAGGCTACGCTGGTGAGTAATGGGAATAGAAATGACTGCGAAGAGTATAAAAACATCCCAATTGCGTATGGAATTTTATATGGTTTAACATATCCGAGTGTTCGCATGAAATATTGTTTATCGGTCATGAATTATTCTCCTTATAGCATATCGAAAAAACTGTGTAGGGGCGACCGTCCCCGGTCGCCCGCGGGCGAACGCAGTTCGCCCCTACGCGGTGTCATACAACCCTGCATAAATTGGACTGGCCTTAATAAGCTCATCGTGCGAGCCTATTGCCGCCACTTTGCCGCCGTCCATCACTACAATAGTATCGCAAAAATCAATTGCACGGAGTCTGTGAGCGACCATAATTACTGTTTTATCCTCCGATAATGCATTTAAGCTTTGCAAAACCTCAACTTCCGTCGCAGGGTCAAGAGCAGAGGTCGCCTCATCAACCAAAATTATCGGTGAATCACGGTAAAATGCACGGGCAATGGCAATGCGCTGTTTCTGACCGCCCGACACATTCTCTGCCGCCTCGCCAAGCTCTGAATCGAAACCATGCGGCAACGTGTTGATGAAATCCAGAATTCCCGCGTCACGGCAAGCTTTTTCGAGCCTTGGCTTATCGGTAATGGTTGATTTACCTGTGATATTGCCTAAGATGGACTCAGGGAAAAGGAAACTGTCCTGTGGTACATATGAGAAGAGTTCACGCAAAGAGTTCAATGAAACACCTGCAATATTCGTGCCCATCACGGATAAACTGCCACTTTGCGGGGCGTAGAGCCCCAAGAGTAGTTTAAGCACGGTGCTTTTTCCGCTACCACTGCCGCCAACAAACGCAACACGAGAACCTTTTTTGATTTCAAAAGATACATCGTCCAGGGCTAAAATTGGTTCTTGAGTGGGGTTGCTCTCGGAATCTGAATCCATATTGGACGGGTTTGCGATGGTCATACCCAAAGCGCCCGGTTCATCGGCATCGCTTGAATCGCTGTTATCCTTGTCATCTAAGCCATAGGCAAATGTCAGGCCTGTGGCACAGACCACAACATCGCCACTCGGTTTAAGCGTTTCGCCCGAATCAACATCTTCAAGCTCAGCGGACATATGCTCGTCAAACCTCTTTGCGCCGCCTGCCGCTGTTTGTATATTGTTTTGCTGTTGCGACAACATCATGAGCCAGCTTCCTGCCTCACTCGCAAGCCCAACGAAGGCAATCATTTCAGCTATATTCATGCCCCCATCAATAACCTGTCCCGCCGAAACAACGATTATAACGACCAGCGGAGCCATTGATGCGATAATGCCGGCAAGAATTAACGATAAATAGGAACGTGCCATGCTTTTTGTCATAAAAATCCAGTTTTCAAATGCCGAAAGATAACGTTCCCTCATCACGTTTTCAAGCGAATATGATACTACAGTTGAGACATTCTGAAATGAATCATTTGCCAGAGAAGTAACATCGGCACGCGCCTCAAGCCGCTTTGCACTCTTTTTTTGAATGGGTTTTGATATAACCACTTGCAAAACAATTAAAACCGGAAATGAAGCGATGAAAATAAGTGTGAGCCACCAATTGATGAAAAAGAGGAAGCCGAACATTATGAGTAAGTTTATTATGTTAGCAATCAAAGTCATGCCACCTGTGCTGACAAGCGTCACGGCGGCAGGAATATCGTTAGATAAAATGGAAAGGGATTCGCCGCTTTTTGCTCCATCGTATGCGGCAAAAGGCTTTTTTAGAAAATATTTTGCGAAGTTATCTCTAAAACGATACCCTGCATTCGCGCCAAATCGCCCCATAATCAGTGCAGATAGCCCTGAAGATATTGCCTGAACAATCATCAGAATTGTGATAACTAATAAAAATTGAAGCAGAGTATTTGTGTCCATATTGAGCGCCGCCTGCCCCATCTCGCCTGTAAGCCGTGTGGTGAACGCACTCGCAAGTCCTGTTATTAAGGCAAGCAGGAGCAAGAAAAACAAAAAGCGTTTGTATCTGAGCTCTTGCGCCGCAAGGGTCTTAAACATTAAACCCATTAAAGTTCCCCCCGATGAAAAAAGTTGTAAAAAAAAATCATGCGAATTGTAACTGTTCACACCCCGGTTGACTCCCGCAGATAATGGGCAATTTACCCTGATTTTTCGGGAGCCATCGGGATCTACACCGCTGTTCTCCCGAAAAACCAGTGCAAACTACCCATTATCTGCTA
>WQSX01000050.1 GCA_009787625.1 Oscillospiraceae bacterium
CGTGGTTGAGAAGCTTAAGAGTTGTTTATCCGATACGAGTGTTCTAATTGTGGATGGCGGAGACATAACAAAGCCGTGTAGCCCTAAAATGGAATATATCTCACGTGTTAGAGATGGCAGTACCGGAGAGTATGGGGAAGGATATCACACTATCAGTGTTACTGCACTTACCCCTGAGAAGAAGATGCCTGTCTGTGTTTATTCAAACGTATATTCTGCAAGTGAGCCAGGATTCGTGAACGCATCAGGCGACGCCGCTGAGCAAATCGCGAGAATGAGTTTACAGGGTGTCGAAGTCGCCACACCTATCACAGTGCGCTTATGCTAAGCATTTATGCAGCCGAAAGACTAATTCCATCCGCCCCTTATCCTGAAATTACCGGCAACAGAAGATGCCCGTGCTTCCACTTCTAAAGTGCCTGCGGTATTGTGAGTAGTTACTAAAAGTAAATGTCCCGGAGGAATATTGCCATTAGCTGCAAACACTGAATTATTTGACATTCGCAAGACTTGCACTGCAAGATTAGAGGTATTGACGGAATCGTTTGCAATAAAGAACTGCCTTGAACCGGCAGTGGGTCTAAACACTGTTCCTAAAATTGTCCAGCGATTTACTGCCAGAAAAATAGTGTTATTAAAATTAAAGCGGTGAGAAGGGCTAACACCCTCCAAAAACTCATGAAGCTCCTGAAGCACAAATCCCATCGCTTCTGCCTCTTCAATGGTCATTAGTTCAATGGTTATACATTCGGATTCATAAACTATTTCTGAAAGTGAATCGTCTTGAGGCTCATACCTTAAAGTGACAGCACTTGCTTTTGGAGCTATTGATGCGACTATAAATAGTGCAGCTAGTAAAGCTGATATTGCTTTCTTTTTCATAATAAATAATACACCCTTTCCATGATTGCATGTTTATTGGTTGTTAATAGCGAAGCTACTCTGTTGGGTACATTAATAATGTTAACCAACTGTTGTTGCTTCTTGTTGCTTTTGCGACACGCTTCGCACCTAACTCACAGGCATCACCTCCGATGTCAGAAAAGTACCATCTTTTCATTTGTTTGTCAATAGGAAATGCATAAGTGTAGCCTTTAAATGCATAAATGTTAAGCTTCTCTATTTTTGAGCAAAATTCTGAGCGAAAACTTCATGTTTTTGCGGTCATATTCAGACCTAAAATCTCCGCCATATTTTTCTGTAATTGTTTTCATCTGAGTCATACCAAACCCGTGATTTGCCTTATCATGCGTCGTTGTCTGAAAATCGTCATAAATAAGTCCTGAAGCGTAGTTTTCAACGATAACCGATATGAATTTTGTCGTACCTCGACTGTATCGGCATAAGCAGCATTATAAAGTTAAACTGGCCCCTGCTTCCTTCTTATACCCCTTGCTTTGAAATTTTACAAGTAATTTCTCCAAATTGTACGATAGCCCGACTATGCACAAACAGAAAGCCCTGCTTTTGCAAGGCTCACAGCCATGCATCACACTACTCCCTAATCAACAAGTCCGTCAACCCTTTTCCAAACAATGAAAATACGGATGCCGCACGTTTCTTACCTGTGCTTTCGCCATACACAACAGCCGCAACAGTCACAAACATTTTTACAGTTGTATTC
This sequence comes from Oscillospiraceae bacterium, assembly GCA_009787625.1. GTDB lineage: Bacteria > Bacillota > Clostridia > Oscillospirales > Oscillospiraceae > WRMH01. Next base: position 1,625 of record WQSX01000050.1, read on the forward strand.
ATAGGGGCTTTCACACTATGAGGAGCAAGCATCAACCTACCGGCTTGCCCAAGGCATAGTGCAATATCAGTAGGCGTTGTGTCTGCGCCCGCTATTCCTGCAATAGATATTCCATAGTCAGCAATATTTAGCATTTCGTCCGTTGTGTCGGTATAGTAATTCATAAGCAATCACCTCCAGCTTCTTTGTCATCTCTAATAAAAGTATATCATAATTTTGGAAAGAAGAACAAGCCCAAAAATGAACAAATAATGTAATAATAGTGAGTTAATAATGGTAATTTATCATTTTCGTGTTAGGTTGCTTGCAATAACAAAGAGAACCGCTTTAAGACATCACAATCTGCCGTTGGTCTTTAAGTGTTTATGGTCTACGCAATGGCACACACCTGAGCATTGGCTTGGACAAGATTTTAAGTTAAGTATTATTTATGCGCAAGGGCTAATTTTACAGAAGCAGGCGGCGCCATTCTCCAATTATCCCGCCCGTCGTAGCCATCGCGACTATCAACCCATTCCGCAAATCCATCAGGGCTTTCTATTAGTCTGAATAGTGCCTAGCTTTGATATTCTTTGGGAATAGTACACTGCCTAAGGGCGGTTGGCAGGGCATATAGTAACTGTAAAGCATTTTCATATGTGGAAGCATCATTTCGAGGATTTTTCCTATTTATTGTCCGAAAGTGTGCCTCAATTTTTTCTTTATAGTCAATGGGTATGGTGCGAGTGTTGATAATTTGCGTAAAATCCACCCCAAACTCATGGCGCGTGGAGTAAAATGCCATTGATGCGGTAGAGTGATTATTGCTGTTATCCGGATAACGACTTTGCAAATATTCATAGAAATTCCTTCGCACCACTTTAATATCCATATTATCAATCCCTCAAACATCCGATAGGGATTATCTTGACTCCGTCTTTTCGGGTGTATGCCATTTCGCCGCCCGTGATGACAATCAATAAATCCGGTTCACGGAGTTTTGCTCGTTTTTCGGTGTTGGCTTTTTGAATCAGCTGCTTCAATTCAAGTAAATGTTTTGCACCTTCTTCAATGCCGCTCGTTCCGAGCTTGAACTCAATCAACGCATATCGACCGTCTGAAAGATGGAGAACGCAGTCGGCTTCAAGTCCGTATCTGTCGTGATAATATGACACGCGACCGCCCATTGCTGACGAATACACTTTCAAATCTCTGAAACATAAACTTTCAAAGATAAACCCGAATGTGTTAAAGTCTTGTAAGAGTATGTCAGGCGACAACGCAAGTGCAGCAACGGCAATAGATGGGTCGGTAAAACCTTTTTTCTTGCTCGCTCGTATTACTGTTGCAGAGCGAATAGAAGGACACCATGCCTGAACATCTTCAATCACAAAAAGCCTTTCGAGTGCATTAAGATAAGAGGCTAATGTCGGTTCGGAAATATCCATGTGATTTGACGAAACATCGTCGAGAATAGTTTTATCGGTTGCAAGAGTTGATATGTTTCGTGCGTATGATTGCAGAACTGCTTTCACGCGTTCAGAACTTCTTTTCACACCATCAACGGTTGAAGCATCGCTGTCGCAGATGTTCGCAATGTAGTTTTGCGCTACAAACAGTTTGGCTTTTTCGGTTTTTTTTCTTATACTTGATGGCCACCCACCACGACAAGCGGCAAAAACAAGACCTTCAACCGACAGTTCAGATACAATACCATCAATATCATAATTAGGATTATTGAATAATTCGTTTAGTGGAATTTTCCCATTGGATTCATTGGATTCATACAAACTCATCGGATACATAACCATACGAGAAATGCGTCCCGTTCCGGAGTGCATGATTATCGAATCATCTACCGTCGTTGAGCCGGTAAGAATAAACAACCCATCTTCGTCACGCTCGTCAACTGCATTTCTAACGGCATCCCAAAGCACGGGAGCCATTTGCCATTCGTCAATCAAACGCGGATTAGCACCTTTCAATAAAAGCGATGGTTTTGTTTCTGCCGTTGCGAGGTATCCTTTTGTTTTATCGGGGTCTTGTAGCTTCAAAACACTTTTCGCTTGTTGCTCTGCCGTAGTCGTTTTTCCGCACCATTTAGGACCGGCGATTAAGACGGCACCGGCAGCATCTAATCGTTCTTCAAGTAACGTATCAAGCACTCTCGGCAAGTAATCACGCTTCATTTTGCAACCCTCCAATAGATTTAATAATTATTATACATCATGAATTTAGTTTTGCCAATAGTTATTTTGGTTTTTTGATGTTTTTTATTTTGGTTTTTTGATGTAACATATTTTGTGATTTTGACTCCGTTTGCTTCGCCTTCTTGCTACTTCCGCACTGAGCGACTTTGCGAAAGCAAGCCCAAAACATATTGCAGAAGCAAAAAAGGATCTCCGCACCATGAAGTCCCACAAATTAGGACAGCATGAGGCGGAGATTGAAAAAATCAAGTCTGTATTTGTTGCTATGGTTCATCTTACACCGTGGATTACGAAAAATGAATGTAGTATTTTATGGTCGTTACAGCGACAGCGGGCAGTCAGAGCAGAGCATTGAGGGGCAACGTAAACATGGTGGTTGTAATAAGAAGAATGTGCAAAAGGTATATATCGAAAATGCTGTAATTGACGGAGTGTTGTCGATTCTGAATGATGATTACATTAGCGACATTGCACAGAAAATTGCTGACCTATCCGCTAAAGAAAGCAATACCGACACCATTAAGCGACTTAAAAAGCTACTCAAAGAAAACGAAGATGCAAATGACCACACTTTCCGCACCGCCTTAATTGACACTTTTATTAACAAGATATACCTCTATGGCGAAACCGACGATGGCGGAGCAAGAGCAGAAATCTACTGCAACGCAACAGCACAAACAATAAACGGCCCCATAAACGGCCCCACTCGGAGTTCGTCTATGGAGCACTTGGCTCCCCCGGCGCGATTCGAACGCACGACCTGCCGCTTAGGAGGCGGCCACTCTATCCAGCTGAGCTACGGGGGAATATATACATACTTTGGCGGTTAAAGACAGAGGTAATAAACCCTCTGTCTTTAATATTTTTTTAAACTCGGAACATTCCGTACTAGAACGAAAAGTCGAACATTGAACCCGTCATAAACTGGTTTTGCGCTCCTACGCCTTGTCCCGGATTTGTTACAAAACTTGCCGGGTTGCGCTGCACGCTTTCAGCCAGTCTTGAAAGTTGGGCTCCGAAACTTGACCCTCTGCTTCCGCCTGAGAAGAATTCACTCAGCCTTCCGCTTTCAGACGCTTGGTTTAGCCTGTTTGTGTCGATTGTGAGATTGCCGTTTGAATTGACTCCAACGCCTATGCTTGACAGTGCGCTTGAGTTTGCGCTCACAATGTTCATCATGCGAGATGCGAGGCCTTGAGCTCTTGGGTCATTTGTTCGAGATGCCGCCGCTGAGAACATGTCGTTGAAACTGCTGACCAAATCGCGAACTGATTGTGTATTAGCAGTGCTCTGCTCTCTGCCCCAAGTGATTTGCGCAGGCTCTTGCGTAACTTCATTGAAAGTGGCTGTCACGCCGTTTCCGACGAACACGGTATTTGATGCTGATTGGCGCATTGCGCCGCCATCGACTGTAAACATAGAATTTTGTGCCGCACTTGCCATGTCGTTCGCGCCTGTTTGAGCTACCAAGTTTCCGCTGACATCGTTTAGTGTGAATGCATTTGCCGCATCTGCACCTGTGGCTGAAGATTCTATTCTAAGCATACTTAAATTTGTCTCTGCATTGGTCTCCACCGTGGCGGTGAATCCCATGCTTGAGTTATTGATGGCCGCTGCCATTTGTTGTTGGGCTTGAAGGTTTGTGGCCCCTTCGGCAATATTCACGCTAAACTGAGCGGTCATGTTTCCTTGTGTGATTGTGAACTGATTTGTACCTGTGGTGCCTTCAAACGCCGCACCGGACTCCATTTGGGCACCTTCATTTACTTGCCCTGCGGCGAGCTGGTGAATCGAGATCTCCATGCGTTGTACGCCGCTTGGTCTGGTTCCGGTGTGCTGAATTGAAACAGCACCGTTGTCTGAAGAAAGTGCGATGATTCTGTTTCCTGACGATGTGAGTTGACGAAGTATATCAGACACTGAATCTGATGCTGACCTTATGCCACTAACAAACCTGGCGGTGTCTGCACTAACACCACTGCCTTGCGCGGGAGCATTGTTAGTGGGCATGGAAAATAGATTGTTGCGACCAAGCCTGTTCGAATGCGTGGCCATTTGGCTTTGACCGAGCGCATTGAAAAAGTTATTTATGCTTTCTGCATTCATTCCTCCTGAAATTCTCATAAGCTACCTCCTTGTGTGCCGTGTACAAAATCTCCACCTAGAGTATACCCCATTAGTCTTGAAAAGTCAATGAAATTTCTATTAATTTTCTCATTCTATGGTTCATACATGACTTTGTCACAGGTGGTGTTGACATTTCTGCGAGTTCTTTTATTGCGGACTCCGGGTTCTCAATACGCAATTTTGCTACTTGTTGCAAGCGTTCCGAGAGGTTTTCAAAAGCTCCGGCTCTCATAATTTTCTCAATAGCCGCGATTTGCATAGCTGATGCATCTACTATCTTTGATACGTTGGCCGTGTCACAATTTACCTTTCTGTTTACAGTATTTCGTATGTCTTTTTCAATTTTTGCCGACATAAGTTGCATGGCATGTATTGGCGCCCCTATAAGCGTTAAGAAATCCTCTATCGCCGCACTCTGTTTGAAATATATGATGTAGTTACCACCACGCGATGTCTCCTTTGGTGAAAATTCCATATCTATGAGTAGCGAGTAGGTTTGACGACTCACGTTGTAGTGGGCTGTGACAATTTCAAGATGGTAGCTTTTGGACGGGTCTGTAACTGCACCGCCCGTGAGAAATGCCCCGCGCACAAAACTTGTGCGGCAACACTCATCTTCCAGCACACCCAGGTTGACATTATGTGCCAGCATTTTATCTTTAGAAAACCCATATAATTCATAAATTCTATCAATTTTTGCCGAATCGGTTATGGAATATATCTGCTTTCCGGATTCATCTTCGTCCGGCATCATGTCAAAAGATATCTTAAAAGCAAGCAGAAAAAGTGCAACTATGCGCTTACCGAGCACTGTATTTCCCGTCACAATTCTAATCTCGCGCAAGTTAAACGTGTTGCCATAGAGCAACATACCGTAGCACTCCGCAACAGCACAGCATTCTTTCATCTGTGTCTGCCTGCAAAGCTCTATTTTAGTATTGTAAGAATAGGATTCCACAGTAAACACCTCTGTCGGTCGCCCCTACGGTTTACCTTTTGTATACAATCTCGTTGGGGCATTGTTTATCAGCATGTCAAAAATTCGTTCTGCCAATTTGTCTGAATCGTGCCTGATTAATGTGTTGTCCGGCGAAACCAACTCGCATTTCACAATTTCTACACCTAATTTTGCTATTTTTTCTTCATCGAGTTTTACGGGTTCGTATCCTTCTGAAACGTATCTGCGCAGTATGTCTCTATTTATCTCTTTGGCATTGACAATGCAGTAGTCGAACAACTGTTTGCACGTGTGGTCAAAAATGCCCTGAATATGTTCTGATACTGTGTATTCATCAGTCTCGCCCGGCTCGGTCATTATATTGCATACGTAGATTTTTAGCGCATCGGATTTTTCAAGCGCAGTCACTACTCCGTCTATCAGAAGATTTGGAATTATGCTCGTGTACAGACTGCCGGGACCGAATACAATAACATCTGCGCTTCCAATTGCCTCGATACACTGCGGTAAAACCTTTGCATTTTCAGGCGCCACTGTGATTTTTTTGATTCTGCTCTTTCTCTCGCGCTTTGCAGAGGCTATCTTGGACTCACCAACAACCATACTGCCATCTTCAAATGTTGCCCAGAGGTGCACGTCATCTATGGAAACCGGAAGCACTCGCCCCGTTATGGAAAGCACTTCGCCCATTTTTATCACTGCTTTGTCGAACGATTCAGATATTCCATTTATTGCAGCAAGAAACAGATTGCCAAAGCTCTGCCCGCTCAAATTGCCCGCATCAAATCTGTACGCCATGAGTTTTTCTATTGTAGGTTCGGCGTTTGACAGAGCCTGCATACAGTTTCTGATATCTCCCGGCGGCGGAATTTGCAGTTCGTCGCGCAAGACACCCGAACCACCACCGTCGTCGGAAACGGTAACTATTGCAGTTATATTTTGCGTTATCTTCTTTAGTCCTCGAAGAAGGTTAGCATGACCCGTCCCACCGCCGATGCAAACAATCTTCGGCCCCTTTGGTTGCTGAGCTTTTTTCGTTCCCTGCACGGCTTACTCCTTCTCAATGTCCCGATGTATGCAATCCACCGGAAAACCTTGTTCTTCCAGATACTCACTCAACGCCTCAGCCATTGCAGGAGACCTGTGCCTGCCGCCTGTGCAGCCTATGCAAATCACAAAGTAGCGTCTGCCCTCTTCTATAAAGTGCGGAATTAAAAAGTCGAGCATGTCATAGAGTTTTTCCAGAAATTGATTGCTCTGCTCAAATCCAAAAACATAATCCTTTACGATGTCCTCCAGCCCTGTTCTCTTTTTCAGATCGTCGATGTAAAATGGGTTTGGCATGAACCTCACATCAAAGAGAATGTCCGCCTCTACAGGCAATCCGTGTTTGAACCCAAACGACTTAACGCTAACGCTGAACGCCTTTTGGTCATCTTCTTCCATGAAAAGCTTGTTTAACATGCGTTGGAGCTTGCTGAGAGTAAGTCCTGTTGTGTCAATTATTTCGTCTGCTTGTTCTCTAACGGGGGCAAGCATTTCCACTTCTCTTTTCACCGCTTCCGCCAAGTTTGACCCACTGCTGTCAAGGGGGTGCCTCCTGCGGGTCTCTTTATATCGCCGTATTATTGTTTCAGGTTCAGCCTCAACATATATCATCGTGATGGTACAGCCCATTTCACGCATTTCGTCAAATGTTTTGAAAAGTTCATCGATGTTTTCAAGCGCACGAATATCCGTGACCAGTGCAACGCGTTCATATCTCCCCTGCGTTGCAAGGCACAATTCTGCAAACTTTGGCATCATAGACAACGGCATGTTGTCTACGCAATAGAAATCCAAATCCTCGAGTGCCGCCGCAACTCGGCTCTTGCCTGCTCCTGAGATTCCTGAAATAATTACTATGTCCATGATTACGTCAATCCTTTCCGATGTCAGTTGATTTTTGCTTTATGTTATAATCTTCACTTCGGGTTCCAATACTATGCCGAACTCTTTTTGCACCGTCTCCTGCACATGGTCTATTAGTCTCATAATATCATCAAAAGTTGCATTGCCGTTATTTACTATAAATCCCGCATGTTTCGGGGAGACTTCGGCTCCGCCCATTGAATAGCCTTTTAAGCCCGCTCTTTCAATCAACTCTGCGGCATAACCGTCCTTGGGGCGTTTGAATGTACTGCCTGCGCTTGGTTTTTCAATTGGCTGACTCACTTTGCGCTTTGCGCTAAGTTCGTCCATTTTTTGCCTAATTTCGTTTTTGTCGCCCTTTTTCAATTTGATTGCCGAGGAAATTACTATGTCATTTGACTCAATGAATCTGCTGTGGCGGTAGCCAAACTCATGTTGCTCATTTGTAATCTCATATAGCCCTGTTTTGCCGCAAAATACCGTCGTGGTGTGGAGCACATCTTTCATCTCTCCGCCATATGCACCTGCATTCATAACTACTGCGCCGCCTAATGTGCCGGGTATGCCGTGGGCGAATTCCAATCCTGTGAGGGAATTTTCCAGTGCGAAAATCGCAACTGCGGAGAGTTTTGCACCTGCGGTGGCTTTGACGAAGAGGCAGTCATCTATCTCAACGGCTTTGAACATTGAAGTGTTTATTACCAATCTATCCAGTCTTTTGTCTGTCACCAGTAGGTTTGAGCCGTTTCCAATGACTAGCGGGACTACATCTGTTTCGAGGCACAGTCTACAAAGCTCAACTACTGATTTTTCAGTTTTTGGGAACATCATAGCTCGCACAGCTCCGCCGACCTTAAATGTCGTGTGCTCGCTCATAAGCTCGTATTCTCTGATTTCTATGTCGGGCTGCGTCTTTTCAATTATTCTAATCAAATGTGATATTTCTTCCGCTTTCATGTGCCGTCCTCTCGATTTACTCCGCCGATAAGAGTTGTGATCAGTCCGTTTCTCCGTTTAACTCGGTTGCTTTTTCTTCTAAATGCTTATCTATTTGTTTTGTGAACTCAACTGCGGCGTTGTAGCCCATGAATTTTTGGCGCTGGTTCATTGCGGCAACCTCTAATATAACAGCTAGGTTACGACCGGGCTTTACCGGGATTGTAACGGTCGGAATTTTTATACCCAGTATGTCCACCGTGTTTTCGGTTACTCCCAGTCTATCATATTTTGCATCGTTTCGCCAAAGCTCAATATTACAGACAAGATGTATGTTTTGGTAGTCTTTTACGGCACCCGAGCCGAATATTTGGCGTACATCTATGACCCCCAAACCCCGCAGCTCAACATAGTGGCGAATTAAGTCCGGCGCGGTCCCCTGTATCACATTTACGTCTATCGCCTTGATTTCGACGGCATCATCGGCGATAAGCCTGTGACCGCGCTTTAGTAGCTCAATAGCAGTTTCGCTCTTACCAACTCCGCTCTCGCCAACTAGCAACAGCCCAACACCATACACCTCGACAAGCACTCCATGGCGTGTTATACGGGGAGCAATTTCACGCTTAATAAGGCGTATTATTCGCGACATGACTTCTGTCGTGTGTGATTGCGTACTCAAAATTGTGGTGTCATATTTCTCCGCAGTCTCACGTAGCGCACCCGTCACGGCAGAACCATGGCACATCACGAGCGCCGGAACTTTATGCCCAAGTAGCTTATCCCACTTTTTCAGGCGCACATCTCTCGGCAGATCTTCCATGTATGATGTTTCCATCTGCCCGATGAGCTGAACACGTGATGGTTCAAAGTGTTCATAGTAATCAGCGAGCTGTAGCCCCGGACGGTGAACGTCTCCTGTGTATATTAAGACATCATCATAATCAGTAGACTTATGCATAATTTCAGCCTTCAAGTCCTCAGTGAGTTTTGTGAGCCTATAACTGTATTTCTGCTCCATGTGCCCTCCTTATGTGATGTGTGTGATATGATTTTATGTTTAGTTTATACAAATTGCAGCGATTTTGCAAGGTTTAAAAGTATTTTATTGAATAAATTGATTTTTTACTTGCTTTTTATGCTTAACTCTGTTATTATGGGCGGTGCTGTTTGGCAATAGTTAAGCAAAAAAAGCGCTTTTGCACTTAAGATTATGGAGGTGAGATCAGATGGCTAAATGTTCATATTGCGGCAAAGGAGTTTCGTTCGGCATTAAGCTCAGCCACTCCCACAGGCGCAGCAATCGTATGTGGAAACCGAATGTTAAGCGTGTCGCGGCAATAGTCGATGGCTCCCCTCGTCGCGTTCATGCCTGCACCCGCTGCCTACGCAACGGCTCAGTCATTCGCAAGTAATTTCGATTGTTAAAAACACCTAAGATTTGTGTCTTAGGTGTTTTTTCATATGGCATAGCTTTTGTATTATTTTTGCAACTGTTCAATACCCTAATGTCATTCTGCGCGTAGTCGCAGAATCCAACGAGGAAAACTCTATTTTTCAGGTTCGATTACCGCCTGCTAAACAATAAGCATAGCATCTCCAAACGAAAAAAACCTATACTCCTCTTTAACGGCGGTTTCATAAGCGTGCAAGATATTATCTTTCCCCGCAAACGCCGAAACAAGCATTATCAGCGTACTTTCAGGCAAGTGGAAGTTTGTAATCAATCCGTCCATGCACTTAAACTTATAACCGGGATAGATGAAAATGCTTGTATCGCCCGACCCGTGGGGTACTTGACCATTTTCGTGTGCTATGGATTCAAGCGTGCGACAAGATGTTGTGCCAACCGCCACCACTCTGCCACCATTTTTTTTGGTGCGGTTAATTATATCGGCAGTCTCCTTGGAGATTGAATAACTCTCCGAGTGCATTTCATGATCCTCAATTTTTTCAGCTTTGACAGGGCGAAAAGTGCCAAGCCCCACATGGAGAGTGAGGTAACAGACCTCTACACCTGCCGCCCTCACTTCGTCCAACAGCTCGTGTGTAAAGTGCAGACCCGCTGTTGGCGCGGCAGCCGAACCCGATTCTTTTGAGTAGACCGTCTGATAGCGCTCCGCATCTATCAGCTCCTCATGGATATACGGTGGAAGCGGCATTTTGCCTAAACTCTCCAACACTTCCATAAATATGCCGTCAAAATTAAATTCAATGATTTTGTTTCCGCCATCGCCTGTACCTATGACCGTTCCGGTGAGCTCTCCGCCCCCGAATATCAGCTTTGTGCCCGGCATCGTTTTCTTACCCGGTCTTGTGAGACATTCCCAACGTATTGTGTCGCCGCTTCCCTGCTCCGCCCCTGCCCCCGGAACTTCATGAAGCAAAACTACTTCCACTGCTCCGCCTGTATCTCGTTTCCCCAAAAGCCTTGCAGGGATAACCCTTGAATCATTCAGCACTAAGCAGTCACCCGGCCTTAAAATCTTTGGTAATTCATAAAAATGATGGTGTCCGAGTTCTCCCGTAACTTTATCAATTGTCATAAGGCGGGATTCCTCGCGGTTTTCCAGCGGTGTCTGAGCTATGAGGTGTTCGGGTAATTCAAATCCAAAATCTTTTCTTTCCATGTTACTCCTATCGAATTTTTATTTGCTTTTCTTTTTTCCGTATGATACACTAAAAGCCGATAATTTTCAAGGGAATTTAATTTTTATGACAAGGTATAAAGTAGGTATAGTTGGAGCTACGGGCATGGTTGGACAGCGGTTTGTTTCCATGCTTGCTTCGCATCCTTGGTTTGAGATTTCCGTCTTGGCGGCAAGCAGTCGCAGTGCAGGAAAAACATATGAAGAAGCTATTGCGGAGCGATGGAGTATGCCTACTCCCATGCCCGGCTCCGTTAAAAACATTACTGTATTAGATGCCACAGCTGAAATCGCCCGTATTGCCGACAGCTCGGATTTTGTCTTTTCAGCAGTTGATATGAAAAAAGAAGAAATCAGAGCCTTTGAAGAACATCTCGCTAAAGCCGAGTGTCCTGTTGTCTCCAACAATTCAGCTTGCCGCAGTTTGCCCGATGTTCCTATGATTATTCCTGAAATAAACCCTGAGCATATGGGCGTAATTCCGTTTCAGCGAAAGCGGCTCGGCACATCACGTGGGTTTATTGCAGTTAAGTCAAATTGCTCGATTCAAAGTTATGTCCCCGCCCTACACCCGCTTAAAGATAAATTCGGGCTTAAAAATGTGCTCGTTTGCACCTATCAAGCAATTTCCGGTGCAGGAAAAACTTTTGAAACTTGGCAGGAGATGGTTGACAATATCATTCCGCATATAGGTGGCGAGGAGAAGAAGTCTGAGGCAGAGCCATTGACTATATGGGGTAAATTGCTTGACGGCGAGATTATTTCGGACAACTCAATCACGATAACCTCTCAATGTGTTCGTGTGCCCGTTATAGACGGTCACATGGCTGCCATTTTTGCAAGTTTCACAAAAAAGCCTGATATTGCAGAAGTTAAGAACATTTGGCGAAACTATAGCGGACTTCCGCAGGAACTAAGTCTCCCATCTGCACCCAAGCAGTTTTTGCATTACTTTGACGAAGAAAACCGCCCGCAAACTCGGCTTGACCGTGAACTCGAAAATGGTATGGCGATCTCACTTGGGCGCTTACGTGAGGATTCGCTGTTCGATTTGAAGTTTATAGGGCTGAGCCACAACACAATACGCGGCGCCGCCGGCGGTGCGATTTTAACAGCGGAACTATTATGTGCAAAAGGGTACATTTGACGCAATTTTAGTCATTCCGGGCTTGACCCGGAATCCCATGAATAACACACATCGGGCGTCCCGCATACGAAAATCAGAAAACACAGCAAGACGAATGTATTAATAGAAGGGAATGGTCATTACTATGAAAACTCCGGTATTTAAAGGTTCATCGGTTGCCATTGTCACTCCGTTTCGTGACGGAAAAGTGGATTACAAAAAACTTGGCGAGCTCATTGATTTTCAAATTGCAGGAGGCACTGCAGCCATCACAATTAACGGCACTACAGGCGAGTGTTCAACACAAACCCTGGAAGAATCCGTGCAAACTATCGACTTCACTGTCAAGCACGTAAACAGCCGTGTGAAAGTTATCGCAGGCACGGGCAGTAATGACACTCAATCTGCACTCTACATGGCACAAGCCGCAGAGAAATCCGGTGCAGATGCCCTTATGATGGTCACTCCCTATTACAACAAAACTTCTCAGAGCGGGCTTGTTAAGCACTTTAATTTTCTCGCAGACAGAGTAAATCTCCCAATCATTTTATACAATGTTCCCGGGCGGACCGGTCTCTCCTTCACAGCCGCCACATATAAGGAACTCTCGAAGCACCCCAACATTAACGGAGTCAAAGAAGCTTCAGGTAATATCAGCCTTATAGGCACAACTCTTGCAAACGCTGAGGGTAATTTTTTCGTCTGGAGCGGCAATGATGAAGATGTTGTTTCCGTGATGGCACTTGGTGCGCTCGGTATTATTTCCGTAGCCGCAAATATAATTCCTGCTGATGTCGCCACCGTTGCAAAACTCTGTCTTGAAGGTAATTTCCGCGGAGCGGCAGAGCTACAGCTTAAAAATTTCGACCTCATAGAAAAGCTGTTTATTGATGTGAGCCCAATGCCCATCAAAGCGGCAATGAACCTCATGGGCTTCGACGTAGGCGAACCACGTATGCCACTGTGCGAGCTTAGCTCAGCAGATTTGGAAACACTAAAAGCCTCGATGAAAAAAGTTGGATTGCTTTAAAAACGGAGTATCATTATGCTTAAAATCATAAATTCAGGTTGCAGTGGATATATGGGGCGTGTAGTGACGAATATCGCGGAGTCCGACCCTGAGCTTAAAATAGTTGCAGGACTCGAAAAAGAAATCACGGCTCAATTTGATTTTCCTGTTTATAAAGACCTACGTGAGTTTCAGGGCGATGCTGATGTCATCGTTGACTTCTCGCAACCTGAAGCTCTTGATAACCTACTCGCTTATTCTCTCAAAAAAAATGTCCCCTTAGTTTTATGTACAACCGGATATTCGGCGGAGCAAATCGAGGCGATTGAGATTGCATCCAGAAAAATCGCCATCCTCCGAAGCGGCAACATGTCGGTTGGGATTAATTTGCTCCTTGACCTTGTAAGGCGTGCCGCTTTAGCTCTTGGTGATGACTTTGATATTGAAATCGTAGAAAAACACCACAGGCGAAAAGTCGATGCCCCAAGCGGTACAGCGCATATGCTCGCAGATGCCGCCGCTGAAGGACTCTCGTTTAAACCTGAAAAAATCTACGAACGAGAGAGTGTGCGTAAAGCCCGTGATAAAAATGAAATAGGCATTTCCGCTGTGCGCGGTGGAACTATTGTCGGAACTCACGAAATTATTTTTGCAGGACAAGACGAGATAATTGAACTTAGCCATACCGCAGCTTCCAGAGATGTTTTCGCAGTTGGCGCAGTGCGTGCGGTGAAGTTTATTGCAAATAAGACTCCGGGATTATATAACATGAACGATATTTTGTATTGATTTTAGTTTCTGAAAATGGTAAAATAAAAGTGAGAGGTGATATGAAGTGGCAGAATTTACTCAATATGTTAATGTCAACGAGGCGTTAAAACGTATCGGTGGCAGTATGGACCTGTATAAGAGGTTGCTTACGCAGTTTTCAAATGGCGACTATATTGGACCGCTTGAGCTTGCTCTTAGTTCCGGCGATTCCGAGGAGGCATCGCGCCGAATTCACTCATTAAAAGGTGTCTGTGCGAACCTCTCTCTCGTCAAACTAACTACTGCATCAGTGAGCCTTGAGAACATCATACATGACGGTGCTGATTATACTGAGAGCCTTGCGGAGTTAAAGAGTATTTATAGTGAAACATCAGCGCAAATAAGCGAAATTATCTAATCTCTGATATTATTTAATCTTGATTAGTTTAATTTGGCTAGCCTAGGAGTGTGGCAATTAGATGATAAGTAAGGATACTAGTAAGGATATCGGCAAAGATATTGTACTAATTGTGGATGATATTGAAATCAACCGCGTAATACTTTGTGAAATTTTAGGTGACGACTATCATATTGTAGAAGCAGATAGCGGGGAAGCTGCCCTCGATATTATTTTTGAAAGTGACGGCAGTGCTAAGCAAGTATTGCCGACCGCAGTTTTGCTGGACATTATGATGCCCGGCATTGACGGGTTTGGAGTGCTTGAACGAATCAAGTCACACGATAATACAAAGAATATCCCCGTGCTTATCATCTCTGCATCGGACTCAGATGAGAATGAATCTCGCGGATTGCTCGGTGGTGCCGCAGACTACATCACCAAGCCGTTTAACTTTGACATAGTAAGAGCGCGTGTGGATAACCACATCAACCTCGCCAGATATAACCACAACCTTGAAAAACTTGTCTCAATAAAGACCTCAGAGGTAACGCGCACATATGAATCAACCCTTGAAGTGCTTGCTACTATCATCGAATACAGAAATCTTGAATCCGGTGCTCACATTCGCAGAACAACACTTCTGACTGAGGTTCTTGTTGAATTTATGCTGACTACCGAAAAGTTCAAAGAAGCTCTGGAAAAAGAGAACATTTCATCTTTGGTAAAGGCATCTGCCTTGCACGACATCGGCAAGATTGCCATTCCTGACAGCATTTTGCTCAAACCCGGCAAGCTCACGAGCGAGGAATTTGACGTCATTAAAACACATGCAAGCATTGGCAGCCGCATCATTGACAGCATTTCTGAAAAACTTCCCGACAATGATTTGTACCTAAAGTATGCCAATGATATTTGTCATTATCACCACGAACGTTGGGATGGGACAGGTTATCCCACAGGACTGAAAGGGGAAGAAATTCCGCTCTCTGCGAGAATCGTGTCCGTTGTTGATGTCTATGACGCACTGACGAGTGTTCGCTGTTATAAAGATGCAATGTCGCATGAGGTTTCGCTCAATATTTTAGAGCAAGGAAAAGGTACCCAGTTTGACCCCGATATAATCGACCTTGTTCCGGATGTTGCAGAGGCTTTCAGAAAGATTGAAGAAGAACATAGAGATTAACCGAAAAAACACAAAAAACGCTCGTTCGAGCGTTTTTCGTATTTTCGTCCCCTACGGGTTTTATTCTCCACGTTCGGCTACTTTGGCGCGGCTTTTTATAATCATTTGGTCAACTACGCCAACCAACTGTGCAATTTCCGGTTTTGCGAGTTGGGCATCTGCGCCTACTTCTTTGCCTTTTAGTTGCATACGTTCATCTATCAGTGATGAGAATATTACAACAGGAATGTCTCTTAACACAAGGTCGCCCTTTACCAACTTTGTGAGCCTATGTCCGTCCATTTGGGGCATTTCAATGTCTGTGATAAGACAGGCGACTTTGGAGAGGATATCGCTTGTACCGGAATCTTTAATACGGGTTATGTGCTCCCACGCCTCTTGACCGTTGTTGAGAATCAGGAGGTTGTGATAACCTGACGTATGAAGTGCCTCTGTGAGCATTTTTCTGAGCAAATCTGAGTCTTCTGCAACGACAATTGGGATATGCTCTCTGTCTGCACCTGTGTATTCCGTGACAGTTGTTAAATCAATGCCTGTCTCAGGGCTGATGTCGAATGTTATTTTTTCAAAATCGAGGATAGAGATAATTCTGTCATCGACTTTTGCGATACCCGTGACAACGCCCTCTTGCCCGCCATAGATGACGGAATCGGGTTTTTCTATTTGGTTCCAAGAGATGCGGAAAATGCTTTCTACCGCATGAACGTGGAAAGCTATGTTCATCTTGTTGAAGTTGCTGATGATGAAGATGTCTGTCGACGGGTCATCTGATGGACCGTGTCCAAGATATTTTGCGAGGTCAACGATTGTATAAACCTCGTCTCGCGGTTGAAAAACCCCTTCTACACACGGGTGAGAAAGTGGCATTTCTTGAACTTCTTGGATCTGCATCAGTTCTGTGATTTTAGCTACATTAATGCCAAAGCTGTTTCCTGCGATTTCAAATTCCAGTATTTCAAGTTCATTGGTACCGGTTTCAAGAAGAATATTTGTATCAACAATTCCCATTAAAGTTTCACGCCCTTTCGTTTCTCTGCTCATTATTATAACCAAAATCCGCCATTATTGCAATAGCGGATTTTTGAATTTTCTGTGATGGAGAAATTAATTATTTATTATATCAGTAATTCTCACACCGTAGTTCTCGTCTATGACTACTACTTCTCCTTTGGCTATCAGCCTGCCGTTTACTACAATCTCTACCGGATCACCCGCTACTTTTTCCAAAACAACGATTGTTCCCAAGCTAAATTCAAGTATTTCGCTGATTTCTTTTTTTGCCCTACCGAGCTCAACACTGACTTGCAACGGAATGTTGTAAACCAAGTCTATGCCCTTTGCCTCGCCCGGCAAACTTGGGGCGTCGAATGACTGAAACTGCATTGGAGCTACGTCTACCACACGGCCTTGTTGTGCGGGTGGGTGCCCCGGAGGCGGGTATGGTGCTTGCTGATATGGGTATGGCGGTGGTGGGTAGGGTTGTTGTTGGTAGGGGTTGTACGGATCTGCAGCGGGATATGGCGGTGG
>WQSX01000051.1 GCA_009787625.1 Oscillospiraceae bacterium
AAACACGCTGTTTTCAGTTTTTAACTAATTTGTATTTTCGATTCTTATTTGCACCAATTTTTTCGAGCTCACCTTCATCAGTGAGCTTTGAAAGAATTCGCTGTGCTGTTTTTGGGTGACAATTGAGGATCTCAGCAGTTTTTGTCATGCTTATCTCTAAATTTTCATTAAGGTAGCTGATTATTATATCATATTGAGCTTTATCGGACATTTTATCAGACAAATCGGATTTATCGGACATTTTATCGGACAAATCGAGTTTATCGGACACTTTATCGGACAAATCGGAATTATCAGACACTTGACCTCTCAGCAGTCTAATATACTGCTCATTCGCTTTGCATAGCACCATAACGCCATAGCTGAGTATTTCATACTCAGGTAACGCGGTGCCATGTAAATCACATGCTTCTTTTATTTTGTCAAAACCTCTGCCCCATGCTTCATAGTGCTACCGGAGCGATAGTAATATCTCCCCCGGAGATTGATTAGCGAAGGGTACTTCTCGACGATTATCTCTAAATATTCTCGTTTGCCCTCGCTTCTCAAATTCACATCAGCAATGATTCCCATAGTATGCGTAATTTTATCAGGAATATCTTTTAAGAGTTTCCGCGAATTCTCCAATCCTATTACCGCACCATCGTGATCCTCTTTTCCGATATATAGCGTACCACCGTATGCATTTGCATACCCGCAAATCCATTTTAAATACTCATCATCCCACGAGGCTTTCCATTCTATTGTTTGATGTTCCGGCATTTTGCACCTCCTGTGGCGACTATGGACTTATAGTTATACGGATTATTTTACAACGAATACAGGTAGTATTTCAACAACTTTTTCTGACTTTGGCTCATTTCATGCAAGCCGCATTACGGGACTTATTCAATTTTACTTCCACTAAATACCTGTCATTTCAATTGAATTTCGGAGCATGGTTTGAACTATTATTGAACTCTGCATTATTTTTCACTTGCGCAAATATGTCAAATAACTCTTGCTTAATGGAGCTGAACTCTTCGTTTAGATTGACAGTCTGCACAAAAAAACTATTCCCGTCAATGTTATAAGTATATTTTAGTGGTTTGTCTACTTGTGGATATAGGAGCATACCGCTAACAGGCTTCTCTATTATCCAAGACGCCTCATTTTTCACATAAGCAAAAATTTGATACAGGTTGCTTGATATAACAGTCTGATTATCGCTAAAGCGATTGGACTGTAGCGTTTTCGAATAAAACTTAGTATCAATAATCAGCTTAATATCATCTGTTGAGATTATTGTATCAGCACTCATTTTTGGCAACATTTTAGCATTTTTTGTTTTCCACTTTATTTGTTGTTGAAATGAAACAGAGTACGGCAAATGCTTTTTGTAGAATGCAAATATAAACTTCTCGAATAATGAGGGGAGCAATCTATCCTCAATTGTTCTAAACTTCTTACTGCCCTTATCTTGATTGGCAATTGCATCTTCACATATCAGCCTACAAAAATATAGCAGCGTGTCATAATGAGCATTGTTGCGATTAAAGATAAAAATATCCCATTTTATCGCACTAAGGTTTATATTGTCGATTTCATTAAAATATAGCAACACTCTTGATACGTCGCGTTTGATGTTTTTTTCTAATGGCTTTTTCGCTAAGTACTGAAACGTCGCTTTCAATACTTGGTTAAATAAAATATTCCCGCTAAACTCGTCAAAGTTGCAAACGGCTTTCGCATTTTATCAATGACAGTGTCTGCATCAGGGTACTTTGCCCTAAAATCGGTAATAAAACTGTCATTATCAAATGCGGGTTCAATAAGTATAAAGCTAAACCTACGGCGCAGGGCATAGTCAATCATGGCAAGGCTACGGTCAGCGGTATTCATCATGCCAATTATATAGATGTTTTCCGGTACAAAGAATCGCTTGTTTGAGTATGCAAGTGACATTTCAAAATTCTCCCCTCTTTTGTCATGCTCAATCAAGAGCATCAATTCTCCCATGACTTTCGAGAGGTTTCCACGATTTATTTCGTCAATTATGAAGAAGTAGTCATTGTCCAAATCGTATGATGCTTTTTGGCAAAAACGCTTGAAAACGCCATCCATGAGGTCGAACTTGCCATTTTTATCAATATTAGGTCTAAAGCCTTCAATGAAATCTTCTTCCATGTTTTCTTTGTCCACATATTCATTCATAATTGTTGGTCCTTTCGTTTTTTTGCTTATATCCGCTCTCATAATTCAAGAAAATGCGAATGTACATAGTAGTTACCTTGCAATGAACTATGTTGAGTTTTCCATTAAAAGCATTTATTTATCGGATTAAATCCAACTTTCTTTTGTACACTTTTTCAGGTATAATTTTAATTTCATCTATTAATTTTGTCGCTGTTTATGCGATAATCTTTACTTAAATACTAACCACACGCCCTGCCGCTGTTAGCCTTTCGGTTATATCGTACATGTTGACAATCTTTCCGACAGCTAGCTTGTCTTGAAGAGCGTAATAATTGACGCAAGTACCACAAGTAACGACCTCTACACCTTTGTCTACAAGTAATTTTAAATCGTCAAGCGTATTTGCTCCTTCAGAGGTCAAGTATGCACCGGAGTTGAAGAAAATAACGCATTTAGGCGGATTATCGAGCTCTGTTAGCGAGTATAAAAAGCCCTTGATAAGAATTTTTCCCAGTTCTTCAGCTCCGTTACCCATGGCGTTGCTTCCTATGAGCACAACCAAGTTTTGTGATGAGTTCTCACGAATTTGAATTGCCTCAGTTTCGGAATGAAGCTTAGCATTTGGGGATTCCTTTTTTGCGAGTTCGGCGATTTCAGCGAGTTTAGGTGTTTCAGTTGCGGTACCACTCTTACTGATGACCACTTCAAACGAGCTAACCGAGTTCTCAACATAGGAAAAATCATAACTGTTGCCGTTTGCAAGTTTCTCGAGGTTTTGCACAGCTATAATATTATCGACTTTAATAATAACACCGCTAACCTCGGTCTTAGCAAGTGTTTTTTTTGCCTCTATGACGGGAATCGGGCAAGGCTTGCCTAACATATCAAGTGTTATCACGTAAAAATTCC
Source organism: Oscillospiraceae bacterium (assembly GCA_009787625.1). Taxonomy (GTDB): domain Bacteria; phylum Bacillota; class Clostridia; order Oscillospirales; family Oscillospiraceae; genus WRMH01. The sequence continues at coordinate 3,085 of WQSX01000051.1, forward strand.
TCCAAAAATTAAATATAACTCTGTCATTTCTCGCGTAGTCGCAGAACCAATTGCAAAATGACGCCGGGGTGCTGAGTTAAAATAAAACAATGTTGCTTTCTCGCCTAATAATTTCACCGATTACTCTTGCGGCAGGGTCGTCAGAGACAATCTCCTCTAACAAATCATCACACTGCTCCGGCGAGACGCAAATCAGTAAACCGCCTGATGTCTGTGGGTCAAAGACAAGTTCTTGCAAAGCAAACGGGAGTTTGTCTATATTTGACTTGCCCTCCAAGTGGTTGCGATTTCGCTGACCGGCGGCGGTTATTAAGAACTCGTCAGCATATCTAAGCGCTTCATCGATACATGGAATTTCATCAGCAAAGAGTTTGATGGACACCTTGTCAGAAGCCATCTCCAAGGCGTGGGCGAGTAGCCCAAAACCCGTTATATCCGTACAAGCACTAACATCAAAACCACCCATCTTCTCAGCGGCATATTTATTGAGCCTCTCCATTGAAGAGATAGCCTTCGAAACAGCAAGTTCATCAGCTTCACCGACTCGTAGTGCCGCCACGATTATGCCCGTGCCGAGCGGTTTGGTCAAAATTAGCTTATGGCCGATGGTTGGCGTGTTATTTCGCAATATGGCATCATTTGGTATAATTCCCGTAACAGCCAAACCATACTTTGGCTCTTTGTCATAAATAGAGTGTCCGCCGGCAAGCGATGCAGAAGCTTCGGCGACTTTCTCTGCGCCACCTGCGAGAATTTCTTGCAAAATTGTCAAGTCCATGGACTGAGGGAAGCACACGAGATTGAGGGCGGTGATAGGCCTGCCACCCATTGCATACACATCGCTGAGAGCATTTGCCGCTGCGATTTTTCCAAAAGTTTTGGGGTCATTGACCATAGGTGGGAAAAAGTCAGTAGTGGTGATAATTGAGTTTTTTTCGTCAATCTGATAGACTGCGGCATCATCAGATGACTCAAACCCAACAACAAGGTTTTTGTCATGAAAAACAGGCAAATCGCTGAGTATTTTTGAAAGCTCTCCTGCGCCAATCTTTGCGCCGCAACCACCGCTTGTGCAATTATCCATTAAAGAGGTTAAGTTCATTGTAAATTTTCCTTCCGTTTTCCTCAGTTCGTTCGTATAGGGTTAGTTCCTTGAACTGTGCTTCAGAAAGATTTTCGGTTAAAATGTCAAGCGCATGGGAGAGACTGTCAAAAAGAACTCTGAGGCAAATGCCGCACCCTGCTTTAATCTGCGAAGGCAGTGGCATGACACTGACATTTTCTCCTTGTTCCAACAAAGACGCCTCAGCTTTTATGGCAATATTTGTGCTGTTAAAAGCGATAACAATTTCTCTATCCATTATGTGGTACTCTTCGAAATTTCTTCCATAGCTGAGATTCCTTGCTCTACTTCGTCCTCGGTGTTGAAGTACGAAAACGAAAAACGCACCATGCCTGTATCAGCGGTGCCGAATCGCTTATGCAGGAGCGGCGCACAGTGAATGCCGCTGCGAGTGGCGATGTTGTAGTTTTTATAAAGCCTTTCGGCAAGCTCAGACGAAGTAAGTCCGTTTATATTCAGTGATATCACAGGAAGTCTGACCGTAGCGGTTAAATCGCCGTAGATTTTGACATTTTCAAGCTTTTTTACACCATTATAAAACATATTTGCAAGAGAAGTCGTTTTTTCGCAAATTGCCGTGATGCCGGTGTTGTTGACAAAAGTGGCACCTTTTTGTAAGCCGTAGAGACCATGACTATTGAGCGTACCAACCTCAAAAACATCGGGCATAAATTTCGATTGAAACCTACTAAAGCTGCTGACACCGGTACCGCCGGTTTTTGTAATTTCGAAGTCAAACCTCGAATCAAACCTGCTCGAAACAATAATTCCCCCGGTGCCCTGCGGACCATACAGCCCCTTATGTCCTGTAAAACAAAAAACATCAGCCATGTCCATATCCACCGGAATTTGCCCAAAAGTTTGAGCTATGTCCAATATAAAAGTGATATCAAATGTTTTGCAAACCTCATAAATAGTGCGGACGTCGTTTACATTACCCGTCACATTAGAGCCATGAGTGCAGACAAGGAATCTTGTCTTTGAAGTGATAATTCTTTCGAGCATTTCAATGTCTAAATTGCCGAGCCTGTCGCAGTCTAAAAAGTTGAGAGTACAGCCTGTGAGGTACAGCGGGCGGAGCACTGAGTTGTGCTCAAGTGTTGTTGTGACAACATGGTCGCTTTTGTTTACCAGTCCACCTAACACAAGATTTAGACTCTCTGTGGCAGAAGAAGTAAAAGCCACACGAAGTGGCTCATCACAGCCTATGAGTTTTGCAATCTCCATACGAGTGGCATAAATCTCACGCCCTGCAAGCGAAGCCGCCTCATAAAAAGAACGCCCTGCATTACCAAAGTTATTAATAGCATACGAAACCGCATACGAAACAGAAGGTGGCTTCTTTATAGTAGTAGCACTATTGTCAAAGTAAATCATCATGTTTACGAGTATACCACATAAAAAATCGAATATAAAGTGATTTTGAAAGAATGTGTACCGGATTCCGCGACTACGCGCAGAATGACGTAAATCTGCGCAAAATTTTTACAATACATTCACTAGGGTGAAACAAAGTATTGATAAAATTCTATCATATTATATGAATACCATCGGCGCAGACTTTGGCGACTGAAGAGTCAATTAAATGTGGTTCCTAAGTGTAAGGGGGACTGTAGCCATGAAATTAAGTCTTAAAGCAAAACTCATTGTGCCAATTTTGATAGTATTAGTTCTATTGGGTGTAGCGACATTTTCATTTGTACAAATACACTCTATGCGCCTTGCAAACACGCTCTCGTATGAAAAAATGCTGGGGACGGCTAAAACAGCGCGAGTTCATCTCAATAAGCTCGAAGAGCAGTCGCAATTGGTCTCTTATGCCATATCAATAAACCCGCAGTTTGTGCGGCTCGTGGAGACACGCAATAGGGAAAATATGATAGACTACTTTGACTTGCACCTTGAATATTTTGGTGTGACAAATTTTGTAGTCACCGACCGAGACGGCAAAGTAATTCTTAGAACATATGACCACGAAAGGCATGGGGACAGCGGAAGCCTTGTCGTGGGAATCAATGCGGCATTAAACGGTGAAGTGACATCAGTATTCACCTCAACAACAGGATTTCCAATCGGCATGTCGTCTGCGGCACCGATACGCAATGAACATGGGGAGATAGTGGGAGCGATAGCGTCGAATTACGACTTTTCTACAGATGGGATAGTAGACGAATTTGCCCAAATGTTTAATGCTCAAGTTGCATTTTACGCCAACAATACAGTGGTTTCAACGACCGTCAGAAACGGAGACGATAAAAGACTTATAGGCTCTGTAGCACCTGAATATGTAGCAGGATACATATATGAAGCAAACGACCTTGTAAGCCTTACAATGTCAATAAAAGAAGAAGACCACTCGGCATTTTACTTCCCGCTTCACGGGTGGGCGGACGAAATTATTGGAATGTTTTTTATCGGATTTTCAAATGAATCTGTTAAAGAGCATCTCGAAACGGCGCAGCGCACTATTATAATCATAGCAACAATCAGCCTGATATGCGCTACGGCACTTATGGTTGGAATTCTTATGAAAATTCTCAGACCGCTTGAAAAACTTACAGAAAATGTACTGGAAATCAGCGATACAAACAAAAGTGGAGATGAAGTTTTCGGAGTTGAGCGCAAAGATGAAATAGGCGACCTCTCGCGCAGTGTGCAACACATGTGGAATTCACTGAGCACCATGACAGAAAGGGTAGAGGAAGCACTCGAAAAAGCGCAGATGGCAAGCACTGCAAAAAGCATGTTTCTCTCGAACATGAGCCATGAGATAAGAACGCCGCTAAACGCAATAATAGGCATGACGACAATAGGCAAATCTACCAACGAAGCGGAGCGAAAAGACTACACACTCGTGAAAATTGAAAGCGCATCAGCGCATCTGCTCGGCATTATAAATGATATACTGGACATGTCAAAAATTGAAGCGGGTAAATTTGAGCTTTCAATGGTTTCCTTTGACTTTAAGCGCATGATTAGCAAAATTGTGGATATTATAAGCTTCAGAATGAATGAAAGAAATCAAGAGCTTATAGTGAGAATCGACTCAGAAATACCACAGACACTGATTGGCGACGACCAGAGGATTGTGCAAGTAATCACAAATCTTTTGTCAAACGCCGTAAAATTCACTCCCGACAACGGCAAAGTGACTTTAGATGTCATCTTGATTAAAAAAGAGAACTGCACGTGTACAATTGAAGTTGACGTGACTGACACCGGCATTGGCATGAGTGAGGAACAACAGAGCCGGATTTTTGAGTCTTTTGAACAAGCGGAGAACGACACGACAAGAAAATTCGGCGGCACCGGATTGGGGCTCGCAATTTCAAAGGAAATAATTGAGCTTATGGATGGAAGAATTTGGGTCGAATCTTCTCCGGGAGAGGGTGCAACATTCTCATTTACGGTCTCTCTGCAAGAATGTGAAACAGCGGAGTGCATTGAATTAAATGCAGAATCAACTGTTATCACCGAAAGAGAAGTATCGTTTGAAGGACACACTATATTACTTGCCGAAGATGTTGATATCAATAGAGAAATCATAGTGAGTTTGCTAGACGGCACAGACCTGAAAATAGACTGTGCAACAGACGGCGAAGAAGCAGTGGAAATGTACAAAGCTGCACCGGACAAATACAGCCTCATTTTTATGGACATGCAAATGCCAAATATTGATGGATTGCAAGCGACAAAACTAATCCGTGAATCCGGATTACCCACAGCGAAAACAATTCCAATAGTGGCAATGACGGCAAATGTCTTTAAAGAGGATATAGAGAGTTGTAATAAAGCCGGAATGAACGACCACATCGGCAAGCCAATAGACATTGCCGATGTGATGAAGAAATTATCTTTTTATTTGCTGGGGCGGTAATTATAACAGCAGCCTGGTGCGGACAGACCAAGGGCATGCATAAAAATAATTTTCGGGAGCCAGCGATCTTGTCGTCACTGTTCTCCCGAAAATGATTTTTATACATACCCTTGGTCTGCTGTTAAGATTTTACATTACTTAGGAGTGTTGGGCAAAGCTCCTTCGGGAATGCCTTCCTTCTTGTTGTCTTTGCGTTTTTTGACACGTACCCATGCGTGCATTACCAGTGCGACAGCGATTACTCCGTAGGTTATAAATGATCTGAAATATTCGCCCAACAGAGGACTGCCGATTAGGTTTATTGTGGCAAATGGAGCTAGTGCAAAGAGTGAGTGGAACAAAATAACGCCCATGATTGCGTGCTTTATTTGAGCTTTTGCAACGGTTGCGCCACCGACCAACAGAGCGGCGACAGCGAACAAACCGATTTGCGTGTGGTCGTTATAAGTGTTAATCTGCCCGATGTTTTGGAGCCTTATTATATGACCGAATGCGGCGAGTAGAGTTGACATTATGACGGCGATGATTCTTGTTCTGTCAACATTGATGCCTGCGGCGGTTGCAATGGCTCTGTCTTGTCCTACGGTACGCATGTTTTGACCGAGCTTTGTCTTTTGGAACCACTTGAGAAAGACGCAGAGCAGAGCAATGAGAATGTAGGTGAACACGGGTATTGCCACTCTGTCAAGACCGCTGTAAATGTCGGGAATTAAAATGACTCCAAATAGTACGACCGCACCGATAAACTGTATAATGCTCCTTGTGGGTCTGCCCGGCTTTTTCTCAATGACCTTCTCTTTGATTATGGTGTAGAGTGGATATAGCACAAGACCGGTCGCGACTGCAAGCACAGCGTAGACACCACGAAGCCGGTTTACGTTGAGAAATAATGTTACAGCCGGCACAGTTAATGCAAGAAGATATAAAATGCCAAGTGGGGTGAGCACAGCAAGATGTTTGCCGATACCTGTTTGACCGCTGAGTTCAATTTTTTGTTTTTTAATTAGCTTAAGCCCAACGGTGATACCGGTAATAGCCGCAACAGCAATGAAAGCATAGGTGACAACAACGAGCATTGAAACATCGTCGAGAGCTTGGCGCATGTAGGTTGGTGATTGGCCGAGCTCTATGACATTGAGAACACCCACGCCTGTTCCAATCATTAGTCTCGCTCCGGCTTCGCCTGTGACGGGGATAAGTCCACCGACAACGTAGAGGAACAAGAAAAGGTAAAAACCATTGGCGAAGAGATTTGCCACCATGCCGCCAATCATCTCAGAACCCTTCATTTTGTTGAAGAGTACCGCTATGAGGTACCCAAAAACAATTGATAGCGGGATTGCTATTAATGCAACAATGAAAATTCCGCCAACGCCGGAAGCTCCCAACAAAATTGCGATGAAAAAGGCGATTTGCCCTGCCATTGCTCCAATAACAATTCCGAAGTTAAGTCCTAAGCCTGCAATAACAGGCAAGAGTAATGCAAGTACCAAAAATAAGTTTCTGCCAATTCGGGTAAACAGTTCATTAAAGAAAAATTCTGTGGAGAGACCCGACATAAAGAAAGCTCCGACAACCAAAACCGAGAAAATTATGACAACCTTATTTTCAAAGACAAACTCAAGGATTTTTGTACGCATGTCAGTGCCTTTTGCCCCCACTACAGTGGTGGTTGAATTATTATTTGTATTACTGCTCATTATCCTGCCCCCTTTGCTCTGGTGAGTGCGAATAGTATTATACCATTCATTATAATCAAGCGAAGAATTTCGGGTATAGCCGGCACATCAGGTATAAATCTGGTTGTCAGAGGAAGTGCGACAGCCAATATACCATTAAAGAGGAGAGCTCCGAGCAAAACATCAAACACTCTTGCACGCTTAATGCTTGCGCCGCCAATGAGTACAGATGCAACTGTTGTAAAGCCCATCATCAGAGGTGCGGAGTACATTTGTAAAAATCCGAAGCCCTGTGAATAGACTATTATACCTACGGCACCGAGCACTGTTGAAATAGTTGTGCCCAAGATACGCATTCTGTTGACATTTATGCCGGATGCTGTAGCATATGCGGGGTTTGCACCTGCTGCACTCATTCTCATTCCGGTTCTGCTTTTTTGGAAGAGATATACAAATAGGCAAAACAGGAAGAACACGAGCAGTAGACCTGTGCGTACAGTCAATCTGCCGCTTGCAAACTGAATGTCAAATCGCCAAAGATTGCTAAATGCACCGCCGTAATCATCTTGTAGATTTATCATCTGCCTCAGTCCAACGCCTGTGGCGGGGAGGACCATTCTGCCTGCCGTGACAGGAAAACGTGCCCAGAGAATGTTAAACAAGCTGACAACTGCCCAGCTGACGTACACGGTGATAGCCATTTCACTGCCTTTGACCCTGTTTAGGAGCATTCCGTATAATATGCCCATGCCGATGGCTAAAATAATGCCAATGACTATTGCTGCAACTGCAATTGCAATTGGGAATAGAGTTTCATTTGTGATAAAATCGAAAAATCCTCGGTGGTTCATTTCAATGGCAAGTACGCCACCTACCATACCTCCCAAAATTCCGACGGACACGCCAAAGTTTAGAGTTATTCCGCTCTGTATACCGGGAACCATTGCGAGTACAAGTATTCCAAATAATCCCCATCGGTTGAGTATATCACCCAAAAACGACGGTAAGTTCATATCTGCGATATGGACAACCGCCAGTAAACCCACGAAAAGCAGTATAATTATAATCCGCGGTGCACCGAAATTTCTGAGCTGTGCCCTTACGATGTTAAAGGTATTGCTACTCTGGTCTTGATCTGCGAGCTTTGGTGCTGATGACATCTCACACACTCCCTTCTGAGTTACTTGATTTCGAACTTTCACCGACACCTACGGCACTCATTGCGAGTCCAAATTCTACATCGGGAGCGTCGGGTGGTAAAATATTGACTATTTTTCCTTCTGAAACTATTGCTATTCTGTCACATAAACTGCGAAGCTCGGCAAGTTCACTGCTGACCATTATTATGGTGAGCCCTTCTTCATCTCGAAGTTTAGTCATGTAGTTGAGTATGAGCTCCTTTGCGCCAATGTCGATACCCCTTGTGGGTTCTGAAACAATTAAAACTCTCGGCTCCATAGTCAAGGCTGAGGCGAGACAGACTTTTTGCTGATTGCCTCCTGATAGTGTTCCCGCCTTTTGCCGCCAACTACGGCACCTTATGTCGAGGACTTTTATCATTTCATTCGCATGTTTATGTGTTTTTCCTTTGCTGAGTAAACCAAAAGGACTGAGGAACTTCTTTCTTATTGCCATATTTCTGAACATTATATTATATGCAATATCTTCTTCAAGAAGCAAGCCAACGCCTTTTCTATCTTCCGAAACAAAAGCTACGCCTTGTTCCATTGCAGCTCCGAGTTTTGATAAATTTAATTTTTCTCCAAAAATTTCAACAATGCCATCAGATGGCATAAGTCCGCTCATTCCGTTGGGAATCCCGACTTTTCCTTGTCCTGCCATACCGCCGATTCCAAAGATTTCGCCTTGCTTGACTTCAAAACTGACCCCATTTACTTTTTCACCGGGCATATCGACGTAAAAATCTTCAACTTTGACGGCGACGGCGGCGTGCTCAGCGGCTTCTTGCGCCTTTGCATGTGCTCCTATGTTTTCAATAGTACGTCCGACCATAAGTTCAGCTATTTCAGCCATGCTTGTATCGGAGACACTTTTACTTACAATGAGCTCACCGTCTCGTAAAACGGTCATACTGTCAGCGATATCCATTACTTCTGAGAGCCTGTGTGTGATAAATACGATAGCAATGCCTTTTTCTGCGATTGATTTCATAACGGAGAGAAGCTGAGTAGCTTCACTTTCGGTCAAAACGGCTGTTGGCTCGTCAAAGACGAGCAGTTTTATGCCAAGTTTGTCAATTTCTCTTGCGATTTCAACAAACTGCATATATCCGATAGGCAATCCGGCAACCTTGACATGCTCTTCAATACTCATGCCGATAGAGTCTAAAGATTTGCGCGCATCTGCTGCCATTTTTTTCTCATCAAGACGCTCTAAACGATGACCAAATACTTTGCTTAAAATAGTGGGTGTGCTGTCTTCGCGTCCGAGTTTTATGTTTTCAGCAACAGTAAAAGCCGGAATGAGCATGAATTCTTGGTGAACCATCCCTATCCCCGCAGTTATAGCATCGTTTGGTGAGCTGAAATTTACCTCTTCGCCTGAAATCTTAACGGCACCTTCGTAACCACCTGTGTTATGGATTACCGACATGCCGAATAATATGTTCATTAATGTGGATTTGCCTGCACCGTTTTCGCCTAAAAGTGCATGAATTTCGCCGGCTTTGACTTGCAGTGATACATTTTTTAGGACTGCATTTTCACCGTATTTTTTGCCTACACCTTCCATTTGTAAAACAACTTCGTGGCTCAAGATGGATTCCTCCTGACTATCTTTTTGTTATTAGGCAGATGCCGCTATTTTATTTAAATAGCGGCATCTATGTTTTGTACAAGTGTCAGATGGCACTTATCCGAATGTGATGAAGTCAGAAAGCACTCTGTACATGTTTTCGAGTTCACTGCCATCATCAAGCGGCCAGAGAGCAAGTTCTACAGAACCGCCGAATGATGCCGCAACGTCGCTGATAACTTGGTTGAGAACTGCAGGGTCGTGGCGTCCGTCTGTACGACCTTCGAGGAATTCAATTGCGTATCTAACACCAGTCTCAACAAAGAGCATGTTGATTGGTATTGGCCATGTGGAAACGCGTCCGCCTGCTCCTGCTGCGGGTACTGCGATGTTTAGTTGTTCGATGAGGAAATCAATGTCGCCATCACGTCCTGCAAGGTCGATGTTAAACGCGGCAGGTAGTGCGTGGAACGGACTTGGGCAACATTGTAGCGGATAGAAGCCGCCGTATGCAGCGATTTGTGTTAGAAGTGGCTCTTGCATTCCGCAGTTTGTTGAGAAGAATGCGATATTTTCGCCATGCTCTTCAATCCAACGCGGCACATTTTCCATAATGAACAATTGAGCTGTGGGCATGCCTTCAGTTGAAGGGTCAGGAGCTGTGAGCTCAACCCACTCGATGCCGAATTGCTCAGCGTGTTGCATAAGAAGTTCGCGGCGAGCTGCGATGTTTTCCATACCGAGGTGGCGTGGGAATGAGATGTGACCGAATGTGTCAGCGCCCATTCTTTGAGCTTGCTCCATGATTACGCGACCCATTGAAAGATCGTCTGAAATCAGTGCGATGTCAGCATGTGCTGCGATTTCTGCAGGAGGTTCATGTGTAACGCCTACGAAGAATAAGAAATCTTCACCGTGAATTTCACGTACTTGTTGAATCGCTGCAATTGTTCCGCCAACAGCTTGAACAATAACGATTGCGTCTGCGCCTGCGTCTGCAAGTGCAACTACGTTTGCGATAACTGTTTCAATTTCTTCGCCGAAGTTGTCGGGGTATGTCGTTCTGATGATGCGGTCGCTACCGAAATAGGTTTCCATGTTCATCGCTGCGAGGTACTCTTCTTCACCTTGGGTAACGGTACCTGTCATGATGCCGATTGTCCACTCGCCAATTTCAACGAGTTCTGTTCCATCAGGAAGATCATCGCCATTGGCAACTTCGTCGTCGGAATCGTCTGCTGTATCAGCAGGTGCAGGTGTTGGCTCAGGTGTGGCTGCAGGTTCTACAGGGGGTGGTGCATCAGGCACACATGCGGCAATAAACACAAGTGCAAGTGCCATAACCAGGATAACGCTTAATACTTTTTTCATTTTTCGCTCCTTTTCAATACTAAAATCATTATTTATGCAGTCATAACGTCTACATACAAATAGACTATACACAAATTATACATAAAGGTCAAGCTAAAAACACTATTTTTGAAAAAGATTGTAATATTTTTGTAAAATATTCAAATATTCATTGGTATGCAATGCATTATGCATAATGGCTGCTAAAATCTTGCGTAAATAAAGGCGATAAAAATAGTGAATTCAGCGGTTTTTAGATTTTGGCAATAGATGAGAATTATATTGCGAAAACAAGCCATAACTGGTAGAATGGAGTTGTGAGACAGAGGAACCGTCCCCCTGTCTCAACAATTAAAGGATATGGTTATCATAATGACAATTTTTGTAACGGGTGGAGCAGGGTATATTGGAAGTCATACGGTCATTAAGCTTGTTGAAAATGGGTATGATGTGGTTGTTGCCGATAATTTTTCAAATAGCAAAAAGGAAGCGGTGAAACGTACAAGAGAGCTCGCCGGGAAAGATTTTCCGCTTTATGAGATTGATATTTGCAATGAGAGAATGCTCAGTAAAATCTTTACCATTCACGATATAGATTGCGTTATACATTTTGCGGGACTAAAAGCGGTGGGAGAGTCGGTAGAAAAACCCTTGGAATACTACAAAAACAATTTAAACTCTACGATTGCGCTTTTGAGTGCGATGAAAAGCCATAACATTAATAATATTATTTTTTCATCAAGCGCGACAGTTTACCGCCCCGATAACAAAATGCCTCTAACAGAAGATTCGCTAACAGGCGGTTGTACTAACCCATATGGCTGGACTAAATTTATGTGTGAACAGATTATAACCGATACGGTCAACGCAACGGGGAGATTGACCGCTGTAGTTTTGCGTTATTTTAACCCGATTGGTGCACACGAGAGCGGGCGCATAGGAGAGGATCCGCAGGACACTCCAAACAACATTATGCCCTACATCGCACAAACTGCTGTAGGGCGTAGAGAGTTTTTAAGTGTTTTCGGTGACGACTGGGATACAGTGGACGGAACAGGCGTGCGGGACTATCTGCATGTTGTTGACCTTGCCGAAGGTCACGTAGCCGCAATCAAATATGCAACCGAAAATCCTAATGGCACAAGCATTTTCAACCTCGGCACCGGCAAAGGTGTAAGTGTTTTAGAGCTAGTGACGGCTTTTGAAGAGGCAACAGGAGTGAGTGTTCCGCGAAAAATCACACAAAGACGCCCGGGCGATATTGCGACCTGTTATACCGCTACGGGAAAAGCCAAAGAGCTATTGGGGTGGGAGACGAAAAAAACGCTCAAAGAAGCCTGTGCCGACACGTGGAATTGGCAGAAAAATAATCCGAATGGGTATGTGTAGAATGAGATGGGGCGCCGGGGGTGTTGTTTTTATATCATTTGGATAAAAAACTTGTGTATCTCTGTATTTTCTGTAAGTTCCGGATGAAAAGCGGTTGCCAATACGGAATTTTGCTTGACAGCAACGATTCTGCCGTCAACCTTTGCCAATATTTCTGCTGAACCGTGAGCCTCCAGAATATATGGAGCACGAATAAAGACCATAGGCACTTCACCTATACCCTCAAAATGCGCCGATTTTGAAAAACTGCCAAGCTGACGACCATAGCCGTTGCGCCGTACAAGCACGTCCAAAACGGGGATAGTGCCGGCACCAATTCCCTCGACCTTTTTTGCAAGCAAAATAAGTCCTGCACAAGTCCCGAAAACAGGCATTCCACAGAGCACTGCGTCTGTAATCGGACTGAGGAGCTCAAGGTCGCCAAGAAGTTTGCTTATTGTCGTGCTTTCACCACCCGGAATGATAAGTCCGTCCAAATTATCCGAAAAATGATCGCGCTTGCGGATTTCAACAGGCTCAACGTCTACGGTTTTAAGGATATTGCAATGCTCAATGAAAGCACCCTGAAGCGCCAATACTCCGAGCTTCATATAACTTAAATTCCCCGCTCTGCCATCAGCAAGCTGATTTCATCTTCATTTATTCCAACCATAGCATCGCCCAAATCTTCCGAAATTTCTGCAAGTATTTTGTGGTCGTTATAATTTGTTACGGCTTTTACGATTGCGGCGGCTCGCTTTCCCGGATCGCCGGACTTAAAGATGCCGGAGCCGACAAAAACACCTTCGGCGCCAAGTTGCATCATGAGCGCTGCATCAGCAGGGGTTGCAACCCCACCCGCCGCAAAATTGACGACAGGTAATCTTCCTGTTTCGGCTGTTTGCTTTACAAGCTCATACGGAGCTGCAAGTTGTTTGGCAGCTTCTGCCAGTTCATCGGGTGATTTTGAGGCTAAATCTCTTATCTGGCTCATGATTTTACGCATATGCCTGACCGCCTGAATAATATCGCCTGTTCCGGGCTCGCCCTTTGTGCGAATCATAGCCGCACCCTCTGCAATGCGCCTCAGAGCTTCACCTAAATCCTGAGCACCACAAACAAAAGGCACGCGAAACTGCGTTTTATTTACATGATAAATATCATCGGCGGGGGAAAGGACTTCACTTTCGTCGATGTAGTCTATTTCGATGGCTTGCAGTATTTGCGCTTCCGCTATATGCCCAATCCTGCATTTTGCCATGACAGGAATTGTGACAGCGGCTTGAATCATTTTTATCATTTTGGGGTCGCTCATTCTGGACACTCCGCCTGCCGCCCGTATGTCCGCCGGAATACGTTCTAATGCCATAACTGCACATGCCCCGGCATCCTCGGCAATTTTTGCTTGCTCGGTCGTTGTAACATCCATGATTACACCACCTTTAAGCATTTGCGCAAGGTTTTTATTTAAGTTATATTGATTGCTTTGCTCTTGTTGCACTCCGATATCCTCCGAAACTATTATTAGCACCAGATAGGCAATTTACTTCGCAAACTGCCCATCTTCTGTTATGAGAGTTACACCCTAACGCCTTATCGGCGCTTTTTCTTTTTGTAATTTGTGGTATCTCCGCTGAGTTCTGCGAACTTCCGGAGCAGTTCTTTTTGTTCGTTGCTTAGTGAAGTGGGGATGGAAACTTCTACTGTGACGTATTGGTCGCCACGCCCTGAGCCGCGCAGATTTTGGATGCCTTTATTTTTTAGCCTGAACATCTGACCCGTCTGAGTGCCTGCGGGAATGGTGTATTTTACTTTGCCATCAATAGTTGGCACTTCAAGCTCTGCACCCAGAGCCGCTTGGACAAATGAAATTGGCAGGCTCAAAAGCACAGAAGTGCCGTCACGTTTGAAATGCTCGTGGCGCGAAATAGTGACCGTTACAAATAAATCTCCAGCTTCGCCGCCGTTTAGACCGGCACTGCCTTGACCGCGTAGGGAAATCGTTTGACCATCGTCGATACCTGCAGGGATATTGACTTTGATGGTGCGATTGCGGCGAACCATGCCAAGCCCACGGCACTTATCACAAGGCTGATGGATAATCTTGCCGCGTCCGCTACATTTAGGGCAATCAGCACTGCTCTGCATGACACCAAAAGGCGTGCGCTGCTGTGTAGTGACAACACCACTGCCGCCGCAGTTTGTACATTTCTCAGCGGTAGTACCTTTTTTGCAGCCTGAACCGGTGCAGTCTTCGCAAGATTCAATGCGTTGAACACTCACATCTTTTTCACAGCCAAATGCAGCCTCTTCAAAGGTCAATGTGAGAACAGCCCGAACGCGCTCACCCTTTCGGGGGGCATTGCGGCTCTGTGTGCGACCGCCGCCGCCACCTCCAAAAATGGAGCCGAAAATGTCACCAAGGTCGAAATCCATACTGCCGCCGAACCCACCAAAGCCGCCGCCACGGAACGGACCGCCCGCACCTGCGCCATAGCTTGGGTCGACTCCTGCATGACCGAATTGGTCATACCGGGCCTTTTTATCAGAGTCTGAGAGAATTTCGTAAGCTTCGTTAATTTCCTTAAAACGAGCCTCAGCCCGAGTATTACCCGGATTTACGTCCGGGTGATACTTCTTAGCCTGTTGGCGAAACGCTTTTTTAATCTCTTCTTCTGAGGCACCCTTCTTTATACCGAGTGACTCATAAAAGTCCTTCTTCTCTGCCATATTACCTCGTTATTTATTACAATTATTCCAAACTATCCGATACTCCCGCAGAAGAGGGGCAGTTTACTCTGATTTTTCGGGAGCCATCGGGATCTACACCGCTGTTCTCTCGAAAAACCAGTGCAAACTGCCCCTCTTCTGCTAGTATTCCATTTTCTAAATTCCTCCCCAAACCTTGCGGCATCTTTTTGTGTCTGCCGTTGTCAAAAAACCTTGAAATGCCTAGGCATTCCTGCGGCTTTT
>WQSX01000052.1 GCA_009787625.1 Oscillospiraceae bacterium
TCCGCAATTGAAACACTGGAAAAGGAACTCGCCAATAGTAAGGATACCATGACTAAAGTTAGGCGTCAGTACAACGATGTGGTAACTTGGGCTGACATGTACAATGAAAGCCCCATTGACGTAAAAAAAATGATAATTGCACAACTGATTAACACTGTAAAAATCTCCGCTGATTACAAAATAGAGATTGACTTCAAAATTAGTGAGCGGCAACTTGGGCTTGACATGGAGGTGCAGCCTACGAGGAAGCCGAGGGCAAAAAAGAAGCAGTCAGGGGTTGAACTGTGATATACCTCCGACTGCATTGCGAGAGTATTTATACGGCGTATTCATTTTTAGGAAGGTAGCACGTCCGGAGGATTTTGGATTCATTAGAAATAGTCTATGGGGTTTAACCATCAGGTCTGCTCCGCACCGAGGTCCTCTATGCTCCTTAGTATCTCGTCCTGTGAGGCTCCTGCTTCAAACTTTGCCTTTATGGATTGGTACAGAAGTTTCATCATCACCTTGTACTGATAATCAGTCATCCCAATGCAACATGAACTTGCTCCACTACCACGCAGAACTTCTAGTTCTTGTTCCAGTGCAGTGCATTTGTCCTTTAGTTCCTCATAACGTTTGAACTGATAATCGGTCATGCCTGTTTCACCAATCTTTTCTTTTGTTGTATCCATCATATCACGCTCCATGTTGCTTTTCGCAACATGGTAGCTAAAATTTGAAGGAGCCTACGTCATAGATGAAGGCTCCTTTTGGTGGAGCATAGCGGACTTGAACCGCTGACCTCTACACTGCCAGTGTAGCGTTCTCCCAGCTGAACTAATGCCCCATGTTGCTGTATTTATATTCAATTGTGCATGCCAGTCAGGCGGTGGAAGTAATTTTTTAACTGCCAGTCATGCGGCGGAAATATTTTTGCGTGTCTACCGACCCGTCCGCTCTCCCAGCTGAGCTATACCCCCATGTTGCTGTATGTTTATTCAATTGTGCATGCCAGTCAGGCGGTGGAAGTAACTTTTTAACTGCCAGTCATGCGGCGGAAATATTTTTGCGTGTCTACCGACCCATCCGCTCTCCCAGCTGAGCTATACCCCCATGTAATTCTGACTTTGAGATTTTAACAGAAAAAAAAATATTTGTCAATGGTTGTCAACGGCGGTGAATTCGATTATAATCTATCTGGGTAAAGTTTAGGTAAATTTTGCGTAAATTCTGATCAGTGAGGCAGGAGAGCTACGGCACTGCTTTACGTCCCCTAAATTGATAACTTGGAGAGGTTTATGGATTTTGCTACTGTTTTTCGGATTTTAGGCGGTTTTGGACTCTTTTTATTTGGTATGCGAATCATGTCAAACGGCATCGAGGTTATGGCGGGGAGCCGTATGCAGAGTATTCTGCAAAAAGCCACCGCCAACAGGTTTATCGGTGTCGCTGTTGGTATTGTTGCAACTATTTTAATCAACAGTTCTACGGCTGTCACCATTATGACCGTCAGCTTTGTAAATTCGGGGCTGATGAACCTTGTGCAGTCTATGAGCATTATTTTGGGTGCCAACGTGGGTACCACATTTAGCGCCCAGCTTATTGCATTTCGGGTAGATACGTTTGCTCCTCTATTTATTTTCATCGGAGCTATTTTGTATCTGTTTGTCAAAAAGAAGAAAATCAAAAACTTTGGCTACATAGTTTTAGGCTTCGGTATTTTGTTCTTCGGTATTTCCGTGCTCGGCGGTCCGCTGAGAGCTTTGGGCTCGGAGCCTGCTTTTCAGTCTATTTTGGCGGCATTCCAAAACCCAATTTTGGCTCTGCTTGCAGGGTTTGCGTTTACCGCAGTTGTGCAAAGCTCCACCACCACAACCGCAATATTAGTTGCGATGCACCTTGAGGGTGTACCCATAAGCTTTGAAGCGTCTGCGTTTATCGTCCTCGGCACGAACATCGGAACAAGCTTAACCACCATTATTGCCTCAATTCCCGCAAATCGCGAAAGTAAGCGCGCGGCTCTGTTTCATATAATGTTTGATATAATCGGCAGTACAGTTTTCGGCACCATAATTGTGCTTTTCCCCGCAATTTTGGTCTGGTTCCAAAACACTTGGGCAGAAAGTGCGCGCCAAGTTGCGATGTTCCATACCTTATATAACTTTGCGACTATGTTCCTTATTCTGCCGTTCCTCAAACCTGTCTCGCTACTCATGGAGAAAATTATACCTATCAAGGAAAGCTCCACGAAGATTACAGCTTACGAGAAAAAACTCGCCTATCTCGATTCCGTTATTGTCCAGAGTCCGCCAATTATTTTGCAAAATGCTCATCTTGAACTCAGTCGGACACATAAAATTGCCAATGAAATGCTTGAGGCGGCTATTGAGGCGTTTTTTGCCAAAGATGTCTCTGCGGCTAAGAGGGTGGCAAAGGATAAAAAAACTCTCAACTACATTTCTCGGCGAATTTCATCAAAACTGGTCAAGACCAACAACATGCTTTTATCCCAAGCAGATGCCAAAAGGCTTGGTAAGATGTTCCGTATTTTATATAACATCGAAAGAATTGGCGACCACGCGGAAAATATCACTGAATACACTGAGCTAATAAACGAAAATGAGCTAAAATTCCCCAAAATTGCAAAGGACGAACTTAAAAAGTTGAGCCAAGTCACTCTGGAACTTTCCGCCATGGCTCAGGTGGCGTTTGAGACTCAGAATGAATCTATGTTGGAACAAATTGAGATTCTTGAGGACAGCGTTGACGATTTGTGCAGAGAACTCACAGAAAATCACATTGAGAGGATTAAAGCAGAGGGCATTGAACCTCGCTGTGCAGTTATTTTCACAGATATCATTGTTGACCTGGAAAGAAGTGCCGACCACGCAGAGGACATTGCTTCCTCGATTCTGTCTCCAAGCAAGAAAGAAAAGAAAAAGCCAAAGAAGTAATAATTACAAAGTGGGAGGCTGCTTGCTAAATATTTTTTCACGAGAACGGGGGCTACGACACGCCGGCTCGTGAAAAAATATTTAGTAAGCAGCCTCCCGCCTACAATTTTTTATTACTCTCACTCTTCGTTTATAAGCGAAATTATTTCGTGAATCAAATACATTCTGTTGTCAAGTTCGGAAATCTTGTCGGCGCAAATGATCAGTTCATCGCTCAGGTGCTGGGGAATTTGGTTTTTGTACTTATACTTAGCTTGATGTTCCAAGGTTGCCCAGAAATTCATTGCTTCTGTACGTAATTGCACCTCTATGGGAAGCTTTTCTGTTTTCCCTGAATGGAATACCGAAACATTTATTATAAGGTGATAACTCCTGTAACCACTTGATTTTGGGTTTGTTACATAGTCTTTTTCACTCACTACTTCGCAGTCAGGCAATTCTTTTAGCATGTCAACCATAAATACAATATCTTTGGCATAGGGGCAGATTATTCGGATGCCTGCTATGTCTTTTATTTGCTCTTTTGCATTTTTTGCTGTGAGTTCAAAGCCCAGTTTCGCCAGCTTATCTGCTATGCTTTCGGTTTTTTTTATGCGTCCGTGAATGTGGCTGATTGGGCATAAATCTTCTTTTTCCTGTAGTGATTCGTGGATTATATCCAGTTTCGTGTGCATTGTTCGCTCAGCCCACGTGTAGGCACGTATCATTTCTTTTATAAGTTCAAATTCTGTTTGCTCAAATCGCACTTTTATAGCTCCTTATTGCATTACATCGGGAATGTCATCGTGAACATTGCTCCGCCGTCTGTGATGTTTTCTGCCTTTAGTGTTCCGCGGTGCTGGTCGGCTATGGATTTTACTATTGATAATCCGATGCCCATATTTCCGCCTTGACCTTTGTAGAAGCGCTCAAACAGATATGGCAGGTCTTGGTCACTGATGCCTTCACCATCGTCAGCTACTGCTATTTTAATGTCTTTTGCTGTTTTTTCGCAGGATATTGTAACCGTAGATTTTGCGTAGCGGATTGCATTTGAGATTAGGTTATCAAGCGCCCTTGACATGAGTTCATCTATGCAATTATATGGTATTTTCTCTTCGCTGAAATTATATTCAATATTGAGTCCCTTTTTGCTTGCAACAGCTTTCTGGCGGTCTGCACTCTCTTTAACTAGTTCTGCGAGGTCGATTTCCACTTTTTTAAACACAGTTGTTATGTTGTCTATTTTTGCGATATATAGTAGGTTTGTCACCATGTCGGCGAGTTTATCAGATTCCTGCGAGATGGTCTCCCCTGCTTTTTTGGGGTCCATGAGCCCAAATGTTATGCCTTCGGCGTAGCATTTTATTGATGTCAGCGGGGTTCGTAGTTCGTGGGATACGTTTTGGAAAAACTTTTTTTGCTCGTGGTCGTAGGCTTCGAGTTGCTTTGCCGATTTGTTGAGTGCTGCATTTAGTTCTTCAAGTTCGTATTCTCGAAATTGAAAGTCGTTTTGTTTGAAATTGCCTTTGCCTATTTCCAGTGCAAATTTACCCAGTTGTTCTATTGGTTTTGTCAGTGAGTTTGATAGGAAGTATGTTACGATTACTGCCACCACAAACATAACTATTATCAAAATGAGTTGCGTATACTGGACTCTTCCCAAGTCATACGGGCCTGTAGGTGGGTATGTTCCTCTGCCTGTATCTGCGAAAAAACGCACTGCTATGCTCAGTATAGCACCTGTCACCGCAAATGAAAAGAACAGAACAGCAGAAAATGCCCTAAGTAGCCGCTGTCTGATTTTGAGTTTCCCTTGTTGCATGTTATTCGATTGTATGTCGCTCACCCCTCTTCCTGTGCAGTCGTTTCAGGGAGGTTATTTCCCGAAACTGCTTTGCTGTCGAATATTTCTTTTACTCGTTTTATCAGCGCCATCGGGCTGAATGGTTTTGTGAGGTAATCGTCACTGCCAAGGTCAATCCCTGTTGCATAATCCAGGTCACTGTCCCTTGCGGTCAGCATTATTATAGGCACTGAGCTTTTTTTACGCAGTTCCTTGCACACCACAAAGCCGTTTGTGCCCGGCATCATCACGTCTAACACTACCATGTCAGAAGGCTTCTCGGCAAACGCCTCCATGAGTAAGTCGCCGGTTATGAAGTCTTTCACCTCATAACCCGCGCTTTCGAGAAATGTTTTAATTGCAACCCTTATATTGTCCTCATCGTCTGCTATGTATATAACTTTCTTATCGTCCATGCCCTCTCCCCTGTTTTTTATTTCTTTCATTTATGCCATTTTATCAAAAATGGCCGAAATAATCAACTGTGGGGCAAATTCATTTGCCTTTTGACTTATAGTTCTGCGTGGGTTCGGCGCAGTATGATGCAAGCGCCTGTGTAACATATTGATTTAAAGTGACTCCATCTTTAGCCGCCTCTTGGCTGAGTTTTTTGTGCAGAGAGGAGTCAAGTCTCACGTTAAATTGACCGCTATATGCTTTTTCAGGCTCTTTTCCATATCTATGGCATAAGTCTAAATAATCATCAACCGCCTCTTGGAATGCAGACAAAAGTGTGTCAACGTCAACAGCTTCAAACGTCACCAAATCGTTAATTCCATGTATTTTACCGTAAAACACACGGTCATCAGCACTAAATTCAACTGTTCCAAGATGCCCTTTGTATTCAAGATAACTCATATCTCTCCACTCTCCTTTAGTTTTTTGATAACATATCTCACAAGATATGATTTAAGGGTGTCGTCAGGATGTGGCTTGTCCAATCGTATAATACTACTATTGGCGGGGTTAAAAAAGGCCACTCGCGAACCGGAAGTTTTGCCTTTGTTGTCCGAAATGTACCCTAGACCACTCAAAAGCGTTGAAAGCTCCTTAAATGTAAAATCTTTCGGTTTCGACAGCAGTCTCACAATTTGTTTATCTCGTTTACTCATAGGAACTCCCAGCAACCACATTTTAGTTACATTTTACATCAATGACATCAGCTATGTCAAGTGCTTTTTAGCCGCTTTGCCGATTCGTAACATAAATAAAGTGGTGCTTCGCTCACCTCTCATACCACTTTATTTCGCCGCCTGCAAGTTCGATGTCAAAAGAGTCATTGTCTGTGTAGACTGTGCAACTGCGGTTTTCGTAGGAATTATTGCACACACAATATTTTCCTGTTTGCGGGTAATAGTGGACATCGACGTGTACATTTGAAGCAGACCATGTTTTGAGATTCTTTTCTTGTTTTATACTCCACAGCACAGCTCGCATAAATAGGTCGGAATTTTCAGGACTATACGGCAACCCACCAATATAAACGGCCCTACCATTAAAATACTCGTTAGCGGCAAGCTGTACCTCTTTGTCCCGGACAGCCAAAACTTGCGTACCCTCAAGTGCATAAATATTGCGGGCGCCTTCGCCAAAATCTATCTCTGCCACATTGATACCCTCAGTTATGAAGTGGGAAACTTCGTCCCAATTATATTTATCATATCCGAGTGTAAATCCGTTTTCCTGTTCAATACCAAGAGCTGAAGCCAGTTGCAAAGTGCGGCCCTGCCACTGATGTCCCGATGGCTCACCAACACCGATAAATCCGCCTCCGCGAGCGATGAAGCTCCGTACCGCAGTGATAATTCGCTCATCTCTCCAAAGTTCCCCACCTGTGTGAGCTGTATCAGCATTTCCAACATTTACAATTACATCAATGTCATCTAAAATATGAGGGTTTTCAAGTAAATCATCAAAACTGATAAAACATACATCAACGGGTGCACCGGAGAGAACTTCAATAACACCTGCAAAACTGTAATTTTGCTTTTGGTACAGAGCGTGATGCACCATATGGCAACCCCAAGCACGCATTTTGCCCCAAGCATTAAGCACTGCCGCACGGGCGAACGTGTATGGAACTGTCTCACTGCCGTTTTTTTTGACGTTGCTGTAAAGCGCCCTGAACTCGTCGCACATCTCAGCCACATAGTTCATAAAGTCGGGAAACTGCAAAGCTAGTTTAAGATATCCGCCATAACCTATGCGGTCAATGGGGCTTCGTAAAATCGCCCTGCGAGCAGTCAGCCAGTTTTCGCGAGCCTCCTGAGCAGGGTCCCCGTCAAGGTGAAACGTATCAGGAAAAAAATAGGGCAATAGGCGCCCCTCTGTATACTTCACGCCTTTAATGTCAGTTATCAGCCGGGTAGTGCTTCCGTTACCGATACTCCCAACCACAGCGTCAAGGCCAATAGATGAAAATTGCTCCATAAAGGGCTCCACGCCGATAAAGTGGTCGCCCAGAAACATCATTGCCTCCTTACCGAACTCATGGCATATATCAACCATTTCCTTTGCGAGAAGGGCAACCTCACGGCGCTGAAATGCCATAAAATCCTTAAATTCCTTGGAGGGAACTCGATACTGGTTGTTGTAGTACCCTTGGTCAATGATGAACTCAGGACGAAACCTGTACCCTGCTTCATTTTCAAACTGCTCCAAGATATATGGGCTGACCGAAGCGGAATAACCGTACCAGTCAACATATTTTTCACGTCTCAGCTCATCAAAAACTAGGGTGAACTGGTGAAAAAATGTGGTAAAGCGGACAACATCTACATAGGGGTTATCGCTCAAAAACTTTCTGAGCCGCTCCATGGAATAAGCCTTTGTCTTTGGCTGGCGCACGTCAAAAGTGATTTCCGGTTCGACGCCCTGCCAGTCGTTGACCACAGCATTATACATATTGACAGGATCCCATATCAAGTATGCAAGAAAGCTCACTGTATACTCATGAAATGGAATAGGGTGTAAAATTGTCACAGCACCGTCCCGGTCGCAATAGCTCCAACTGTCGGCATTGAGCGCATCTCCCGTCGTTCTGTCTATGACCTCCCACCATCGTTTTATGTCGTCAAAATCATTTATTTTCATGAGATCATCGCTTATACCGGAAAGTAGGGGGATCTCTAAGGCGCTCTCACTTGCAGCAGCGTAAAAGCCGGTCATAACATAGCATTGCTGCACCTCGTCCGGATTTGCCTTTGCCCATCCGTTGTCCTTACGGGTGGTATAGTAGGTGGCATATATCTTTGCGCCGCTTTCTTTGAGCTGCATAGGAAAAGTAGTGCCATCGCAGTCTCTAAGCGCATCACCGCCCCATCTTTCAAGCACCTCTAAGGTTTCATCTATTACATCAATATCCGTGGGTATTGTAACTCTACCTTTCATCATTTTTTTACACCTCGTCTTTCTGTGTTAGCAGCTTCCGATCGATACTTTATTAGTACTAATATTATATCGGTGTGCATGAAAACTACAAGGCTAAATCTTGAATCTTTTTGGAAATAATGGTGGAGTAAATTGCTCATCATTCACGCCATTGCAGCTCGGAGGCCGCAATGGCGTGAATGATGAGCAGAGACAAACCCGACAACCGAATAAACTCAAAAACCATTGAAACCACTGGACAAAATTCACAAAATATTGTATGATAAGAGAAAATCCAAATTTACAGCATTCTAATTAGCATAACTATCATTAATAATGAAAAGGGTGGGGAGGATATTATGCAATCGGTGGAGAAGTTGAGCTTTGTGGAAAAGGCGAAAAATGCAGTTAAGCTATTTCTTTTTCGAGTTTTTCGCAGTTTAATAATTGCGACTATTGTTATTTTAGTAGTGTCCGTGGTTACTGTGGTCGTTACGCACTTTATCCGAGGGCAGTTATCGACATCATATGCTATTACTGCAAACTACATCGTAGGTGCCTTAATAATTGCATTGGGTGTCTTTTCTTTAGGTTCACCATTGTCGAGGACCGGAGGTGCCCGAAGCGCAGCGGTTGATGCAAAGATATTCAATTTGGTTAATAAAAACATAAAGGATCGTGAGAGCGGTGCGAGCAAACTTCTTTTCCTGGGATTTAGCATTTCCTTGTTAACCGGCATTATCGATTTAATTATGGGGATATTTATGTAGATTTCTGCATGTGTCAATACGAGCGACAGCCTACTTATCCCCTCAAAATAGCTATACCAATTATACTAAAACGTACTCGATCTTACAACTCTGAGTTTCAGCAAATCACCAAGCCATTTATTGAAAATGCTGTTGACAAATCCCCACCACTAAACTAAAATTAGAGTATGAAGTATTTGTATTATCCCGGTTGCACTTTGATGACAAAAGCGAAAGAACTTGACCGTTATGCTCGTAAGGCACTGAATGCACTTGATATCGACTTTCTTGAAGTCGACGAGTGGCAGTGTTGTGGTGCTGTTTATCCGCAGGCTTCTGATGAGATTGCCACTCGGCTCTCGTCTGTTCGTGCGCTTGAAGAGGCACAGCGCAAGGGTTGTGATTTGCTCACGCTGTGCAGTGCTTGCCACCATGTTATGAAGCGTGTCAATCACGATATGGCCACAAATAAGGACATTCAAACCAAGGTCAACAATTATTCCGAGTTTGAAGTTCCCTATCTCGGCGAGACTAAAGTTGTGCATTTTATGGAACTTTTGCGTGATGTTGTTGGATTTGATTCCGTCAAGTCTCGCATTACAAACCCGCTCGCAGGACGCAAGTTGGGTGCTTATTATGGCTGCCTCCTACTGCGCCCCGGTAACACAATGATGTTCGACGACCCTGAAAACCCTTCTGTTATGGAAGATTTTCTCAGGACAATTGGCGCAGAACCTACTGTTTATTCTTATCGCAACGAGTGTTGCGGTGGCTACATGGCACTAGATAACGAATCCCTCACACAAAACCTCTGCCACTCCGTGCTGAAATCCGCTTCTACAAAAGGCTCGGAGGGCCTAGTCACAGCCTGCCCACTCTGTCGGTACAATCTCGATAAAAACGCAACAGACGATAGCCCAAAAATTTACTATTTCACAGAGCTTCTGGCAGAGGCACTTGGGGTTAAAGAGTAGCCGTCATTCAACGAAAAGGAAAATCCATAAATATGCAAACTAACGAATTAGACATGAGAGACGAGGTTCTGCTTATTAGCGGAACTGACTCTAAGAAATGCATGGGGTGCGGAAAGTGCTCTGCCACCTGCCCTGCTTCTTTAGATATGGATATTTTGCCTCACCGCTTTGTTCGGTATGTAAGCGATGGTTTGATTTCAGAGCTTATAGAGTCTGAGACGCTTTTTCAGTGTCTCTCTTGTTTTGCATGTGTCGAACGTTGCCCCCGCTCCGTTGAGCCCGCCGCTCTGGTTGAGGCGGTGCGACTTCTTGTCATTCGTGAACGCGACAGCAATATTTTCAACCCCGAGCATGTATCTGAGGCGATTTCTCTTGATGAGGACATTCCCCAGCAACTTTTTGTAAGTATGTTTCGGAAATTTCGCAAATAATTGCCGCAGACAGTGGGCTGTTTGTGGGGTTTTTTCGAGAACAGCGGTGTAGATCCCGATGGCTCGAAAAAAGCGGAACAAATTGCCTACCGTCTGCCGGAATAACGCAATACTATAAACAATAATTTTGAGGTGCAAAGTGCGTAGAATTGGTGTTTTTGTCTGCTGGTGTGGCAGTAATATTGCCGGAAAGGTTGACATTACTGCTGTGGTTGAAGCGGCTCGGCTTGAAGCCGGGGTCGTTTTCTCTGCCGATTATCAATACCTATGCTCTCAGGCAGGGCAGACAATAGTTCAAAACGCCATTGAAGAACACAATCTATCAGGCATTGTCGTCAGTGCCTGCTCCCCCCGTATGCACGAGCCCACTTTCCGCAAAGCCGCGGCCGCGGCAAATCTCAATCCATATTTAGTTGAAATGGCAAATATCCGTGAGCACTGTTCATGGGTACATCGCGACAAAGAAGAAGCCACCGAAAAAGCAATAGTTCTAATGCGCGCCGCCATTGCCAAGCTTATATTAAACACACCACTCTTCCCCGGCGTCAGCGGTGTCACCAAACGCGCACTCGTCATCGGCGGAGGAATTGCAGGGATTCAAACAGCGTTAGATATCGCCGATGCAGGCTTTGAAACTGATATTGTCGAAATTTCCCCCACTATCGGCGGAAAAATGGCACAGCTGGACAAAACGTTCCCAACATTAGACTGCAGCGCCTGCATTTTAACACCAAAGATGGTCGATGCCGCACAACATGATAATATCACGCTCCACACCTACAGCGAAATCGAAGAAGTTTCAGGTTTTGTTGGAAATTTCACCGTCAAAATTCGGAAAAAAGCTCGCTCAGTAAATTCGGAACTTTGCAACGGTTGCGGAGATTGCATAATAAAATGCCCCATTAAAAGAATCAAAAACGAGTTTGATTTAGGACTTTCAAATCGAACAGCAATCTACACCCCATTTGCACAAGCCGTCCCAAATGTGCCTGTAATAGACCGTGAAAACTGCACCTATTTTAAAAACGGAAAATGTGGCTTGTGCAAGAAAATCTGCGGTGTTGGCGCTGTCGATTTCGAGCAGGTTGATGAAATTATCGAAAAAGATTATGGAGTCATAATCACCGCCACAGGCTTCAGACCACTCTCACCCGAAAAGTTTGGCGAATACATGTACAGCCATTCGCCCGACGTTATATCGTCACTCGAACTCGAACGCATGATGAACGCCGCAGGCCCTACATCCGGCAATGTTATCAGGCTTTCAAACCAAGAGAAGCCCAGGTCCATTGTGTTTATACAGTGCGTAGGCTCCAGGGCAGATTCTACCGTGGGCAAATCATATTGCTCCAAAATTTGTTGCATGTATACAGCAAAACATGCCATGTTATTGCGTGAAAAATACCCTGAGACCGAGGTCTACGTTTTCTATATCGACGTCAGAACACCCGGCAAGAACTTCGACGAATTTTACCGACGTGCCACCGAGCAATACGGTGTAAAATATATAAAAGGCATGGTAGGTAAAGTACACGAAAGTGATGACGGACGGCTTCTAGTTCGAGCCAGCGATTTGCTGGAAGATAAGCAAATTGAGATTATGGCTGACTTAGTGGTGCTCGCCACTGCCGTCGAAGCCGAGCCAAGCGGTCGCGCACTCTCCACAAAGCTCACCGCAAGTATGGACTTAAATGGATTTTTCTCAGAATCTCACGCCAAGCTACGCCCTGTTGAAAGCCCCACTGCGGGAATTTTCCTCTCCGGCATGTGCCAAGGACCAAAAGATATCCCCGAAACAGTAGCACAAGCAGGCGCAGCGGCGGTTAAAGCACTGGGAATCTTAACCAAGGATAGCCTGGTCGGAAACCCCTGCGTTGCAAGCTCATCGGAGCTCATGTGCAACGGCTGCTCGTCCTGCGAGCGAGTTTGCCCCTATAAGGCTATCGACTTTGCAGATAAAGAAGTCTACGACCACGGCAAGCGTGAGGTTCGCAGAATTGCACAGGTAAATGAAGCTGTCTGCCAAGGTTGCGGAGCTTGCGCAGTAGCTTGCCCCTCAGGGTGTATGGACCTAAAAGGCTTCACCGCAGGACAAATAATGGCGGAGGTAGATGCGATATGCAGGTAAATAACACTGAGTTTAGACCTCTTATAGTTTCATTCTGTTGTAACTGGTGCAGTTACGCAGGAGCAGACCTGGCAGGCTCAAGTAGGCTGGAATACCCCGCCGAAGTTAAAATAATCCGCATCCCCTGCTCATGCCGTGTAGACCCGCTCTTTATTCTCAGAGCGTTTCAAAGAGGCGCAGACGGAGTTATAATAAACGGCTGCCACCCCGGCGATTGCCACTATTCCACAGGCAACTACTACACTCGCAGAAGAATGACGCTACTTTTCAGTATGCTTGACTATCTCGGAATTGAGCGCGAACGCACAAAGCTCGAATGGGTATCCGCCTCAGAAAGCGCTAAATTTGCCACCGTGATGAACGAATTTGTAGGAACTATTCGTGAGATGGGCGAAAACAAAAGATTGGGTGATATTCGATGCAAGGAATAATCGAACAAATGAAACAAAAAAGCCACGAACTACTGGAAAGTGGCGCAGTCACCTCTGTTTTAGCATGGAAACAGGGCGATTTAGCCTACAGTAGTTCGCCTACTCTTTTTAACAGCTCCGACGAACTCGACAGCATGCACTACGACGGATTTTGCGGCAGCAACCTAAGCAAATACCTGATAAATCAAGGAAAATCCGACGGAAAAACTCTAATATTCCTAAAACCCTGCGACACATACAGCCTAAATCAACTCCTGGGCGAACAACGTGTAAACAGAGAAAAAGTACACGCAATAGGCATAGGCTGCAAAGGCAAGCTGGATATAAACAAACTAAACGAGCAAGGCATCAAAGGCATATTAGAAATAATTGACGATGGCGAAAAGCTAAAAATCAAAACGCTGTATGGCGATAAAACCTGCGAAAGAAAGTCAATTTTATTAGAAAAGTGCCTGAACTGCAAAGGCAAAGAACATAAGATATATGATGAGCTAATAGGCGACGAGCTATCAACAGAAACCTCTGAGGGCGACAGACTCTCACAAATTATTGAGCTGGAAGATAAAACACCGGACGAGAGATTTGCATTCTGGCGCGGTGAACTATCAAAATGCATCAGATGCAACGCATGCCGCGACATCTGCCCGGCCTGCACATGCAATAAATGCGTATTCGAAAACCCACAATCGGGCATAGCAGGCAAAGTAAACACCACAGAATTTGAAGAAAACCTATACCACATAATAAGAGGCTACCACGTAGCAGGACGCTGCTCAGACTGCGGAGAATGCACCAGAGTCTGCCCACAAAGCGTACCGCTACACCTAATAAACCGCAAGTTCATAAAAGACATGAACACATTCTACGGCGAGTTCCAAGCAGGAGAAGCAGCAGAACTAAATTCACCGCTACTAAGATTTGATTTTGACGATATCGAACCAAAAGAAAGGTAATCGCCATGCTTAAACTATCTTTATCAAAAATAAATGAACTATTTGCACTTCTGAGTGAGCAAATGGAGCTATATTTACCTATCTGTGAATCAGGCCTGACCGTCTTTCGCAAGTGGACAACAGGAGCTGATGTCAGGCTTGATATACTAAGCACAGCAATGTCCCCCAAAAACTTCTTCTTCCCCACAGCAGAAGACATAGCATCTTTTAAACTAACAGGCAAAGAAATTGAAATAAAAGAATCCTATGCAAACAACAAACCTTTTACCATATTCGGCATTAGAGCATGCGATATAGTAGGTATCGAGATTTTAGATAAAATCTTTTTAAGCGAACCAATCGATACATTCTATAAATCCAGACGCGAAAATGGCATAATCATTTCAACAGCCTGCTCGGCACCCGAGGAAACCTGCTTTTGCGAAACTTTTAACATCAATGCCACCGAACCCAAAGGCGGCGACATAAACACATGCATAACAAATGATTTTCTATTTTGGAACGCGCTAACCGAAAAAGGTCAAAGACTCACCGAAAAAGTAACAGGAATTTTTGAAGCAACCAATGATAACGACGCAAACTTAATCAACGAAGAGCAAATAAAAGCAAAAGAAATTTTAGCAAAGCTACCATTTGCCGATCTAAAAATAAACGCACCAGACAAGCAGAGTCAGGGCAGTTTGCGGAGTCTTTTTTGCGAGAACAGCGGTGTAGATCCCGATGGCTCGCAAAAAAGCGGAGCAAATTGCCCTGACTCTGCGGGAACCAGCAGCAAGAGTTTGGAACTCTTCGACTCACCACAATGGGATTCACTATTCGCCACATGCCTAAGTTGCAGCACATGCACATATATCTGCCCAACATGCCACTGCTACGATATAGGAGATTTCGACACAGGCTCTGAAGTGAGACGATTTAAATGCTGGGACTCCTGCATGAACTCAGATTTTACACTAATGGCACACGGAAACCCACGCCCCGGACTAAAAGAACGTTTCCGCCAAAGATATATGCATAAACTAGTCTATTTCCCCGAAAATAATGAAGGCATTACAGCCTGCGTAGGATGTGGCCGATGTGTTAGAAAATGCCCAATATCTATGAACATAGTAAAAGTAATAAAGTCTCTTTCAGAAACAGAAAGGAACGAAAATAACAATGTGTAAACCGGACACACTTATCCCAAAAACAGGAATAATCACCAATATCTATAAAGAAACACCCGACGTAAAAACCTTCCGAGTCACCACCCCAAGTGGCGGCGTAGCCTTCCCACACATGCCCGGCCAGTGCGCCATGCTCTCCATACCGGGAGTTGGCGAAGCAATGTTCTCAATAGCATCCTCACCCACAAATCAAGAATATATGGATTTCAGCATAAAACAAGCAGGAGTCCTGACAGACTGGTTACACCTAGCAGAAACAAACCAACAGCTAACCATTAGAGGACCATACGGAAAAGCATTCCCGGTAGAAGAAGACCTAAAAGGAAAAGACCTACTATTCATAGCAGGCGGAATAGGAATAGCCCCACTACGCTCCGTAATCAATTATGTAAGAGATAGAAGATCAAACTATGGAACCGTAGACATAGTATACGGCGCAAGATCATCAGAAAACCTAGTCTACAAAAAAGAAATGGACAACGAGTGGCCAAAAACAGGTGACATAAACATACACATAACCATAGACCAAGCAGAAGAAAACTGGACAGGCAACGTAGGCTTCGTACCTAATTTTGTAAAGAGCCTAGGCTTTTCACCCGACAGAACCACAATAATCTGCGGCCCCCCCATAATGATTAAATTTACTTTAAACGCTCTAGAAGAACTAGACTTCGATTTAAAAAGAACATTCACAACATTAGAAATGCGAATGAAATGCGGCATAGGAAAATGCGGAAGATGCAACGTAGGCAAAAAATACGTCTGCATAGACGGCCCGGTCTTCAGATGCGACGAACTATCGGAACTACCCGACGAATACTAGAAGTCCACACCAAGCTAAGGCGAGTCGAGGGTGTTAAAAATATTTAGTATCCCGACCGACATCAGAAAACCCAGTATAAAAAAAGGTAAAAAACCTAAACAAAGCCAAATGCACTGGTGGCAAAGAGGCGGCTGAGCGGTACTAAATATTTTTAACACCCTCGACTCGCCGGCAAACCTCGACAAATCCCGGCTAAACAAAAGGAGAGAAAAAATGGTAAACGTATATATCCTAGGAAAAAAATACAAAGTACCCGAAAGCGCAACAATCATGACAGCAATGGAATACGCAGGGTACAAACTAGTACGCGGTTGCGGATGCCGATGCGGCTTCTGCGGAGCATGTGCCACCGTCTATAGAATTAAAGGAACAAGAGAATTAAAAGTAGCACTGGCATGTCAAACTCAAGTGGTAGAAGACATGTACATATCGCTATTACCATTTTTCCCACTGATAAAAGAACTATACGACATAGACGGAATAAAACCCGACGAACGAGTAATGATGCACCTATACCCCGAAATATACAGCTGCATAGGATGCAACGCCTGCACAAAAGGGTGCCCGCAGGAACTCTCAACAATGCAGTATATCGCCTACGCACAACGAGCCGATTACGAAAAATGCGCCGAAGCAAGCTTCGACTGCGTAATGTGCGGAATCTGCTCCTCACGCTGCCCCGCAGGAATATCGCACCCACAAACAGCCATATTAGCAAGACGCCTGTACGGCAAATACATAGCACCCGCATCCGAACACGTAGTAACAAGAGTAGAAGAAATAGAAAAAGGTAGCTTCGACGAAGAACTGAGCAACCTAATGAACAAACCGCTCGAACAAATAAAAGAACTATACAACTCTCGCGAGATTGAAGTGTAGGGGAGGGGTACACAAATGTATACAACTGAAATGCTTGCGTCAATACGCAAAGTTGAACATTCCAGGGATTCAAGAATGGCAGAGCAATTCCCAAGGCTGGAAGCAAAGGAAAAAGAAGACCTACTGAGCCGCTATCACCCCGACTTTATCCCGGAAAAGTTCGCCACCCTACAAGTAGGCCCCAATAAAGGCGAAAAAGCACCCACAGAACTTGTGACCCTGCTGGAAGGGCGCAGTCGTATTAGGGACTTATCTCTAAATCTGAGCAATATTGATTACGATGTAGATGTGCTGGTCATAGGCGGTGGCGGAGCAGGCGCCTCTGCCGCAATTGAAGCCCATGGACTTGGAGCAAACGTCAAAATCGTAACCAAGCTCCGCCTGGGCGACGCAAACTCAATGATGGCTGAAGGCGGAATACAAGCAGCGGATAAAGAAAACGACTCCCCCGCACAGCACTATCTCGACGCATTCGGCGGAGGCCACTACGCCGCACAGCCGGAGCTATTGAGAAAACTAGTAGCAGACGGCCCCGGAGCCATTTCGTGGCTAAACAATCTGGGAGTCATGTTCGACAAAGAACCAAGCGGACGCATGATCACCACACACGGCGGCGGCACCTCAAGAAAACGTATGCACGCATGCGCCGACTACACAGGCGCTGAAATTATGCGCACTCTGCGCGATGAAGTATTAAACCGAGGCATTAAAGTAGTGGACTTCACAGCTGCAATCGAGCTAATCTTAGACACCGAAGGCAAAGCCGCAGGCGCAGTACTACTCAATATGGAAACAGGTCAGCATCTCATAGCCCGTGCCAAAACCGTAATCATAGCCACAGGAGGCGCAGGAAGACTGCATTATCAAGGATTTCCCACCTCAAACCACTATGGCGCAACAGCCGACGGCCTAGTCCTAGTCTACCGTGCAGGCGTGCCTCTTTTATACCCCGACACCCTGCAATACCACCCCACAGGAGCCGCATATCCAACGCAAATTTTCGGTTGCCTGGTCACCGAAAAAGTGCGAGCCCTGGGAGCTATTTTAGCAAACTCCGAGGGCAAGCCATTTGTGCATCCGCTCGAAACACGCGATGTAGTCTCGGCGGCGATTATCCGTGAATGCACCACTCAAAACATGGGAGTTGATACAGGGAGTGGCTCGGCAGTTTGGCTTGACACACCTGTTATTGAGATGATTAAAGGCAATGGCACAATTGAAAAAAGCATACCCGCCATGT
>WQSX01000053.1 GCA_009787625.1 Oscillospiraceae bacterium
GCAATGTTTTCTAAGCAATTACATTTTACTGAATTTTTGTATGCTTGGGAAGTGGGCCACGCCCATTTCCCTCTTTTTACCCATTTTTATTTTACACTATGCCTCATCTAAATCTTCGAGCGTCACATCCTTGTTCTTATTAAACAAATCATACAGCACAGGCACGACAAACAGGGTCATTGCAGTTGCGTAGAGCAAGCCGCCGATTGTTGCTATTGCCATGGGTTGCATCATTTCCATGCCATCGCCTACGCCTACAGCAATTACGCTCATCGCGAAAATCGTGGAGATCGCCGTCATCAAGATGGGTCTTATGCGCTTGCGCCCTGCGTCGATTATGGCGTCTTTTTTTGCCATACCCTCCCAGCGCATCTGATTTATTCGGCTGATGAGAACTATGCCGTTATTGACAGCCACGCCCGAAAGAAGTATTAAGCCGATTATTGACACAATCGAGAGGGGCATACCCGCGAACGTCAGTGTGGCAAAGCCACCTGTGAATGCGAGTGGTACGGTAAACATGACTATGAAAGGCGATAGTAATGACTGGAATTGAGCCACCATGATTAGGTAGGTGAACAGCAGACCAAGAGCCAGCATCAGTATCAGATCACTGAAGGCATCAGCAATCGCTTCCATTTCGCCACCTATGACTATTTGCGAGTCACCAACGGGGGTGAAAGTGCCCAACAACTGCTCAATTTCTGCATTTACCAAGCCAACATTGTAGCCATCCTCGATATCGCCGCTTATGGTCAAAAATCGGTTGCGGTTTATACGTCCTATCGATGAAAATCCTGTATCTTCATATACTTCAGCTATCTCAGAGAGAGCAATTGTTCCGCTTTGAGTTTCAAGTAACAGATTTTCTATACCCGCCCTGTCAGGCATGGTGAAATCTCCGTCCGATATTACAATTTCATAATTTCTGCCATCGAGCATCATTGTCATGGAATTTTGCGGAGCGGTTATTGCACTATTTACCGCCATGAAAACCTGCGCCACTGTCAAGCCGTGAGCCATAGCCGCATCTTTATCAACGCTGATGCGCAGTTCAGGTGTGGCTTCCTCTGCCATGTCGGTTACATTTACCGTACCATCAACAGAACTTACAAGCTCGGCAAGCGCTATTGCAGTATCTCTGATATCGTCAAGCTCGCTGCCTTCCACACGCAGGGAAATTGCATCACCCATCATCATTCCCATGCCGCCATCAGCGTCGGCTACATCGGTCTCCAGACCAAGCGACTCACAAATATCACGTACTTGAGATATTATGTTCTCGTTGGATTCCGATTGGTTTTCGCGCGGTAAAACATATATGGTTATTGTGGTACCGCCACCGCCCATAATGCCTCCCATGCCACCGAATCCCATTCCTGCGGCAATACCTTCCATCATGCCACCAGCGCCAATGCTGACACCAACGGTTTCCACATCCGCTATAGCTAAAATCAGGTCAGATAGTTGCTCTGCGACAGCCACAGTATCTTCAAACGTTGAGTCCTCAGGCATTTCCGCGGTAATGGATATCTGTTGCATATCCATGTCGGGGAAAAGCTGTGTGCCCTGCCTGTTCACTGCCCAGAAACTGACGGCAAATGCAACTACGGAAAACACCAAAACCAGCCATTTATAGCGCAATGTGAACCGCAGAGCGGATTCATAACCATCAACGAAGCGGGTAAACAATTTGCCCTCTTGTTCTTTTTTTACATTTTTGAGCATTACGCTTGATGCCGCAGGAACGACAGTGAGCGCAATGATCAGACTTGCAAGGAGTGCAAATGAGATAGTGAGCCCAAAATCTGCGAAAATTTGACGAGTCATGCCGCTCGTAAATACGATTGGCAGAAACAGTGAAGCAGTTGTAAGTGTTGCCGACACTATAGCGCCCGACACCTGTTTTGCACCTGACACCGCTGCGCGGGCGACACTTCGGTCTGTTGAACTTCTCATGCGATAGATATTTTCTATAACAACGATTGAGTTATCAACGAGCATACCAACGGCAAGTGCCAAACCTCCCATCGAAATCATGTTCAGGCTGACCCCTGTGAAATACATGAGGGTAAAGGCAAGCATTACACTGACAGGTATGGATATTGCTACAATCAGCGTTGGTCTGATGTCTCTGAGGAACAAGAACAATATAACTATGGCGAGCAAGCCACCAACCAAGAGATTATTTACCATCGAACCGATAAATAAGCCAATCATTTCACCTTGGTTCATGAGTACAACAAAACCGAGTTCGGGGTATTGTTCGCTCAGGGAATCCATGCGCTCCTGCACAGCATTTGTCACATCTGCGGTCGGGAATTCACCTTGTCGCTGAATGCTTATCATGACACTTGGGTCACCGTTGACTCGTGTGAATGTGAGGTGGCTATCGTCGGTTACAAATACATTTGCGACATCGGACAGGCGCACAGGCTCAAGGTTTTCAAGCCCCATTTGTGCGGGGTCGAAAATCAGCATGTTACTTATCTCATCAACACTATTAAACCTGTCGCCCACGCGCACCATGTATTCCAAGCCATCATCTGCAATCATTCCGGCAGGCATAGAAAAATTCTGTGCCATGAGCATACCTGTTATTGTGTCGACACTCAGCATTTCCGCAGGAATCCCTATTGTCGGTTCACCTGCGTCCGCTCCATAGTGTTCATTATCATCAGCACCGCCATGCTCCCCGGCTAAGGCCTCCATCACTTCCTGTGCGATAGTTTCACTTATGGCGGGGAGTTCAAGTTGTAATGCTGCTCCTGCTTCCTGTGGCGAAAGCCCCTCGGCGATGAGGTATTCCATGCGTGCCTCTGAAAACTCTTGCACCTGCGCTGTTATCATCGCCTCAGCATGAAGCATCATCTCAGCCATTGCAGACTCCATGAGTGCTTCCACCGCACGGCTCATATCCTGATTTATCGCATCTATCAGCTCATATTCAATCACAACATGGAGCTGATTTTGCACCAAACCTGATAGACCAACAACAGCGACCCCCGGCACGCCTTCTAAAGCGGGAGCGACAACATCACGGGTGAACTCCGATACCTCGTCAATAGTTGCGCCCGCCATATGTACGTTTGCGGTCATAATTGGTAGCATTTCAGGGTTCATTCTGATAGTCATCGGGCGTGAAGCTCCGTCAGGCAAAACCATCATATCCAGAGCCTCGCGAATCTCAAGCGAAGCCGAGTCCATGTTGGTGGCTTCCGTAAATTCAAGTATCAATATAGAGACATGTTCATTTGATATTGATTGAACAGTTTGAATCCCACCGAGCGTACTCATGCGGGTTTCTAAAGGTATAGAAACATCGCGCTCAACCTGCTCAGGTGTAGCGCCGACATAAGTAGTGAACACCGCCGTAAACGGCAAATCCATAGCAGGTAGTAAATCGGTTGATGTACCCATAAAAGATACAACACCAAGAACCAGAACTAAAACGACTCCGACAAGAACAGTAAAGGGCTTGCGGACGCTGAATTTTGCTAACATAAGTAGACTCCTTAATTGTAATAATCAAAGGAGTCTAACACAGCAACCTCAACTCAACCTCAACGGGGTGGTGGGGAGCAAAAATTGACTCACCAAGGCAACATCACAGTGAACGTGCTTCCCTCACCGGGGCTGCTCTCAACCCCAACTGTGCCGCCGTGTAGCTCGACTATGCGCTTTACAATCGACAGACCGAGTCCGTTGCCTTTTTGGTTGTGTGAATCATCCTCTTGATAGAACTTGTCGAAAACATGCGCTTTCGAATCTTCGCTTATGCCCTTGCCATTGTCGCGTATGGCGAACACCACAAATCCGTCGGAAGCGGTGAGCTTTATTTCAATGCGACCGCCTAAATCTGTGAATTTGAGTGCATTATCCAGTAGGTTTATCCAAACCTGCTGAATTAAGTCTGCATTTCCATTTAAAAATACCTCTTCCATGTCTATGTCAATATCGAGTTTTTTCTTAGACCATTTAGTCTCTGCCATGACCACAACCCTGCGTATCTGCTCGTCAACACAAAACAGAGCCTTTTCGGTCACGATTTCCATAGATTCATATTTTGAAAGGTTAAGCACACTTGTTGAAAGATTGGAGAGCCTTTCCGATTCGCTGATGATTATGCTGAGATATTCCTGCTTCTCATCTTCTGTCAAATCGCCGTCTTTGAGAAGTTTGGCAAACCCTCTTATAGACGCTATCGGTGTTTTAAGCTCATGGGAAAAATTGTTGATAAAGTCGTTTCTGAGCGTCTCTAGTGAAGATAGCTCATGCGTCATTTTATTAAAACTATCAGATAATTCTTCCAGCTCTTGAATTCCTCTTGCCTCGACGTTGACGCTAAAATCGCCATGTGCAACTTTTCGCGTGGCATCAATAATCCTGCGGAGCGGGTTTAACGCTTTCCTGCTGAAAAAAGCGGCTATTGCCACGCCAAGCAGAAAACTAAATGCAAGCATCGCAAATATCACACGAATGGGACCCAGTGGGTGCATGGTAACTTCATCATCTGCTATGCCAATGTTTCCAAAGTCCACCAATCCCAGAGTATTGATGAGCGCAACGAATAGTGAGGCCATAATCATAGCCGCCGCCATTACAGCAAAAACGAACAAAACCAACGAAACCGCCAAATTGCGCCGCCTGCCAAAGATTTTTCTCATTTGTTAATCACCACCTTATATCCTACTCCGCGCACGGTTATAATCTCAAACTCCTGCCAACTTTGAAAACGGTCACGCAGGCGATTTATGTGGACATTCAGGGTATGGTCGCTTGCATCGTGCTCAAACCCCCAAATCTCGTCCATTAGTTGCATACGAGTGAAAATAACTCCGGGGTATGAAAGCAATTTAAATAATAGCAGAAATTCCTTTTGTGGCAATGCTATAGACTCTGAACCCTTGGAAACTGTGAGCATGTCATAGTTGAACACCGCGTCTCCGACTACAATTTGCCTTTCACTGGTTATCTTACTGCGACGGAGCAACGCCCTTATGCGAAGCACCAGTTCATCTTCATCAACAGGTTTGGTCATGTAATCGTCTGTTCCTGCAAGGAATCCTTCATTTTTATCGGACTGTTCATGCTTGGCTGTCACCATTAAAATGGGAAGATTTTCTCCGACAGAGCGGAGTTCCTTGGTGAATTCATACCCATTCATATTCGGCATCATCAAATCAAGCACAACAAGGTCAATATGCTCCTTTTCCATCACATCAAGTGCGACAAGCCCATCTTCAGCTTGCAACGTCTCAAACCCGTGAGTTTTGAGGACTGTACACATGAGTTTTCTAATATGGGCATCATCTTCGACGACCAATATCCGAAACATTATTAAAACCCCATTTCTTTCGATTACAACTATTCAGCCACTTTAAAATTGTAAAGCGGCTTTATTATTTCAGTGATGATAATTCGGGGAAGCAAAGAGCACACTAATTATAACTCACGAACTTTTGATTTACAATAAAAATAGTTATAGTATTTGCCTGAACAATATGTTTTACAAGAAATGGTTGCAAACGGAATAGCATTGCAGCAGAGGCAGTATGTCGAAATGTTTTTCAAGCTATACCACCTTGGGTACTTGTTCGAGTATTTCGACTATGATAGATTAAATGCTTAGTGTCATCAAGTTTTAGGGACTGCTTGCTGTATTTTTTACTTGACAAACACACAATATAATATGCAAAATATGCAAAAGTATGATACAATAAACGTCGATATTAAAATTACTACAGGAGGTATTTTACACTTCATGGAAAACAAGCGTAAGACGATTTTTTTAGTCGATGATGACATGACAAATCTGACTATAGGAAAAAAAGCATTGGCAGGCACTTATAATGTATTCACACTGATTTCAGGTCAAGTTATGCTTGATATGCTTGAGGATATTAAGCCGGACTTGATTCTTTTAGATGTCAACATGCCGGAGATGGACGGATATGAAGTCATAAAGAAGGTAAAGGCAAATGAACAAACAGCCAAAATACCGGTTATATTTTTGACAGCCCTAAATGATGAAAATATGGAGATTAAGGGGTTATCCCTCGGTGCCATAGACTACATTACAAAGCCTTTCTCTGCGCCGCTTTTACTCAAACGGTTGGAGGTACACCTTCTGGTTGAGGCTCAAAAGCGCGAACTCGTGTCGCAAAAACGTGAACTTCTCTTTTTTAACAATAGCCTTGAACAACTGGTGGAGGAGAAAACGGAAGCAGTCGTAGTTTTGAAAAATGCGATTCTCTCGACCATGGCGGAACTGGCGGAGTACAGGGACGAAATCACCGGTTGGCATATAGTAAGAACGCAGAGGTATATAAAAGCCTTGTTAGATGCAATGCGGAGAAGTGGGGTATATTCCGCCGAGGTCAGTATGCTGGACGAAGATCTGGTTGTGCAGTCATGCCAGCTTCATGATGTGGGGAAAATTTCTGTAAAGGATTCCATTCTCAGCAAACCCGGCCGTCTGACGGACGAAGAATTCGAATCCATAAAAGAGCACACTATCTTCGGAGAGAAAATAATACTGCGGCTCAAAGAAAAAGCCATAGATAGTGACTTTTTGGAATATGCCAGAATTTTTGCCGTGTCGCATCATGAAAAATGGGATGGGAGCGGTTATCCCGCCGGGCTTGCCGGCGAAGAAATTCCTCTTTTAGGCAGAATGATGGCTATCTGCGATGTATACGACGCACTTGTTGAGTCGCGCCCTTACAAGCCTCCTTTCAGCCATGAAAAATCAAGAGGCATAATTTTAGAGGGCCGGGGCAAGCACTTTGACCCGCTACTGGTGGATTTGTTTGATAGCATTAACGGTGAGTTTGAAAGAATATCAGTGGAGATAAAAGGATGATAAGCAAGCTGATTAAAAATATAACAGTAAAATCAAGGATAGTGCTGGTGTTGATCGTAGTCATTTTGGTGGCTACTGTATCTGTGGCGTGGGTTAGAGCTACGCAAATAAGTAATCAAATGGACGAATTGCTGGAGGAACGGTTGAAGGGCAATGCCAACATGACATTTGGCATTTTTGACACAGTAGGTACATACACATGGTGGCTGCTGGATATTGTAGAAAGCCATGTGCAGCGGAGATTGTCGGACGATGGTTATGACCTTGAGTGGCAGCTTATGAATTTACTCGCCAATATGAGCCACATAGAGCTCGATGTGAGGTTTTATGAAAACATAGCGGTGTTTGATGCGGAGCTCAATATGATTGCCGTAGCTTGCACCGATGGGGATTTGCCCGACATATTCATGTTTCAGGAATATTTTGATGAACAGTTGGCGGGACCATGGGTTTCTCCCGTGTTTGAGAGTGCCGTGAGCGGCAGGTTGCAGTTTCTTTTCACACAGCCTGTCAAAAATGGCGATGATTTGCTCGCAATGGTGGCAGTGACGGGCAATACACAAATGCTGGAGTATTTTTTGAGGGATTTTGTTCAGGTATACGACAGTTTTATCAATATAGCAGACCGCTCAGGAGTGATTTTTTTCTCTAACCGCCCTGAAGCATATATGGGACGGCATGTCGAAGACCTTGGTGTTATAGAAGCCTTCGGAGAGATTCCGATGGATGTTATTTTTGAGCATAACTCAGCCCTCACCGGCATAGATAAAATCGCATATGTCACCTTTGACCCTTCTTTGAACTGGACTATAGTCAGCTTTTTTGATGCCCATGCCGTTGAAAATATTACAGTTTTGATATTTGAATCTTTGCGCTTTACGGTAGGCGGGATACTTGTGGCTGCCATAATTATTGTGATTATAATTTACTTTTCCCTAAAACCGTTGGGGGCTTTGGCAGCCAGTGCAAATGAAGTTTCAAAGGGCAATATGGACGTTGTGTTTCATGTGGGAAGAAACGACGAAATTGGTCAGGTGGCACAAGCCTTTTCTGACGCCATGAAACATGTTCAGGCATCGAAAATCAGGGCAGAAAACGCGTCAAAGGCAAAAAGTGACTTTTTGTCCAAAATGAGTCACGAAATACGCACCCCTATGAACGCCATCATAGGAATGGCTGAGCTTATTCTACGTGAAAACCTTTCTGAGACTGCAAAGGAGCAAGCAGTAACCATTAAACAGTCCGGCGACCACCTTCTTTCGATTATAAATGATATATTGGATTTATCGAAGGTGGAGAGCGGGAAACTGGAGATTGTGAAATCGGATTATCTTTTCCACTCCGTTGTGCAAGACGTAATCAGCATAGTAAAAATGCGTATGGCAAACCCTGAAGTGCGTTTTGCGGCATACATGCAGGCAGATATCTTAAATTCGCTTCATGGTGACGAGGTGAGGGTGCGTCAGGTTTTGCTCAATGTTCTCATAAATGCGCTAAAATATACGGTTAAAGGTCACTTCTCGTTGGAAATATATGGTGAAATAAAAAGCGAAGATGTTTATTTACTGACCATGAAAATAAAGGATACGGGTATTGGCATAAAACCCGAAAATATGGAAATTCTGTTTAACGAGTTTTCACAATTTGATTTGGAGAAGAATCGCAAAGTGGAGGGAACCGGACTGGGGCTTGCCATAACAAATAATATTTTAAAGCTTATGGATGGAAACATAGAAGTTAAAAGTGTCTATGGTGAGGGCAGTGAGTTTATCATAACATTGCCACAGGGATATTCGGAGGGAATCTCTGAAATTCCGATTTTCACAGATAAGCGGGTACTCCTGTATTGCCGCACTCCACTGGATATTGAATACATTTCACGTTCCCTGAAAGATTTGGAGGTTTCATACGAAACGGCAAATGACGAAACTGACCTGCGAAACCGGCTCATGGAACGGACCTGGGACTTTATTTTTGCGGAAGCGGATATGGCATATGCTGCATGTGATATAATACAAACAGGCGAACTGGACACAAGAGTCGTTATGCTGTCTGACTCTTATGATGCTTCTTATAAGGCAAGGTCAGGTCAAGATTTCACACTACTTATTATGCCGGCTTATTTTCTATCCATTGCAAATGTGTTGGGTGGACATAATAGCGATTATTTTATAGAGAACCAGAATCCGGAGCATTTTGTTGCACCTGATGCCAAAGTCCTGCTTGTCGATGACATAGAGACTAACTTAAAAGTAGGCTCGGGGCTGCTTAAGCTCTATGGCATAACCGCTCAAACCTGCCTAAACGGCAAATCGGCAATAGAGGCAGTATTGACAGGGGATTATGATTTGGTGCTTATGGACCATATGATGCCGGAAATGGACGGAATTGAGGCAGTTAAGATTATTCGCAGTCTTGGGGGATATGACGATTTGCCAATCATAGCCTTAACCGCAAATGCAATCGTCGGCGCAAAAGAGATGTTTTTAAATAGTGGTTTCAACGATTTTATCCCTAAACCCATAGAACTTGCAAAATTGACAGACACCCTGTCAAAATGGATACCGGAAGAAAAAAAGATGAAGGCGGAACTTACGCTTGAAACGGAATCCGAAGAGACTGAAATAGTCATAAATGATGTGGATGTCGCAAGAGGAAAGCTTCTTTCCGGTGGCAGTACGGTGGACTATCTGGACACTCTGACTGTGTTCCGTAATGACGGCATTTCCAAACTCACCGAACTTGCGAACTGCCTTGAAAGTGATGACTTATCCCTGTATACCACGTATGTGCATGCCTTAAAATCTGCTGCTGCCAATATCGGTGCCGGCAAGCTTTCAGAAAAAGCAAAAGCCCTTGAAGCCGCAGGAAAAAGTGGGGACAAGGATTTCATCAATAAAAATAATGATGAGTTTATTTCCGATTTGAAGGTTTTGCTTGAAAACTTGAGGGCAGTCATAGAAGCCAATACCAAAGAAACCGTAGGCGAAAACCGTGATGAAAGCACCATGATTGAACTGCTAATCAAATTAAAAGACGCTGCCCGGTCTTTTGACATGGAAACGATTGATGAGCTTTCCGCAGAATTAAAAAGCTTTACGATGTTGCCTACCGAAAAAAGCGAAGCCCGAAACGACATATTGCAAAGTGTTTTATCAGGTAAATATAAACAGGCGATAGCGCAGATTGATGAGTTAATAGGGTGATGGCAGTCAATAAAATGCCATCGCCGGTGACAATGTTTCGCAGGGCGAAGGTCACTGTCGGAGCATAGGTAGATTGAGCCGAAAAAATCCGTAAGCGTCAGCTGCCTAAAGGACACGAAATATGACTGATGATAAACGTAAACAAATACTGCATGAACTGCGGGCTACCGATGGCGATGTCGAGCCTCTGCTTGGCTATGTGAAAAATCGCTTTAGCCCCATCTCTGCCTCGAAAAATCTAAATATGGCGAGTGATGAGCATACAGAAAAGTGGAATGAAATGCGCGGACGGATCGAGCTTGTGTGCAGGTCGGAGCCTAACATTGAGATATTTGATTCAGCGGCGGGAGCTATCCCCGTAGTCAACGCAGTGGCAGAGGACTTTGACAATATTATGAGTGAGATTATATTCAAAGATAGGGAAACTCCGTCGCTTGAGAATATGGGGGCGTCATTTGTGTCGGGCAAATCGCTACGGTTTATTGTTTTATCCGACAAACCCTATAGTGGCATCTCAGCAGAGGAGATGGGTTTTTCAGCAGAGGAATGGGCAAAAAAATCCATGGAAATCCGAAAGCACCATGAATGCACCCATTATTATACAAAACAGTTTTTTGGCTCGGCACGCAACAATTTGCATGATGAGCTAATTGCCGATTTTTGTGGTATCCATGCCGCTTTCCGAAAGTACCGTGCCGAGTGGTTTATTAAATTTTTCGAAAGAAGGTTACCCATCTACACCAAAGGGCTGAGCGAAGATGCACAAGCCGTGGTGCTAAATCTGGCAAAATGCGTGGCAAAAAGCGTTGAACGCTGGTCAAATACGCAGGCATGTCAAGAAATGTGCGAAGCAGAGCACATTAAGCACCTAGCAGGCACAGAACTGCTGGCGTTTGTTGATGGAGATATCCCTTTTTGCTGATTTAGTAGCCTGTATGTATTTACTCTTTCACAACCCAGTGACCGCTTTTTGATGAACCAACACGTTCAATAAGCCCATCACGTTTTAATTCACTTATACTTTTCTCCACACCGCGTGAAGATAATCCTATAATTTCAGATATGGTTCGTGCGCTAATAGTGGGCTCTTTGCGCATTAAGTCTACAATAGCATTTTTAGTATAGTTATCTCCGAACTTATCTCCGAACTTATCTCCGAACTTATCTCCGAACTCGCTCTCAACTCCTGTTGTGGTGTCAAATCCAATCATTACATCGCTTTTCTTGATTTCGTAGTATGGGTGTGATTTCCCCCAATAATCGCATGAGTCAGTAATTTTCTTTATTCCACGCCCCCACGCTTCGATTTGGCCACAGCGGAAAAATGTTCCGGCTATCAATGGATTGTGTGGTTTTGATTTATGCGTAACAAATAAATCATCAACAGTCCATGTGTCAGGTAATTTTCCGTCATTAAAAATCAAAACTTTATCCGTGTAAACCCGAATTTGTATGGGGTTTCCTGTGCTATAGTCACGGTGTATTATTGCATTCAAAATGGCTTCTCTAAACGCTGTGCGTGGTATGGGGAAATCTTCTATGCGCTGAAGTCCTTCATAACGAATTAGACCTTTGAAATACTTTGTGTATATTAAATCTTCAACTTTATCAGCCATTGTCACTAAAGATCCGTGAACTTCGTCTTGATACATCAAATCTGCGTCATTTGCGAAGTGTCCGACTTTTATATATGCACCGGGTATCCATTTTTCCGGGTTCTGG
Organism: Oscillospiraceae bacterium; assembly: GCA_009787625.1. GTDB lineage: Bacteria > Bacillota > Clostridia > Oscillospirales > Oscillospiraceae > WRMH01. Next base: position 11,794 of record WQSX01000053.1, read on the forward strand.
TGGAATACTAAAATTGCGGCACGTTTAATATAATCGCCCTCAATCAAAGTGAGATTGCTCAACAGTTCCTCATCGGAAATTTCCAGGTCATCTGCGGTCAAACGAGAACTTGCAATCGCTTTACGGCGAAACGCTTTGAATGAATCACTCTCAAAATCTTCAAATTTTACATGTGGAACCGGAATACTATCCCAAGTTTTTCCATGTTTTAATAATATGAACTCATCAAGTTCCCGTCCGGATAATAGTTGATTTGTGCTCCCTGAACGCATATAATATTTTCCGTTACAGCTTATTGGAAAAGAATATGTTTTCACCGTTATGGTGATAACGTTTTTGCCGCCGTCATCGTGCAATTCGACAGACGGAGTTATGCCCATAGCGCTTCTAATTTTGTTAGGCAAATCTTCCATGAGTTTCTTTGTGTTTGAAATACCAACGGCAACACCATTATCATCACGCCCGATTTCCATAATACCGCCTGATGTGTTGGCGAATCCACATAGGATCTTGTTATACTCGTCATGCCATGACGATTTCCATTCTAAGTTTTGATGCTCCATTTTGTGTCTCCTATAAGTCGCACAGTTGAGGGTGATGTAAATAATCAAGATTACCGCGGAGATATCTCTTTTTGCTGATTCGGCAACTTGTATGTGCTGCTCGTAACATTGAGTAACACAGCTTAGTCGCCATATCTATCAATCGCACACAAAAAAAACTTGCATTAACTGCGCAACCTATGATAAAATGTCACCCGTAAGACTGCACAGAATGCGGTCGCAGCGACCGAGACGTGTTGGAAGCACGGCTCGGCGAATGTAGGGCAACTGTTAATGATTAGCCTACAGACACGGATTTCTCCGTCACTACAACTTGACCAGTATACTTGAATTTCTCGGTATTTTCAAGGCTGTTTTTTGGTCAATTGCTAGTAGGGCATCCGAAAGAAAACGCTGAAGGGCGTGTAGGCAAGGGCATTTATGCCACTCTATGCGCCCATTTTGTGTGGTCTGAAAAATATTTGGAGGATATCAAAATGAAAAGAACCATCAACGGCAAACTCGGAGCAGGTATAGTATTTGTGCTTACCCTTGTTATTGTGCTTGGCGTGGGAAGTCTATCCGCACAGGCGGCAAGTCCGATTGTATTCGGGTGCGATAATTTCGAGGCGGCAGTCCGCGAAATTGATGGCGTACCGGACACGGGACCCATTTACCCCATTAATGTAGCAGGTATAACAAGTCTTAATCTTTACAACAGAAGCATATCAAGCCTTGCGGGTATTGAGCATTTTACAGGGTTGATACACTTGGAAGCACCGCGTAATCAACTTACATCTGTAGATGTGAGCAACAATGATTTATTGGAATCGCTTAATCTCTTTCACAATCAATTGACCTCCATAGATGTTAGCAATAACAGGGCATTGAGGTGGCTTTATCTCTCATACGACAACCAACTGACATCTGTAGATGTCAGAAACAACCCTGCGTTGGAAGTTCTGATGGTAAGTTTTCTCAGGCTTACAACCCTTGATATCAGCAATAACCCTAACCTACAAATATTGAGGGCTGAAAGAAACCAACTGACAACACTTGATGTCAGCAACAACACACAGCTATATTCGATTTGGCTCAGGTGGAATTACATGGCTTCAATGGATGCGGTCGTTGGTTTTGCCAATACACGTGTGGATGTTGACGGAGTTCATAGTTGGGGAGATCCTACATTTCAATTCTATCCACAAAACGTCGAAAACGTCGCAGACGACACAACTCGCACTTCTGATGACCTTGCCGTAATCAGGGACGGTGCGGGGACAGCTAACATAACATTGCCAAACGGACGCACCATAACAATAAGCAATATAGGCACAAATCTCCCTGCAACAATAGATATAAACATAGAAGTCTTTTCACGCCCAAACGCCTCAACAGCTTACGGGGCGCAAATCCCTGCAAATTCCATAGTAATAGACCCTGCGGCGACAGGCAATTTCGGATTCACCCTGAGCATAACTATTTCGGACTCTGAGCTTGAGGAGAGAAGCTTAAGCGCAGACACCGTAAACCTATTCCATGTAAGCACGGCAGGCGCAGTGTCGAACCGCTCAAACCAACTGACACGAAACAGCGATAATTCAGTAACAGTAAGCTTTGATTCAGCATCTGTTTTAGTGCTATCGAATAATGCACCCGTCGCACCTGTCGCACCACATGTAGTGGAGACTGATGTATGGTATCCAACACCCATTGTACAAGAAACTGCCCCTATTGCACACGATGTACCGCAAACAGGAATTACAGGGCGCATGATCTTACCGCTAGTGCTTGCACTGTTCGGTGTAGCAGTGATTACAGGCGGACAAATTCATCGCATGCGCAAAAAGAAAGCTAAAAACAAATAGATTATATGGTCACTTGAAGGGGTGTAGCAAAACGAAAGTATAGCTACACCCCATTTTGTCAAACTTTTGCACTTAACAATTCCTTCAGCATTTCCCTATTTTCAGAAAAAACAATAGTTGTGATAATGACCAAATACAAAGCGAAAACCAGTTCTTCTTGCAATTTAGAACAAGTATAGTATAATAAATACATGTTCTGAAAGAGGAGTTGAGAATTATGGAATTTGTGCGTCAGACAATAGGAAGTGAGCAGTTGAGCGGTATATTCAATTTGCCGCCTTTGATAGTATGATTAGTGTTTAAGCTAAATAATTTTGTGTTTAAAACGACCGTCTGTCAAGCAATCATAAGATTTATGCTCCTTAAATTTGGATAAGACCACACAAAAAAGACGCAGAGGGGCATAATTTGCCTTGCCTACTGCGCCAAACAAAATTCAGCATATAACGGGCTAAAACCCCAAAACAAGAAAATCAGCTTGAAAATATCGTAAAAAATGTTATACTGATTTATGTTGTAGTGACGGTTTATTCCGTGTCTGTAGGCTGTTGGTTTGAAGTTGACCCTACATTCGCCGTGTTGGTGCGTCAACACCCTCACGGTCGCTACGACCACTACTTGTGTGGTCTTTGTAACTGATATTATCACAGTTTATACGTAATTACAAGATGTTTTTGCGCTTTTTGCCACTCTTTAGTGAAAACGGTGTGCTTATACGAGGGAATAAGGTATTGTCACTCTCTGCATTTCTTCAATTATATCACGCTACGGTCAGTAGTAAAGGGGCATAAAATTTTTTGTAAAGAAACCTGAAAACAAATAAATTATATGGTCAGTACTTTTTCACTAACAAAAGAAACAACCTTCTCGCAGTCGTCTATAGCTAATTGAGTGATTTCATCTGTCAATTCCAATCCAAATGGATAGCGGGGTTGTGAAGAATATGGGTTTTTTGAGGAGTAAGGTCATTGAAAACCCAGTATGCCTTCAGAGCTTTTTCGGCAGCTTGTTGGGCGTGATAACATATAATCTCAAATGGCTTTGGAGGCATTGAGCATAAGTGTTTTGCTGATGCTCAATGCATCTTAGAATAAGACAGCCACTCTTTGACAGCCGAGTTATCCATAGAGTTTCACCCCCGTCTTAATTACCTCACTCTCTATAAATCCGGTGGTATTCTTGTATTTATCAAATTTTGTCCTAGTACCTATAAGCATATCAATGTTCCGTGTCCTATTACGCATAGCACTTGTTATTTTCCAAGTTGCTTCTATAGCATGAAGTCCATCGTCAGGAATAACTACATAAAAATCATAGTCGCTATCATCTCTCGCTGTGCCATTGGCTTGTGAACCAAAAATGTAGATTTCTTGTGCAGGGACTGAACCTAAAATTATATCTACTATTCCATTTATCTCATCATTATTTAGTTCTTTGCAACCTTCCATCTCAAAACACCTCCTATAACAATCGTTCTATTCAGTTTCGTTAGCCTCCTCAAAAAGCGTTATCCCCACTCTGTCGATATGTTCGCGTAATGCGTCGTCGGAAATATTTTCATAAGCCACGACATCAAATTTATAGGGCGTTGGCAGTTCGTCAAGTTCGGCTAAAATTTTGCCTATGTTAAGCTCACTGCCCCAAACAGCAATATCAATATCAGAATTGGGGAGGTAGTTGCCTTTTGCTCGAGATCCAAATATAGCTGCTTTTGTTACTTGTGCTTTGCGCAATAAAAAAGCAATGTTTTTTTCTTGCTCATCTGTAAGCCCAAAATTCATAATAATGACCATTCCTTTCGTTAATTTTTAAGGCACAAAACGATCATGAAAAGGAATTGTCATTTTGTGCATCACCTCGCGGTTTCCCGCAGGGGGAGCGAGTGGCACATAGCCTCGTTAGTTTGAAGTCTTTCAAACTAACTTACTTCTTAAAAACTCACAAAGAGTGTGCAAAGCAGGTTCAAATTCTTGCTTGATTTGCAAGAATATTTTGCTGAAAGTTTCCTCGTCATATGTATGCGACATTAAGTTGCGCGCATCAAGCATATCGATGAAAACTTGTCCGTCTTTTATTAAACTTGCTGAAAAGGCATCTTTGATTACAGGGCGCGGCGATGGTTGTACATTGTGTCCCAAATAATCCAAGTAATCTTTGAGTGTTTTCCATGACAAATCAAAAGTAATTTCAAAACGCTGAATAAACCCCTCTCGAATAATAGGTAGTGTGCGTTCTAATTCATAGCCATGTATTTCAGAAAGCAATGCGCACGCTTTAGACAAATTACTAAACCGTTGTTCCCAGCGAATATCTTGGTTGTTCACGTCATTACCTCACTCTCTATAAATCCAATGGTATTTTTGTGCTTATAAAACTTTCTCCTAAGACTTACCAACATATCAATGCATAATACGCCCAGTATACCACAGTGCGGACAGGACTTCCACTAAAATGTATTTACATGTTTCGCATAACAAAAAAGGAGTGCCTCACCGTCAAGTATGGTAAGAACACTCCGACCGGTCGGGTATTTGCACCAAAATACGAACACTGCCTCGGTTAGTGCTTATGGGGTTAGTATTTTATACAGTAATTTGTATAGCGTTGCAGCTTCTTCCTGTGTTAACGGCAAACAACCGCTTATTTGCATGGGTATATTTGCTGCTTGTTCTTTTAATTGTTCCCCTGATTCCGTTATAAAAACGGTTACAATTCGCTCATCATCAGTAGAGCGCTTGCGCCTCACAAACCCTTTGTTTTCAAGCCGTTTTAATAGTGGGGTCAACGTGCCGGAATCAAGATACAAATATTCTCCAAGTTCTTTTACTCTGATATGTTTTTGTTCCCACAAAACCATCATTGTAATGTACTGTGTATA
>WQSX01000054.1 GCA_009787625.1 Oscillospiraceae bacterium
GACCACATGAACGGCATGGTTGATACTGTGCAGAGATTTGCAAACCGTGGGATTGAAATAACTGCCGTAGGGTCTGTTATCCATGAGGATGGTACATCAAGCGGATGGATGATGGGGCGCAAGAATCCCACAAGAGAAATAAGAACCCAATTTGAACTACCCGAATCAGACCGTCCTTCTTGGGTTGAGATAATGCAGGAAAGTATAGAACGTGCTATGGCAGATGAGTCGAGTGGTTGGCGCATCTAAAGTCATAGCGGAACGGCCTAACATCTACCCATGCATCAGGCAAATGTGTTTTTAGCAAATACAGATGCGTTGTATCGCAATGGGAAAAAATCATCAACGGCATTTTGTCCTATTGCGATAACAGCGAAAAGTGCGCAACAACCTATCGACCCAAAGGCGAAGTCAGCAATCGTACAATCAAACTATCTGTGTTTGGGTATTCCTCCAAGATAGCGGCTCTGACCTCGTATCTGCTTATATCAGATAAGTTATACCCAATAAACTCTCTTGCGCCATCAACCACTCGTCCTACGGCAATATGCCCGTAAGCATGGTCGCCAACAGCAACACGCGAAGCCACAGCTAAAGCCCCGACAGAATACATCCCAATAGAAACAGCTCCTAAAGTAACAACCCCGATAGCCACCGCTCCAATGGAAAATGCTCCGACAGAAACAGCACCGATTGCAACTAAAAGTGCCAATGATAGGGAGCCGATACCGATTAAACCTATGCTCAAAAGTCCAAAAGCGAGAAATCCAACGGAAACAAGCCCGATAGACAGCACGCCGGTAGCGATATTGCCGATAGCGAGCACGCCTTTTGCTTTTCTCACCCCAAGCCCGATATTTACATGAACCAGCGGCATGTCGAGAAAAGTTCGCTTGCTTTTGTATTCAAAAAAACTTCCTCTTGTAGTCCAAAACTGTGTCGAACTTGTATTATAGCTATCGTCCTGCACCTCGCCATCTTTCAGCAAACTATCAACAGTGACACCGAATATCTCACTGATCGCTATAAGTTTGTCTGTTTCAGGGTAAGACTGCCCGCTCTCCCACTTGGAAATAGCCTGCCGTGAAACATCAAGCATCTCCGCCAAGGCCTCTTGAGAGAGTCCTTTTTCTTTTCGCATTTTCTGCAACTTTTCATTAAATTTCATAAATATCATTCCTTATAAATTATATTTGGACTTTTCTATTGAATCAAGCCCTGTAATAATCATTATCCATACATTGTACTCAAAAAACTACCAACTTACAATTGCTTTTTGTCAACCACGGGTTGCATTTGCGTTTTTGCAACCAAAAGAAGCACCACGAAACAGCGATATGCATATTTCGGGGTGTAAAATAACAAGCCAAGGTTTTCGGGTGACATAGACTACGTATCAATGAAAATCTAAAACAAAATCCTTAAATGCAATAGTTGCAAAGGAAAAACTCGCGTCTTTGGCTTGTGCTAAGCCGATACTTCTTGTGGGGAGCGGTACGTTGAAGCGTAGCTCGTGCAGTTCGCCTGTATCGAGCAATTTTTGTACATCTTCTTTAATTGTTGCGGCTACTCCCAGCCCAATTTTCGCAAACTCAGCCAAGAGTGAAAGGCTTTCGAGCTCTATCGAAGGCTTGATTTTTATGCCGCGGGCGAGTAGAAATAAATCCATTTGCTGTCTGGTGGTACTGCTTTCATCAAGCATAAGAATGGGGATATCGCTTAAACTCTCCAAGCTGATTTTTCTTTTGGCGAGATTTGCATATTTTTCGCCTGCAACAAAGCAGTCGTGAGTTTGCATTATCGGTGTTATCTCAAGCATAGAATCATCTTCAACGGGAAGATTTACAAAGGAAATATCAACAGTTCCGTTTTTGAGTAAAGTGAGTAACTCACGAGTTGTGCGGTTTATAACAGAAATGTTTATCCCCGGGTATTTTGTGCTGAACTTCTCTAAGATAGGCAGCAAATATAGGCTACATGCCGTGTCGGAGGCTCCGATTACGATTTCACCTTCGCTAAGTTCCCTCATCTTCGAGAGCTTTTCCTCTGCATTTTCTATGAGCGTTGTTGCCTTGCTTATATATGAATATAGCATACCTCCCTCTGCAGTTAACTCCACGCCGCGGGTACTTCTGCTGAAAAGTTTGCACTCTAATCGCTCTTCAAGTTGCTTTATAGCCTGTGAAACTGCCGATTGCGAGACATATAGTTTTTCGGATGCTTTTGTAATATTTCCCGCTTTTGCAACCTCATTGAAGAATTTGTACAGCTCATAGTTAATCTCCATAATAAGCTCTCCTTATGATGTGTATTAAAATTATTGACTTTACTTATTTTAATTTATGCATTATACTCTCATTGATGTTACTAATCAAGAAAAACTATTGAGGAGCGTATATGGACCTTAAATTCACAAAAATGCAAGGTTGTGGAAATGATTATATCTACATAGATTGTCTCCGCAGTGAAATAGAGATGCCTAAAGAGTTGATTATCAAACTTTGTGACAGAAATTTCGGCATAGGCGGCGACGGGGTTGTCCTGATTTTACCGTCGCAAATTGCTGATGCCAAGATGAGCATGTTCAACCTTGACGGCAGTGAGGGCAAAATGTGCGGAAATGCAATCCGTTGTGTTGCAAAGTATCTGCATGATAACAAACATGTGCAAAGTCCGCACATGTGCATTGAAACGCTGAGTGGAGTAAAAACTCTGGAAATACTCTCGCCTTCAGAAGCGAAAGCAACTCAAACCTCTCCCATTGGAAGCGCATCTTACGTCAAAGTCGATATGGGGAAAGCCATTTTGAATCCACCCGATATACCTGTAAATCTAAGCGGCGATGCAAATGGCGCTGTTGTTGCAAGACCCGTAGAGATTGGTGGTAGAACTTATCATATGACTTGCGTCTCAATGGGAAATCCCCATGCTGTAATTTTCTGTGATAACGTAGAGAAATTCGCCGTTTCCGAGATTGGCCCGTTATTTGAAAACAGCGAGCTTTTTCCTGACAAAGTGAACACCGAGTTTGCTGAAGTTGTAAGCAGAACTCATCTAAAAATGCGAGTTTGGGAGCGTGGGAGCGGTGAAACACTCGCTTGTGGTACAGGCGCATGTGCCGCGGTAGTTGCAGCGGTGTTAAACGGATATTGTGACAAAGGTGAAGATGTTAAAGTTTCTCTCAAGGGTGGAGAGTTAAGCATAAATTACTCAGATAACGCAGTCACTATGTCAGGAGACTGCATGAAAGTATTTAGTGGGGTAGTAGATGAATATTAATACAAACTATTTAAAACTAAAAGACGGCTATTTGTTCGCCCGTATCGCCAAAGCCGTAGGTGAGCACAAAGAAAAAAATCCCGATAGCGAGATAATTCGCCTCGGTATTGGTGATGTTACACTTCCACTTTCAAATACTGTCACGAAAGCTATGCAGTCCGCAGTTTCGGAAATGGGGAATGCAGAGACATTCAAGGGATATGGCGATTATGAGGGATACATGTTTCTCCGCCAAGCGATTTGTGGATATTATGTAGGCAAAGGAGTCACGCTGCAAACCGACGAGATATTTGTCGGCGACGGGGCGAAGAGCGATATTGCCAATATGCTTGACATTTTTTCTCCCGAAAACACGGTTTTAATTCCAAACCCTGTGTACCCTGTTTATGTGGACACCAATATCATGTCAGGGCGAAGAATTGTTTACATGAATGGGAATGCCGATAATGACTTTAAGCCACTGCCGGATAAAAACATCAAAGCGGATATAATATACCTGTGTTCACCAAACAACCCAACAGGTGCAGTGTATACACGTGAAGAACTAACACTATGGGTGCAGTACGCTCTTGAAAATGATGCCGTAATATTGTTCGACAGTGCGTATGAGGCATTTATCCAAGATAAAACATTACCGACGAGCATATATCAAATAGAGCGTGCAAAAGAGTGTGCAATCGAATTTTGCTCTCTCTCAAAAACAGCAGGTTTTACAGGAACAAGATGCGGCTACACAGCAGTGCCAAAGGAACTTTTTCGCTCAAGCGAATCCTTAAATAAACTTTGGCTACAGCGGCAAAGCACAAAATTCAACGGAGTTTCGTACATAGTACAGAGAGGTGCGCAGGCTGTTTTTTCTCAAGACGGCTTTGACGAAGTAATGAAATCCGTGACATATTACATGAATAATGCTACAATAATTTCAGACACGCTTACTAAGCTTGGAATCTCTTACACAGGCGGACGCAACGCTCCGTATATATGGCTCAGATGTCCGGGCGATATGCAGTCGTGGGAGTTTTTTGATAAACTGCTCGCAGAGGCAAACATCGTTGGGACACCAGGTGCAGGTTTCGGAGCGAACGGCGAAGGGTATTTTCGTCTTTCTGCGTTCGGGAAAAGAGAAGATGTATCAGAGGCAATGATAAGGCTAAAGCGGTTAGTATGAATAAACTAGGGAGAATTATTTATGTGTGGCATAATTGGCTATGTTGGCAAGGAAGATGCAGTTTCTATTATTGTTGAAGGACTTAAAAAACTTGAGTATCGGGGGTATGATTCCGCGGGAATTGCCGTTTACGGAGCTAGCGGGTTTTTCGATGTAGTAAAACAAAAAGGACGCCTTGCTTCGCTTGAAGCCGGTTTAGCAGATAACCCTCTCACAGCCTGCATTGGAATTGGGCACACGCGTTGGGCTACGCACGGGGAACCTTCCGACATAAACTCTCATCCGCATGTCGGCAACCAAAGCAAAGTTGCCGTGGTTCACAATGGCATTATCGAAAATTATAAACAGCTGAAAGAAAATTTAGAGCACAGTGGTATAGTCTTTTCATCACAAACCGACAGCGAAGTAATAGCACAGCTTGCCGAGCATTATTACAACGGTGACATTATGGAAACCGTGATAAAAATATCGGGTAGGCTGGAAGGTTCGTATGCTCTCGGAATCATGTGCGTAGACGAGCCGGATATGCTCGTTGCTGTGAAAAAAGACAGCCCGCTTATCATCGGAGTATCGAAAAACGGAAACTTTATAGCATCTGATGTCCCTGCTGTGTTAAAGCATACAAATGAGGTCTATTACTTAGAAGATAGGGAAATTGCTGTGCTGACAAAAGACAGTGTGCAGTTTTACGACATGGATAAACAGCCCATTCAAAAGACGCCTGAAACAATAACATGGAGTTTTGACAGCGCAGAAAAGGGCGGCTACGAACACTTTATGTTAAAGGAAATCATGGAGCAACCAAAGGTACTCCGTGATACAATTAACTCGGCAACAGTCAGCGGAGAATGTAAGGAAAACATTGAAAACCTTGACATAAGCCGCTTTAACAAAATTGTTATCACAGCCTGCGGTTCGGCATATAATGCAGGTGTCGTTGCAAAATATGTATTCGAGCAACTTTGCAGACTCTCAGTTGAAGTGGAGCTCGCTAGTGAATTTAGGTATAAAGATGCCATAATTGATTCAAAAACTCTCGTAATTTTAATAAGCCAATCAGGCGAAACCGCAGACACCATTGCGGCAATGCGCGAGGCGAAATCTAAAGGTGCATTTACTCTGGCGATAGTAAACGTAGTGGGAAGCACAATAGCAAAGGAATCCGACCTTTGCCTATACACGGCGGCAGGGCCTGAAATCGCCGTTGCAACCACAAAAGCTTTCTCAACACAGCTTGCGATTTTGTATGCTCTTGCTGTTCGATTTGCTACGTCACTTGGGAAATTATCATCTGAAACCGAAAACGAACTGCTCTGCGAAATTAAAGCGTTGCCTGAAAAGGTGACAGAGATCTTAAAACATATTGATTCAATACAAAAAGTTGCATCATCATATGTGGGCTATAAAAGCATATTTTTCATAGGCAGAAATATCGACTATGCCATTGCACTTGAAGGTTCGCTTAAACTTAAAGAAATTTCATATATCCACTCCGAGGCTTATGCGGGCGGCGAATTGAAACACGGAACCATATCGCTCATTGAGGAAAACACACTGGTTGTCGCTATAGCAAATTGTGAGCGGTTATATGGCAAAATTATGAGCAATGTAGAGCAAGTTGCGAGTCGCGGTGCAAGTGTGTTGCTCATTGGTTCTTGCAAAAATGACGAGCCGGATGAAAGAGTATCTTCCATAGTTTTGCCTGATGTGCATGAGCTGTTTTCCCCGTCACTGTCGGTTGTGGCGTTGCAATTACTAAGTTATTACGTCGCCGCAAATAAGGGGCTTGATATAGATAAACCACGTAATTTGGCAAAGAGCGTCACTGTCGAGTAAGACATATTCATAGAAACAATGGAAAGGCTAAGGCAATTATGACAAAGTATATTTTCGTAACAGGTGGCGTTGTATCAGGGTTGGGGAAAGGAATTACCGCGGCAAGCCTCGGCAGACTGCTAAAACAGCGGGGGTTAAAAGTGGCGGCTCAAAAACTCGACCCTTATATGAATATTGACCCCGGAACCATGAGTCCATATCAGCACGGTGAAGTTTTCGTCACAGATGACGGTGCGGAGACTGACCTTGATTTAGGGCATTACGAGCGTTTCATAGATGAAAACCTCACACAGCACTCAACTCTCACATCAGGGAAAATATATTCTCGCATTTTGGAGCGTGAGCGAGCGGGCGGATATCTTGGTGGTACAGTGCAGGTGATACCTCATGTTACAGATGAAATCAAAAATTTTATATACATGAGTGCGGAGAGCAGTAATGCTGATGTACTAATTACAGAAATCGGAGGAACGATAGGCGACATTGAAATTCAGCCATTTCTGGAAGCAATACGTCAAATCGGACTGGAAAAAGGCAATGAAAATTGCCTATTCATTCACGTCACATTGGTGCCATACCTAAAGGCTTCAGGCGAGCACAAGTCAAAACCTACACAACATTCAATAAAAGAACTTCGCGCAATGGGAATATCACCGAACATAATAATATTGCGTGCCGATGAGCCCATAAACACGGGGATTCGGGAAAAAATATCATTATTTTGCAATGTAAAGCCTGAGCGTGTCATAGAAAACATAACAATACCGTCGCTCTATGAAGCGCCTCTCATGCTCAATCAAAACGGGTTGGATCACGAAGTTTGCAGGGCACTTGGGCTAACTCTGCCGCAAGCGGATTTAACCGAGTGGAAACTTCTTGCAGAGAAAATAGCAATGCGGCAAAAGACTGTCTGTATAGCAATCATCGGAAAATATACAGAGTTGCAGGATGCATATCTATCCATCACTGAGAGCTTGCATCACGCAGGGTTTGAGTATAGTGCAAAAGTCGATATACGTTGGATAAATAGCGAAAAAATAACCGATGATAACGCAAAAAAAATGATTGGTGGAGCAGATGGTATAATTATACCCGGTGGGTTCGGAAGTCGGGGAATCGAAGGTAAAATCGCCGCTTGCCGATATGCCAGAGAAAATAATCTTCCATTTTTGGGGATTTGCCTTGGTATGCAAGTGGCTGTCGTGGAGTTTGCGAGGAATGTCTGCGGTCTTAAAAATGCAAATTCCGGAGAGTTTGATAAATCTTCACCGCACACGGTGATAGATTATATGTCAGGGCAGGAGACAATGGAAGGGAGCGGCGGAACCATGCGCCTTGGCGCATACCCGTGCAAAATAGTGCCATTGACCGTTCTAAACAACTTGTACGGCACTCAAAACATCAGTGAGCGCCACCGCCATCGCTTTGAACTCAATAACGATTACCGCAAAACACTGGAAAGCGCAGGACTTTGCATGAGCGGTCTTTCACCGGATGAACAGCTTGTTGAAGCGGTTGAACTACCAAATCACACTTTCTTTGTGGGCGTGCAATTTCATCCGGAATTTAAAAGCCGCCCAAACAAACCGCACCCACTATTTTTAGGGCTATTAAAAGCGGCGATTAACAATGAGCATAAATAGCTAAACATTTGCCGATTGCGAAAGTCGGTAGACAAAACACCCGGCCCTGCGGGTGTTTTGAAAAAGTGAAGAAAACCTATGAGGAGTATTACAAAAATGTCAGATAGATACGAAAACCCACTGTGCAAGCGTTATGCAAGTGCAGAGATACAACATATATTTTCGGACACGAGCAAGTTTTCCACATGGCGTAAGCTGTGGGTGGCTCTCGCTGAAAGTCAGATGGAACTTGGGCTTGACATAAGCGAGGAGCAAATATCTGAAATGAATGCTCATATTTATGATATCGACTATGGCGCGGCAAAGCGATATGAATCCGAAACACGCCATGATGTCATGGCGCACATACTTGCCTATGGTGAGCAATGCCCTAAAGCAAAGCCAATTATCCATCTCGGTGCCACATCTGCATATGTCGGTGATAATACAGATATAATCTTGCAAAAAAAAGCACTGGCACACATAAAAAAACTACTAATCAATGCGTTAAATGCACTGCATAAATTTTCACATGAGCATAAAGCTCTGCCCTGCCTTGCATACACCCATTTGCAAGCGGCTCAACCAACGACTGTCGGCAAGCGTGCGACACTGTGGATACAGGATCTACTCATGGATCTTGAGCATTTAGAATTTTCACTTGGGAACTTAAAATTACTGGGATGCAGAGGTACAACGGGTACAGGGGCGAGTTTTCTGCGATTATTTGATGGCGACCACGAAAAAGTAAAAGCGTTGGAGCTGAAAATTGCAGAAAAAATGGGCTTTGAAAGTGAAAATAGCATCGGTGCTGTATTCCCTGTAAGCGGTCAAACGTACTCCCGCAAAGTCGATTATTTTACGCTATCAGCACTCTCAAGCATTGCTCAAAGCGCATATAAATTTTCAAACGACATTCGCTTGCTCTCACACATGAAAGAAATTGATGAGCCTTTTGAGGATAGGCAAGTGGGCTCTTCTGCGATGGCATACAAACGCAACCCAATGAAAAGTGAGCGAATTGCTTCACTTGCTCGCTATGTAACGGTAACGGCGCTCAACCCTGCGCTGACTTCAAGTGCGCAGTGGTTAGAGCGAACACTCGACGACTCGGCAAACAGGCGTATATCAATTCCCGAAGCATTTTTAGCCACTGATGCGATTTTATCTTTGGTTATAAACATATTCGATGGAATAACGGTTTATCCCAATGTGATGAAAAAACGTCTGGACGAAGAGCTTGCATTCATGGCGACTGAGGATATTTTAATGCACTGCGTCAAAAAAGGCGGTGACAGGCAAGTTTTGCACGAAAAAATAAGACAACACTCCGTTGCGGCAGGAAAAAAGATGAAGCAAGAGGGGTGTCCAAATGACTTGCTTGATAGAATTTTGTCCGATGAGACTTTTGGATTATGTGAAACGGAGCTTCAAGACCTAATGTCTGCCGACAAATTCACAGGCATGGCGGAAATTCAGACTGAGGAATTTTTATCACAAGTAAAAGAGACTATTGAAGCAAATAAAGCACTATTGGGCGCAAAGGTAGAAATCACAGTTTAGAGATACCCATATTAGAAAAGCAATTCTGTCAACTTAAGCAAACTAAAAAGTCATAGTCATTCTGGGCTTGACCCAGAATCCCCTGACTAACGCACTAAATAAGGGGGTTGCGGGTCAAGCCCGCAATGACGGGGACAAGGGATTCCTCTTAAGTTGACGACGGTGATTAGAAAAGAGGATTATCAACATGATTACAGCAGTAGTAGGCATCAATTGGGGCGATGAGGGCAAAGGTCGGATGGTTGACTTGCTTTCGAGAAGTTATGACGTGATTTGCCGTTATCAGGGTGGCAATAATGCAGGTCATACAGTCATAAATGATAAAGGCAAATTTGTGTTAAACCTCTTGCCATCAGGTATTTTACGAGAAGAAACGGTAAATGTCATGGGCTGTGGCATGGTCATCGATTTAGAGCATCTTTGCGGTGAAATAAAATCGCTCAGAGAAAAGGGAATAAAAGTGACACCCGCTAATCTAAAAATAAGCGATAAAGCGTTTATTTGCCTGCCATATCACAAGACTCAGGACATTTTGGAAGAAGAGCGGCTCGGCGATAAACAGTACGGCTCGACAAGACGAGGCATAGCCCCTGCATACGGTGATAAGTACATGAAAAAAGGGCTGCGTTTAGGCGATTTACTCAGCCCGGAAACGCTAAAGCAAAAGATCAACGACCTCATAGAGTGGAAAAATATCACCCTCAAAGCTTATGGACGTGAGAAAGAAAAAACGGAAGATATCATGAAATGGCTAGAAACTTACGGCTCTGAGATTTCTGAGTTTATAACAGATACCACAGAATTTTTGCATGCAGCAATTGACAACGAGAAAGACATCTTGCTAGAAGCACAGCTCGGAGCGTTACGTGATATAGACTATGGAATTTACCCATACACAACATCATCACAGACTCTGGCGGCATACGCGCCAATCGGTGCGGGAATACCGGGAGTTAAGCTTGATTCAGTCGTAGGGGTGACGAAGGCATATTCGAGCTGTGTAGGTGAAGGGCCTTTCACGGTGGAAATGTCGGGAGATGAAGCTACAAAACTACGTGAAGCGGGCGCAGAATTCGGAGCGGCGACAGGCAGAGCACGCAGAGTTGGTGGCTTTGATGTGGTGGCAAGCAGGTATGGTGTGAACATGCAAGGGGCAAACGAGCTGGCTTTAACAAAGCTGGACATACTTTCGTATCTTGATAAAATACCTGTTTGCATTGCTTATGAAATTGACGGAGTTAAAACAGAGAACTTTCCATCAGGCGACGCTCTTGCGCGGGCTAAACCTGTCTATGAATATCTCGAAGGTTGGGGGAGTGATATTTCAAAAATCCGAAAACAAAGCGACTTGCCCTCCGCAACAGTTAATTACATTCGATTCATCGAAAAGTCCGTAGGCTGTAAAATAAAGTGCGTCTCAGTAGGCGCAGGACGTGATGATTACATAGATTTTGAGTAATAATCCGGCTAAATGGTTGTCTAATGAACTTTTATAGTTTATAATTATGAGAACACTACAAAATGAAAAAACTCGCAAATGTTCCTTTGTAGCGTGAAACTCAAATTATATAAACTAATGGAAGGTGTGATCTTTTATGGCACTTGGAGAGTTTAACCTTTTTCAGGTTAAGAGCAAAGCACAGAAAGAAAAGGAAGCAGCTGAGTATGAAACTTGGGCTTTTCCCCATGGCGAGAAACAAAAAGAGATTCTCACTTCAAGGCTAAAGGAGCTAAAACCAAAGGAATCACAGCAGGTTATGGTCATTGCGTTTCTTACTGTAAAAGAACTTTACGAAGCGGCTGTGAAAGATACGGAATCTGAAGAAGATGCCATTAAAAGTCTGATTGTAAAAGCCAAAAGATATAAGCAGATTATCCGCCCAAAAGATTTAAGCATGTACATCGCCGCAACCATTGCAGATGCAGGGGTAGATGAAAACTGCGAGTATCCATCGGCAGAAGTGTTGCGAGAGCGGATAGAAGAAATAGAAAAACTTCGCCAAGGATGATTTAATCAACTCATTTCTTTCACTAACCAACTTTTCGTAAGACAAATCCTTAATACCATCTGCATACTGCTCCGGGCTAATCATTGTCATTGTGCCACAACTCCTTTTCAACCAAATCAAGTGATATTTTCAATGCCGCTATACGTCGCTCAAGTAATGTTTTACGTGATTTAGTCAAATTATCGAAGTTGATTTTCTCGCATTTTTGCATTGTCGAGAGCAATGCTCTGTGAGCATCGCCTAATTCATCGCGCCTTTTGCTTGTTCCAATATATTCAAACCTCTTAACAGCTTTGCCATCAACCATAATCGTATTTTCCCACATCGAAAGCGGACGAACCCAAGTGCAACTTTCACCATTGAGAGGCTTGTAAATTACCATATCTTCAAGGGTTTCGCTATGTTTTGAAAAACCGATTACTTCGTATTTGTTGCCTTTATAATGACGGTATATTCCGACTGGAATAGGATTATTCTTGCTCAATCAGCCACCTCTGTACTAATCTCATAAATCCGACTTTCTTCTCCGTCAACACCGAATCCATTGCCTATATAATCCCATCCATACTTTTCATAATAACCAATATGGTCGGTCACTAGATATAGCTTTTTAAATCCGAGCCTTCGTGCTTCATCAACTCCATTTTTCAAAAGTGTAGCCCCAAGTGATTTACCGCGATACTCAGCTTCGACATAAAGCGCGGCAAGCCACGGCCATAGGTCTTGGCGGCTATTGAAGTCATTTGTTATAAGAGCGTAACTGCCAATTATTTTTTTGCCATTAAGCAACAAATAAAAGCGTGGTAAAGGGCTCTGCGTATTTAAACTGCTCTCCATGCTGTTTCTGTAGATTTTTTCAGAAATGCCCCATTTGCTTGAATAATAATCAACAGCTTTGTCGAGCATTTCGGGGTTATCGCGAATACTTACAATTTTAATGTCACTCATTTAGTTTGTCCTACTTTCCGATATAAAAACCAATCCGCTTTAAAAAGTTTGAATCTTTTCAAAATTTCTTCCCCATGCTTCAATCGTACAACTCTTGAAAAACACGCTCGCAAGTTTTGGATGTTTTATTTACTCAAAGAAAAACAAATCCTCAAATTTCTTATCTAGTGCTGTGCATAAAACAAGTGCAAGCTTTGCTGTTGGGCAAAATTGACCCGTCTCTATGGAGCTAATAGTATTTCTTGACACCCCGACTAATTTAGCCAAATCTGCTTGAGAAAGGTCTTTTTCTGCCCTTGTAACTTTCAGTCTGTTTTTTAATATGATTGCATCTTTCATAGGAGTATTCCTAACCCAAAGTGATTTGGAGCGAGATTCCCACTAAAAATAGCAAAAACAAAGACTATGATGCAGACAACCAGCGCAGCAAGGGTAAGAATAAGCATCACCAGATGTAACTTTCTTTTTGTGAAGCGATAAAGTGCAAAATACACACCGAGCGCATATGCGTTGGCTACCGCCCCCAGAGCCATGCAAACAGCAAGTTCGCCATAAAGCCAAGCAAAAATAATCATTGGAACAATAATGACAAAAATGGTATACTCGGTAATCCTATGCCCCTTGAGCGTTGCGTGTTCAACGCCTTCATCCTTTTTTGAACTTCTGTTCTTCGCCAAAATTTCCTCTTTACGGATATTGCAGTCTTTCTCTAAAATATCCATCAAATCACCTCCAAGTATCATTGTCGTACCGACAAGTTTTAATGTCAACCATACTAATATGTGCCAAGTTAACTTGTCAACACTTTTTTCAACTCAATAGCCGGAAATCCGTTCGACCGACATTTTGGGGGGAGAATTATTGCAATGTGTTTCTTTCAATCACAATTTCGAACAGATCGTTTGCGAAAATAAACCTAGTCGCCTGGTTCGTTTTTGAAATTGTTGGCGGAGGCAAATGGGAATCGAAATGGCGGTTTTGCCTTTTGTGATTTTTTGTGATTGGCTGTAACCGTTGGTATTGCTAGATTTTTGAGAATTTGCATTTTGTGGTGGTTGGTGTTTATTTGCGGCTTTTCGGCATAGTAAGCCCCAAATAAGCCCCAATTTCCGTTTTGTACCCAACCGGCTATCTCACAGCTGACTGGCAGACATCACACGTAGAATTAAACTCTTGTTCTTATCATCGCCACTTGGCGTAGATAAACCAAAGTCTATTGAGCTTTTTTATTATCACACGCAGCAGCTTTCCTTGTCAAGTGCGCCGCAGGCGTTCATCGAAGACACTTGACGACACACCCGAATTATACTTTTCTTTGGCTGTTCGGCACTCTGTGTCGAATAGCCTTAATTACAAATTTATCTACGTCTCTATCTACGTCTCTATCTACGTCTCTATCTACGTCTCTATCTACGTCTTTATCTACGTCTTTACCTACGAACCATTTACGAACTTTTCAGGATTATCGCAAATACTTGCAATATTAGTGTCGCTCATTAAATTTATCCTACTTATCTTCTATTACTTTCCAGTATCCATTTTTATTAGAACCAACTCGTTCTAATAAGTTTGAATCTTTTAATGTCCTAACATTGCGTTGAATTGTGCTTCTGTTGAGTTGCATTGCCTCTGCAATCTCGTCGTATGTTATGGTCGGGTTGTTGGCAATTATTGCAATAATCGTGCGTGCTGTTTCATTTACAGGCGCATTTATAGGCTCGTTTATAGGCGCATTTGTAGGTGCAGTTATTTCGTTACCAGCAACGCTACCCCCATGCAACAACTCCAAATACTTCTCACTAGGCTTGCACAAAACCATGACACCCGATGCCGAAATTTTAAACTCCGGCAGGGGAGTGTCAACCTTTTCGCACTCAGCCTGAATCTTTTCAAAACTCCTTCCCCATGCCTCAATCATACCACTCTTAAAAAACACACCCGCAAGTTTTGGGTTCGGCGGCTTAGAGGAATGTTTTTCAAAAAGCAGTTCGGTTGATGAAAGTTCATCGGGCATTGTTCCGTCATTCCAGATGTATATTTTATCCTCATAGACACTGATTTGTATAGGATTGCAACTACTATAATCCTTGTGCACAATTGCATTTAGAAGCAGCTCTCTAAATGCCAATCGCGGGAACATAAAATGCTCAACCCTTTGAAGTCCCTCATAGTCAATCAACGCTTTCATGTACTTCGTATAAACAAGGTCCTCAACTCTATCGGATTGCTCAATCAGAGGGCCGTGAATTTCATCGTGGTATCTCAAATCTGAATCTGTAACGAAGTATCCGATTTTAATATACGAGCCAAACACCCACTTTTCAGCATTTCCATGAAAAGCCATAACTCCCGCACGTATGAGATTGCGATTCTCATCAAACAAATGAAGGTTGTCCAGTAAAACATGGTCATCAACAGAAACATCTTCTTCTGTAAGCCGCCTATTCTTTACAGCTTTTTTCTTGAATAACTCAATCGCACTCTGTTTCAAGTCACTTTCGGCAACTCTCGGAACAGGTATGCCATCCCAAGTGAGCCCCTGACTTTTAAGCAATGCTTTGTCCAACTCTTTGCCGATAATCGTTCTCATAGTGCTCCCTGAACGATAATAATATTTGCCGTGATAACTGATTAAAGTCGGATATTTTTCAACAATAATTTCCAAATACTCCAACTCACCATCATAGAGCAAGTTCACATCCGCAACAATGCCCATTGTATGAGTGATTTTATCAGGAACGGATTTTAACAGCTTTGTTGAATCGCTAATGCCCTTAACGGCACCGGTGTCATCTTTGCCAATAAAAAGCGTGCCACCATACGCATTTGCATAGCCGCATATCCATTT
>WQSX01000055.1 GCA_009787625.1 Oscillospiraceae bacterium
ATTCTTGCGAGCCATCGGGATCTACACCGCTGTTCTCGCAAGAATGCGTCGCAAATTACCCTGCCTCTGCGGGAAGCTGCAACGGAATCAACATGTGTGACAGATGAACCGTCCCTCTGTCACACATGTTGATGCCAACCCTCCTCATTTACTTGACAGCATACGCTCATGCTGTTACAATATTCTCGTCAGAATATTCAAGTAAGGAGTGAGAGAATATGGTTAAGACAACTATAAATATAGACAAGTTATTACTTGAAAGAGCCACGAAAATCCACAGAGGAAAGACAAGAACGGAAATCATCACAATTGCTTTGACTGAATTTGTTGAGCGTCATGAACAAAAGGATTTGTATGACATTTTCGAGAGCGATGAACAACTCATCGCCGATGATTATGACTACAAAGCCACACGCGGAGGTGCAATACATGATATTGGTTGACACCTCTGTTTTGATCGACAAACTGAGGAAGATCGAAAACGAGAAAACAAGGTTACTTGACCATATACACAAGACAAAGGCACCCTTTGGCATATCAATATTCACACTGCACGAGATATTGCAAGGCGCAAAATCTGAACCTGAGTTTGAGAAACTAAACAGATATTTCTCTACGCAGAAAATATTCACTCTGCCAAGCACAGCAGAAACCTACGGAGAGTCAGCACGTCTTTATTTCAACCTGCGCAGGGGACAAAAAAGCATTACAGTCCGTAACACTGTTGACGTCCTAATTGCCTACACAGCAATTTATTATGAAATCCCACTGCTTCACAATGACAGAGATTTTGACTTAATTGCAGAAAAAGACCCAAGGCTGACAGTGCTGAGCTAAAATGCAAAAGAGACATAAATAATTTTAACAAATCAAGACGCAACTTCAAACTGGCTGTTGTAGAGCTCGGCGTAGAATCCACTCTTTTCCAGAAGCTCCCGGTGTGACCCGCTCTCGACAATATCGCCGTCACGGAGAACCAAAATTAAATCGGCATTTTTAATGGTGGAGAGCCGATGTGCTATAACAAAAGAAGTGCGCCCCGCAGTTAGTTTATCCATCGCCGTCTGTACAAGATGTTCGGTGCGGGTATCGACAGAGCTTGTAGCCTCGTCCAATATCAGCATGGGGGAGTTTTGGAGCATGGCACGTGCAATTGTGACGAGCTGTTTTTGCCCCTGCGACAAGCTCGCCTTGTCGCCCAGCGGAGTGTCGTAACCCTTTGGTAGCGTAGTGATAAAATGGTGCAGACCCACAACTTTGCAGACCTCAATAACCCGCTCATCGCTGATACCTTCATTACAATAGACAATATTCTCTCTGACAGTACCCTCAAACAGCCAAGTGTCCTGCAAAACCATGCAAAACTGCGAGTGAACATTCTCACGTGTGGCACTACTGAGCGGAGTGCCGTCGAGCAAAATTTCACCGCCGTCAAGCTCATAAAACCGCATCAAAAGATTGACAATAGTCGTCTTGCCCGCACCGGTGGGACCGACAATGGCGATTTTTTGACCCGCTTTTACCTTTGCAGAAAAATCATGAATGATAGTCTTTTCGGGAACATAACCAAAGCGCACACCCCGAAATTCAATATCACCGCGTACATTTTCAAATTGCTGCGACTTTTGGCTTTCATCTTCAAGCTCTTGCTCTTCAAAAAACTCAAAAACACGCTCACTCGCCGCCGCAGTTCTCTGCAAGTTCTGAAACGCCTGTGCCAGTTGGGCAAGAGGTTGGGTGAACAGGCGAATATAAATCATAAACGCCGCAATTACCCCAAATGTGATATAACCATTGAGTGCAAGAGCCGCACCCACAATGCAGACAGCAACATAGCTGAAATTGCCGATAAACATCATAAGAGGCATCATAATCCCCGACATAAACTGGCTCTTCCACCCACTATCATAGAGCTCTTCGTTAATGCCTTCAAAAACGTTTTTTGACCGAGTGCCGCCGTTATAAGCCTTGACGATATTGTGATTTGAAAAATTCTCTTCAATATAACCATTAACAGCTCCCAAATCCTTCTGCTGGCGTTCAAAATGCTTCTGCGACTTTTTCATAATAAAACTCATCAGGAAAAACCCAACAAAACTAGTGACAATGGCAGTCAACGCCATGAGCCAGTTGTTATAAAACATCATAATCCCCGATCCGAGAAACATAACAGTAGAAGTGACTAAAGACCCGATGCTCTGATTCAAAGTAGTGCCAATAGTGTCAACATCGTTGGTAACACGGCTTAAAACATCACCGTAAGCCACCTTGTCAAAGTATTTCAGCGGCATTTTGTTTATCTTTTCGGAAATGCCCGTCCGCATGTTTTTTGAAATTTTCTGAGTAATTGTGGCGAGCACGTATCCTTGCGCAAAGTTCATTATAACGGAAGAAGAATAGAAGAAAATCAAAATCATACCAATGCGCCCAACCGCAGTGAAATCAATTGCACCAACTCCGGGAACAGTGGAATCAGGCAGTCCAAACATGGTGGGTAAACCCACCAAAATTTCATCAGTCATTTGCCCAATAAAATCAGGTCCCAAAATCTGAAAAGCAGTGCCAACAGCCGCCATGCTCAAAGCAAAGACAATCTGAGGAACATACTTGCGGCAGTAAACAATAAGTTTACCCCAAGTCTCCTGAAAATTCTTAGGTTTTTCAACAGTTTCACCCAGTCCACGACGAACAACAGGCCCTCTGCGTGTTTCTCTGCTCATAGTAATGACAACTCCTTAAGAAATTTGTATACCACACGGGCGAACACAGTTCGCCCCTACATAGGCATTACGAATATATTGTAGGGGCGAACTGTGTTCGCCCGCTTAAGCTGTTGACTCAAAGCTCCTCCTCACTGAGTTGCCCGGCGGCAATCTGCCTATAGACCTCGCAACTCTCCAAAAGCTCCCTATGCCGCCCACGCCCGACAATCCGCCCCTCATCGAGTACAATTATCAAATCAGCATCCATAATAGTGCCTATACGTTGTGCCACAATAAGACTTGTGACCCCGGCGGTCTCTTTTTTTAGAGCACTTCGCAAAACCCTGTCAGTCTTATAGTCGAGAGCAGAAAAACTGTCATCAAAAATATAAATTTCAGGCTTCCAAGCCACGGCACGAGCTATGGAAAGACGCTGTTTTTGCCCACCTGAGATATTTTTGGCATCTTGCGAAATTTCAGCCTCAAATGCACCGTCCATATTTTCTACAAAATCCAAGCTCTGAGCTATAGTCACAGCATTTTTTATATCATCTTCACTAAAAGCGGCGCCATTATCACCATAACCGACATTAGATGAAATCGTACCGGAGAAGAGTGTGGCTTTTTGCGGAACATAACCGATTTTAGAGCGCAAACTTTCCTGCGTGTAATCTCGGATATCAACACCACCGACCAAAATCTCCCCATCGGTCACATCAAAAAATCGAGGCACCAGATTCACAACAGTGGACTTACCACTGCCTGTAGAACCGATAAACGCGACCGTCTCGCCCTTTTTCGCTTCGAAACTGATATCACGGAGCATGTACTCAGCGGCGTCAGGGTACTTAAAACTGACGTTTTTAAAGATAACCTCACCCTCGAGCCCCGGCTCGCCTTGTGTTACAGCACCGTCAAAAATAGACAGCTCTGTGCCGAGAACCTCTTGAATTCTCTGCGCCGCAACGCTTGCACGGGGGAGCATGATGAAAATCATAACGAGCATCATAAATGACATAATCACTTGAACCGCATAAGCGGAAAACACGACCATGTTGGCGAAAATATCCAGTCTGTCCATGGCATCAGCCGCATTTATGAGAAATGCGCCAATCCAGTAGATTGCGAGAGTCACGCCGCTGATTGTCAGTGTGATAACAGGCATGGCAACAGCCATGGCTCTGCTTGTGAAAAGCTGAGTTGCGGTGAGTTCGTCGTTTGCCTCTTCAAACTTTTCCTCTTGGTAGTTCTCGGCATTATATGCCCTGACAACTCTTAATCCCGTGAGGTTTTCGCGTGTGACACGATTCATGTTATCGGTGAGTTTTTGCATAATGCGAAACTTGGGAAGAGCAAAAACCATCAAGATTGTGACCATAATAACAAGCACTAAAATGGCAATAGCCGTGGTAAGCGTCCATTCAAAGCCCTGCCCGACAATGCGACTCAGCGCCCAAACAGCCATAATGGGGGAGCGGATTAGCAATTGCAGACCCATGACGATGAGCATTTGAACCTGAGTTATATCGTTGGTAGAACGGGTTATGAGGCTATCGGTGGAAAACTCGTTTATTTCACGCTTTGAGAAGGATTCGACCTTTTCAAAAAGCAAACTGCGGACACTTCTCGAAAAACCCGCCCCGATAGTAGCGGCAAAATAGGCAATGATAATAGCCGCGATCATACCACCCAATGTGGCGATGAGCATGTTTCCCCCTGTCCGCCAAATATCACTGAGCGCACTGCCGGGAGTCTGCACAAGCGTAGTTACCTCAGCCATATACTCAGGAATCCGCAAATCCAGCCAGACTTGCGTGACGATGAATACAATACAGATAAACGCCATAACCCACTCGCGTGGCTTTAGATATTTCAGTATTTTTATCATAAAAATTTCATTCTTTCTGTAATCTTTAGGCACAAATGGCCCATGAAAAGGCATGTATAATATAAAATCTTATCAAAATTTGACGGTGAAAGCAATGTTTTTTATACTGAAACATGATTGTAAAATAAAAACATAAAATATCAAAATAAGTATTTACACACTTCGGTGATATGTGATACAATTCGTCTTGGGTCTCTCAACATGTTGTGCGACATACGGTTATCGCTGCGAGGTGCCTGAAAGTTTGAATGAATTCAAACTTATTGAAATGTGCGAGCGACTCTCGCTTGCGCGAAACCGTCGCTCATGCACGTATATTTATGACCATTCATGGTCGTTTGTGCCTGAGCGAAGCAGAAAGGAATGGTCATAAATATGAAAAGGCATCCGCTGGCTGTTTAGTGGTAGTATATTTATGAACTTTATGGGTGGTTCCATTTTTGATATTGAAAAATTATTTGAGGTTGCGTTGGCGTTTAGCCGTGCAACATCGTTTGACGACCTTCTCGGCGTTATTTTAGCCAAAATGATGGAGGTCACAAACTCAGATGCCGGAGCTTTGTACACTTTAGAAGACAATGCTCTGCATTTTCGTATAATTAAAAACAATACTTTGGGCATCTTTCAATCCGCAGAGGATACAATCAGCTTGCCGAGCATTACTTTAAGCGAAGATAAAGTTGAGCATATCAGCGCATTTGTGGCAATGAATAATGAAGCTGTGGTTATCGACGATGTATACGACATCTCAAACTGTGCTTTTTCCGGGCCTAAAGAATACGACAAAATAACGGGCTACAAGACACGCTCCGTACTTGTTATGCCACTTTCTATCAACTGGAATGAAAAAGCGGAAGTTTTAGGTGTTATTCAGTTGATTAACGCAATAGATTCAGAAACAAGAGAGGTAATACCTTTTGGTGACATTCATAATCCTCCGGTGATTCCCGCTCTGGCAAATCTTGCGGCAAGTGCGTTGGCAAATAGCCTGCACCTAAAGGAAATACAGGTTTTGTTTAATTCGTTTGCGACTGTTATGACTCAGACTATTGACAAACGCTCATCATATGGTCGCAACCATTCGCTGAGAGTTGCGCATCTATGCGGCGCATTTTCGCAATACCTGCGCAAACGTTTCCCGGAGGACCACAATTACCATTTTAATAAAAGACGCGAAGAAGAACTCTTCATGGCAGCCATGCTCCACGACATTGGAAAGATTGTCACTCCAATAAATATCATGGACAAGAGAGATAGGCTGGGTTATCGCTTTCCTGCATTGCAGTACCGTTTTGAGATTAAAAAGCATCAGATTGAAAACGACATGCTAAAGGGAGTCATCACCGAAAATGCGGGTATTGTGGAGCTAAAGCAAGTGAAAAATGCTATGCAGTTTATCGAGTTTGCTTCAACCGAAACTTTACTGACAGATAAAGATGTCGCCGAAGTTGAAAAATTGGCTAAACTGACATATATTGACTCAAACGGAGTACAGACTCCAATTTTAGAGCAAGATGATGTGGACGCACTATCCATACGGCAGGGTACACTCACTGACAAAGAGCGAAAGATAATGCAAGAGCATGTAATTGTTACAGGCAAGCTCTTAGAGGATATCACATTCTCTAAAGGCTACGCAAACGCCCCCAAATGGGCAAGTGGCCACCATGAATTCTTAGACGGAACGGGGTATCCGAACGGTCTTGATGCAAGTGAAATCTCACTTGAAACTTCCATAATCACTGTAATGGATATTTTTGAAGCGTTAACAGCCGAAAACAGACCCTATAAAAAGGGGTTTTCGATAGAAAAATCGCTCACCATATTGTTTGAAATGGCAGAAAGTGGAAAACTAAGCAAAGACATGGTGGAGCTGTTTGCCGAGAGCCAAGTTTGGAAAGTCATCATAGATGAACTGTAAAATACTTCCCCAAATTTTGCATTTTTGTTGAAAATATGATATACTTTCCGGTAGTTTAGTAATGCAAATTTGGAGGAGTATATGAGACAAGATTTTAATGAAATTGCACCATTTAACCGTGATATCGAACTTTTGGACAATATGTTAGAGGAAATACTGTTTACCCACGGTGGGGAAGAGCTTGTAAACCGGGTAAAAAAAATAAGAGAGCTCGCAAAAGCTTGGCGCACCGAAGAGACGCCAAATGTTGATAAAGCCGAAATAAAAGCCTGCATAGCCTCTCTTGACACTCCGGTACGTCAAGATGTTATTCGCGCTTTTTCGGCATTTTTGATATTAGTTGACGTTGCAGAGCAGAACAGCCGAATCAGAATCGACATCAGGCATGGACTGGAGGATACAAAAACAGACCAACCTTATTCGCTCGAGAACACAATCGTAAAGCTCAAAGACGCAGGATACAGTGCCGCAGACATAAAAGAAGCTATCGCACACCTTTCCATGCGGCTGATTATCACAGCCCATCCGACAGAATCGACAAAACGAACGATTTTGGATATCAAGAAAAGACTCAGTCTCAAATTGCGCGAGCTCGACAATCCTTACTTAGCTGAAAAGGAAGTTGAGTTTATCAAAGAAGAAATTTTAAATGAAATCGCAATTTTATGGCAGTCAAATGAACTTTCAAACCGAAAACCGGGAGTTTTGGACGAAGTGAAGAGTGGGCTTTACTATTTTGACCAAACGTTCTTCGACATACTACCTGAAGTTCACCGCAATATGCGCATCAGTCTCAGCAAACATTTTCCCAATGAAAAATGGGTTATTCCCAATTTTCTGCGGTTTGGTTCATGGATTGGCGGAGACCGAGACGGAAACCCGTTTGTGACACATGACATAACATGGAAAACTCTTCAGCTTCAGCGCGAGCTGATTATTAAAAAGTACCTTGAAGCATTTGACTACTTGATAAATCGCTACAGTTATTGTACAACCCGAATTCATGTGAGTGATGAATTGATAAATATGGTGAGTGAAAAAGAGGGCAAATATCTTAGGGACGACCAAAAGTGGCAGGTGGAAACAGAGATGTACCGCCGTGCGCTCACGTTTATGCGCTATAGGGTTACGCAGACAGGCATATCGGCTGACGGTTATAAAAGCTCGGACGAACTCCTTGCAGAGTTGAGGACTATCCGCATAAGCCTGAAGAGCCATCTCCCTTCGCATGACGAGCTCATGCGTATCAACACGATAATACGGCAAGTTGAGCTGTTTGGTTTTCACTTGGCGTCTCTTGAAGTTAGAAATCATAGCGGTGAACACGAGGCGGCTATGGATGAAATACTGGAAAAAGTCAACATCGCAAAAAACTATACCGAGTTGTCTGAAGAAGAAAAACAGGCCGCTTTAACTCACGTGTTATCCGATCCGCGTCCACTGCTACTCCGTGGAGAGAGCTATTCCGAAAAAACAAACGAAATAATAGCAACATTCAAAACCATTAAGCAAGCGCACGATGATTTTGGAGCCGTTTCCACGCCTACATACATTATAAGTATGTCGAAAGCTCCGAGCGACATACTTGAAGTTTTAGTTTTTGCAAAAGAGGTGGGACTGTACTACCTGCACCCCGACGGCAATGTCACAACGACACTGAAAATTGCGCCGCTCTTTGAAACAATCGAAGATTTAACGACTTGCAGAGCGACAATGCAAAAGATGTTTGAAGTGCCGATTTACAGGCACCATCTCAAGCTGTTAGGTGACTATCAAGAGATAATGGTGGGTTATTCCGACGGAAGTAAAGACGGTGGCACACTCGCGGCAAATTGGAAAATATACAAAGCCCAGCTTGAAATGGTTAAGCTGGCAAAAGAATACGGGATACATGTGGAATTCTTCCACGGTCGCGGCGGTTCGCTCGGCAGAGGCGGCGGAGAACTGACTCGCAGCATTGTGTCGCAACCACCGCAAAGTGCGGTAAACGGCTTTAAGGTGACAGAGCAAGGTGAAGTTCTGTCAAACCGCTATCTGCTCGCAGAAACAGGATGCAGAAAATTAGAACAAGCGGCGGCAACCCTACTCGAAACGGTTGTGACCACACTGAAAGCATCGAAAGAAAACGATTTAGCCGGGCTTGACCCATGTTTTATTGAGTCTTTAGACGAAATTGCAGATGTCGCATTCTCCAAGTATCGCTCACTCGTCTACGAGGACGATGATTTATTTGAATATTACAATGACGTTTCTCCGCTGAAGAACTTCGCAAACTTAAACATAGGTTCCAGACCAATGCACAGGGTCGCTAATCCAAGCTTTTTCAGCCTACGAGCCATTCCATGGGTGTTCGGCTGGATGCAAAACCGCCAACTAATACCGGGCTGGTACGCCGCCGGAACAGGGCTTGAGACCTTTGCAAACGCAAAGCCCGAAAACCTTGAAATTATGCAAAAAATGTATAATCAGTGGCCACTTTTTGCGGCAATGATAAATAATCTCCACGCGGCTTTGATGAAAGCAGACATGCAGATAGCCACGGCATACATCCCGCTTGCAAAAAATGAAAAAGCGGCAGAGCGGATTTTCTCGAACATCGGCGAAGAGTACAAGATAACAAAGGAAATAGCCCTGCGTATCTCAGAAGATGACGAGCTTCTTGCGCATTTCCCGTTCGACAGAGAATCAGCACTACACCGCGCCCCGCACATAGACCCTCTAAACTTACTACAAGCAGAGCTGATGCGCGAGCTCTACAGAAACGGCGAAGTCAGCGAAGCACAGGAGCAAGAGCTGCTCACGCAACTCCTGCTGACCATAAACGGCATAGTAGCCGGGCTTCGTAATACGGGGTGAATGGGGTTAACTTCATGCCTTTTCGTGAGAATTAGCGATTTTATTACATGCCTTTTCGTGGGAATTCGCGACTTCGTTATATGCCTTTTCGTGTAAATTTTTAACTTTGCTACTTGCCTTTTCGTGAAAGATGTGGTAACATGTAGTCGGAAGGTGGTTGAAAACACATGATTTTTAAGCGTAAGGCATATCAAAAAATGCTTAACTGGAAAAAAGAGAGCAAAGGGAGAACTGCCTTGCTGGTAAAAGGAGCGAGGCGTGTTGGCAAGAGTTATGTCTGTGAGCAATTTGGAGAAGCTGAGTATAAGAGTGTTATTATAATTGACTTTACCAATGTAGCGAACGAAGTTAAGGACATATTCCTTAACGAAAGCATCGACCTTGACGTGCTTTTTTCTAAGCTTTCCACATATTATAACGTTCGGCTATATAATAGGGATAGTTTGTTAATATTTGACGAAGTTCAGCGATTCCCACGAGCCAGAGAATTAATAAAATATTTTGTCGCCGATGGAAGATATGATTTTATCGAGACCGGATCATTAATTTCAATAAGGCAAAATGTTCAGGATATCATGATACCCTCGGAAGAGGAATCTTTTGAGATGCATCCCTTGGACTTTGAGGAGTTCCTTTGGGCGTTGGGCGATGAAACAACAGCACCTTTTCTGGAAGAATGTTATACAAAAAAAGCCCCGCTTGGACAAGCTTTGCACCGCAAAATAATGAATGATTTTCGTCGATACTTGCTTGTCGGCGGTATGCCGCAGTCCGTTTTGGAATATGTGAAAGAAAAGGACTTTTCCGCATCAGACAGAGCTAAAAAAAGAATACTGACACTCTACCGCAATGACATAACTAAATATGCATTTGGCTACGAAGGAAAGGTAGCTGCTATTTTTGATGCAATTCCCGGGCAGCTTTCAAAGAAAGAAAAAAAGTACAGGCTTTCGGCATTAGGCAAGGATGCGCGTTTGCGAGAATACGAAGAGGCCTTCATGTGGCTCAGTGATGGCATGATTTCTAATCCGTGCTTTAACGCCACAAACCCCAATGTTGGTTTGGCGCTCAGTTTTGACCATTCAACGCATAAGCTTTACATGGCAGATACCGGACTGCTTGTTACCCACGCTTTTGCGGATAACAGTTTCTCCGGAAACGACTTTTACAAAGCGGTTTTGTTTGATAAACTCAATGTCAATGAGGGGATGCTTATGGAAAATGTTGTTGCACAGAGTTTGCGTGCTTCCGAGCATCGGTTGTTTTTCTACTCTCGGTCTGATACTAATAACCGTGCAAATAACATAGAAATAGATTTTCTAATAAAAAAAGAAGGGAAAATCTGCCCAATTGAAGTCAAATCTTCTGCATACAGACAACACACATCACTGGATAAATTTAGGCAAAAATTCTCGCGACATCTGGGGGAATCATACCTGCTATACACGAAAGATGTGATGGTAAAAGATAATGTAACTCATTTGCCGATTTACATGGCTATGTTTTTGTGAACCTTGATGTCTGTATATGGTACTCCCCTGTTAAAACAACATAGAAATAGGCAATAGTTGGAGGGTAAAAATTTTGTTAAGCAGACTTGAATCACTCCGAGGCGAAGTTATCCGGCTGATTTATAACAATTGTCCTAATGAAAGTCACTATTTTATTCCACATCTATATGGCGTTTCAAGCTTTTGTGTTTTGCTTGCCAAAAGGCGTGGATTGGATGCAGAGTTGGCGGCTGCATGTGGACTGCTGCATGACATCTATCAAGTGACACACGGTACAATTAATAATCATGCTGTAAATGGTGCGGTCGTAGCAGAGGAGATTCTTCGGGCGATAGGGCACTACAGTGAGGAAGAAATAAGAGTTATCGCCACTGCTGTATCAAAGCATAGCAAAAAAAGGAAGTTTCATGAGCCATATGATGAACTGCTAAAAGATGCAGATGTCTTAGACCATTCTTTACATAATCCCAATCATCCAATAATTGACAAAGAAAAACTCCGATATGAGAATTTGATGATTGAACTTGGGTGTAGCCGAGATTAGGTCAATAAGTTCCATAAGCCAAAACGCACAAGCGCTTGTGCTATTACAAGACAGAGGAACCGTCCCTCTGTCTTGTAATAGTTTCTGTATACAGAAAAAACTTGACATAATGTCAAGTTTTTTCTATAATTGGAAACAAAGGTGGTGGGGCATATGGTTTTACGCAAAAATTATTTGGAGCACTTAAAACTTTGGCGCGAAAAGCAGCTTATCAAAGTCATTAGCGGAGTGCGCCGATGTGGCAAATCAACCTTGCTTGCACAATATATGGACTATTTACGACTTACAGGAGTTGATGATGAGCAAATAATTTCTGTCAATTTAGAAAGTATAGAATTTGAACATTTGCTTGATTATAAGGCACTGTATGACTACTTTAACTCGCGACTACTTAAAGATAAATTCACATATGTATTTATTGATGAAGTGCAACAGTGTCCGCATTTTGAAAAAGCAGTTGACAGCCTGTTTATCAAAGAGAATGTCGATGTGTATATCACAGGCTCAAATGCTCATATGTTATCGGGCGAACTGGCAACTTTATTATCAGGACGATATATTGAAATCAGCATACTGCCGCTGTCTTTTGCTGAGTACGCCGAGCTTACAACGCATCAGAGCTTAAATTCGATGTTTAATGGCTATTTGCGCTACGGCTCATTTCCCTATATAAGCCAACTCGAAAAAGACGATAACATAATAAGAACTTATCTCGATGGGGTCTACAACACCATCCTCATTAAAGATATAGCCGGGCGTGAGGGTATAAATGATATATCTGTCCTTGAAAGTGTCGTCAAATTCCTGTGCAGTAGCATTGGCAGCCCTGTTTCAATCAAAAAAATCAGCGATACCATAAACTCCGCCGGGCGTAAAATTTCGGTCAATACTGTCGAAAGATATGTGCGTGCGCTCTGTGACAGCTTTATTTTCTATAAGGTCGACCGCTATGATATAAAAGGCAAGCAATACCTTAAAACACTCGGCAAATACTATATCGTAGACACCGGGCTACGCAACATGCTACTCACGGGCTCGTCGGCAGATTTAGGTCATCAACTTGAAAACATCGTGTACTTGGAGTTGCGCCGCCGCGGAGATAAAGTGAACATTGGTAAACTTTCCGAAAACGAAGTTGACTTTGTAACAAGCAATGCAGACGGCGTGTGCTATTACCAAGTAGCCGCATCAGTGCTGGACGAAAGCACGCTTGCAAGAGAACTGGCACCACTGCAAAAAATACCTGATAATCATCCAAAATTTCTGCTGACTTTGGATGAAGTCATGCCAAATGCAAACCACGATGGCATTCGTCAAGTAAATGCTCTAAGTTGGCTGCTGGGCACAGCACCATGGTAAAACAGGGTGCATAAAGCATTGGGTGCATCTATAAGTTAAATTCCATCTATTATCCTTATATCTAACAGTCATAATTGCTAAGTTTCGCAGCTCTACTATTCATGTTCCATGCACACATAATGTGTTTACATTTATGCCTATCTAATCCAAATAAAAGCAATACTTTCATTTTGTTCAACAATGCCAAATTCATGATGGTCAGCAGTCAGCACAGCTGCATTTCGAGTCAATGCCTCACCTAATGCAATTGAATCAGCCAAAGACATTCTGTATGTTGCTTTCATGCGACTTGCTTCACGCATAACTTCGTCTGAGATGCCGTTAATCACTTCAATGGGCAATTTTAGAAACGTGTCATAGAACTCTTCAGCTTGTTGCTTCCCTGACGAGCGTTCTAAATCGTAATATACTTCATATAGGTTCACTTTGTTGATAAGTGCTACTGAATCACCGACCTCTGCTTGTTTCAGTATACCTTTTACAATGTCAGCACCATCCTCGTTGTATATGAAAGCAAGCAGTGAACACGCATCCATAATTATGACATCAGCCATTTTCAAGATCCTTTTCCTGTTTCTTTTGAGCAATGAATCTTGTTGTCACAGAGC
>WQSX01000056.1 GCA_009787625.1 Oscillospiraceae bacterium
CGAGATAAACGCTGAAAGCATCTAAGCGTGAAACTCTCCCTAAGATAAGTTCTCCCATCCTTTATGGAGTAAGGGTCGATGAAGACTACATCGTAGATAGGCCGGAGGTGTACGCACGGTAACGTGTTTAGCTGACCGGTACTAATCACCCGAGGGCTTGATCTAAATTATCGCAGGCAAGCAGACGAATTAGCTTTGCTCATCACAAGACATATCTTTGTTCAGTTTTCAGGGTGCAAACCCATAAAGTTGGTGTTTATTACGGTGAGGCCCCACCCGTTCCCATCCCGAACACGGAAGTTAAGCTCACCAGTGCCGAAAATACTTGGCGGGAGACTGCCCGGGAAGATAGGTCTTCGCCAACACTGAAAAAGAGTTAACCGTAACGGTTAGCTCTTTTTAGTGTTGATTATTTGAGGAATATACAATCACCTATTGCAAATTCTTTTATAACAAGTTAATATTGATGTAGGATACATAACCAGGTGAAAACTATGAAGAAATAAAGGTGAATAAGTGATGCGAAAAATTTTAAATATAGGCTCCATAAATATTGATTATGTATACACCGTACCGCATTTTATCAGAGAAGGCGAAACGCTGCTGACTAGCTCGCGCGAGATATTTCACGGGGGAAAAGGTCTCAATCAATCTATTGCGCTAGCAAGGGCAGGAGCAAATATTTATCACGCAAGCATGATTGGCGACGATGGTGAATCCTTGCTTGAAACTTTACAAAGCGCAGGGGTAAATACCGAACAAGTCAGAAAAGGAACAAGCCCGACAGGGCACACTGTTATTCAAATTGACCCAAGCGGTTTAAATTGCATATTGCTGTTTCCGGGAGCAAACAGAGATCTAGATGAGAAGTTTGTAGACAATGCGCTCAGTGATTTTTCTAAGGAAGATACGCTCGTACTGCAAAATGAAGTGAGTGCGATAACATATGCGATAAAAAAAGCAAAAGAAAAAGGCATGAAAGTGGCATTCACGCCATCACCCTTTGGAGAAGAAATCCTAAGATACCCGCTCGATCTTGTAGACTGGTGGTTGCTAAATGAAACTGAAGGAAAAGGGTTGACGGGTGAAGATAGCCCCTCAGAAATTCTAGGTGCCATGGGAAGGAAATATGGGGGTGCAACTATAGCTTTAACACTTGGCGAGCAGGGTGTTATGTGCCTGCATGGCGGAAAATTATTCAACCAAAAGGCATATAAAGTGAATGCAGTTGATACCACGGCTGCGGGTGACACTTTCGCAGGCTACTTTATAAGCGCTGTGACAGTGGGCACGGACATTGAAAAAGCCCTTCAAACCGCATCGCTTGCAGCGGCATTGTCCGTGACAAAAAAAGGCGCAGCCGATTCTATACCGCGCATGGAAGAGGTTGAAAAGCTATTGGCTGAGTTTGAGGGCATGTAAAGGATATCAGACAGTAACTATGTTGCAAATTTCAGACAAACCGGAGTAGGTGCATAATATTCGTGCATTCGCTCCAATCCTCCTGATTGCTGATCTATGCTAAATACTACGATATTGTTTGTGTCCTGATTTGCGGAAAGCAGAAATTTAGCATCCGGTGAAATGGCAAAGCTACGTGGTGTTTTTCCTCCGGATGACATTACAATCGGTTCTGATAAAATACCTGTATTTGAATCAACTTTAAGTACTGCAAGAATGTCGTTTCCGCGAACCGAAACATATAGAAATCTACCATCTTGTGTAACTTGAATATCAGCACCAATACTATTTGGTCCGCAAGCCTTAACAATAGGCATACACTGTAGAAGCTTACCGGTACCTGAGTTCTCATCAAAATCAATTACAGCAACTTGCAATGATAATTCATTTATCACATATAATAGATTATTTTTAACAGGGTGGAATACACAGTGCCTTGGACCAGCTCCCGGAGCGAGAGCGATTTCGCCTGACGGAGTTAGTGTGCCCGCGTCTTTATCAAGTGCATACAAAACTATTTTGTCAATACCTAAATCAGGAACCAAAACATATTTTTCATTTGGAGACAATACAACGGCGTGAGCGTGCGGTCCAGCCTGTCTCAATGGGCAAATGCTTTTGCCTTCATGCTGATAAAAAGCTGAAAGTAAGCCTAACTCGCCTTTTTGATTAACAGGAAACATGCTAACACTTCCTGTCATAAAATTAGCGGCAAAAACGTATTTACCAGAGCTGTCTATGCTGATGTGGCAAGGGTCCTCACCTTTCGTGGGCTGTGTGTTGATTAACCGTAGGGTGTCAGTGTTGATGATCTCAAAGGCACTTGCAGATCCTCCGGGCATATTTTCAAATGTTTTTGTCTCATTCACACAATAAATGAAGCGATTGTCAGCCGATAACGCGAGATATGATGGGTTTGTCGCCGCTGTAGCGCCTTTAATCTCCAATTTCCCCGTACCATTGCAAAAAGTTGCATGATGAATCCCTTCGCCTTTTCCTTGCATAATTTCTCCGGTTCCAAAGCGAATTGGGTCGGTGTATGTTCCAATATATAAAATGTGCGAGTTTTCCATGAATAATTATCCTTTCTCTACCTATTCCTGTACTTACTGTAGAGTTTTCACAAATAGTTGCAATCAAAGCGAACCAAAGGTAGTGTGCCGGCGTTAAATCGAATTTGGCACTAGCTTGAACTTCGCTCTTCCAGTTTACATTTAAGCAATATATACCCACCGCTGGTTTCTGCATTGTCAAATTTTTTAGTTAAATAATTTTGTGTGTGGCTAATCATTTCATCAAGCGGTTGCTTCACAGATGTGAGCTTATATGATTGCCAAGAGCCTTGTTCCAGATTATCAAATCCGACAAATGCGATGTCGTCAGGGATTTTCATGCCAAGCACACTGCGTGCAGCGTCCATAGCACCGAGTGCCATAAGATCATTTACGCAAAATACTGCCTGTGGCAACTTGCCCCTCTGCTTCATCTCAAGTAAACCTTCGTACCCTGAACGGTAAGAATAGTCTCCTGATATAGACACGGGTGGAACGTAACCATGTTCGTGCAAACGCTCTGTAAAGCCTTTGTAGCGAAAATCACTTGTTTGACTGAGTTGCAGACCGGAGATAAAACCAAAGGATTTGTATCCGCGTCCATGCAGAAAATCTGCCACCAGTTTTCCCGCATCCATGTTGTCAGATGAAACCGAAAAAAATTCTCGGCTGTCAAAGTACTTGTTGAATACAACCAGAGGTATCTGAATTTTTGCAAATCTGTCGAGGAGCTTAGTTGAAAGTGCTGCAGAGAGGACAACAACCCCATCCACTTGATAAGCCATAACCTCATGCAGAATATCATCTAAACTCTGGTCAAAATTGGTTTGTATAAGTATAACTTTCTTTCCCATTTCTGAAATCATGTCAGAAATTTTGATTAGCAATGTTTGATAAAATGGATTGTCAAACCGCACGGACACAATGGCAACCATGTTCGTTTGCTTAGAAGTTAGACTTCTTGCTATTGCATTTGGGGTATAGCCCAAATCTCTAACCGCCTTTTGCACCTTCGCAACTGTCTGAGCCTTTACTTTATCGGGATTATTGAATACTCTCGATACTGTGGCTTGAGACACGTTTGCTATGCGGGCAACATCACTTGATGTTATGACACTTTTGCTTTCGACTAGCATTAAGTTGCTCCCCTCGTTCGGTAGCTAATTATACCAACAATAGGTACAGATTGCAAGATATTCAACATGCTTATCATCGTCAGAGTTTTATCATGTTACGAACATAATTAAGTGACAACTCAAGTTCGTTGAACTTATCACCCTCATAGGCACTGTCGTGATCTGTCACGTACCACTTTGGCTTAATCAGTTTTTCACAGAACGGCAAAATCCTTGCCCAATCCATGACACCATACCCGGTAGGTCTAAATTTATATTCAACTGTTATATCGTAATTTTCGTTTTCGCGATAATAATCTTTAAGATGCACCACTTCGATTCTTTTTGCGTACTTTTCCATAGCCTTTTCCGGTTTATAGCCGCCAATCGACATCCACCCCAAATCCGGTTCAAATAGTACCTCATCAGGAACATTACTCAAAAGATAATCCATGCGATATTCCCCATTATTCATGTTGGTATATTCGTAATCATGGTTGTGGTATTGAATCGCCATGCCGTATTTACTTGCAAGCGATGAAGCTTTACCAATGCGCGTTACGGTTTCTTCAATAGGAGATTCTTTCGGCACAAGAAGTCCTATATATTTGCAACCGATATCCTTGATGTATTTCATTGCATCATCTACATTATTTGCACCCGGAATGTCAAAAGCGTTAGCAAACTCACTCCAATTCCCGGCTACTTC
Organism: Oscillospiraceae bacterium; assembly: GCA_009787625.1. GTDB lineage: Bacteria > Bacillota > Clostridia > Oscillospirales > Oscillospiraceae > WRMH01. The sequence continues at coordinate 4,338 of WQSX01000056.1, forward strand.
AGGAGGCTTTTCACCCACCAAAGTCGCCAAGTTTACAAAGCAACCAAATGGTTCAAGATTATTTTCTGCACACGCATTTTTTATTTCCTCAGCACTATGTCCGAAAAAACCTGTAATTTCAATCCCATCGAATCCTATTTCCGAGATTTTCTTCAAAGTGCCTCTCATATCTTTGCCCATGTCGTTTAGAAGTATAAACCCCGGAGCACCTATTTTCACTTTGCGCATATAAATATTTTCCTTTCTCTTATAACTTTATGCAAGTATTAATTAAGTTTAGAACCATCCCTATTACCCTTTCACACCGCCTGCGGTTATGCCTCCGGTAATTTTTGAGTTTAGGAATAAATAAGTCACTAAAATGGGGATAATTGTGAGTGCGACACCCATATAAACAGCGCCCTGGAAAGAGCCGTCTACACCACGAAGTATTGCAACAGCCACAGATGCGGGGAAGAGCCTTTGCGTATTTAACATAACAAGCGGAGTCATAAAATCGTTCCACGAGCCAACAAAATTGAGAATTGAAATTGTGAAAATTCCATTTCGTGACAGAGGTATTATAATTGTGTGAAAAATGAGAATCTCACCACAACCATCTATCCTTGCGGCATCTAAAAAAGAAGAGTCGATATTTGAGCTTATATGAGCGCGCATCCAAAAAACGGTCATGGCATTGGCAATGGCAGGTAGTACTATAGGCCAATAACTATCTATCAAGTTCACAGCGTTTGCTATTTGAAAAAGACCAATGAGTGTGAGTTGATGAGGAATCATCAACGTTGACAGAACTAAAAGGAATAGTGCGTTTTTTCCTTTAAAATTGAATTTACTGAATCCATAAGCAGCCATTGTGCCAAAGTATGCAGTAAGAATTGTGCTTGGAACAGATATAAATACTGAGTTGCGAAGCGCACTAATCATATCGACAAAGGTCCGCATAGTCTCGTAATTATCTAATATCATGGTTCCCGGCAGTAAGTTAATACGAGAAGCAATCAAATGGTTTGGTAGCGTCGCATTAATGATCATATTATAAAAGGGGATTATACATATCAATACAAGGAAACCCAGTAAAACGTATGTTATTGTGTTTGTTAATACTCTCTTTGCCATACGCTACACCTCTTCCCGTCTGTTTATAAACTTAAACAAAACAGTAGAAACAACCAAAATCACAACAAACAAAGCAATTGCAATTGCAGACCCGTATCCAAACTGTCTTGCGTGAAAAGCCATGTTAAACATATGCATCACTGTTGTGAGTATAGATCTATTCGGGTCGCCAAGGTGATCGAGAACATGCGGAATATCAAAGTTTTGTAGTCCGCCTATAAGCGAAGTTGTAAAAACAAAAGCGAAGGTGGGACGCAAAAGCGGCATGGTGATGAGCCAAAATCGTTGCCACGCATTTGCGCCATCAACCATTGAGCTTTCGACAACATCTCTCGGTATACTCAACACACCGCTGGTGAGAAGGATTGTCGAATGCCCAAACCACATCCACCATATTAAAAAGGCGACTACACCTCTGGCGTTGTTGGGAACACCAAGCCAGTTGATAGGTTCGTATACAAGATTAGCCGCTACTAAAACTTGGTTGAGAAATCCAACTTGCCTGTTGAGTATCAACAAGGCTAGCACAGCTATGGATGATGCCGTAACAAGATTTGGGAAATAAAATACTGCTTGGAAAAACTGCCTCCCGCGAATGCGACTTTGAGCAAACAGTACAGCGCATAAAAGTGCAATTGCCATACGCGGAAAAACATGCATAAACCAAAGTATAAATGTGTTAAACAGCGATCTGAAAAATAATGGGTCATCGGTCAATAATCGCTGATAGTTGTCAAACCCGACAAAAGTCAACTCTCTTGCAAAACCATCCCAATTCGTAAAACTGAGAACTGCAGTATATACCATTGGAATGAAACGAAATAAAAGCAATGCCACAAGGAAAGGTAAAATAAAATACAGACCATAAATTTCACGGTTAATTTTGTTTCGTTTTTTTCCTAAGCCATCGCCAAGCCGGGGCTCATCTGTTATCTTTCTCATCCGATGCATCTCCATCTGTTAATGTCATGGTTGTTAAGCTACTATTGCTCCCCCAATATTTATAATTGGGGGAGCAGTATAATTAATTAGTCCACTACAAGGTGTGGGGCAAAGGAACGGACATCTTGCCTAAATTGATCCCACGCTTCATCCCAAGACAGTTGACCGCTGGCATACATGCGCACTGCACTTGTTAAAAATGCATCAAAAGCTTCATCGTATCTGGTGAACACGCGGTAGTTTACTCCTCTTTCGAGTTCAGCGCTAAAGAATTGAAATACGTTCTGACCACCCATAAATTGAATCATCGGAATTTCCAGAGCCTGTGCATCAGGTAGAGCACTTATGTATTCATTTGCACTAAGGTTTGATGTGAAATCACCGAATTCCAGTGAGTATGTTAGCATGAACTCATCAGAGAACACAAAGTTTACGAAAGTCCAAGCTTCTTCCGGATGTGGTGTGTTGACATAAATTCCCATAAACGTTCCGCCATGTGCATATGGATTTGGTCCTTGTGTCAGACCCCAATCTCCTGCTTGATCCGGATGATTTGGCATAATATTAAAGTTGAGCCCCCAAGTAGGATATATATACGCAAAGGTTTGATCGCTCTCCATGAGCGCGTACATGGGCGGAGTTCCCGGTTCAGTAAGCCAACATAGACCTTCTTCGTAGAATATTCTTGATAGACGGAAATACTCTTCCAGCATGGGGTCAATATGCAAACGTCCATCAACTACATATCCGTTTGCTACAGACCCGCGCATAATGTGTTGTAGCATTGTGAATTCCGGAAGCAAGCGAACTTCGCCACCTGATTGGCGAACGATTTCACGTGCGGTTTCGAGTAATACATCATAGTTGGAGAAAAATTGTTCCATTGATGCAGGATCGCTCACACCGAAAAATTGCTCTGCCAGAGACTTACGGTAAAAGATGCCGCCAACAGGACACTGCCACGAAATTGCTCTGAGAGCGCCTTCATGCGAGCCAAGTGCGATAATATAAGGCTCAAGGCGACCGGCTATGTCGCTTGCATCAAATGGAGCTGACAGTAAATCTGCATATATCATGTCAGTTTCTACAAATGCGCGAACAAACTGGGTGCGAGCAGTGAATATATCAGGAACATTTGTGCCTGACATTACGGCGGTCATTTTTTGTTGCTGTTGTTGAGCCGCCGGGATTATGGTGAGTTCAATGTTTACGTTCGGAAAAAGTCTGTTGTAGTTTTCGATCATGAAATTCGGTTGCGCAGGAGTGTGTGCCCACATGTTTAGATTTGCACTGTACGATGCCGGATCCCTTAAACCAAAATCAGCATCATGAACTGCGACCTCTTCGCCCGGTGCCTCGTCAGCGGCACACCCCACTATTAATATCAAAGATACTATAGTGATGATTAATAAAATACTTTTCAAAATTTTCAAATTTTTAATCCTCCGGTTCGTTTATTTTTACTTTGTGATTTTCTGCTGAGAATGTAAATAACAATAACAAGGGGAAATTTTTCTTTTTTATACCTGTGATACCCCCTTTCTCTTGGTTTTGTGAAAGCGCATTCATGAACATTCTCTGCATTTTTCGTCAAACAACATTATATTCCTGTCATAAGTTCGCTGTCAATTGGTATTTTACACCAAATTGTGATTATATTTTAGACTTATTCCCAATATTTTTGTGCAATCACGACAATATTTATGAAAGCGTATTCATTATGTCTTGACATTCCCCTATCTCTCTGCTATAACTTCAACTAAGATTTATTTCGACTGCTGTTGAGGTATTTGTCAAAATATTGTACAGTGGGGAATAATGTTTCGTTTATGTTTATGTCCAAACACTAAATATTTGGAGGTGCAATCAATGAATTATGTCATCCCTAAAATGGCACGTGCCTGTGTGCTCACAGAGCCGGGAAAATTTGAAATTTTAGATGTTGAAGTCCCCACACCGGGATATCAAGAGGTGCTCTGCAAAGTTCGTGCTGTTGCAATATGTGGAAGTGACCCGGAAATCATAAGAGGCGACTTGGCGGGAGAGTGGCCGCCCAAATACCCGTTTATTGCAGGACATGAATGGTCGGGTGAAGTCGTTGCTATTGGTGAAGGAGTAGCCGAACTACAAATTGGCGACCGCGTTGCCGGCGAAGCGCATAAAGGGTGCGGGTTTTGTTTTTGCTGTCTTGAAGGGCGCTATACGATCTGCCAAAATTATGGGCGGGAAGATGTCGGACATGCTCACTATGGATTTCGCGTCAATGGTGCGTATGCACAATATGCGAAATATTCAGTAAAAAGTGTCAAAAAAATGCCGGACAAGTTGAGCTTTGCCGAAGCTTCAATGGTTGATACTTTTGGTGTGTCTCTGCATGGGTTGGAACTTATCGGCATCAGACCCGGTGGAACAAGTGTCGTCATTGGCCCCGGTCCTATCGGATTGGCGGCTATGAGGCTGGCAAAGGCGATGGGCTCTTCGCGCGTTATCGTCGTCGGACGCGGATCTCGCTTGGAGTCGGCAGGGAAGTTGGGGGCGGACGATTTAGTAGATATAACTGTGTCCGATCCTGTTGAGGCAGTCAGGGCACTTACAAAAACCGGTCCCGATGAAGTTTTTGAGTGCTCAGGAGCAAAAGGCACTATAAATCAAGCCATCCGTATGGTGCGCAAAGGCGGCAGAATCGTAATGCTCGGAGTGGCAAATGCTGACGCACTTGAAGAAATACCGCTAAAGTATACTACTCACAATGAAATTATGATAACAGGGTCACGGGCCAACCCCAATGTTAGTCAAAAAGTGCTAAACATGATGGCGACAGGACAGTTAAATGTTAAAGATATGATTACCCACAAATTTCCGCTTGAAGATTTTGATAAGGCTTTAGACATATTTGTCGGACGTAAAGAAAATGTTGTAAAAGTCGTATTGCTACCCAATGGAGATGAGTGAGCATGAATAGAGACGCTGTACTTATTATCGGAGCCGGGCTAATGGGAAGCGGCATCGCCAGTCGTGCCGCATTAGCCGGGCATAAAACTGTGCTCTATGACATAGATGATGCACGCACACAATCAGGAAAACAAAGTGCACTTGACTGCATAGAAGAATTATTGTTACACGAACTGGTATCTTATTCAGATGCAGAGCGTGCGCGCCACCTTATTGATACGGAATCAAATCTCGAAAATGCTTGCGAAAGTGCCGAGTATGTTATTGAAGCAATAATAGAGGATCTCGGTGTTAAGCAAGAACTATTTGCTAAACTGGATGAACTTTTACCGCCGGAGGTGTTGCTGCTCAGCAATACCTCAGGGCTTCGCATAACAGACATTGCCGGGAAAATGAAGAACTATCCTGAGCGAGCTCTCACGGCACATTTTTGGTTTCCGGGGCACCTTGTCCCGCTCGTCGAAGTTGTTATAGGAGAAAAATCCGATCCCAAACATGCAGATACGATCAAAGAGTTGCTTCTACTGTGGGGTAAAGCTCCGGTTATCGTCAAACGCGACTTGCCCGGTCAGCTTGCCAACAGAATTCTCCAGTCCGTAATCCGTGAAGCTGTGAGTATTGTGGAAATAGGTTTGTGCGATGCGGAAGATGTGGATACGGCCATAAAAATGGGAATGGGTATTCGCCTTCCTGTTTGGGGTCCGCTTGAACATGTTGACGCAGTCGGGCTTGACCTTTGTCGCAATGTACAAGCCACGGTACTTGCTGATATTTGCGCTGAAAAACATCCATCCAAGCTTTTTGATGAAAAAGTTGCATCGGGCGACCTTGGCGCAAAAAGCGGCAGGGGATTTTATGATTGGTCGGTAAAAAGTATGCCTAATCTAGCTGATAAGCGCAATCGATTCATCATAGAAGCACTTAAATTTCACAAGGCTGAAGAGAAGGCGGATAAATATAATTAAATACGCTTTTTAGGTGATGTGAGAAATTGATTTACTACAAATGTTGATGCAGCTGCTTTTGCACGGAGGTTTTTTTGAAAGAAATACACATTGAAAATGAGCATGGCGGATTAACTATAAAGCAGATAAAGGAAAGTCTCGCAAAGTCGATTCAAGGCAGAGATTTCAAGAAGGTATTAATCATCCCGCCTGATATAACACGGCTTCAATCAGGTGCAGGGATTTTGACCTCTTTATATTATGACTTGCTTGGGGGAGTCAATGGGCAAATTGATATTCTACCCGCACTTGGTACCCATGCGCCGATGACTCGTGGCGAACAAATCACGTTTTTTGGAGACGAAATCCCTGAGGAACGCTTTCTTGTGCATGACTGGCGAGACGGTGTCACCAAAATCGGGGAAGTGCCGGGTGAGTTTGTTAAAGAGGTATCAGGGGGATTGATGGATGAGAACATGGATATCGAGGTCTCAAATTACCTCCTTGACCCGTCATATGACCTTATATTGTCGATAGGTCAAGTCGTGCCCCACGAGGTGGTTGGTATGGCAAATTACACCAAAAACATTGTAGTAGGTTGCGGGGGAAGTCGCTTTATCAATCAATCACATATGCTCGGCGCACTTTACGGTATGGAGCGAATAATGGGTAAAGATAATTCTCCCGTGCGCAAGGTTTTTGACTACGCCGAGGAGCATTTTATTTCTAAATTGCCTGTTGAATACGTTTTGACCGTAACGGTCAGTGAGGGAGAGGAAACTGATATTATCGGGCTGTATATCGGAAAAGGGCGAAATGGTTTCACGCAAGCAGTGGCACTGAGTCAAAAGCATAATCTTATCTACCTAGATTCACCTATAAAGAAATGTGTGGTTTGGCTCGATGAACGTGAATTCCACTCTACATGGCTCGGAAATAAGGCAATATATCGAACGCGTATGGCAATAGCAGATGGAGGAGAGCTCATAATACTCGCCCAGGGTGTAGAGATGTTCGGTGAGGACGCTGAAAACGATAGATTGATCAGAAAGTACGGATATATCGGAAGAGAAGCTATACTGAATCTCTGCAAAACAGAGAGTGATTTACAAAACAATCTATCAGTGGCAGCACACATCATACATGGCTCAACTGAGGAGCGATTTGGCGTGACTTATGCTACGGATAAACTCACGAAAGATGAAGTTGAAGCGGCATCTTTCAAATACATGCCATTCGATGAAGCTGTTAAGATGTATGACCCGAAGCAACTAAAACAGGGATATAATATTATGCCGGACGGCACAGAAATTTACTTCATAGAAAACCCTGCAATAGGGCTATGGGCAACCAAGGATATCGGTGAAGCGATAACAAATAATTAGAGGATATTTAAGCTATGAAACTGAAGTTAAAAGAAAATTGTAAATATGGAGTAGCGGTACCCACAAGCATGGGAGTTCGGATAACTCCGCATGGTGGAGCGCCTGTGCACACAGCTAACTCTTATTTCATGCACGCTACAAGCGCAGAATCGAATGCCGTCAACGTCTCGTCTTCGCTTGGAATAAAAGGACTGGTGCTTACGAATTTCGTGCAGGATAGTCCAATTTCGTACTTAATAAAAAGCGAATTACGTCGACGCAATATAGATTACATAGGCACTGATGTGTCGCAGGGAGGACCATGGGGTTTTAGGCATCAATTTAATATTGCCGATAGTGGATTTGGAACAAGAGGGCCGCGAGTTCATAATGACCGCGCAGGGGAAGTTGGACGGATTCTAAGCTCCGATGACTTTGATTTCGAGAAGATATTTGGAGAGGACGGTGTGCAAATTTTGCATATTTCGGGGCTTATTGGCGCAATTTCACCCGCGACTACCCGTTTTTGTATAGATGCAATTCATGCCGCAAAAAAACATGGAACTCTCATTTCGTTCGACTTAAACCATCGTGCTACATTTTGGGAAAATAGAGAGAGCGAACTTCGCGCCGCTTTCACAGAGATGGTAAGTATGTCTGATATCCTCATAGGAAACGAGGAAGACTATCAGCTGTGCCTAAGCATAGAGGGACCGAGTGAAGGCGGTACGGATTTAGTTGCACAAATATCTGAATTTAAAAAAATGATTGGCCGTATAAAAAAAGCATTTCCAAACACAAGTGTTTTCGGAAACACGTTGCGGCAGGTTGTTTCGGTAGGTGAGCATATGTGGGGAGCAATCACATTGTTTGACGATACTTGGACACTCATAGAACCGCGACCAATACAAATACTCGACCGTATTGGCGGAGGCGACGGGTTCACGGGTGGTTTGCTGTATGGTATATTGACTGAGATGGAACCCGAAAAGGCAACGCAGTTTGCATGGGCATCCGGTGCACTAGCGACGACAGTGCTTGAAGACTACGCAACTCCTGTAGATGAGGACATGGTGTGGAACATCTATAAAGGCAATGCAAGAGTAAAGCGATAGAGAGGAAAGTCACTAGTTTGAAAGAATTCAAACTAGCGGGGGAATGTGCGATTTGCTCCCCCTGCGGGGAACCGCAAATGATGCACGTTAATGACCATACCTTTTCATGGTCGTTTTGTGCCTAAAGATTTTCGAAAGG
>WQSX01000057.1 GCA_009787625.1 Oscillospiraceae bacterium
AAAACACTAGATTTGTCATTCTGAGAGAGCGGAGCGACCGAAGAATCTTTCTCGTAAGGCACTTATTGAGCAATAAGATTCTTCGCTTCGCTCAGAATGACAAGTTTTTGGTGTTTTGCAACAGCCCCCGTTTTCCCCGTTCTTGTCGCTTTTCTGCTCTCTCGATCTGATTATCCCATGACGCTTACGAAGCAGCCACAGGGCATACTTGACAAAGCAGATATTTTCGATAAAATGTAAATATCTGCTTTTGTTATGTTGAGGTGATGTCAAATGTTTAATGCAAATCATGTGAAAAACCAAATCGTAAGTTGGATTAGAGAATATTTTTTAAATAACGCTTCTGCTGAAACTGTGGCTGTTGTTGGAATCAGCGGCGGCAAAGACAGCTCTGTTGTTGCGGCGTTGTGCGTTGAGGCTCTCGGCGTAGATAGGGTTATAGGTGTGCTGATGCCTGATGGGGAGCAGTTTGATATTGATGTATCTTTTGACCTCTGCAAAACGCTCGGTATAAAGCATGTTGTTGTCAATATTGGCGAGTCTGTGAAATCACTGTATAAAGAGATTTCAAAGTCGGGCATGGAATTAAATGATGTTGCCACATTCAATACGCCTGCTCGCATTCGTATGACTACGCTCTATGCTGTTTCGGGCATCACTAACGGTCGTGTGGCAAATACTTGTAACCTCAGCGAAGATTACGTCGGATATTCCACAAAATATGGCGACTCTGCGGGTGATTTTAGCCCGATTTCCGACTTGACGGTTTCAGAGGTTAGGGCAATCGGACGAGAGTTGAGGCTTGATTCAAAGTTCGTTGATAAGGTTCCGTTGGACGGGCTGTCGGGTAAAACTGATGAGGATAATCTTGGGTTTACTTACGATGTTTTGGACAGATATATACGCGAAGGAGTCTGCGAAGATTCAGCCGTTCGTGAAAAAATAGACAGATTGCATAGACTCAACTTGCACAAAGTTAAGCCTATGCCTATGTTTGAGCTTTAGCGGGAGCTTTCTGCCGGTTCCCGCTGAGGTGGGGTAACCTATCATTATCTTGTGTTATAATTACGTTTGCTCTCCCAAATTTGCCAAGTTTGCCCTGCGGCACAGATGAAAATGTCAGAGGTGACATATCTGCCGAGAGCGTAGAGATAACGGGTGAAAATTAAATATAACATAAAGGGAAAATATCAAAATGAAAGATAAAATTATAAATATCATCGACAATTGGGTCGAAGAAGATACAGAAAATTATGCTGGTGTGTTATCTGCAACAAGCGATGATGGTGTCATTTTTCAAAAGGCCATAGGGCTTAGAAACAGGGGAGAAAATTTGCCCTGTGAAACTGATACTGCTTTTGGAATTGCGAGCGGAACAAAGCTTTTTACAGGGCTTGCGGCGTGTAAGCTGATAGATAGTGGCAAGCTGAAACTTGACGATAAGCTCTGTGATTTGTTGTCTTTTGACCTTGGGAAGATTGACAAGAGGGTGACAGTGCATCAACTACTGACGCACACATCAGGCGTGGGAGATTACATCGACGAAGAGGCAGAAGATTTTGATGAGCAATACACTGCGTTGATGAAAAACTATCCTGCCCACCTATGGATTAACCTTGAATACTATCTGCAAATGATAACACCTCTTGAGCCAAAGTTTGAGCCGGGTGAGCGTTGCTGTTACTCAAATTCCGGATATGTGTTACTTGGGCTGGTGATTGAAGCTGTAAGCGGCACTTCCTATCAAAAATTCGTGAAAGACGAAATAATTGATCCTTGTGACCTCACTCACACAGGTTTTTACCGCTCAGATTCATTGCCCGACAACACCGCCATTGGTTACATGCAAGATGAGGATACTGAAGCATGGAGCACAAACCGAGAAGGGTTGCCTATTATCGGTGGCTCTGACGGTGGAATATACTCGTGCGCCGCAGATATGGATAGGCTGTGGAGAGCGATTTTCGATAACAAAGTGCTTTCGGCAGATATGACCAATGCCTTCCTAAAGTCTTATGTGGTATCAGATGAGGACGGGGAAGATGACATAGTTGAAAGCTTTGGACTTGGGGTTTACCACTATAGTGTGGGTGGAAAAATATTCTATTCCACTGTAGGTGCGGATAATGGCGTAGGCTTCTTCTCGGCATACTATCCCGCCACAAAAACAGTAATTTCTTCATTTTGCAACACGGGCTACAATGGTTGTTCGCTACTTTTTGGCGAGCTGGTCGAGCTTTTGTGATAAAATACGGTGCCCAAGAGGGTAAAAACAAGCTGATCGCCGTGCGTGACCCGAACGGCTACCGTCCGCTGTGCTTTAGAAGCCTATGGCTTTGAGTTTGTGCGAAGCAGAAAGGAATGGTCATAAATATGGGAGAACTTATTCTTGTTCTTGATTTTGGCGGACAATATAAGGAGTTGATTGCTCGCTTGGTCAGAGGACTTTCGGTTTACTCCGAAATTCGAAGTGGTGATATTTCCGCACAGGAAGTTAAGCGGCTTGCACCAATCGGAATCATTCTGACAGGCGGGCCAAACTCTGTTTATGAGCCTAATGCACCGAAATGCGACCCGGAAATTTTTGCTTTAGGCATACCTATCCTCGGGATTTGTTACGGAATGCAAATGATGTGCCATATGTTAGGCGGCGAAGTGAAGTGTGGTGAGCGCGGCGAATACGGAATAGTAGACGCTGTAATGGGAAAGTCCGTTTTGTTTGAGCCGGGCAACAGCGCAGTGTTAATGAGTCACACAGATTGTGTTTATAAGCTACCTGATGGATTTTTATGCACGGCAACCACAGCGGCTTGCCCGATTGCCGCTTATGAAAACGCATCGAAGGGATTTTTTGGCGTGCAGTTTCACCCGGAATCTGCACATTCTGCCGATGGTCAACAACTTCTTAGGAATTTTCTATACAAAGTTTGCGCCGCAAGGGGAGAATATAAGTTAGATGATTACTTAGAAACGCAAATTATCGCTATCGGCGAAAAAGTCGGCAATAAAAATATTTTGCTTGCTCTCTCCGGTGGTGTGGATTCATCCGTGTGCGCCGCACTTCTCACAAAAGCCGTACCCGGTCAGCTTGTGTGTATCTTCGTAGACCACGGATTCATGCGGCAAAATGAAGGCGATGAAATCGAGCGGGCTTTTTCGAATCAAAACCTCCACCTTATCCGTGTGAATGCAAAGGACAGATTTCTTGCAAAGATGGAAGGTGTAATCGACCCGGAAGCAAAACGAAAAATTATCGGAGAGGAATTTATCCGCGTGTTTGAAGATGAAGCGGCAAAGCTCGGTGAAGTTCCTTTTTTAGCACAGGGTACGATTTATCCCGATGTTGTTGAATCAGGCGGCGCACACGGTGCAACAATCAAGAGCCATCACAACGTGGGTGGATTGCCTGATAACTTAGCCTTTTCTGAAATAATTGAGCCATTGGCAGGGCTTTTCAAAGACGAGGTGCGTGTTATTGGTAAAAAGCTGGGCTTACCGGATTCACTTGTCAACCGCCAACCATTCCCGGGGCCGGGGCTTGCCATTCGCATAATGGGAGAGGTCACGGAGAGCAAGTTAAGCGTACTTCGCATAAGCGATGCAATCTTGCGAGAAGAACTGGACGGCATGGGATTAAACCAATATTTCACGGTTTTAACAGACACATATTCCGTAGGTGTAAAGGGTGACTACAGAACGTATGACCCGGTGGTTGCCATTCGAGCCGTTATCACAAATGACTTTATGACCTGCGAATGCGCGCAAATACCATATGAAGTTTTATTAAAAGTATCCTCACGGATAACAAACGAAATCCCATCAGTCAGCCGCGTTGTGTACGATATAACATCAAAGCCACCGGCAACTGTGGAGTGGGAGTAGAGGTGCGGTTTTCTTTCCTCGTTGGTATTCCACGGTTTTTGGCTTAGCTTTTGTCTTGGTGGCAACGATTTGGCAACATTGAGGTTATTATCCATATATTTCAGAGCTAACTGATTTTGAATGTCAGTTAGCTCTGTTTTTTATTTGCCTTTAACAGAATTTACAAGTGCATCGCTCAATTCCTCTGATGGAACTTTAACCCACATGCCAGATTTATCAAGTGCAGGATAATTATATCGCCATTCGTCATATTCTTCTTTTGTAATCTCTCCGCTCCTGCATTTTGACGCTTCGTTTTTCCAACTGCTTAGCCTATCAAACATTCCTGAATACTCTTTATGATTTTTATTGAGCGTCAAGCATAATCTTCCGTCAATTTCGTTGACAACCAAACCATATGTATCTTCAAGCGTAAATAACGTATGCATCAAACCTATATCCGTATCTATGTCAGGTACAGTCAATGCGCGAGGATCTATTTTGAATATTCCTGCTAAATCCCCAACTACATTTTCCTTTGGCGTTCTTGCCCCCGATTCATATTGAGCCATGCGAATGTCAGCGGTTTTCTCTGAAAATCCGATTGCACCACCTAGCCACTTTTGTGTCATGCCGTGAAGCAAACGAAAAAATTTTATTCTTTCACCTATCGCCATACATTGTTCCTCCATTTCAATAGTTCACACGCCAATTGTAGCAGATATGTTTAGCATAGTCAATATTTATTAAACAAAATAATTTAATTTTTGCCGAAACAGTATTGACATAAGTGTTTATGTTTAGTATAATGCAGATATATTATACAAATTGAGTTAAGTTGTTAAAGGGGTGATTACATGAGCAACACATTTATGAGGGTTGAAGATGTCGCCGATGAGCTTAGAGTTTCTAAGTCATATGCGTACAAAATTGTACAGAAACTCAACGCAGAGTTAAAGAGCATGGGTTACATCACAATCGCAGGAAGAGTTAATAAGAAGTATTTCATGGAAAAGCTATGTTACAGCAAAAAAGAAAGGGATTGACAATGGCAGTTTACAAGGAAAAGAATACTAACACGTGGCGGGTAATTTACCGCCAAACTGATTGGACAAGAAAAACTAAGCAGAGTAGTAAGCGAGGATTTACCACAAAGCGTGAAGCTCTTGCATGGGAGCGTGAGCAATTATTAAAAACACAAGCGGATTTGGATATGAGCTTCAGTGCATTTGTTGACCTCTATACCAGAGATATGAAGCCGCGCTTGCGATTAAGCACTTGGGAGACCAAGGAACATATGATTGCTAGCAAGTTATTGCCATACTTTGGTGAGAAATGCATAAGCAAAATCAACGCCTCCGACATTATTCAGTGGCAAAATGAAATGATGTCACTGCGCAAAAAAGATGGACAAGCATACTCTGCTACATATTTAAAATCACTGCATAATCAAATTAACGCCATTTTAAATCATGCGGTGCGCTTTTACGGTCTAGCAAGCAACCCCGCTACAAAAGTCGGGAGCATGGGGAAGAAAGAGGCACAGGAGATGAATTTTTGGACTAAAGAACAATTTCTCAAATTTTCAAATGCTATAAAGAGCAAACCACTATCATATCACGCTTTTGAGCTGTTATATTGGACGGGCATCCGTTCAGGAGAGCTCCTAGCTCTAACGCCGTCAGACTTTTGCTTTGACAAAGGTACTGTCAACATAAATAAGACTTATCAGCGGTTATATAGACAAGATATTGTCACCGAGCCGAAAACGCCAAAAAGCCACCGCACTGTCGCAATGCCTGATTTTATTAGCCGTGAGATAAAAGAGTATCTAAACTCATTATATGGCTATGATAGTCATGAGCGGATATTTCCTTTTACAAAATCTTATCTTCACCATGAAATGACAAGAGGCGCAAAACAGGCGGGAGTTAAGCGCATAAGAGTGCATGATTTGCGGCACTCTCACGTTTCACTTTTGATAGAAATGGGATTTTCTGCTGTAGCTATTGCAGATAGAGTCGGGCACGAAAGTATTGACATCACATATAGGTATGCACACCTGTTCCCTGCAACGCAAGCTGAAATGGCAGTGAGGTTAAACGTAGAGCGAGAAGCAAGTTAGCGTGAATTTCGATGTGGCGGGGCGGCTCGCAAGCCGCCAACCACCCCGTAGGGCGCATGCACTTTTGATACGAAGTGTCGAAAGTGCTTTTGCGTTACTTTTGGAAAAAGTAACTCCGCTTCGCTCCGCTGATACGCTTAATTTAATTATCGCGCACAGCGCGAGAGTGTTGAACTCTTGTATTAACAAAACGTGGAGTGTCGCGCCACCAACATCGAATCACACCGAGTTATGTCGGATAATCCACAGAAAGCAGGTCTAAAATATGAAACGTACAATTAGTGTAATGCTCGGCAAAGGCTCAATAAGCCACAACAGCCGAAAATTTGCAGCAACAAATATAGACAGCGAGAGGTCGCAATATAATACTGTTTACTGCGACACTCCAATAAAAGAGGTATATCACCAATTATTTGATGATGCAGTCAAGCGGTATAATGAAAAGCAAACTCGTAGCGATAGGACGATATCAGATTATTATGAAAAAATCAGAACAAGCAAGCAGGAAAAGCTGTTTTATGAAGTAATTTTGCAGGTTGGCAATAAGGACAATATGTCTGCAACGTCCAAAGATGGACAACTTGCCGCAGAAGTGCTTGATACATATATGCGTGATTTTCAAGAGAGAAATCCAAATCTGAAAGTATTTTCAGCTCATTTACACATGGACGAAGCAACGCCACATCTTCATATAGATTTTGTTCCATTTACCACAGGTAGCAAGCGTGGCTTAGATACAAGAGTATCTCTAAAACAGGCTTTAGCAAAGCAAGGTTTTCACGGAGGCACGAGAGGTGCAACCGAATGGAATCAGTGGGTAAAATCAGAAAAAGAACAGCTTTCGCAAGTCATGGAACGAAATGGCATTGAGTGGGAAAAGCTCGGTACGCATGATGAACATTTGAGTGTTGTGGATTATAAAAAAGTCCAGCGGTCAAAAGAAGTCGCTGAATTGGACGATACTATTACAAAAAAGAGCAAAGAGGTTGACATTATCACCGAGAGGAAAGTTGTCGCAAAAAACAAATTAGACGACGTGGAAGCTAAAGTTGGGGAAGCAGAAAACAAACTAAGTTCCGTCAGAAATACTGCCAAACTTGTCAGGGATAATGCCAGACAATATGACGATGACCCACAATATGAACTACCAAAACCAAAGCCGCTGATGTCGGCAAAGACTTATTATGAAACTGTAGCTTTCCCGCTTGTGCGGAAATTAAAAAACGTTATACGTAGTATTTTGCTCCAGTTCGCTGAAAAAACTCGCGATTTGAACAATGCTCTCAGCCGAGCAAATGGACAAATAGCAAATCTTTCAGCGAGGCTCAGCAAGCTAGAGCCGGAGCATAAACGATTACAGAGCGTTGAGCGCGATTATGACCGTGTCAGGCGTGTTTTGGGTGACGAGCGTGTAAATGTGGCTCTCCGCACGGCAAAGGTGCAGGAGTTAGAAATTTCTGAGAGAAAGCCACGGAGGAGCAAGGAACTTGTGCGTTAGTGAGAATATACGGTAGTATTTTACTGCATACACCCCTTAAATACTACCTAACTCGGATTTGTGGCTGTGTCAAGGACGCATAGCGTTCATTTTATCCTTGATACAGCCGCAAATCTGAGTTACGCTTTAAATAAGGGGTTAGCAATATTTTTATAGATTAAAAGTTGCTCTTGACTTTATTCTGTATCTCGAATATAATTCAACAAGAAATTATCGGAGGGTACAACATGGAGTATATTTCTGCAAAAGAAGCCGCAACACTTTGGGGCATATCTCAACGCCGAGTTGCTGTTCTCTGCTCCGAGGGGAGAATTGAGGGAGCAGCTTTCATGGGTAATATGTGGCTAGTACCTACTAGCGCAGATAAACCAATTGATGCGAGAAGTGCCAGACATCAGCCAAAAACGCCTGCAACAGTAAAGCCATTTTTAAAATGGGCGGGTGGAAAGGCTCAAATTCTTGACAACATTCGACTAAAATACCCTGCTGAACTCGGAAAATCAATCTCTAAATACGCAGAGCCTTTTGTTGGCGGCGGTGCTGTGTTATTTGACATCATAAGTAATTACGAGATGTCGGAAATTTATATCAGCGACATAAATCGAGAATTAATTCTCACATACAAAACAATTCGCGACCAAGTTGAGCAATTGCTCATTGAGCTTAAACAATTAGAAAGTACATATCTTCCTGCAAGCGACGAAGTGCGCAAAATACTTTATTACGAAAATCGCACAAGATTTAATATGCTAAAGAAAGATAAAGCAGATACACCCGAATTGGCGGCATTGTTTATCGCAATAAACAGGACGTGTTTCAATGGGTTGTATCGAGTTAACTCAAAAGGGGAATACAATGTCCCGCAAGGTGGGTACAAAAATCCGAGAATATGCGACACTGAAAACCTCCTAGCGATTTCCGAGAAACTTAAAAATGTTAAGATTGTCTGCGGCGACTATAAAGAGTCTGCAAGCTTTATCGACAAAAACACTTTTGCATATTTCGACCCACCGTATCGCCCGCTCACCGAATCTTCAAGTTTTACAGCGTACGCACAAGGCGGTTTCGGAGACAAAGAGCAAATTGAACTTGCAAAGTTTATTGGCGAAATGTCGGCGCGTGGTGCTCATGTTGTTGCCAGTAATAGCGACCCCAAAAATGCAAACGAGCAAGATTCATTTTTTGATGACTTATATTCTCAATATAAAATATTCCGAATCAGCGCAAGCAGAGCAATAAATTCTGTTGGAGCAAGACGCGGGAAAATAAACGAACTACTTATTTCAAGTTATTAAGGCGGTAAAAAATGAGAGATTTTAATGAGTGGCTTTCAAAATTCAAGAAAAGCATTTCAGACTATGGATACTATGTTGATTTTAACAAGGTGCATAGGAATGTTGCGGCAATAAAAGTAGAGCTGAATATTTTAAATTCGCTTATCGGCTCGAAAGATATTGAAAACGAATTTGAGCAAATCGTTGTAAAATATCCTGAAACATTGAAATGTATTCCTATACTTTTAGCAGTGAGAGAGCGTGAAATTTTTGCTGTTGATGCTGATGGTGAGTTTCAATACAACTTCAAAAATGCCAACCACGGAATTGAGCAATACATGACTTTAATGCGAAAAACAGGGTTGTTTAATCTTATGGAAAATCATATACTTTCAAATCTGGTCGATTATGTCACAGGTGTTGAGACTGGACTTGACAGCAATGGGCGCAAAAATCGTGGCGGCAAACTTATGGAGAACTTGGTAGAGTCATATCTAATAAAATCAGGACTTATCAAAGATGAAACATACTTCAAGGAAATGAATCTCAAAGATGTCGAGACACGCTGGGGCTTAGATTTATCAGTCCTCTCAAATCAAGGAAAAACGGTAAAGAGATTTGATTTCGTTGTTAAAGGGAAAAACAACGTTTTTGCGATAGAAACTAATTTTTATACAGGCGGCGGCTCAAAACTCAACGAAACCGCCCGAAGTTATAAAAACATTGCTCTCGAAGCAAGAGCAATTGACGGATTTAACTTCATGTGGCTTACAGACGGGCGTGGTTGGATTTCCGCAAGGAATAACCTTGAGGAAACATTCGATGTTTTAGAACATTTGTATAGTATTGATGATTTGGCTAATGGCGTGTTAGGTAAGGTCTTTGCATGAAAATCAAAAAATGGGAACCTGAAAATTTTGAGTTAGAAATGAACACCGTTTGGAGTTTTCCGCAACGAGGGAATTGGGCAACGCATGATGCGAAATATCGAGGAAACTGGTCACCGTATATTCCGAGAAATTTATTGCTCCGCTACTCGAAAGAGGGTGACATGGTGCTTGATCAGTTTGCAGGCGGCGGCACAACACTTGTTGAAGCAAAGTTATTGAATCGCAATATACTTGGTGTTGATATAAACCCTGCGGCACTAGAAAGATGCCGCGAGAAAACAGATTTTGAATATCCAAATGCGGGAAAAGTCTACATAAAACAGGGTAATGCTCAAAATCTTGATTTTATCCCTGATGAAAATGTTGATTTCATTTGCACTCATCCGCCATATTCTGATATAATTAAATACAGTGAGAACATCGAAAACGACTTGTCGCACCTCGGGGTTAAGGATTTTTTATCTGCAATGCATGGCGTGGCAAAAGAGTCATACAGAGTTCTGAAAAAAGACAGTTTCTGCGCCATTTTGATGGGCGACACTCGCAAAAAAGGTCATGTTGTACCTATGAGTTTTGATGTTATGAAAATCTTTGAGGGTATGGGGTTTAAGACTAAGGAGATTATCATTAAGGAGCAGCATAACTGCAAGGCTACAGGTTTTTGGAAAACAAATAGCGTAAAGTATAATTTTTTACTCTTGGCGCATGAGTATTTGTTTGTGTTTAGGAAGTGATTTCAGAGGCTAAGGGGGGTTCACTATGGGTGAAGGTATAGTAAAATTGATAGAAGTGATTACGCAGAACATAACAAATCCAAAGTTTTGGATTTTTATTGTTGCTTTGTTTTTTGCTTTTCTAATTATTTTCCCAATCCTCGATGTAAATATTTTTTACTACAGTCGAATGGAACGTAGAATTGAGATTTTATATCGAATTGCTAGCATAGATATTGAAATCATACAAGCCAACCAGATATTATATGATGAATATAATCATATAATCAGCGAAATAGCGCAACAAAGAGAGAATGCGTTTGCTAACATTTTTCAGAATATTCAGATTGACACATCAAGAGCAAATGTGACTGGCAAGTTCATTAGTGGTGGTCTTTTACTTTGGGTGCTCATGATTTGTGTTCCTTTTATGAATACTTTCAATAATAAGTTAGAAAAAATTGTCGCATTCTTTTTACTTTTAATTTTTGGTGGAGTGCTTGGAGGTATTGCAACATTCATTCCAACTATCCAAAATATTTGGATTAACTATATAAGTGTCAATGTAGTTGTGTTCATTGGCTTGGTTTCTTTTTTTAAAAAGAAACCTCCAGGAGAAACGACAGAATAATTTGTACTCTAATGTTGAAAAACTATATAATTTTCAACTTGCACCATATTTCGTGGCAACATTCTGACAACAAAAAGTCAAATAGCCTATAACTTATGGATAATACGAACAATCAAAATAACCTGAGCTAAACCGCCTAATCAAAACACGTTAAGTTAATAGATAAAGCATTGAGTGGGAGTAGTACAGATGATATAAATAATATGAAAATTGGAGGGCTATACATGGATTTCAAGCGCATAACGGATTTTATGGAATCGTTGGAAGGCATAGGCGTTGCGGGGGCCGACTTGGGTGTGTACCTAAAGGGGCGTGAGGTGTACCGCCATCAAATTGGACACGCTGATATCGAAGCACAAGAACCCATTACGAAAAACACGCTGTTTGCCATATGGTCTATGACAAA
>WQSX01000058.1 GCA_009787625.1 Oscillospiraceae bacterium
TATTATTCCTCACCCCTGCGCACCCACTGTCACCAAAATCAAAATAAAAATCTATCGTCTGCTCTTTGTCATAAAACCCGAAATTTTTCGCATTTATGCCGGCAATTTTGTTCAGGGCAATATTTTGCAACAAGGTTTGATAGGTCATATGTAATGGCTCAAAAGCATGTACTGATGTATTTGGGAACCACGCTTTGTAACACAAGGAGTAATACCCTCCATTTGCACCAATATCAAATATAACCGCATTTTCCGGCAAACACGACAATACACGGTACATCATTTTTTCTTCAGTACTCTCATAGCTTCCATATTCTAAGATTGCATTAGGCACTTCAAAGCGAGTATCGTCAATATGCATTTTTATGGACATACTGTTTACAATCTCAAGTGAGATTTCAGAGTGTGATGGAAATATTTCCACTTTCGTCGCACGGCTACCGGAGAGCCTTTCTTGCAAGAAAGATAACATCTTTATCTCGGCAGCTTTATATACAGCAAAGTCTTTATTTTTCTCAAAACCCATCTCCATCAGCTCGCCGGCAATTTCATCGTTAAACAAAGTCGAGCCTATTATTACATAATGCTTCGATTTATCAAGCAAATCCTTGTTTAAAACCCTGCGCTCCATAAATACGCTTTTCTCAAACCAATCCTTAGAGACAAAGAAACTGATATCCAAGCCAAAAAGGCGCAAATCACCCAGTATAGAAGGACTCACCTTGCCGGTTCCCCAGACAGCTATCTCCCTTCCATTACCGAACGCTGCATATAACATTGCTTTATTAGATAATTCCATAATTTGCCTTTCCACCTTGTCGTGCGGTGCTGCAAGAGCTAGCGAGCTGCGAGTTTCATACGATATCCCGGCATCGTCAAGCATACAAAGCCGTTTCATTTTGCATTTAACGAATCACGTGTCTCATAAATAACCCCGGCTTCATCGAGCATACGTGCAATTTCTTTGTCTTGCAAAACAGCGATAAACACCTTTACTTTTTGCAGAGCCGTAGTGCGCTTAAGTTCTTGTGGGCTGATAACAGGAACGCCTTGAATTTCGCTGTTCCACAAAGCCTCATTGTTATCACAAAAATAGTCAGGTTTGCGATTATATTCTAATAAATAATCCAAAGTGCCGCGACCAATCATACCTGTTCCGAAGAGAACCAACGTATCCCCATTATCCAGGCTGTCAACCCAGTTATAGATGACCTCTTTGTGAAATCCCAACCGATTTGAGCTCGCTTCGTCATGGCATTTTTTTAGTAATTTCGGAATATTGAGTTTCTGTGGGCAAGACTCTAAGCAAGCATCACATCCCGTGCAACGGCACGGATTTGTCGAGTCGTCTTGATTGAGAAAAAAGTTGACAAGGGGAATGTCGAATAACACACAATCGTTATAGGACCTAATAATCCCGGAGATATTGAGTTTTTGCGGGCAGTAGCCTACGCAGTACCGGCATCCCGGACACGGAATAGATGAGAGGTCGATGAATATGTTTTTTACTCTTTCTAATGCCGCAAATTCACTCTCATTGAGTGGTTTTAAGTCTGAAAATGTCTTAATATTGTCTTCAAGCGCGGCTACTGAGTTCATACCGGATAGTGTACACACGACATTAGGCAGCCCGGCTACAAATCGCATTGCCCACGAAGCCTGAGAGGCACCGTTTTGCTCTGCGTTTAAAACTTCGATGCAAGATTCAGGTAAATTTGTTAGTCTCCCTCCACCCGCAGGCTGCATTACCATACATGGAATATTGTGTTTTTCGAGTAGCTCATAATTTGCTTTTGCATTCTGAAAATCCCAATCAATATAGTTTAACTGGAGCATAGCGAATTCCCATTCAGCTTTAAGTACTTTTTGCAAGACTTCTGCGTTATCATGAAGCGAAAAGCCCAAATGCTTTATAATCCCTCGCTCGCGCATACTATAGAGAAATTCCATCATCGGCGAATCTACTATTTTTTCCCAGCGCGCTCCCTTTATTGATTGCACGAGGTAAAAGTCAATAAAATCAACACCAAGATTCTCCAATTGGGTGTAAAATATACTTTCTGCATCATGTCCCTCATGAGTAACCATCCACGAAGGCATCTTTGCGCTTATAAGAAATTTATCTCGTGGATATCTCTTTACCAGCAAGCTGTTGGTATGTTCTTCACATTTGCCGCTTAGATAAAGGTGTCCCGTATCGTAAAAGTTGACACCGCTTTCCATCGCCATGTCAATCAACTCATAGGCTGACGGCAGCAAGTTGTTTCCATCTGTCGGCAAGTAGAGCAACCCAAATCCCAGTGGAGAAATCGCTGTATTTAATTTGGAGGAGTAGATTTGTTTGATTTTCTCCATAATCAAATAGTCCTTCATATAAACAAATCAACATTTGTTAAACTTTACTGCATTGCGTTATAAATTCCCGTTCGTATACTTCAATGTCATTTTGATTGTCGCATTCAAGCCACAAGTCGCTGGTTTTAATTGTCTGTATTACGTGGCCGCAAGTTATGAGGTGCTGTAGCAGCGTTGTCATATCCAGTTTATTTGTGGGCTTTGAGGCTGGCAAGGATTCTATGACCTTTTCCCAGCCGTCGGGAGTAAACCGTAGTAGTCCCATGTATTGCCCTTGCACATCCTCTTTATTTTTTGGTTTTTTGCCTATTTCCAATAGTTTTCCATCATGTTCTTTAAAAGTTTCTAAATCATCTAATGGATTGATAAAACGCTTTTGCCACAGTTCCCAAAAACCGGTGTAATACGTAATAGCAAGTTCGCTATTTGTTTCCATCAACAACTTCACTACTTCGGGGCTAAATACAATATCCGAGTAGCTCACAATGCAAGGTTCATTTTTAAGCCACTCTTCCGCCATGGTCAAAGACACAAACATATTGGTACTTTCCCAATTTTCATTGTGAAAAAATTGCACTCCGTCAACCTTGATTTCTTCTGCTTTATATCCGGTCACAATGCCAATATCAGAAAGCGCAAATCCCGCTTGTTTTATGCTGTCCACGCAATGCATCAACAATGTGCGACCATTCAAGGTCATCATACACTTTGGCATATTTGCGGTTGCGCTCCCCATGCGGCTCCCACGTCCGGCAGCAAGTATAATCGCTTTCATTCTTCCCCTCCAAATACAGTTCTAACCAACTTCATATCCTCTTGTGAAAACGGTTTTTCCCGCTCCGGATGCCACATAATTCCCATTATTGGGCTGCTTTTATGCCTTAACGCCTCAACGACTCCATCTTCTGTGTGTGCAAGAATCTCAAAATCCTTCGGAAGTTTATAAATCCCATACTTATGGTAACTATTAACTTCTCTGTTAATTTTACCATGCAGTAAATGTCTAGTAGCAACATGGTTTTCAACTTTCTCCAATGTTACCTCAAAGCAATCTGCTATAATCTGCATTCCTCGGCATAAGCCCAAAAGAGGTAAATTATTTTCTAGAGCAGTTTGGAAAAGCAGTCGCTCGACATGGTCGCGCTCCGGTGCCGTACCACCATATTTATGCAAATCATTGCCTCCGGTCAACAAAATCCCGTCCGGTTTGAGCTCTCTGAGGTACTCAGGCATTAACTCAGGAATGTTGCATATGGGGATGGGTAAAAATCCGCAAGTTCTCAAAAAGTGCGCTACATTTTGGTCTGCACCATCCCTACGTTCATTATAGCTATCAACAACATCGACGCGTTGTGTGAATAGGATTCTCTTTATTGTCATAATCACTCCTACAATACTACGAATCATGCTCAGAAGCTTTGATTTGCGATATTACTTCTGCTTTCGCCATGCCGGATGCTTTTGAAATTGATAAGTGTTTTAGCACAGGGTGAATAATATAAAATGTATTTGGTGTTCCTTTTTGTATCTTAGCGTCAATTGTCGCAAGGTCTCCCTTTGTTTTCTCAAACATTTCAAGAAGTGTTTCCGCTCTCACTATGCAATCCACAGTTACATCATAATCAATAAAGCCATCGCCTAACTTAAACTCCTTTGAGAACAAAATTGTTCCGGTGTCTATACCTTCATCCATAAATATAACGCTGCACCCTGCTTTGTTTTCTAATAACATTGAGTAGTATATTGTCGTGCTGCCTCTATACTTTGGCAACATCCCGGGATGGGCGTGCATTAAACGCTTGCCTATATTCAGCAGTTTTGGTTTTAAAATCACGCCTGCCGGTCCGGAATAAAGAACATAATCCGCCGCGAGTGATGCGACACTTCTAATAGACTCTTCAGAATTTGGGTCAATACTATTTATGGTTTTATATGGTATCTTTTCTTTTTTCAGAGTTTGAAAAATACTCTCTTGCATGTTAAAAGATGCCCTGAAACCACTCAATCCCAAAAAATGTGTTTGTGTTGACGATGCCGCCGCAGAACCATCGTGAAACACCAGCGCATCTTCTGGATAGAAACCATAAGCACACAGGGTTTGCAGATACGCTTTTGATCGATTATTGTTTAGCAAAATTACTGAATAAGACATTCTAATGACCATTCCTTTCAAAAATCTTTAAGGCACAAAACTACCATTAGTTTGAATTCTTTCAAACTAATACCCTTTCTGCAAGCTCGTTTAATATTTCTTTTTCCATCTCAAATGCTCTCAATGCGAGAGAATGTTCCAATGGGGTGCACACTAAATACAGTGCTGATGATATGGTATCATTTACCTTTAGCAGAGTATTAATCATAATCGTTTTTTTATGTAAAATCTCACAGTCATAACACTCCATACTGATTGCCGAAGAAAGGACATTGGCAAAAAGCAAATAAGTTAAAATCTCTCCGTAATTATCTGTATTTTTTAGATAGTTCTTTCCATCAAAACTATAATTTTCATACAATCGTTTTGATACTTCGAATTTTTTCGCCAACATCAACAGAAATTCAATATCCTTCGACAATACTGAGCCTCGCTCGCACCTTAATTGAATGCCACTTAGAATACTCGCAGTGTTGATATCATGGTTATCTTGCTCCTCAGTTTCATCAACATTTATTTTCAAGTTACTTGTGATAATACTACTACACTCTTGTAATGAAACTGACAGTTTCACTAAACTTGCCTTCATAGCTTCAATCGCATTAGTTCTGCTCTGTCTATATGCCTTCCAAAAATGGCTACCTTCATAATTTGAAAATTCATATCTATGAGGCACCTTGAGTCTGTTATTGCCTATATATTCATAATTATCGCTGATAGGAATTCCTAACTGCTTTATGGCGTTAATAGCCATTTCTGTAAAGTCCGGATTGTCGGCTGTATTATCAATCATAATATCCGAGGTTGATGGCTCAGGAAATTCGATATCAACGCCAACTACATTATTTATTTTACCCTCAATTGCCTGTCTGTAAAGCCCCTTATTGTCTCTCTCAATTAATTTTTCCATACTTGCCCGTATATATATCTCCCGATAACCGATTATCGTCTCTCTGTTTTCCTTTTGCACTTCAGGAAAAATTGACAAGACACAAGCAATCACATTGAACCCGTTTAACGCAAAGCCTTTACACAGTGCTGTAATTCTGTCAGAATTTACCTTCCGCCCTTGTACGGAATGATCGACATCTTCTCCAAATATATTTCTAACAATGTCTCCGTCTAAAAGTATCCAATTTTTCGAGCGGTTTTGCAAAATCTTAAGCATAGCTTGTGCCAGTTTTGTTTTCCCTGATGATGACATACCTATTATCCAAATCACTCTAGCAGATGACATAGCTCTCTCCATTCTCCTTTGTTTACCCCGGTAATATTTGATGCCAGCACTCTATCCACAATAATTGTACCTTCCCATATTATAATTACACCTCAATTCCTGTCACCTTGCGGTTTTGGCAGTCTATCGTAAGTCGTTTATGTTGTCTCCACAAATTATATTTCGCTCCGGCACCTATTATCGCAGGTATTGCCATCTCGGCACATCGAATTGCCATATGCGAGTTAGCACCACCATACTCTGTAATTAACCCACCAATTTGCTTAGTGAATAAAAAATCATATCCGGGATCAGCTGATGGAATGAATACAATTTTACTTTCCAGAGACTTGCCCACTATATCCTCGGAAACAGCTTCGCCGGTAATGGACTTTGTTGTGATGAAGTTAGGCTCATTTTCCATTGCATAGAATGAATACACATCCTCAGGAAGACGAATGAGATCCGGCAATTTTAATAACTTGGCACATTCGTACTGAGCTTTGTTCATCAAAATATTGTGTTTCAAAATCTCACCAAGATTATCAAAATACAAATCCATATACAACTGCTTTATAATGCCAATATCCAGATATGCCAAATCCTCATTCGGGATTTTCATTCGTTTTCCAAATTGTTGCAAAAGTCTCAGAATTTCGCTGACCGAACGGGTAAATATAAGTTTAACTTGCTCTCGTGCCTCTATTGCCTCTTTGATAAAAAGCATTATATCATTTGCTGATATCGGCAGTCCAACTCTATCCAGCTCTGATTGTATTTTCTTTTCTTTTACATTACACAGTTGAAATTTCATTTCGGAGTGGGGATGTGGTACATCTGTCGTGCTGAAATACAAATCGTACGCTTCATCATAGCGTGGTGAAAGTATGTCATATGTATTTGGGCGGATATGACCATATTCGCTCAGAAAAGCATCCTTGCTCATTTTATCTGTGTTTAGTGAATAATGATCAATGCTAATTTGTCTGCTGACCGTGGACAGCGAAGCCATATATGTGTTGTAATCATTTTGGGTAAATATGCCACACTCGACAAATGAGCGTAAAAATTGTACCGCTATAAAACCGGCCCTCGCAGCACCTGCAAAGGGGAGCGTACCATGGCTTTTACATTGCTCAATCAGCCAGTAGATTTTATCAATTACCGAAAGGTCGCTTTCTATTATCTTATTATGATTTTCAGTAAGTGTTTTTACCGCATCAATGTCTTTTCTATATATCCCATGTCCGGGATGAATTATCTTACCCGTCAAATCAAGCAACGACTGTTCAATATCGATAACCTCATCATTAGAAAATCCGTGCTGCGTGAGAGTTTGGAGGTGCTTTCTTATTCCGAGATAATAACATGACCAGACTATTTCAAATTCAATTTTATCGTGATAAGCAGGGTTTTCTCTTAGCTTTTTTAAATAATAATTTATGAGTTTATTTGCTGTCTCGCGATTAAGATTTTGCGGAACAAAGGAGTTAAGCGTAGTTCGCACGTCGATATATGGGATTGCGCAAAACGAAGCCATCAGTGGGTGTGAGGTTAAATCTCTGTATCCGTAGTCACTCCTCTGCTGAGCCCATGTATTATCGGTAATCAACTCTTTATAAAGCGATATTGCTAACTTTTTGGGGCGTGACCCAAGAATTTCTGCGGGATTCCAATCCGGCATGACCCCAAAGCAATTTGTGTCACCTAAAAGAAATGGATGCGGCCGCAGTAACTTCTCAGTTTTTTTATATATTTTATCCAGTGGGCCGTCTAAATTTACTTCCTTGCAACTACTCTTGTGCCAACTTGTAATAGGGCGAACCTGCATAATGACCACTTCGCCCGGTAATGTAACAGCAAACTCGACATCAAGGCTATCGCTCTCGCAGAAATCCTCAATCTCCCTGAGAACTCTAATTATTGGCTCCATAGACTTGCAGTGCGCTTTCGATGGTGCTCTCTTGTAAAGCACATAACTCTTTAATCCTTTACCTGTTCCATCGGTGACAGTCGTGGTCGCACCATCTTCAGAGTAGTTTATAATGTAATATGGAGCACCGGTATTAATATCACAGGTAAACGCAACTCCTGATATAAGAACATTAGACAGCATTGGTTGAATTAGTACCTCTTCACCGGAGCAGCGTGCTCCGTACGAAGCAAACACTTTCTCAATAGCTGACTTTATTGCCTGGCTATCCATTACATCGACATTTAAAACACTGAGATATTTCCCTGCCATAGATGTCTTCGCCGTATCTTCATGACTGTGGGAAGAGCGTACTATAACCTTTTGTTTTGAAAAAAAATTTTGTAATGTCAAAATTGACTCTGCGCAGTTAAAACCAAAAGCATCAAACTTGACAGTTTGCATAGGGAGTACAGTTGAATGATTCAGTTTCCCAAACATATTGGCGAGTGTCTGCGCCTTACTCTCAAAAATCATGTATCGCACAAGCTCCTACTATATTAATGCATTAATACTCTTCAGTAAAAATTGCTTCTTTATTATGAACAGGAACCCCAACACGTGGCGGCATCTGCATATAGTCTTTACCATAAAATTTAGATAACACAGCATCTGTATCACACGGTGCCCAAAATTGCACATTTTCAAATGTAGCCTTTTTCAGAGGGAAATAGCTATCAAAATCCCATATCCTCGGTAGGGGCTCTTTCGCTAAATATTTGAGTTTCAAATGATTATTCATAATCCAACTCATAGGATGGCCAACTCGTTTACTTTTTTCCGGATACTTGTTTTTATCTTCTATCTCATTGAGCCACATCTCATTCATTGCAGTTATCCCAAACTTTTTTTCCTTATCAATCCACTGCCCAATCATTTCTAAATAGTCATCATCAGTAAACGTATCCGGGAAAAAGTCCACTGCAAAAATATCAAAACATCCAGGAGGTAATTTGCTTACCCGGAGATCCAGCATATTATATCCCGGTTCATCCAATCTTCTAATATTCAAATGGCCCCATGCATTTAAGACAATATACTCGCTATCATAATCATTTGGAAACTGCTCAGGATTCTCCTTAACCCACTCAATTTGTTGCCAATCAGTATCAAAGTTAGACTTATATACCCCGCAGTTTGAAAGTAAATACTCATAAATTATATTATATTCTTTACGCGTTACCCCAAAGTCAATATCGTCATCCCATGGCGTGAAGCCTTTATGACGAACAGCACCAAGCAATGAGCCCGCAATTAGAAATGGCTTAACATCAAGGTGTTTAATTTTCTCCATAAATGAAACACAGCCCTCTAAATAAGCCAGTTGAACCTCTCTCAGCTTTCCTGTGGCAGGCAGAAGATTTTCGGGATTGGTATGGCGAATCATGTAATCAAGCTGTACCTTATATATAGCCAGTAGTGACTCCTGCTCACAGGGATATATATCTCTGTCCCTTCGCAGAAAGTCCTCTGCAACACTCCATCTCCGCTCAATATCTGAAAAAATGCTGAAATCTTCTATGCCAATTTTTTTCAGTGACATAGCTACAGCGTGCACTGCCCAACGATTAAACGACATTGAAATTACTACTTCAAACATAATATCTGCCGTAAGATGATTTTCCGCATACAACGCTTTCAATTGCTCAAGTGACAGTATCTTCTTACCCTTTATAAGAGTTCCCGTCAAATCTTTACTATTGTCAACAAAGCAGAAAACATTTTCCCCTCCAAAAAACTCCAACGCCTTACGCCCATCATGCCCCGCTCCGAAAAGTATTACTTGTCTTAACATACGCTGCATTCCTCCAATCATTTAGTGTCATATAATAAAAGTCTTAATAATATTGAATCACAGTTTTTCTGTTTTTATTAGAAGTTATTTTCTCATCGTCATAATATGAGTCGCCTTTATGGTGTGTGGTGGATACTTCCTCCACAACACAGCCTTCTGCTGAGCTGAAAGAATGCTTCTGGTTTGGGCTGATATGTACAACTTCGCCCGTCTGATATGTTTTGCACTCGCCGTCAATTGTAATATCTATTGACCCGTACAGTACATGGAACGATTCCTCTTTAACCTTGTGCGTGTGGGTTGGATTTTCCTGACCCGGAAGTAAAACAATTATTTTCTTGCAATAGGCACGGTTTATTACCTCTACCATTGAGCAACCGTATTTTTCAAACTTATCAATCCCATAGTGATGCGAAAGCTCATAAACGCCCTCTTTGCCAAGGGCGACACCTGAATCTTCGAGCATTTTTTTAACATTTCTGTATGCTGTTTCAGTCATCTCCCTGACATTTACAAGGCTCACTTTAGCATCACAGACCGCCTCACCTGTTGCAATGTCGCTTGTTGCGGTGTATCTGATATACTTTGACATATCATTAGCAGTCAATTGATTTGTGGTTTTAGGGATGGCGTAGTAAACAGCTTCGCTTGAAATAACTGACCCGGTTTTTATGTCATTTCTCGCAAAAACACCCCTCCTGAAATTCCATAAATCAGACATTTCCTTGTCTGAAAAACTATGCCTTTGCCCGTCGATACCACAAGCCAGATATGCTTTATGCGCAGATTCCAGCCACAATGAAGCCTGCTCAGGTGTTGCAGAGTATGCATTTAATTTAACAGCATCTGTCGATATGCCAACATGTTTCTCGTAGATACATGCGCCTTTTGCGACTGCCAAAGAGATTGAAAAGTTCTCATTAGGTGATTCATGGGTTGAGTAACCTATCGGAACTTCGGGGTATAGGGATTTTAGCAAGCTAATCTGATTCATTTGCAGGTTGCTAATTGCTGTTGGGTATTCACCGATGCAATGCATCAGAGCAAATTGCTTGTTGCGATTAGATAAAAACTGAGTGACACACCCAATCTCTTCCAGGGTCGATGCCGCTGTTGATGCTATGATAGGCATGTCTGCCTTTACTATTTCTTCAAGCAAAGGCCAATCTGTAAAGGAGCAACTGGCAACTTTTATGTAATCATAATTATGCTCTATTATCAAGCTCACCGATTTTTCGTCAAAGGGCGTACATACAGCTTTAAATCCATTTTCACCGATGCAGTCCCTAATGTCTTTAAACTGCGCAAGCGTGAGCTCAGTGCTCAAAAATCTTTGCACAGCAAGATTATCTGAGCTCCTTTTTGCATCGGGTGCGATAAAGGTGTCTAAGTCACGGTATTGAAGCTTTACAGCATAGTCAAACTCGTCATAAACACATATATCCTTGAGTTCTGAAATTATCCTCTTTGCGAGTTTTACATCTCCGCTATGATTGTTAGCCAGCTCAAAAATAAACAATGGTTTCTTAAACATTAAACTTCGCTCCTTTCTTGCCTCTCAGCTTGGATGGACACTTCTTCATTCGGGAACATTTCATTAAACGGTATCGGCAATTCACGTCCATATGCCTTGGACATGTGATTTTCAATGAATGGCTTGCTGACAGCCGCAATGCAGGTATTGATGTGTTTTCCAAAAAGCTTGCTACTCAGACCGCGGTTAATAATTGCTCCAAGCGGCTCTTCAAAGAAGTTTCCGATGGATGCATGGATATACGGACAAGGCATGACATCGCCGTATTTTGTGATTGAAACCATACGTTTTACGGCAATGCATCCGATATCAAGCCCATATGCCGGCGTAAGATGAGTGAAAACACT
>WQSX01000059.1 GCA_009787625.1 Oscillospiraceae bacterium
TTGGCTTTTTCCGCTCTCCTCATATGCTTTCACTATCTCTGCCCATTCAGAGGCTGTCCGCTTCTGTGCCATTCCTTTTTAACCCTCCTGACTCTTTGGAACCTCCCTTTTCTCGCGCCCAGACCCTAGTTACACTCCTTTTGCTCGTCCGCTCCTGACTATACCCTATTTGTACTTCCTTGTATAGACGCTTCTTCTTTTTACGCTTACGAAACTGTAGCGAGTATAACGCAGAGTTAATAACGGTGGGCGTTGTTGTACATTGTAGTATGATGGGGACGGTCGCCCCTACACAATATATTCTTTTATCTTGCCAAGTAAACTTGGGCCTACTACTGTGTCTACTTCTATTGAGTCTTCCAGATATCTGGTGTCCTTTACCGTGCCGTCTCTGTGCAGGGTTTCTACCAGTCCTGCCTTGTCATACGGTAGTCTGAGGGTCACTTTTTTCTTTCTGTCGGAAAGTCGCTCCTGCATCAGTTTTAGGAGTTCTTCAGTCCCCTGCCCTGTTCTTGCTGAAATCATTACGATATCGTCTCCGCGCCGACGTGCATCAGCCTCGATGCGGTCACATTTGTTATACGCTTCGATGCGTGGGGTCTCTCCTGCGCCTAAAGTGACTATTAAATCATCAACAACCCTGACCTGCTCTTCCCATTCCGGGCTTGATGCATCTATAACATGAATAATCAGGTCGGCATATTTTAATTCTTCCAAAGTAGCTTTAAACGCACTTACGAGATGGTGTGGCAGCTTGCGTATAAAACCGACTGTATCGGAGATTAAAATCTCGCCGATGTCCTCTACTTCCAACCTGCGTGTTGTCGTGTCGAGCGTGTCAAATAACCTGTTTTCCGCCTGTATGCCCGCTCCTGTGAGGAAGTTTAGAAGAGTGGACTTCCCTGCGTTAGTGTAGCCAACCAGTGCTACCACGGACACATCGTTTTTCTCACGTAACCGCCTCTGAGTGTCGCGTGTACGGATAACCTCGTTCAGTTCCGCTCTGAGCTTGTCAATTTTACGCCGGATATGTCTGCGGTCGGTTTCGAGCTGAGTCTCACCCGGACCTCTCGTGCCAATGGGGGCACTTGACCCTGTTTGGCTGACAAGATGTGTCCACATGCCCGAAAGGCGTGGTAAAAGGTAGTTGTACTGTGCAAGCTCTACCTGGAGCCGCCCTTCACGAGTGCGTGCGCGGCCCGCAAAGATGTCCAGAATAAGCGAAGAACGGTCAAGCACCCGCATCTCAAACTCCTCTGTGAGCGCACGGGTCTGCGATGGTGAGAGCTCATTGTCAAACACAATAACATTGCAATCATTGGCTTTTGCGAGTTCTTTAACTTCCTCTACCTTGCCTTCACCTATGAAAGTGCGTGGCTTAGGTTTTTTCATGTTTTGAAGTACCCTGCCGAGACATGTGCCGCCTGCGGTCTCTAAAAGAGCTTCAAGCTCGTCAAGGCTCTCTTCGGTCGAGCGGTCATGCACGGGCATACTATCGGCGGCAAGCCCGACAATAATCCCCTTCTCCGGCTCATCTAAACCCCGTTTTTGCTCTATTTTATCAAATATATCCAAGTATGTATCTCCATTTCTTTTGCCAAAGTCAACAGGTTAAAGGTATTCATCCTAACTCGTCATTGCGGGCTTGACCCGCAATCCCCTCAGAAATGTGTATTATTCATGGGATTCCGCGTCAAGCGCGGAATGACGATAATATTTCGTTTTTCTTAGCCTGTTGACATTGTTTCTTTTCCAAGTGCATAAGCAAAAACAAAGCCCGCACCATAACAGCACGGGCTCTACGTTTACATAAAATTATTGAGCTTGACTCAGGCCAAATTTTCTGTTGAACTTGTCAACGCGACCACTGGTGTCTACCAGTTTTTGCTTGCCTGTATAAAAAGGATGGCAATTTGAGCAAATTTCTACTCTNATGTCCTTGCTCGTGCTCCCAGTCTCAATAACCTCACCACATGCACACTTTATAGTTGTCTGCTGATAGTTTGGATGTATACCGTCTTTCATCGTGTTCACCTCTTTCGTCTCCGTATCTCAACGTACAGGAGCGATTTTAACATAATTAGCAAGTAAATGCAAGGATTTTTTGCGAAATTTATTTTCTTGCTTGAATAGCAATATAAAGTATTGTAAAATACTCTCATGATTAGTGCAAAAGGCATCAGCAAGGCGTTTCGGAAAAACTTGATACTTAACAACATAGATCTTACCGCCCCGAGTGGTAAGGCTGCTGTTATCGTTGGCAAAAACGGTGCGGGTAAATCCACCCTGTTATCCATACTTGCAGGCTACTTGAAGCCTGATGCCGGGAGTGTTGATACGGGTGGTCGCACTGTGGCGTTTTGTCCTCATGGTGATGACTTGTTTGAAGAACTCACGGTGCGTGATAATATATTGTTTTGGCAACATGCTCGCGGTGCCGATTCTAATCAGAATACACTCAATCTCACTCAGCTACTTGAAGTAGATACATATCAGCAGAAACGAGTCGGGCACCTGTCGGCGGGTATGAAAAAGACTGTGGCACTCGTGTGCGCCCTTGCGGGTAACCCCACGGTGCTTATACTTGACGAGCCGTTTACAGGGCTTGATATTTTTTATAAGAATGCTCTGCTAAAAGCGTTTGAAGTGCTACTGGCACAGGATATTTGCATTGTTTACACCAGTCATGCCGCTGATGAAATTGTGGGAGTAAACAGCGATGTTTACACACTTTCGGGTGGTTGCTTAAGCTATGCCGGGACAAGTGAGAGCTTAAAAGAAAAAGGCAGTGACATGATGGAGCATCTGCTCAGTAAGTTGGCTTAGTGGGAAGCCCCTTATCCCCCGTCATTGCCAAGTTCAGCACCGCAATCCCTTATTTAGTGCATTATTCAGGGGATTCCGGGTCAAGCCCGGAATGACCATAGCGTAGCGGAAAGGGATAATCATATAGATGAAAGATATCCTAAATATTCTACGGCTCAATTTAAAAGTAATTTTGAGGCATAAAACATGCATTATTTTGTTGCTCGTTTTTATCGCCCTGTTAACTGTAACTGCTGCATTTGCCGCAGATTTTCTCATGTCCGATGGAGGCATCGGGCCTATTTCGATTGCAGTGGTTGACCTCGATGGGGATTTTGTGACGCGTATGATTGTTACCGCAGTCGTGGAGCAAATGGGAACCGGTGATTTGCTTTACTTTACCCTGCGCCACCCAAGTGAGGCGAATGTGGCGCTCGCAGACGGCAGTGTCGCCGCCATCATTACGCTTCCTGAAAATTTCGGTGCCGCAATGATTTCGGGCGAGAACATACCATTTTTGGTGCAGTACAATCAGAGCAGACCGTTTACGTCCGCGTTGGTGCAGACTGCGGCTGACTCATTTGCCGATATGCTCCGCTCTGCACAGATGGGCGTTTATACGGTGCTCAACTATGCACGTACTCAGGGAGTTTCGGGGGATGATTTTGACAGGCTTCTTATGGCTGTAAACATGAGATATATTGAGCTCGTGATAAACAGGGCGGACATGTTTAGTACTGAAACTCTCTACATTACAGGCGCTCTGCCGATTTGGCAGACATATTTTTTTGCCGCATATATAGTTCTCATGATGTGCGCCGCATTCACTCTGACAGACGCTATTCGCCGCAATTTCACACGAAATTTTATAATCAGACTCTCACTTCGCAATGTGCCGTTTCGGACACTCATTTTAGCCTGTGTACTATCATACTTCTTACTTCTTGCTCTATTAAATATCGGCTTATTTGCCTTATACGTTCCACTTGGGTTAATTGTTGAGTTGCCTGCTATCACTCTCGGTGCCTCACATTTGCTTGGCATTACTGTAATATTCGCTCTGATGGCTGCTTTTGCAACGCTGTTGACGTTTGCTTTTGACACTACACTCTCAGCGGGAATCTTCACTGCACTTTTTAGCATAATTTCACTTTTCCTCTCAGGCGGCATAATTCCCATGGCGTTTTTGTCTACGTCATTGCAAATAGCCTCAAATGCAGTACCTAACACTTGGGGCATTAGACTTCTGACAGCAGCGGAGCTGGGTGGAAACATCCTTATTCCCGCTCTCGGTTGCTTTGCTTTTGCGCTTTTATTCGCAAGTTTGTGCGCCGTCAAATGGAAAGCCACGCTTAAAGAATTGAGGTGTTACAAACGATGAGATTTTTCCTCACATCACTACGCCTCAATGTTAAAAAGCTTGCTCTTAGGCGAGCTGTGCTCGTTTCTTTAATTTTACTACCTATTTCACTGTCAGTAGGAGCTATTTTTCTTGTCGACTCAGATATATCCCCTGTGTCGGTCACGGCAGGGGTATATTTCGACAATGAAAATCTACTTGGAACGGAAGTATTTAACGCACTCACGGAGTCTGTGAGCGATACGCCTTTTATAAATTTTGTGCTATATGATAATTTAGATGCGCTGATATATGATGTGCGATTTGGCAGAATTGAGTGTGGTTATGTTATCACTCCGCAAATTGAAAATGCAGCAGATGCAGGCTTTGATGGCGTTGTAACGCTTATAACCTCAGATCGAAGCGTCCTATCCGATGGGCTCAATGAATTAGTCGCCGCCGCTCTGCTCAAAGTCAGCTCCGAAAGCATCGCAAGAACTTGGCTCTATGCAAATTTCGATGAAACCGCTGATATAGGTGAGTTTGTGGCGAGTGAGTTTGAGCGCTATCGGCAAAGCGATATTTTTATGACACCGCTCCACATTGCTCAGACAGGTCCTGAAGAAGATGTGGCATCGAGCTTATCTCAGATTGCCGCAAACAGGGTGATGCACGGGTTAATCGGTCTTTCGATAATTGTGCTCTTCCTATTTTACATCCCGGCACTTATTGACGAGCAAAATTCAGGATTACGGATATCGCTCTCTGCTTGCGGCAGAGGCTTTGCGTATGATACCTCTCTGTTTGCCGCTATGCTTGCTGTGAATCTTTTGATTGGCTTTGCAGGACTCACTGCAATGGTTTTCTTTTCGCCGCATCTCTTGTCCGATGCGCTCACAGAAATTATGGCGCTAAAGGTTTTTGCCGCAGTTAATGCGCTTCTGGTGATGTTAGCTGTCCGTTTGCTCAGAAGCAAAGCTCCTGTTCAGAGCTTGGGGCTATTTTTAGTTCTCGCCAACATATTTTTCGGCGGAGTGTTGCTTGACTTGTATGAAATAAGCCCTGAGTTGGCTAGGGTGCAACAGTTTTTTCCGTTGTTTTGGTATATTGATTCCATCATGGGATGTACGAGCTAGCAAACCTATCCGCACAAATTCCAAAGCGGCATCTGTGTGAGGGCTGTTGGCACGAATACCTATATATGTTCCGGACAGAGCTTGTCAAATTGGTAATTTGTTGAAATGTGAGAACATTTATGAAAAGTTAATACTCTGTGTATCGCTATCACTTTGCTTCGGCGGATATTTTTTCAAATTCGTGGTGGATTTTTTCAAATAAATCCGTTAGAAGCGGGTCAAAATGGGTTCCCCGTCCTTCTAAAATTATGTTGACCGCTTTTTCATGGGTGAACACATCTTTGTATGGTCTTGGTTTTACAAGAGCATCGTACACATCACCAATAGCCATCATCCGACCTAATAGCGGTATTTCCTCGCCGGAAAGCCCATAAGGATATCCACTTCCATCCCACTTTTCGTGATGGGTTACCGCAAATATTCTTGCATACTCCAAAAAATCTGAATCTGTTGTTTTTTCTTTAAGTGCAAAAATGACTTTTTCCCCAAAGGTGGTATGGATTTTCATAGCTTCAAATTCTTCGGCGGTAAGTTTACCCGGTTTGTTAAGAATGGCATCTTTTACAACGATTTTGCCCACATCATGCAGTTGGCAAGACAGTAAAACCAACTCCTCATCAAATTCGGATACTTCGCTTAAATACACACCATTTTCTTTCATAGCGGCTATTAATACTTTGATATATCTCTGTGTTCTGGTGATATGACCACCGGTAATTTCATCCCGGTGCTCCACCAGTTCCGCCATTGTGGATATGATGGCTTTTTTTAAATCCACAACCGCAAATGTTTTTTCTTCTATTTCCCGCAGCATTTTAATTATCGTTTGTGATAATAATCCAATCTCATCATTGCGGCTTGCACTATGGATAATATTGGCGTTAAGGTTTTCGAGTGTTATTTCGTTGATACTGGCTGTAAGAACCTCAATAGGTTTTACAAATCTGCGCGACAAAAAAATAAAAGCAAATATCATCGCCATTGCTAAGACGAAAATAGTTGCAAAAATAACAACAGAAAGCACCTGTCTGACAGGCACACCGGTGATTGCTGTGGGTATTACAGATATTAAAGTCCAGTCAGTCGAAGGCAAAGTAAACAATGCAAAATAGGACGGTATTCCATGCGGGTCTACATATTCGATAAAATACTCGCCACTGTCGAAACGTGCAAAAATTTCGGCGTAATGCGGTATTTCTGACATATTCCTCAGCACACTGGCTAATCCGTCTTCACGGGGGATATAATCGGGGTTTGGATGGATTACAAATCCCCCCTCGGGGGTCGTAAGCATCAAATAACCCTCTGTACGGGCTTCAAAATCATTGATTATTACTTCGAGCTGCTCCAATTCTATAGCCATAGTTATTGTGGCTTCTTGTCCTTGCCAGTTTCGGTTATGGCTAGATAGTGCTGTCCAAATCTCTCCGGTGGATGCGGATGTATATGGCGGTGTGGTTATAACCTCACCACTTCGTTCGGCTGCAAGTGCCCACCAATCCCGTTCTTGCGGAACAAACCAATAGGGTGGCTCCCAAAATCCACTATCGTAAAACCCTCCATCTTCCATCGTTACCCAAATCGCCTGTATAAACTCATGACGCTGTAAATAATGAACAACAATATCTTGATAATGCGATCTATCCACAAGTGGCAGTGTTTCAGAAAGATTTGCTATAATTTGAACAGCCTCCTCAAACCATGCATCAATTTGATGTGCTTTGTTCATGCGGTCAAGCATTGCGCTTTCTAAAGCATTGCTATATGCAATGTCCCGAACCATTGTATTGATAAACGAAAGCGCCACAAGTAAGCCGATAGCAGTAATCAGAATCATTCCTAAAATAAGTTTATAAGATAATTTAACCTGTTTTTTGTTATTCAAAAAACTCCACCTTCTATGACATTTCTCGCATATCTTTTGCTCTAGCAAATTTTTATCAATCAGTCTCTAATAGCAATATGATGCATTTTTCATGCCCGAATAACTCCTTGTAACAGGAGAAATTATATCATATTATCGGCATTATAGCAAGACGAACAGTGAAAGTTTTCTTTCGCCGTAAAAACGGTGCGGGTAAATCCACCCTGTTATCCATACTTGCAGGCTACTTAAAGCCTGATGCCGGGAGTGTTGATACGGGTGGTCACACTGTGGCGTTTTGCCCTCATGGTGACGACTTGTTTGAAGAGCTCACTGTGCGTGATAATATACTGTTTTGGTATGTAAGTGCGGTTGCTTCATGAATTTAGTAATTGCAATAGTTTATCAGGTATGCTATCATTTAGGAAAACTAAGGATTGGCGGATTTTCTCATGACAAAATTCAACAGAAATATAGTCGTTATTTTGCTCTTATTCCTCTCTATAGCTGCATTTATTGCATGCTCTCCCGACACCTACGATGAAGAAGTTGCTGAACCGGAACCCACAGTTGAGGCTTCTGACGATACCTCGGAGCAAGGCGAAGGGGATGATGTGGGCGAAACAGGTGTGATCTCCCCTGCTTTTTCAACTGACGCCACAAGTATTTCAGTTTATGAGCTGTCGCAAAAGCTTCGGGCTGATTTTCAAGACAGACAACGTGTCATCTTCTACGAGCCTCATTTCGGTGTACCAAGAGATTCCACATTTACATTTGAACTTGAATTTGAGATATCTTTAGAAGATGCTGAAAGGTATTTCGGGGTTTATATTGATTCGAATCTGACAGAAAGGCTTCCGGCATTCATTCATATTCATACACATGACGATCACCCGGATGAGCTTCCCGAAGGGCACAGTTGGGTGCATGTACTGCCGCCATGGTTTTCCACGCCCGGGAGCGTCTCAGGCATGATGTTCGCTGATCCCGAATCACTGGATTTGCAGATGCTCCCCGGTTCCGGAATGTTTCACCTCCGTGAGAAGGAGGACGACTGGGGCTTTTTTAGCCACTATTACATAGTTCAGCGTATTGATTTGGAGACCGGAGTACCTTTTGAGATGCCTTGGGCTGTACTTTTTACGCTTGAAAACCCGCTTAGTGCTCCTACAAGCGAGTTTTTTGTGACACCGGAAGGTCTTGCCGGATTTCATTGGGACCCTATTGAAGGAGCCGATTTTTATGTCATAGTTCGGTTTGACGCTTATTTTAATGAAGGGGTGACGGCACACACAACTTTTGATCCGGTAGCAATGGTGACGGAGCCATTTTGGGTGCATCCCGAATCTTATTACGGTTTTCAGCATAACTCAATGTTCGATCAGCGGTGGTGGAGGTTTAATTATACCGTTATTGCAGTCAATAGCGAAACACATTCTGCGATAGGTAATATCCACAACGGCATGGAAATAGGTGCGCGCATACCTATGGTCTGGGACTTCCATTATCACGATTTTGAAACTATGGGTCTTGAAGAGGGGTTTGCTTTCTTTTCTACACATATTGGACTACTGCCTTCGCACTTACCAATCCGCATGGCGAATGGCGAAGTTGTTTTTAGCAGGATTATTTACGACTTTGACAGCGCAGAATTAACGCAACTCGCTTTTGGCTTTTCAGGCATTACATCTCTTCAAAATGTATTCATTCCGTTTACTGTAGAAGGAACGCCGTTTTACGCAATTATGGTAGTGGATGCACCAAATGATACGTATCAGGAAGAGCTTGACACTATGCGTGATAAGCTTGAAAATCTGGCGGCAAGAGGGGGCGGCAAAACTTATGTAAGCCTCTCGCAATCGGTTATTGACATGATTTTGGAGCAAATTGAGATGCCGGATACCTCTGCATTGATCTATTTCCGAGAGGATGACCTCATATATGCAAACTCTGCACTCAGTGCTTTTTTGGCGCATAACATGCTCGCAGTAAACGAGGTTGTAGACCTTTCGATGTTTCCCGAGAGCGCCGATACGGAGTATTTGGTGGATGCCTTTTTTGAGGCGATTTATCAAAATCCTTTGATTATGCATGTTGACGGAATCAGTACTGTTCCCGGGTCTAATATAGCATTGATACATTACAGGAAACCTGCCGAGACTATCTTGACTCAGCAGGATGCGCTCCGCAGGATTATCCCTGAGATTGTATCGAGAATAATCACCGAGAACATGACTGATTTTGAGAAAAGTTTGGCAATAAACCACTTTCTTGTAGAGACGGCGGTGTACGATTGGGCCGCTCTCGAAAATGCGGAGCTACATAATTTTGCGTCTGTGGACCCGAGGTATTTTTATTCATTTACCGCATACGGCATCTTAATAAACCAAGTTGGAGTTTGCTCGGGTTATGCGGCGGCATATCATCTTTTGGCGCATGCAGCGGGTCTTCGCTCCATTGTGGTGACCGGATATTTGGAGGGCTTTCTCCCCCATGCATGGAATCGCGTTTATATAAACGGTCACTGGCACACCGTCGATGTCACAAACAATGCAAATGAGTTCATGCCCAACGCATTTCTCCACCTGTCAGACAGTATGGCGCGGGGTATGTTGGTGGAAGACAGCAATTTTGTGCTCGATAATTTTTTGATGTTTTACAGGTCTAACAGTAATAGTGATGAATATTTTATTGTTTCAGACAGATTCTTCCCGATTTACGATATTGCAGAGGAGTTGGTAACCGCTATTGCTACATCCGGCAGTGCTGTTCTGCGCACTGATTACAACCTTACTCATGTACAGTTCAGCAACCTTGTCATGGAGGTCATGGCAAGGTTGGGTGTAACAGAAATTCTTGCGGCGCACATGCTTGGGGTTATAAGTTTGAGCTTGTAGTATTCTATATACTAACGTCAATTGTTGATGCGGTTGCTAAATGACAACACCCAACATCATAGCATCCAACTCAGCAATGACAGTTGCCAACGCAATTATCGCCATATCTGCATTAAATAATTCCTCTAAGACTTCAAGTTCGTGTGTAAGTTTCTCAATATGGCTTATTTCACCCATCGCATAAAGTTCCGCTATCAAGTCAAGCCTCGCTGTAAGCATTGGGCGCATTGCTTGTGCTAAATCGTATTGCACTCTTGCATCCAAATATGTTATCCACCCTGCAGTTGCAGTAATTTCAAGCTGGCTTCTCATAAATCCCTGCTCAGTTGTCAAGATATGTATTTCAGATTGAATAATTTCGATTGTACCGAAACCTGCGCCGGCTTGGGTTAAATCCGCCAAAATTGCGTTACTTTCCGTTATTTGCCGGGTAATTAGACCATATGATACATTATTCCCGAGTAAGCCCACTATCAATGAGCTTAAATCCGCTGCTCTTGGATGTGACGAAGTGGGAAGTGTAAAATCATCTATGAATTCAAAGCAACTGTGTCCTCTTCTTCGGCTGACAATCTCCGCTCTTAGGGAGAATGATTCATCTGCGATTCTTTGTTGCTCTGTAACTGCATGCACTTGCGCATAAGATAGCTCCACACTTCCCTGTATGGTTTCGCCTAACATGAGCCGCACACGCTCAACTTCCAGTTGCCTTTGTGCGAGAACTATACTTTGGCTCAGTAATTCACTTTGCAGTCTTAAAGCAACTGCACTGTAATACTCTATCCGATACATAAGCCTTTCACTTATCTCGATTTGCCGCATATGATTGTAATTATTCTGAGTTGGGTCTACAGTAACTGTAAGCGAATTTTCTGAATTTTCATACTGAATGTACGAAGACTCAAGCTCTGTTTCCGTATATTCATAAATTTCTGCCGGATAATAATTTTCTTCACCATACCCTGCAAGCGTTGCTATTTGATTGACCGTTCCTATGACAAATGGTGCCAAAAGCGCAATCAACAAAACCAGTACAACTAAATATAGCACGTATTTTCTTGTGATTTTCACTACAATCACCCCACTAATCCCAAAAGTTGAGTCTTTCAAGCACCCAAAAAATTATCCTCTGTGTACGAGTTATCACCCTTGCATCGCAGACCATACCGACTAAAATCTCGGATT
>WQSX01000060.1 GCA_009787625.1 Oscillospiraceae bacterium
ACGCGGGCTAATGTTCCTGTCATTATGCACATCCCCTTATTTATGAAAGATTTCTGAAAGGGAGACCACGTTTGCGCAGTCTCCCTTTTCATGAGTTTCTAATCCTATTGCGCTTTGACTTAATTTATCCGGTAATAGCTTCTACTGTTGAGTCGAGCAAATATTGTAAATCATGCCCCTCCGGATTACCTTGGACTATTATTTCTCCGAGAGTTTCCATTGGTCCCCAAAAGCTGCCGCCCGGAAGGATTGACCAAGAAAACGGTGCTTGTGCAGCGAATGCGGATGCAGCCAAATCATCTTGTAGTGCATCGGCAAGTGCTGTTGCCGCAGCAAGATTAGATGGTCCCATGCCACGTACATGGAATCGCTCAATTTGGCTGTTTGTATTTGT
Source organism: Oscillospiraceae bacterium (assembly GCA_009787625.1). Taxonomy (GTDB): domain Bacteria; phylum Bacillota; class Clostridia; order Oscillospirales; family Oscillospiraceae; genus WRMH01. The sequence goes on from WQSX01000060.1 coordinate 395, forward strand.
GAGCCAGTCAGCGAGCATCATCGCCCAACCTGCCCATTCACTATGTACATTAACACCAATGAGCGTTGACCCAATAACTCCACCCATTTGCACTTGATTACCGGCTACTGTAAATGTCGGGAGCTTAGTTGTGGCAATGCTATCGCCCCATATTTCAGAAAATGCCGGGACATTCCACTGACCATTGACTGCTGCAATAACAGAGCCATCTTCTATAGCTCCACCGATTTCACCACCGCCCAAAGATATAAATGCAGGGTGACCGGCAATGTCGAGCATTCCTTGAAGTACATCTGTTCCGCCGGGTCCGTTTATGTTAATCATTGAACTACCGTCATCATCTTCCCAAGCGTCAAAACCTGCGCCTCTGAAGAATGAGATATTCCACCATCCGCTGGGGAGCTCCATAGAGACCATTGCACCTGCCTCCGCTGCGACTTCAAGCATTCTGTCCCAGCTGAGTACATCTTCAGGTGTGAAGTAATCTGAATTATAGAGCAAGAAGTAGCCATTGCCGGGGCTGAGTGGCCAAGCCATGAGACTGTCACCAACTGACGCAGAGGCAACTGAACCGGCTGTATTGGCTGCGCGAACTTCAGCTGCATTCATTACATTTTCTTGCAGTACTCCGGCTCTGTAGAGGTCATTTATTTGGTCGTCTGCGAACGCAAAGACATCTGCAGCTGCAGGTGGGTCAGTCAGTATTGTATCTCTCAAAGTTTCCTCAGACTCAACGCCGACTTCAATTGTCAAATTTACTCTATCTGCGACATGTGCAATGAAGGCATCAGCTTGTGAGCGCAATAGATCTTGACACATTTCTCCGCCCCATAGGCGAAGTGTCACATTGTCGAGGTCGCCGGCAGGTGGTGCAGGTTCTTCATCATCATCATCGGCAGGAGCAGGGGTCGCAGCCGGAGCTTCGCCCGTTCCTGTATCAGGTGGCGGTGCAGGTTCAGGGTCCGCCGCACAAGCAACAATAGGTACCAGAATAAGTGCAAATGCGAGCAAAATAAAAAGTGCTTTTTTCATTGGTATTCCTCCATAAAAATTTAGTCAAATATGTTCAATTTGAACATATTTATGTCATGATATCACAATTCATTTATCTAGTCAAGACAAAATTGTTAACAAAGCTCGTCCGTTTGTTAAAGTTTTATTAACGCACTTTAGATTGGTGTGCTTTGATTTGGTGCGGTGCGCAAATCCAATAGACGGTCTAAAAATAAAAGCACCATTCAGCCGCCTCTTTGCCACCGGTGCATATACCTTTTTATAGGTTTTTTACTTTTTCTTATACTTGCTTTTCTGATGTCGGTCAGGCTGCTTTTATTTTTAGACCGTCTATTGGATTTGTAGTTAGTCTGTGGCTATTTCATTGCCAGAATGAAGTCCTCTAGGTATTTATCCCATAGGCGCCATTCGTGGTCGCCTTCTTCAAAATGGGCTGTTACGTTTAAGCCTAGGTGGCTTGCTTTTTTGTGGAATGCCACACTCATCATGTATAGGTCGTCTTGCTCTCCGCAGCGGAGCGTGATTTTTAGGTTTTTGTGCTTTTCGGGGTCGAGCAGGTTCATGGGGTCGAGGGGAGTTGTGTTTAGTTCGTTTTCTTTGACCATCATAAACGGGAACTCCATGCGTTGCTCTTCTGTAAGCATTGGCATCAATGCAATCGGGTGAATGAATCCTGAAAACAACCCCACCTCTGTGAATCTTTCAGGGTATGTTAGAGCTATTTTCGCGGCACCCAATGCACCCATTGATATTCCTGCGATGTTATTTAATTCCCAAGCTTTTGGAACACCCATCAAGAGATTTAAGTATTCAGGCAACTCATTTGCCACATATGAAAAGTAGTTCTGCCCATTTATGTCATCGCAATACATGCTCCTACCAACGCTAGGCATTACAACAGTAACACCCGCATCGCGAGCAAACAACTCCACACGAGATAATCTCAAAAACGATGTCGCATCATCAGACAAACCATGCAACAAATACAAAACCTTGCGCTCACTAAGTGGAGTCTCCCCAATATGGGTAGAATCCGGAGTAACCATTGTCAAAAGTGTACTCATTTTCAGTTCCCGAGAATAGAAATCCAAAGTCAAAACAGCCATAATATATAATCTCCTAGCTTTGTTTTTAAGGCGCACCCATTTAAAATCAGCAAGTCAGGTGCAGGCGGTCTAAAAATAAAAGCAGCCCGACCGACATCAGAAAAACCAGTATAAGCAAAGTAAAAAACCTAAAAAAAGGTAAATGCACTGGTGGCAAAGAGGCGGCTGAGTGGTGCTTTTATTTTTAGACCGCCTGCGCCTGACTTGCCACCTCATCCCATGCTTAAATAAGCCTCAATGAACCCATCTAAATCCCCATCCATAACAGCATTTATGTTGCCATTTTCAAATCCGGTTCGATTATCCTTAGCCAAAGTATAGGGCATAAACACGTATGACCGTATCTGACTACCCCATTCGATTTTCATTTGTTCGCCCTTGATATCACTTATCTTATCTAAATGCTGACGCTCTTTTATCTCCAGCAGCTTCGACCGAAGCATACGCATTGCCACTTCGCGGTTTTGGTGCTGACTGCGCTCCATTTGACATGCCACAACCAAGCCCGTAGGAGTGTGGGTTATTCGCACTGCGCTTTCAGTCTTATTTACGTGCTGACCGCCTGCGCCTGATGCCCTAAATGTGTCAACTCGAATGTCCTCGGTTTTTATTTCAAGCTCTACATCATCTGATATAAGCGGGGCAACTTCCACTGCGGCGAACGAAGTGTGGCGTCTGCCCGAGGAGTCGAACGGTGAAATTCGGACTAAACGGTGTACGCCGTTTTCGCTTTTGAGCAGACCGTAGGCATTTTCACCGTCTATTTGGATTGAAGCGGACTTCATGCCTGCCTCTTCGCCGTCCAGCCAGTCGAGTAGCTTGTATTTCATCTTATGGCGCTCCGCCCAACGGGTGTACATTCTGTAGAGCATCTGCGCCCAGTCTTGAGCTTCGGTGCCGCCCGCTCCTGCATGGAATGAAACAATTGCACTGCTGTTGTCGTATTCTCCGCTCAGAAGTGTCTCGAGTCGTGCCGTCTCCAAAGCTGAGTTGAACTTATCAAACTCAGCCGCAACTTCTGAAAGCAAGCTCTCGTCTTTTTCCTCTGCACCCATCAAACAGAGTGTCAGCAGGTCGCTCCACATATTGTCCAGCTTTTCATAGGTATCTATTTTTGTCTTTAAGGCTTTGATGTTTTGCAGGACTTTTTGCGAGTTTTTTAAGTCACTGAAAAAGCCGTCTTTTGCGCTTTCGGCTTCGAGCTTTTCAAGTTCAGCAGTCGCCTCGTCCAGCTTGAGGGCTTGCTTTAGGCCGTCAAGCGCGGGGCGCAAGTTATTTATTGATTGTTTAAAATTGTCAAATTCTATGATATGACCACTCCTTTCCGCCACACTCTGAGCCACAAAACAACCATCAGAAAGATGGTCATATTGTGCATCATTTGCGGTTCCCTGCAAGGGGAGCAAATCGCACATTCTCTCGTAAGTTTGAATTTATTCAGACTTACTGTCTCAATTCTACAATTACAAGTTCCGGATTATTTAAAAATCTTGTCCAACCTAAATGGTTTCCAAGGCCTCTTGTCACTACCATTTGAGTATTTGCTCTTGTGTAAACTCCGCTTGTATACGTGGGGAACCATTCCATTCTCGGACCTATCAGCCCATCTGTGAACGGCAGTCGCACTATTCCGCCGTGGGCATGTCCGCTCAGTAGCAGGTCTACACCCAGCCTGCTGAACATATCCAGCTTGTAGTTTCTGTGGTAGAGAACTATCAGAAACTCCGGCGCTTCGTTTTGATGTATGCCGTCAATAAAAGCTTGCGGTGTAATCATGTCGGCGGGACCGTTTGGGTCCTCGACACCTGCGAGGATTATTGAGTCTCCGCCACGCTCGATTCTCTCAAATCTGTTGCGCAGCAAAATAACACCTGCTTCATCGAGAATCGAAATCAGCTCCTGTAAATAACCCGGACCGAGATCCCATTCGTGATTTCCTGTCACGAAGTATACAGGGGCAATGGGCGTTAGTCCGGCAATCAGCGCTCTTGTTATTTCAAGTTGCCTGCTCACAGGGAGTCCGGGCTGGTAGCGGTCAACTAAATCCCCAACCAAGACTATGATGTCAGGCCGGGACTCGATTACAGATAAAATCAGCCGTGCGTTGTCCTCACCATGCTCCGCTCCGTGATTGTCGGCAATGAGTGCTATTCTGTAGCCGTCAAAGCCTGATGGTAGATTCGGGAACTCAAGTATATATTCAGTTGTCACGAGCCTTGTGTTGCTGTCAACTAATATCAGACCTATGGCGAGAGCCAAGACAAGCAGTATAAACAGTATTTTTCCAAAGCATCCAATTCGTCGTCTTCTCAAAATAATACCTTTTTCGTTAGCTTTCTTTGTCGCGCACAAAAACATGTTTAATGTTCGGGTCTGCGGTCTGGCGAAACTCTGTTTCAAAGCGGTCTATTGATTTTATCATGGAAGTCAGGCTCTTGTGCCCGAAGTTTCTGTAGTCGAAGTCGGGTTGCTTTTTCAAAATTAGGTTGCCCAGTTCGCCCAGGAACACGGAGCCGCTGTCACCTGCAAGGTCGGCTACCGAATCTGCTATAATCTCTACAACATCGTCCGGCACGGGGGTTTGCGTTTTTGGTCTGTCATGCTTTTTCTGCGGACTGCTCAGCTGCACGTCTTGCTCGGTTTTGTCATCAGCTTCGGCTTTACCCTCAGCTTCGTTTAGTGCGCCGCCTTCGGCCAGCATTGTGTCTGCGTATCTTTTGTTGATTACTTCGATGTATGTAAATTTATCACATGCCGCAATAAAGGCTCTTGGTGTTTTTCGCTCACCAATGCCTATAACTCTCTGCCCTGCTTCGCGCAGTCTTATAGCGAGCCTGGTGAAATCGCTGTCGCTCGACACTATAACGAACCCATCGGTGCGCTCTGTGTAGAGTATGTCCATTGCGTCGATTATCATTGCGGAGTCGCTGGAGTTTTTCCCCTGTGTGTAGCTGTATTGCTGTATTGGGGTTATAGCATTTTCGAGCAGGGAAGATTTCCACCCCGACACCACGGGACTTGTCCAGTCTCCGTAGATGCGCTTTATTGTGGGTGTTCCATATATCGCTATTTCTTCCATCACACGCTTAATGCAGTTTCTGGGCACGTTTTCAGCGTCTATAAGCACAGCCAGCCGCAGATTACTTAGGTTAAGTGAGTTTGTCGTCAAATTGATTCACCGCCTTCACTCCACATTCTACCATGCTCGGAGCAAAAGCACAAGTGGGTGTTATTTTCGGAAGTAACTTGACTGTAGGAGTACAATACAAATTGTAGCTATCGTTTTATCCATTCTCTTGACCAACCATTATTTTTATATTGCTTGAAATACACACCCAAATCATCAACAAAACTGAGAGCCAATGTGGTATGCAGGCTGAGCTGGAATGTTTGCGGCAACGCCCGTGCCTTTTGTATAGCAACTTCCGCAGTTATTTCGCCTGCCATATAGTTTTTTACAACATCGTAAACTTTGTCATCAGCAATTGGTCCGGACACCCAGTTATAATCATGCCTTGGCTCTATCTTCTCAGCTTTATTGGCTTCTCGATGCCTGTTTTGGCAAATAAATTCGAGCCAATCTAAATCCGGTATATCGCTGAATCTTTTTCCATAGGTGCTAAATAGGTCATTGTTGATTTCGTAACGCAAAACAGTTGCTGTACCGCCGGATAAATCCACTTTATTTGCAGCCCATCTAAACGCTGTGTCCGGTTTGCCGGTCAAATAAAAACCTTTACCAAAATCGGTTCTAACTCGCCCTTTGCTCAAATCTATAATTCCGATTTTTTCATTTGTTCCGTGGTATAAAGCCATTTATTCACCCACTTTATTCAGTTCATCCGCAAGCACTTCAGCCATGTATTCGTAACCTTGTGTGTGCCAGATGGGATAGCCGGAAATAATGCGTTGTGCCAATCCGCTACGTTCAAGCAGTTTAGCCGTTTCATCAATTGGCTTATCAATCTCCTCTGATGTGTAGCGAACTACATTTGTGAACCATAATGCCTTATCGGTTGCGGTTGGTGCGTTATTGTCAAATATGAATATATCATCTATGGCACAATCCAGGCATGATGCCAATTTATGCGCCAAAGAAATGTGAATGTCTTGATTTTCTGTTTCAATAGCATATATCGTGCGTTTCGTTGTGCCTATTGCTTCAGCTAAGGCTGTTTGGGACATACAACGCCTATTACGCATTTCCTTTAGGTTATTTTTCAACTCAAACACCTGCCTTAAAAATAATCGCCAAAAGAGGAAGTTGTCTACTTATAGAGTAGCACACTTCCCACATTGGTGTCAATAGTAATGGTCGCTTTTGTATGTGCGATTAACCCCAATCACCCACAAACAGTGGGTAGTTTGTTTCTAAACTCCCACTGTTTGTTTTGTGTTTCGGCTTTTCGAGGTGCTTAAGTATCACTTCATGAACTATTAGGCTCTGCCTCTCCAGCCGCCATCTGAATCAAACCTGTGCCGCACCCCGTCGACAACTTGGACTCCCGTTACCATTGCTCCACTTGGACGCATGTAGTACCAAACTCCGCCACTCATTATCCAACCCGTTGCCATCGCTCCGTTTGGTCTCAAATAATACCATGCTCCGCCCGTATGCACCCAACCGGTTGCCATCGCACCACTTCCTCGCATATAGTACCACGCTCCGTCATACTCTACCCATCCCGTCGCCATTGCGCCGTTTCCGCGAAGATAATGCCATGTACCGTTGTAACGCACCCAACTCGTTTGCATAACGCCGTCATCTGAGCACAGGTAGAACCAACTTCCACCTGTCTGCACCCAACCTGTTGCCTTCGCGCCGCACGCGCGAAGATAAAGCCAATAGTCGCCGTCTTCCAACCAACTTGTTTGCATAATGCCGTTTTCATCAAAGAAATACCGTTCGTCGTCGATTTGAGCCCATCCGCTGACATTTCCTCCGGCATCGAGATTAAATCTCCAATTGCCGTTTTCATCTCGTTGCCAAAGCCCTACCGGATCCACCAATAATTCATCCGCAGGCTGTGAGGGCGGCGGGGGTGGTGGCGGTGGTTGCCACCAGTCTTGGGGAGGATGCCACGTGTCCTGGGGTGGTGGGGGTTGCCAAATTTGGGGTTGTTCAATGGTTAGTGTTGTCACGTGTCTTTCGTCTGTGAACAATGCGTTGCCGTCAGTGTTCAGTAGTGAAATGCGCAATATCCAAGTGCCGCCACGCTGTGCGTGGTTTCCTGCAGGGAGATGCAACTGTATCGGAGTGTTATTATTTATCTGATTTGCCGCCATTGTTCCGCTGCCGCCTGTTCCTTCCCATACTTGTCCGTTTCTTAACCACTCGAAAGATAGTGTTGAAAATCTTGAATTTCTACCCGCGTGAGTCAAGTTAATTTGAACGTTGAAGTTTATAGTTTGGTTTATATTTCCGCTGCTTGCCGCCGAGACGTTCGGGTCTCGGAAAGTTACACCTCCGGAAGGTGCATTCACCGTCACAGGTATTGTAAATGTTTTAGTTATGCCGCTCCAATCATAGTTGTCCGTGCCTGTCGGTGTGAACATCACGCTAAATCCGTCGTTTTTCATAGACGGTATTTCATTCGGGTATTCCCACGCCCAAGTACCGCCCGAAGAGCCGCCTGTGAGCGTTGATTCTTCAAGTCGCTGACCGTAGGTTATAGCTCCGGCAGTCGGTGGCGTGAGTCCTGTCGGCACTGCTCTATTTACTGTGACAGCCACATTTTGTGTTACTGCGTTGTAAGTATTAGCTGCCGTTCCTGTAGGCGTAAACGTCATAAGAAACTCATCGCCGCTTTGAGCCACCGTTGGTCGTGCGTCAGGCGTGTCAAACGTGAATGTGCCCATTACGCCGCTGTTATCTTGCCCTGCTAGCATTGCTTGTGAAAGGTTTTGTCCGAAAGTCAAAGTTGCGCTTGTGGGAAATGTTACTACAGGATTCGCACGCTCAACGGTTACGCCGCTAGATGTTATGCCGGAGAAGTTCGTTGCGGTAACTCTGAATGTTATCGTCCGTCCAACGTCTGCGGCTGTTAAGATTAGTGTCCGAGTATTTGCACCCGGTATGGGTGTTCCATTGCGTAACCACGCATATGCCAGTGTCCCGTAGTCAAGTGATGTAATTGTTACATCTGCCGTCAACTCCTGACCAAACACAGCGTTACCTGATATAGTCACAGTGCCTTCAAGAGGCGGCGCAGCAGGTGGAGTATTTTGTGGGGAGAAGATAAATGGCGTTGTTACCAATCCACCAAAATCGACCTCTACGTCCCAATCAAAGCGTCCCCCGTTTACGATGGCATTTGTGTCGAGAAGATAGTTGAAACTCACATCTATGAATGGAGGTGAGGGGCCGGGACCGATTGACGAGCCTGTAAAAGGTGCATCAGGGTGCAACAACACACTTTCAAGTTTGTTATGAGAGGCAGCAAGCACTTCTAACATCGGGTTATTGCTAACATCTAACTCACCGGTTAGTTGATTCCAACCAACGCGAAGCTCGAGCAACGTCGGATTTTGACTTACGTCAAGTTCTTCCAGACTGCCATGAACCCAAAGCCGGCGTAGTGCCGGATTTTGACTTACGTCAAGTTCCTCCAGTAGATTGCTAGAAACAAAAAGCTGGTGCAACGCCGGATTTTGACTTACTTCAATTGATGTTAGTTGGTTCTCCTGCACACTAAGCGATACCAACTCCGGATTTCGACTTACGTCAATTGATCTTAGTTGGCTCTCCCCCACACTAAGCTCGAGCAACGCCGGATTTTGACTTACGTCAATTGATCTTAGTTGGCTTCTCGTCACACTAAGCGATTCCAATGCCGGATTTTGACTTACGTCGATTGATCTTAGTTGGCTCTCCCACACAGTAAGCGATTCCAACGCCGGATTTTGACTTACGTTAATTGATGTCAACTGGTTGTTACCTGCGTCAAGCCGTTCTAACATCGGATTACTGCTAACATCAATTTCTTCCAGGAGATTTCGAAAAACTGAAAGCGACTCCAAACCGGGATTATTGCTAACATCAAGCGTTGTTAAATAGTTATCCCTGACATTAAGATATGACAGCACGGTGTTGCGACTCACGTCGAGCTCTGTTAAACGGTTTCCCCAAGCCTTCAAATTCCGCAACTCCAGGTTTTGGCTCACATCTAATTCGACAAGTTGGTTGAACGTAACCCAAAGTAAATTCAAAGCCAAATTTCTGCTCACATCCAGTGCTGTCAGTTTGTTATCCTGCACATCCAGGCTACGTAGCTCTTCAAAATGCTCAATACCTGCAAGACTTGTTATGGACATGTTTCCGACAGACAAGAACGTTATCGACTCAACATCACAGCGGAAAATTGGCTCGCCGGTTGTTTTGCCAATAAGCGCACGGACGGCTTGCTTAAAGTTTGCGCACTCAAAATCAGCCGTAATGTCGGTGCCACAACAACCCAATGCCGATATGCCTTCCGGCATAGGTTCACCCGCGGGTTCGTACTGTGTTGGCGTAATCAGTTCGGTAATTTCGTTCATACCATATTCCGCCGCATATGGAAACGCCATAGCGACCGTGCTGAGCATGAACAAAAATGCAAGTAAGAGCGTCAACACCCTATTTAGGCTTCTTTTGATTTGCGTGGATTTCTTTGATTTATTAAATGCGCCTGTTTTCGCCTTGGACGAAAAATTCCTCTCCATGTTACATTGACCTCCACAATTTTATTCAGCTCTCTCGGAGTGTTCCCTCACCGGGGCGTGCGCACTTGCCCCGGCGAGTGTTCTCCGAGAAACGAAAAATGCCGCGTATGACTCAAGCGTGATAATCACGCACTACATACACGGCAACCAATGTGCTACACAACCAACTACATACTACGTTAATGCTTGCGAAATAACGCAAACCGTTGTAGAATAGTCAATGTGGTATTGCAAATATGCAATTGTGTATGTGGTCAGTTCACATATGCAGGGCGGGGAGTGGTCTCAACACTTCTCGCCTGCCGCCGAAAAATCGGCGAAGCATTTTCGCTTCTGTGCGATATCATACAATATATTGCATGTAATTGCAAGCATTTTTTGTCAAAATTGTGAATTATATAAATTTTTTGTGAATGACGATTTTTTATTATTATCTTCGCAAGCAGATTCTCACACTAAACCTCAATCAACAAAATTCACGGGCGGTCGGGTCAAACTACGTTAATGCTTGCGAAACTTATAGTAGAAAAATCAATAACGATATGATACAATCATACCTACCACAACTTCACGTTAATATGGATAATTTTCTTAAAAAACCACTTCAGAAAGGAGTCCTGCTGAAATGAACACAGTAATCATTCAATCTGATACACTTAATCTACCTGAACCATTTTCAAGAAAGCTACGCGGCAAAAAGGTTCAGCTCACTGAAAGTAATAATGTCATAACTATTGCTCCGGTAAAAAGCGCTATTGATGCAGCTTGTGGAATGTTCACTGGTGATGGCTCTGTGACAACAAGATTCATTGCTCAAAAGAAACAGGAAAAGGATCTTGAAAATGGCTGATGTCATAATTATGG
>WQSX01000061.1 GCA_009787625.1 Oscillospiraceae bacterium
ATATGGAGGTTTAATTATCATTCTGACATTTTTTCTTGTTTGTTCTGCGATGCCAAGCAAAAGCTATTATTGTCAGAAAAAAATGTTTAGCTTTTGCTTGATATTAGGTTGGTGCGCAAGAAGGGACTTGAACCCATACGCCCTAAGGACACATGGCCCTCAACCATGCCTGTCTACCAGTTCCAGCACTTGCGCAAAATCATTTGCTGTGGAATATTATAGTAACTTCCGGAACAATTGTCAACCATAAATATCAGAAGATTTTTCGTTATTCTTGATAGTGCCTGCACCACAAGGGCAATCGCCCGAACTCGATTGTCCTTGTGGGCATTGATTTAACTGCTTTGAGTGTGGGAGAGTGCACAAAGCGTCTATACACTGTACAACAAATCACTGTAAGACGGGTACGGCCAATATTTTTTTGCCACACAGGTTTCAAGTGAATCCGCCGATATGCGAAGCTCCGACATCGCCGCAAAAATATTGTCGCGGCAGAACTGTGCGTGCGTTAAAATATCTTGACTGTCATCTGCTTTTAGTAGTGCCGCTTCAAGTGCATCTAATTTTTTCAGCAGACAACCACTCGCTTTTGCGATTTTTGTAAGCAACCGCTCTTCGAGAGTCGTGTCAAAATCACCGCATTCCTTTTTTCTTTTCAGCAGTTTCGCCAACTCATTTTGATAGACTATGCAGGCGGGAATAATGCCGCCGTTTACCATGTCAACCATTGTCAGAGCTTCTATGGTGATGGTTTTGCAATAGCTCTCAATGTGGATTTCATAGCGTGAACGCAGTTCAGTTTCGTTATATACGCCGTGTTTTATAAATAGGTCAATGCACGACGGCGCAATCATCGCAGGCAATGCTTCCACCGTTGTGCGGTGATTTGAAAGTCCTCGCTTTTCGGCTTCTATAGCCCATTCTTCGGAGTAGTTGTTTCCGTTAAAAACAATGCGCTTGTGTTCGCGGATGGTCTTTTTTATCAGTTTGGCAATTCCCTTTTTAAAATCCGACTCTTTTTCCAAGGTATCTGCAAATTGACGCAAAACTTCGGCAACCGCTGTGTTAATCACTATATTTGGCTCCGCAACAGAGAATGTTGAACCGAGCATACGAAACTCAAACTTGTTACCCGTAAAAGCAAACGGCGACGTTCTGTTGCGGTCGGTAGTGTCTTTCGGAAAATGCGGCAATGCAGTAACACCGATTTCCATTGCCTGCTGGCTTACATCTTGATAATCTTCGCCTGATTCTATTGCGTCCAATATGGCTGTAAGCTCATCTCCCAAGAACATCGAAACAATCGCTGGTGGCGCTTCGTTTGCACCCAAACGATGGTCGTTTCCGGCACTTGCTACTGTAGCGCGCAATAAATCTTGATATGTGTCCACAGCTTTAATCACTGCCACCAAGAATAGTAAAAATTGAGCATTTTCGTAAGGTGTTTCGCCGGGTTCAAGCAGGTTCACACCCGTGTCCGTGGACAGTGACCAGTTATTGTGTTTTCCGCTTCCGTTCACCCCTGCGAATGGCTTTTCGTGCAACAAACACGCCAATCCATGTTTGTCGGCAATGGTTCTCATAAGTTCCATCGTCAACTGATTGTGGTCGCAGGCGATATTCGTAGTGGTGAAAACAGGAGCCATTTCGTGTTGCCCGGGAGCTACCTCATCATGCTTTGTTTTTGCATAAACGCCCAACTTCCACAGCTTTTCTTCGAGTTCCTTCATAAATGCGTAGACACGTGGTTTTATACTTCCGAAATAGTGGTCGTCAAGTTCTTGCCCTTTTGACGGACGTGCACCAAATACAGTTCTGTCTGTGTACATTAAATCGGGGCGCTTTAAGTAAACGTCTTTATCTATAAGAAAATATTCTTGCTCTACGCCAACTGTGGTGCTTACACGCTGTACCATGGTGTTTCCGCACAGCCTGAGTATGCGCAGCGCTTGTGTGTGAATGGCTTCCATTGAGCGCAGAAGCGGTGTTTTTTTATCCAATGATTCTCCGCTGTAAGAGCAAAATGCCGTGGGAATGTACAGCGTATCGTCCTTTATAAACGCATACGAAGTAATATCCCAAATGGTGTACCCCCGCGCCTCGAAAGTACAGCGCAAGCCACCTGATGGGAAACTGGACGCATCCGGCTCTCCGCGTACCAACTCTTTGCCCGAAAATTCCATGATGACCTTGCCGTTACCAATTGGCGAGATAAAGCTGTCGTGCTTTTCGGCAGTTATGCCTGTCATCGGGTGAAACCAATGGGTAAAATGTGTTGCTCCCTTTTCGACTGCCCAATCTTTCATTGCATTTGCTACCACGTTCGCTAAATCAAGCTCCAAATGTGTGCCTTGCGACATGGTTTTCTTTAGTGCTTTAAATATATCTTTAGGTAATCTCGCCTGCATGACCGTTTCATTAAACACCATGCTTCCGAACAATTCAGGGATATTTTTCATTGTGACTCACTCCTCTTTTATTACTTAATGTAGATACATCTTGCAATGTTCTTATTTGAAATAATCTATACCACTCTCAAAAAGCGGCATATGCTTATTGCCGTAGATATTTATTGCCACATCTTCACCGAAGCGCTCGGTGTGTGCCATTTTACCCAAAATGCGTCCATCAAGACTGCATATCCCTTCAATATTCCAATCAGAGCCGTTTGGATTTTCGAGATACTGAAATGCAATTTGTCCATTTGTTTTAAGTGTTTCCAAGATTTCTGCATTTGCAACAAAACGCCCCTCACCATGGGAAATAGGCTGAACGAATACCTCGCCAACTTCACACTTCGATAACCACGGAGAATTTACCGAAGCAATACGAGTTTGCACATACATTGCTTGGTGGCGGTTTATACTGTTATGCGTGAGCGTTGGGCAATCCGCCGTCATTTTTGATATTTTGCCAAAAGGCAACAGTCCTAACTTGATTAACGCTTGAAAGCCGTTGCATATTCCTAAAATAAGCCCGTCACGGTTTTGGGTTAAGTCGTGCACGGCATACATAAGGCGCGGATTTCGAAAAAGCGAAACGATGAACTTTGCACTGCCATCCGGCTCATCACCACCTGAAAAACCGCCCGGAAGCACTAACATTTGTGCAGATTTTATGGTTTTTTCAAGCATGTCAATTGAATCTTGGAGCATTTGTGGAGTGAGATTTCGCACAAGTACAGTTTCGCAAATACCGCCTGCGCGTTCAATCGCCATTGCTGTGTCGTACTCACAATTTGTACCGGGAAAAACAGGGACGATTGCTTTTGGCCCCACGATAGATGCTTTGCGAACTAAAGGTGATTTTCGTGTATCTGCAATCACGGGCACATTGCTTGGCTCCTCTACTTTCGTCGAAAAAACTCTTTCAAGAGGTTTCTTCCACTCTGTGCAAAGTTCCTCTAGCGGCACATCGTTTATAACTGGTGCTGACTGCGTGTGCCCCAGTAATCGAAATCCGTCTAATTGCTCAGCAGATTCAAAGATTATCGAACCCCACTTGCGCTCAAATAAATCATGGCTGTCTTCGCCGCTAAACCCAATCATATTGCCAAGGCACATTTTTATGATTCCGCCGTAAACACCGCCTGTTTCGGAGGCCCAAGCGGACAATACTTTGCCCTCACTACATAAATCGGCATATCTTTCCCAAACACTGCTAAGTGCGGCATAATCCGGCAAATCTTCTTCGGTCATCGGCGTTTCAAGAAGATATACATAATTATCTGCGGCTTTAAATTCAGGGCTGATTAACCCTTTCGCATCGCCTACGCCAAAGGCAAAAGAAATGAGCGTAGGTGGCACATCCAGTTCACCAAAACTGCCCGACATAGAATCCTTGCCGCCGATTGCCGCTATTTTAAGTCTCATTTGCGCAGAAAACGCACCCAGCATAGCTAAAAGCGGCATCTTCCATCGAGTTGGGTCATCGTGAAGTCTTGGGAAATATTCCTGCAATGACAAGTGAATTGTATCAAGCAAAACGCCTGACGCAATCAGCTTTGCAACCGATGTAATCACCGCGTAGGCAGAACCTGCAAATGGGTCAGATTCCGTGAAATACGGGTCGAACCCGTGAGACATTACAGATGCTGTCTTTGCACCTTTTGCCGGCAATAATGCCGCCATTACTTGAGTTTCCGTCAATGCATATTTTCCACCGAACGGTACAAACACACTAGCGGCACCTATTGATGCATCAAAACGCTCAACTAACCATTTTTGTGAGCAGAAATTCAAATCTTTACAAAGACTCCGCAATTTATCCTCGAAACTATTGTTGCATGGTGCTTGAATGGTTTCGAGCGGTTTTGGAATGCTCAAAGCGATAGTTCGCTCTGCACCGTTGGTGTCCAAAAATGCTCTGTCAATGTCAACTATTTTTTGCCCGCGCCAAAACATAACTAGCCTATTACAGTCGGTCACTCGAGCAATTTCAACAGCTTCAACATTCTCATGCGCAGCGTATTTTAAAAGTGCATCAACATCTTGCGCCGCAACAACAACTGCCATACGTTCCTGAGATTCTGAAGTGGCAAGCTCCGTGCCGTTTAAGCCATCGTATTTTGTAGGGACAGTGTCTAAGTTGATTTCCACACCGTCCGCCAGTTCCCCAACGGCAACACAGACACCACCTGCACCAAAGTCATTACAACGCTTGATTAAACGGGTAACATCAGCATTTCTGAAAAGTCGTTGCAGTTTGCGTTCTTCAGGTGCGTTGCCTTTTTGCACCTCTGCCGCACACTCGCTCACCGTGGTTGTGCCGTGTGATTTTGACGAACCTGTTGCACCACCGATACCGTCACGCCCTGTTCGTCCGCCCAAGAGAATAATCGCATCACCATTTGCCGGTGTTTCTCTGCGAACAGCCTCAAGAGGTGCGGCACCTACCACCGCACCTGTTTCAAGGCGCTTTGCGATATACCCTTCGTGATAAAATTCACGCACATATCCCGTGGCAATTCCTATTTGATTGCCGTATGCACTGAAGCCCTTTGCGGCAGTTTGTGTGATTTTGCGCTGCGGCAGTTTTCCCGGCAGGGTTTCTTCAATTGGCTTTCGCGGGTCGCCCGCACCGCTTATTCGCATAGCCTGATACACATACGCCCTCCCTGAAAGTGGGTCACGGATTGCACCTCCAATGCAGGTGGACGCACCGCCATAAGGCTCAATTTCTGTTGGGTGGTTATGGGTTTCATTTTTAAAGTATACAAGCCAATCTTCTTCGCCATGCGTAAAATTCGCTTTTACGCGCAAGGTGCAAGCATTATTTTCATCGGATACGTCAAGCATTGGTAATCCGCCGGTTTTATGCAAATGACGCATTGCGGCTGTGGCTATATTCATTAGCGTAACGGGTTTATCGCCGTTTACCGATATAAACAGATCATACGCCGCTTTTGCGCGAGCATCTTCTATATCGCCTGTTTCAATTATCGTGCCGAAAGTCGTATGGCGGCAATGGTCTGACCAATACGTGTCAAACACACGCATTTCTGTAATTGTCGGGTTGCGCCCTTCTTTTTTGAAATGCGCCTGAATCATTTGCAAGTCGGCAAAGGACATCGCCATTTCAAAATCACTCAGCAAGTTTTCAAGTTCTGATTGCTCCATTTTTATAAAATCGGCGATTTCCTCAATTTTGCCGACTGTATTCGTGGTTGCAGTAGCTAACGTATCAGGCTTATCAAAAGAAGCTTCACGGTATTCAAGCGGGTTTATAATATAGGTTTTTATTCGCGCGAAATCTGCATCGCTCGCTCCGCTGATTGCATATACTTTTGCTGTTTTTACGATAGGTCTGTCGCCGCCGAGGAGCATTTGTATGCACTGTTCACAAGAATCGGCGCGAGCATCAAACTGACCCGGCAAAGGCTCAATGCACAGCAAGCGGCGGTCTAAGTCAGGCAAAGTTTCTTCATAGCAAATATCGCTCATCGGTTCGCTGAGTACCGTAGAAATTACATCGTTTAATTTATCTTGTGAAAGATTTTGGATGTCGTAGCGATTAAAAATGCGCACAGAAACATCGCAAAACCCTAAAACTTCGCGTAATTCGGATTCTGTGTGTTTTGCTTCAACGTCGAAGCCGGGTCGCTTTTCAACATAACAACGATTAATATTCATGCGTTAGATACCTCACTCTGCCATTAAAATATATACGTATTTTTCAAATTTTCAGTTTTAAATGTCAATTTTTTTACTCATGTTTCACTCCCGGTTAATTTTTCGCTATATTATATCAGAAAATTGTGAGTGAGTGCAAATAAAATCAAGATTCTGAGCATTACCTTGCCTGATATTACATTACTTTTACAAGATTATCCCAAGCTCCAATCGGACTTCTTTGCGCTTCAAATCATTATTTTGATAAGCACAGGCATCAAAACCTATCAGACTAAAACCATATGAGAGATAAAATGCAATTGCATTTCCGTTGCATGATTGAGTTTCAAGCATGACTACCCGACGTTTCTCGTCCTTCGCACGTTTTATAGCAATATCCATTAAGGCTGTTGCTATTCCTCTTCTGTGATAAGCATCATCAACCCATAGCTCAGTCACACGGAGGCGATTACTCCATTCTTCCACAGCAGTTTCAATAACTGCAATCAAATGTCCATCAACTAAAATTCCCCATGCTTTTACATTTTCCCAGTAAGGCTGAAATAGTATATCAAAATCGTCCGGCTCCATTTCAAAGGGAACATCAAACTCTTTTTTGACTAAGGAAACATTGAAATCACTGCCTGTGCGATTTATCACAACATCATAATAAGTGGTTGAAGTATAGCTGAACTTCGCAAACTTGTGACCTTCCCATTGCTCGCGCTCAAGAGGAATTATACTATTTTTGATATCATTTTTTATTTCCCAATCATCCATGAGAATAGCATAGCTACACTTATCTACCAATTCGCCTTTTCTAACATAACATTGGCGAAATGTACCTTCATGCAACATCCCTGCTTTGAACAAAACTTTGCCGGACGCAACATTAAGTGAGTTATGGTCAGCCCACAGCCTGTTTAATCCGACTTCTTCAAAGCAATATTGGATCACTCGGCGTAAGGCCTCCGTCGCATAGCCCATTCTCCACCATGCTTTGCCAAGCTGATAGCCTATTTCAGCGGCGCGAGCTTCTTTGTCATTTTCGTGAAAATCTATTGTGCCGATTAGCTCGCCATCGGATTTTAATTCTATGGCAAATAAACACCATGATGAACCGAGTGGTAAATTGTTAAAATACTCAAACCATTGGTTTATATGTTTCTCAGTAGCTTTTAAAGTTTCACAAACATCATATTGTAAGAAACGGACTACATCAGGATCACTTGCCCAATTTCGGAACATAGACTGCGCATCAGACATATCAAAAGGTCTCATTACCAAACGGTCTGTTTCAATCATTTTAACTTTCAACGGTCATCCTCCTCAAGGTTATAGTGTTCTATAGACAGCGCGGCTTGCCTACTTCCATTCCACTTACTTATTCAAAACATACCGTATATTCTTACCGCCGCCGATAGCCCGAATCTCTCCCTTGCTTATCAAGCTTTTCAGAACACGCCCTGCCACTGTCTGTGATAGTGATAACGCCGACTCTACATCTTTCCTAACAATGAAATCCTTGTCTTTAAGCAAATCTAATGCCACACTCTCGTTTTCACTCAGCAAGGCTCTTTCAGTGGCTTCATTGGTATTCGGCAGGGTAATCTTAAATGCGTTGTCAGTGACTTCAATTTGTGGCTTTGTGGCAAAGCCATCATAGCTCTGCATGATTTTTGGCATACCTGTACCATAGGCTTCTACTAGCGTTAGCCTATAGAATACATTGGCGAGGTTTTTATTGCGTGCTATTGAAATGCCAAGCATCATATCGTCAAAGGTTATCCCTCTAACAAGCCCTCCTATGGAAACAAATTCTATGCGGTCATCAAAAATACTGATTAGCGTACTGTCGCTGAAAGCATAATCCTTGTGTACCAGTGCGTTTAGCAATGTTTCTCTAACCGCTTCAGGTGGGTAATCTCTTTTGTCTATACGCCGAAGTCCGTTTATTTCCGAGCGAATACGATTATAGCGGTCAATAAACTCATAAATTTCGTTAAGTTGCTTTAGCAAGGAACCCGAAAATTCTCGCCTGTCTTTGAATGTTGCTTTAGAGGTTCCCTCAAAGACGGCAAGCTTTACCGTGTGTACGCATTGGTCGGACAAGAGCAACCCAAGATTCGTATATATCCCATCGGCGTTCATAAGTCCAAGTGTTTTTTGCTGACTTTTCCTAAAGGAAACATTTGCGGTTTTGAACTCTTTTTCGGCATATGTAAAAGTCAATTCTTGGTTGAGCGAACGGATTTCCTCGTATTTTTCACCATCGGTTTCTTTTATCATGCGCAAAATCGCTGTTTCTGTTGCGGGAACGCTTGATGCTCCCTGCCTTACATACACGCCCTCCGGACGTATACCCTTACTAGAAATATAGTACGGACATGACGAGCCTTTTTGCACAACAATTTTGATAACCACCTTGTTATCAATTACTTCCTGTGTGTAGTCCACGAACATAGTCACATCAGGCTTTACACTATCACGAACAGCATTACCGGCTTTAAGCATCGTTTCGTCAACATCAACCACGCCAAACGCACCGCCGTCATTATCAATGCCAATATAGAGCGCGCCACCACCTGTGTTTGCGTAAGCGATGACGGTTTTGACTATATCCGATGTGTATTCCCTCTTAAACTCCGTTACTGCATTTTCGACCAAAGACAAGCGATGCACCTCGCTTTCTGATACATTCTAACCCCATTCTAACCGTTCTAACCATTCTTGTCAATAGTGTTAGAAGAACATAAGAAAATAACATACCTGCCATGCTACAGCATCTTTTCATAATCACGGCGAGCATACATTGCTCTCGCAATCGTTATCAGTTTTTTCTTTTCCTCAACCCGGTAAAAGAGGATGTAATTTTTTACAATAAGCTTGCGATATTCCTGTTCCAAGGGCTTTAGCGTCTGATGTACGGTATTTATATACGGAAAATCGCAAAGTCGCTCGGCTGCGGCTATCATTTCATCGGCTAAAGCATCAGCCGCCGTTGGGTTTTGTAGTTCATGGCTGATGTATCGTACAATATCTGTCATATCCTGTCTTGCAATCGGCAAAAACGTGAGTTGATACATAACATCAACCCCGTATGGCGTTTTTCATGGCTAGCAGAACATCTTTTGAAGAATATCTTTTGCTTGTATGTTGCGATTCCCGTTCTGCTTCCAATAGTTTGAAGTATACTTCGCTTTCAAATTGCATATTTTGAAAGGCTTCCATACTCATCACAACCATATCTCCAAAGCCATTTTTTGTGAGGAAAACAGGTTGTGCCGTTTCGTGTACCGTTTTTGATATATCAGCAAAATTATTTCGCAGATCCGACACCGGTCTAATCATATTTGAGTTCATCTGAAACACCTCCTATGACGAATTTAGCACAATTACGCTAAACTGTCAACCGCATTTCGCCCACATTCAAAGGCAAATAAAAAACAGAGCTAACTGATGCTCTGTTCACATGCAAGCGTATATAATATTTTTCAATCTTGGAGCGATGTGATCTTCCATGCTTGGCAATAATTGGTGTGCGTAAACGTAAGTCAGTTCAGCTACCGGGTCTATCGCAAAGTAAGTGCCTAAATACCCTGCCCAGCCGTATTCACCTATGTTGGCATTCATTCCACTCATTGCTTTGTCAACATGGGTGCGTACACCCAAACCGTAGCCATAACCGGGTGAAAGTTGACTATAGTTGGTCATGCGGGTTTCGCATAAGTGATTGGTGTACATCAGCTCAATGGTGGCTTTGCTTAGAAGCTTGTATCCGCTGGCTGCTGTTCCGTGGTTGCATAGTGCGTTAGCAAACTTCGCATAATCATCCACGCTGGACACCAACCCACCGCCACAGTTTTCGAAGCTCCAATCGGCATGGTCACCTTTGGTATGAGTGTGGGTTTCGGTGTTATACTTGTACACATTCGCGAGCCGTACGGCATTGTCGGCGGAAATATATTGGTGGAAAAACGTGTCATTCATGCCCAGCGGTGTGAATATTTCATTGCGGAAATATTCACTGACGTTTTTGTCGGTAATGCGCTCAATTAATGCTCCCAATATATCGTGGCTGTATCCGTACATCCAGAACGTACCGGGTTCAAAGTGCAGTGTTTCTTTGGATATGGCGGCGGCGAATTTCATTAGATCAGTACAACCGGATAAATCCGCTTCAATTTCATAGGAAAATCCCGCGGACATGGTGAATAAATCCACCACACGGATAGGCCGCTTACAGGGTACAACTTCGCCTGCTTCA
>WQSX01000062.1 GCA_009787625.1 Oscillospiraceae bacterium
AAATCAAGTTGACTTAAGTTGAGTTGTATGGTATTATACCATCCTGTCAACGAGCTGGAGCAAGTATGAAAAGGAGGAGGTGAAAATGATGGATTTATCGAAAAATGAGCTACAGATAATGACAGTGTTTTGGGATGCTGGCANACCACTGACCGGCGCAGAAATTATTAAAGCGTCGGAAGGCAAAGAATGGAGAGAGAACTCTTTGCACTCAATAATGAATAATTTAATAGAAAAAGGTGCTATAGAATGGCAAAGTTCCATAAGGGATGGCAGGACACTCTCGCGAGTCTATGCCCCTCTAATTTCGTTCATGGATTATCACGAGGATATTTTTGCAAAGTTTGCACCGGTGGAACTTATGCAGACAGTATCTGCGGCTATTCGGAAAAGACAGAGTTACGATGCAAAGACAGTGAATGAGTTAGACAGCATCATGAGAAATCTGATGGAGAGCTTACGGGAAAGGGATATAGAGTGATTACAGGCTATTCGTTGATTATCGCTATACTGCTTTTTAATCTAGCCTTGGCTGCCATTGCGCTATTGCAGAAGCGTACATGGTATCTTGCAAGGTTCGGCACATCTGCGCTTGTGCTTCTTATGTTCCTTGGTGCAGTAAGGCTTTTCCTTCCAATAAGCATACCCCCGGTTACTAACGCAATTCAGTCTTTTGTTTTTCTCCCGAGAGTAGTTGCCATTTTGAGGATGGAGCTCATGCCGGGAGTCGAAGTTCAAGCTGTGTTGCTAGCATTGTGGGGCATTGGCTCGGCTACCGTATTTTTGCGACTAATGCTCACATTTCGTAGATTACGTAAGCTGAAAGAGTTATATGACACTAAATGCTCTGACAACTCCCATGCTGTTCAAACAGCAGAGAAACTTGGGCTTAAACATTATAAGATTGTAGTATCGCCGTATGTCGGTGCGCCGTTTGTCACGGGGGTTTTCAGGGCATTGATTTATCTGCCTGAATTAGACCTTCCGGATAGTGAGTTTGAAATGATACTGAGGCATGAATATCAGCATTTCAAACAGTGTGACTTTTTGGTTAAGGGATTTTATAATATGCTGTCCATTGTTTTTTGGTGGAATCCATTTGTCCATTACTTTCACCGCAATCTTGACCGCCTACTGGAAGTCCGTTGTGATGCCGCTGTGAAGAAACTACTGACTAATGACGAAAAGGCTACGTATATAGGTGTGTTGTATCGCATAATGCGTCACGCAGAACTAAACGGTATAACAAACTTACCAGCCAAATCCTCCTCTTCTGCATTTGTTTTGAGTGGTGAAGCTGACTACGAGAATTTTGTCGAGCAAAGGTTCAGGCTGATTGCAAGCGGCAAAGGGTCCGCAAAGATGCAGATTATTTCAATAGCACTGGTCATGACGGTGTTTAGTGGGTCTTTTCTATTCGTCGTCCAACCGCACGGTGAACCACCGTCAGCGGAGGTGGCAGATGCAAGCAGGATTTCTCCCGAGGTGCAGCATATCGTCATTACTGCTGATGGTAGATATGAGTTATTTGAAAATGGTGAGTTTGTAATTGAATTGCCAGAAATCCCAGAGATTTTTGCAGATTTACCAGTTATAGTTAAAGAAAGGTAATACACTAATGAAAAAAATATTATCACTATTTATAGTTTTGGTTGTTATGTTCTCGCTTTCTGTTCCGGTAACTGCCGCTGCTGAAAGTACACCTGTACCACCAATAGAAGATGTGGAATACCAAACTATTACCCCTTTTCTTGAGTTCACAACAACCTTTACCCGTATCACTAACGGCGTATTGGAGTACAGAATCTGGTCGAATACGTTTCTCCGCTGGAATACGCCTTGGAGGCCGGTTTTTCCGTAAAATGATTTCAGCAGAATTTTGGCGTTGCGCGCTTTGCATGACAGAGATTTAAGAACTAACAGCGCAGTGCCATAATTTTTAACTATCAACTCAAGTTAAGTTCATTAAAGGTGATAGTTTATAAAAATTCCTCCAAGTAGCGATTGCCTATAGGTAATCATTGCAACTTCGTTGCAATGAAGAACATTAAAACAAATTTTATAGAAAGAAAAGGAATTTAAAATGAAGAAACAATTTATCAAGAGAACAACAGTTCTGATACTTACCCTCGTGATGTTGCTATCAGTTTTCCCTGCAACCGCATTTGCATACGACGCAGAGCTTGGCACATTTGCAGTAGAGTATGAAGTGGAACTACAAGAGCAACCGCGCGAGGATTTAGAACTAAAGCCAATAGAGGCATTACCACTCGAAGTTGCGGAAGTTTCGTCTGAAAGGCGAAATGTACGTAGCCTAGAAGGTGGATTAGACCTCAATGCTGACAATGATATTTCAAGAGACATACTGGTTGATGCGTTCTCGGAAAACCAAGCACAACCTCTAAGCAACTATTTCTTTTTCAGTGTCAACAATTTCATCACTCAACCACAAGGATGGGCATATTTAATCGTCGATTTGTGGCCGGGTGAATTGTTGCAAGTTCAGGTAGACATGCCGAACTCCGGCAACATAGACTACGATGTGTATTTAGACCTATTTACCGGTACCGGATGGGTTGAAGTTGATTCTTCCGAATTATGGACGTTTATCAATGGCGCTCATGGTACATTGAGTGAATCCGTAGGCTGGGTAAACAACACAAATAGTATTCAAACTTTAGCAATCATTGTTGAATCGGTTATTGGATTTAGCAACACACTTCCCTTCACAATGCATGTTGCCGCAACTACGAATTTTAGTGATTATGAAGTTGACTCCATATTCTCGCCCCGCAACTTCACTTTGAATTCAAATGAACCACTTGCCGGAAGATTGGACACAAGAGCCGATAGCGATTGGTTCAGTTTCACTGTGCCTGCGGTTAGGGATTTCGACACGGTTAACATTTCACTTGACAGTAACTCACGAGCAGCCGGACACGTTGTTGAGTTGTATACTTTACAAAACAACTTTATGGCAAGAAAAATACCAATCAGTGACACAGGCTATGCAAATGTCACAACAGGTACATTTTTTGTCAGAGTGGATACGAATATGCGCCCGACTACAGGAATGAATTATAGTGTTGTGGTCACTCCGGCGCAAGAGCAGGTACCACCCCCCGTCGTTAATTCAGTGACGATTGCTCCCGGATTTATATCACAGATAGCCCGTGGCTCGACTCGTCAATTTACAGCAACTGTGCAGGGGCCAAACAATCCACCTCAAGATGTTGTTTGGTCAATTGAAAACAATAGTTCTCCGGATACTACAATTAGCACAAGTGGTTTGTTGAGTGTTGCGGCGAACGAAAATGCATCTGTCTTTACAGTGCGAGCAACATCTGTTGCGAATTCCGCAATTTCAAGAACTGCTCTTGTTTCATTACCCGGAACCATAATTGGAAATAATACTCCTGCCACTGCACATAATATTGGCAGATGGAGTCCCACTTTAAATGTCCCTACAACAGCACTCACTGGTGGTGAAAATGCAGCCTATTATAGATTCACAGCAAATCCCAGAGACAGGTTTTATGCCAGAGTTAATTATAATAGCGCTCCCGGTATGAGAATAGAAATACTTAATGCTAATGGTACTCCAATAAGGGGGAACACTGGTGTCGTTGATAGAGGCAATCTAATGGCTTTCATGTTTGTGTGGCATGAGGTCCCAGCAAATGCAGCGAATAACACGCAGTTTTTGATTCGTGTTTCAAGAACACCATCAACTCCCAATCCTACTGCAACTCGATTCTTCTCACCTGCATTTCGTGATTTGTTCAGGAATACAACTGAAACATTCAACTTTACCGGCACTGCTACAAACCAAGGGAATTGGCCTTTTGAACCCGGTGGCAGAAATTCCACAGAGCTGCGATTGGATATGAGAAACAATAATAGCATACCGCAAAGCGCCCGTGTCCGTTCAGTAACTACCAGTAGTCAGATGACTCCTGCGCAAGGAAATGTCCGCCACCATTTGGGGAATAGCGGTCTGTGGTTTACATCTACAGTTTCCAGTGCAAATTCCGGCACCTACAACATCACAGTTGATAACGGGCTTCCCCTACGTGCTTTGTGGACATTTAGGTACAATGCTCAGGCTACAGCTTCTTCTACAATGAGGAATGTGTCAATGAGGGTTACATACGAGTTTGATGTAACTGAAGCGTACAGAGCAAGGGAATCATAATTTATAAGACATTACTCTAACCTGCAATTTTCAATCAGGTGGGAATGAGCAATAACCTCATTCCCACCGTAACCCACAATATTTGCGGATAAAAATACACTAAACTGACTATGAACAGCATTCCGCAATTTAGGAGAACTGATATGAATATTAACGGAGTAAAAAACACATATGCGCCTCTGTCACAGTCCCGCAAAAGCAGTACATCGGCACAGCACAACTCACAAAATGTCGCTCCAACCGCCCTGCATACAGATACATTTGAACCCTCGCAGAAAGTGAATCAGTATAGCACCTATAACAATACGGGTGCATCCTCTGCTCAGCAAGTTGTTCCACAAGGAAATACGCCTGATATAACAGCGCAGTATTTTTGGGAGGATCCTCGGAGAGAGGAAAAGAACAATTGGCTACGTGAGGTTTTTGGAAACCGCGCACAAGAGAGCCTGAGAACCTCCGACCCTATTAACCATGCCTGGCGGAGATACTTTGACCCTAACTCACAGCATTTTGCAGGTCACGACTTAGACCCTATGGAAAGAAGACAGGCGTGGCAAGCAGAATTAAATGCTATTGCTTTTTTCCAACGAGGTGAGACAGGAGTCATGGGTGTTGAGAGCGATTGGAGTAACCCTATATTTGGAGGTCGCGGACTTGGAAGTAGCGACCCGAATGTACCTAGAATCGAAGGACTAAATATTTTTAGAGAATCGGCAACGCAGACATTTCACCAAAGAAACAATATGACCCGCCAAATAAGGGCGCTTTTCGACAATAACGGTATATTCATCCCCGAAAACACAAGGCTCCGTTTTTTGATAGATGCAGACTATACTTTGCGTGTCGAGGGCACAGATGATAAAGACTTAATAAGTCGGATTGAGGAACTTCTTAACAGAAATGGCAATGCAAGGGAACTGTTCATGCACATCACTCAAAGCAGGCAACCCGATTCATCGCAATTTCCGGAGGATTCATTTAGATTGTGGCGGCTTGGGAATCTTATAGAGGAATTCGCAGGCTTAAACTTGCGGAGTGACTTGGAACTGGTGGACGGTCGGTTTGTTACTGAGGACGGCACAGATGTTTTAGCTATGATGTCGGATAATGAAGTAAACTCTCATGCCATAGCACTTATTTTAGACGAGCTATATTGGCTCAAAAATATGGGCGGTGCAGGGAACATTCCCGAACTCACACTTGCAATTGACTTTGAAAACGGCAACCTGTTCTGTGTCGGACAGGAAAACGGCTTCGGTCCCGGTCAAACGGACTGGATAGACAGGTTGCCGGGCACAGATGCACCGGGGGCTAGGGGCTAGTTGTAAAGGAAAAAAGAAAAGTTAAGAGAATGATAGCATAAATTAAATGATAATCCCGCAACAGTAGTAGTTTAGCAGTAACAACGTAAAAGTACCGGAGGATGATATTATGATTTGGATTTGACAAACGACCAAAACAGAGCCTTTATCAAGGCAACGGATTGCACATGAGGAAAGGAACATAAAAAAACATGAAAGTTAACACAAACAGTAATAACATCAACGCACAACAATTAAGCAACAGCGCATTTCCAAATCGTATTGGCAGAAACGCAGCAGCCCAAAAGCTAGGTGTTGGCACTAGCGACAATCTCAGACTTGATGATGTGCAACTAACACTGAGCAGACGGGCGCAAAGTATGTTAACGGTTGTCGAAGGCGGTGTCACCGCTATGTTGCACAGGCAAGAGTTCGAGGAATTTACCCACCCCGATCTCATCTTTTCAGATGAGTTTTCCAACGAAGCATTAAGTTTTCTGTCAAGTATACAGATTTCTCTCGGATTTGACCAGTTCTCAGGCTGGGAAAATCTTGTGGCAAATGAGGAAACCCGGGCTTGGTTGTTTGAAAATGCAGAGGTAGCCGAAATGGGTAATAAACTAATAAGTGGGTTAGGACTGAACACTCATATTGACGAGCGTAATACAGGAAATGCCGCCACTATCGAGCTTGCCAACAGATACTCGGAAATGAGAAGTTCCTTTGAGGAAAGGTACACAGGCGAGGAACTTGAAACTATGCTTAGTAGGCTTTCGGATGCTTTTGACCTAGTTGTTGGTCATATTGCCAATGCAGAAGCGGAAACAGCATACTCTAGGTTTGGTTTTCAACGGTTTGGCGTGATTAAGCACAACATACTTGTCGGACAAGAAGATGCCCCCACCTTGTTCAACAAAGGCGAAATAGAAGTTCCAGAAGATGGGTTCCAAAGCCTTATTGAAAATGTTGTTGAGAGCATCCGAGAAGCTACCACCCATTTTGCACGTATGACAAGAGATTTCGTGCTTGAAAATGGTGCGGTCACAAGCGAAAGCCATATACAACTGCTGAACCAGTTCTTACAAGCAGCAGAGCGTCCGGAAGGTAGGCTTACCTTCAATAATTTAGAGGACACAAGAACATTAATAGCAACGCATAACCGCGAAACGAATATTTTTCAAAAATTACAAAGCAGTATTTTAGGAGGAAATCAAAATACTTAGTAAAAAGAAACGATATGCAACAATTCTTTCGATTGTTTTAGCTCTGTGTATAATATTACCTTACACAGCACTTGCAGCAGATTCAGGAGCAGAAGTGCAGTATATTGAAGTGGATGGAGCTGTTTCATCTATCCCGGACGAAATAAGTTTACCTGACTTAACGGCATCAAACCAAGCCATTGCTGTGCTTGGTGATGAAGCAGAGCCTATGGATATGCTGATAAATGATTTGTACGTATATGATGCATCCATTGTCGGAGAGTATGAGGAACTTCTATCTGACGTATTTGATGGGGTGGAAATGCCTGATGTTAATAATGCTCTAAATGCCAGAGGTGGCGCAAGAATGGCATCACGTGCCAATAATGGACCAAACAGTGCGATTTTCATTGCAGACCCACTTAAAAATATGTGGCTTAATAATGTGTCAACGGCCAACGAAAGCTGGTATTTCTTCTTTGGCGATGCAGACTCAAAGCTGACATTAGCGTTGTACCAACCCACAAACAGCATATACGTCACCCTTTTATATAGGTTAAACGGAAATATGCTGGATTTTGTAAGTTCATCTATGTATGGAGCGAACAGGAGACAGCAGTTCAGTCATCTGATGACGGATGATAACGATGTTTACTTCTTGCGTATAGTTCCGCTTGTTCCTGCAAACAGCATATATTATTTTATAATACACACAACGGCAACTTTTGATGCTGCCGAACCGGATGACAATATAGAGGATGCAACTGTTATCGCTCTACCTGCTGTAAGGAATCAGACCATCGATAATCCATTAGACATAGATTGGTTTAGGTTTTCGACGGGTAATGCAAACTCATTTAGGTTTGCGCTTACAAATGTACCTGCCGGGGCGAGTTATGCACTAAGATTGTTTGATGGCAACATGAATCAAATTGCAAGTTTCTCCAGCAGCGGAAGTGCGCAAAGAGATTGGCCATTGCCGAGAAATACGACATTCTACGTAGAAATACATAGTTTAAACGGTGGGTTCAGCGCCACACAAAACTATCGCCTGAGCATACAGCCTTTGGGGAATCAAGTAACTATAAACGGCAATCAACTGACCGTGAATGGGAATCCTGTCAATCTAAACGGAACTTTTTGGAGTAACAATGCAGGCACAGCTCCAACAGGAAATAATGCAATAATAAGAAGAAGCCAGTCGGTTGCAGCGGGTACCGGTGGAGTTCAGATTTTAGGTCGAGTAGAAATAAATGGTGTGGATCATGGCACATATTCCGGTCATGTATTTAACAATCCGGTTTTTCGCCACATTAACTACAACAATGTTATCTTTGTGCGGGTTACAAACATCCATTTCCTCTACTTCTTCTCGCATACAGTAAACGGAGTGGCTGTTGAGATGTTTTCCATTCCGATACCTGTAGCAGCACCGTATAGCGTTAGGCTTGTAATATGTGCAGATACTGGCAGGGTCGTAGATGTTCCTGACCTGAACTGGTTGTACCATCACTATGGCAATACTCCGCGTGTAAATGGTCAGCCTTTTTTAAGATAACAACTTCAAATTGCCGAGGGTGAGACAATTCTCTCCCTCGGCGTTTGGGCGTTTCCCGGTGCGAATATAAAGTTAATATTACATTTTACTCGCCACAGCCTTTTGTGTTTGTGATTGATATTCATCAAAAAGCCAACATTAACAAGAGAGTCTAATAAAATAGGAGCCGTGATATGATGAAATAAATGAAAAACCCTCGCATCGAAAATAATCATGGAAGAACAAAATCACTAAAATCTGAAAGGAAAAATTATTATGAAATTCAAACGTATTATATCCATAGTGCTGATACTTATGTTATCAGTGTCTCTAGCTTCAGTAGCGTTCGCTACAAACGAAACGAGGGATGTGAACCTTGTAAACGAGGATGTGTTTGGCAATTTATGCCCTGAAAAAGTAGCAAATGCCATAGTTATAAATATGGCAGAAATACCATATGTAATCGGTGACGGCTACATTGATTTTGAGCTTAATCTTGATGAATTGTTTGCTGGAATTGAGCCGCTTTTCACTGGCACCACAACTGGAAATGCCCCTATGCTAAATGCGTTTTTCAATCCGGGTCAAAGATTTGCAGAATCTAACATAGTCATCTTCGATTGGCTGGGCTTTAATACGATCCCGTGGTATGCCCGTGTTACAGATGTTCAGTTGACATCACAAGTCACAACTGTGCAAGGTGTGTCATACTGGCCTCGAATATATTGGCGAGATGACAATGGCCGTTGGGATTATCGTGAATTCAGATGGGAACCCACCATAAGAACGAACTGGTTTAACGGTCTGTGGGCCAGAACAATGTGGGCACTTGATTTCGCTGCCGAGCGTATCATAATAGGTCAAGACTTTGGAGCAGGTGCAACAATGCGTTCAGCTTCGCTGCGAGTGACGTGGAGAAGTTAGTTATACGAACCTAAAGGAGAGGCATGATAACGGAAATAGTATCGACATCATGCCTTACGCCTCGCTAAAGTATAACAGCGTTTCTTACAATAATGTAAATAAATAATGTAAATAAAGGATTAATTTGCATTAAATAACAAGAAAGGAATCTAAAATGAACATTAATGGAGCAACCAGAGCAAGCATTACAGCGGACATGATTAGAAATATGTCCAGAGAGTCCCTTATGGAGATTGCGCCCGCAGTGGAGCGACTCTCAGAGCTTGATTTACTGCAACTTTCGGGTAACGATAGTAACAGTGAAGCAGATAGGCTATTAGACCAAATCAGACGAGTTTTAGGTAGATATGCCCCACAGGGTGGGCCGAATAATACTCGGGGCGTTGTTAGTGCGTGGCCACAGTGGGTCACTGATGCGCAACGTGCAAGTCGTCAAATGATGGGCAACAGTGTTGCACCCGGTCAACTGTCAGGCAATGGGGGTAGCTTCGATCTTGAAACGGGCGAATTTATCAGTTTTAGCTGCCCACAAGAACATAGAGCATTTATTGACCAAAGAATGAGGAATTCAGACCGAAGTATGGTGAGTCAGTTGAGGGATAGAATCAATTCGCTCAATACATCCGGCAATAATATCGATGAGACCGTCTGATGGATGAGCTGTTTCTCACTCTCGGAAATGGCTATAGAAGTCATCCAAAATCTTTGCGAAACCACTGTAAAGCATAAAATTAACTTACTAAAGATATGTGATAACAAACAACCGGTTTTATGCAAGTTTGCGTGGAGAGGTAAGCTATCTAAGGGCAAATTGTGTGCGCTTTTGCCCTTGGCAGCTTCTAGGAACCGGAGTTAATTAAGAGAGATGGGAGCGTGATGCGGTTGAGCTTAACGACAATCCCCGCATAGTAGTAGGAGCCGATAGGATATAGGTATGAGAGGTAAAGGAGATTTACTTATGAACAACAAATGGAGCAATTGGCAGTCACGGGGTGGCGAAAGTGGTAACATTGCAATGGTCGCAGGCAGCAATCAGGATGGGCGCTTGGAGGCGTTTGTATTAGACAAAAAAGGTGACCTCCGGCACACATGGCAGCGAAAGCCGAATCATGACTGGAGCGA
>WQSX01000063.1 GCA_009787625.1 Oscillospiraceae bacterium
GAGTACGCCTGTCCACTCTTTTAAAAACTCATCAGCTGTTAGCTTACGCAGACCTTTTCCGGGGTCTGCTATTATTATTTGCTTTTTGGTTATTCTGTGGATTACTACGTAATGAAATCCCACACCCTCAACAACAGTATGAGCAATTGCGGGTAATGTGAAATTGGATAATAATGCCTTACGCATTTTTCCCGTAATATCTTCACTTTCCTGCTCAAAACTTTTTAAGCCCTTAGCAGTGAAACCTAGCTGCTCTGCCGCTTTTATCACTCCGTAAATGTTTGTGCCTTTTGTGTCTGTTCCCGCGACTTCGCGGATTCGGGTTATAGGTATTTTTAAGCCATATTGCTTTGAAACCGTTGCAAGGCACGCTGCGCCGCAGTCGGTCATGTCATATTGGCGTATGCAGTGGTAGCGACTTAGTCTCATAATACCTAACCCTTATAATTTTTGAACTCGAATGCTTGTGTGCCTACTAATTTTAATTAGCCCATTTTGGCGAGGATTTCTGTGAAAATGCTGATTTCATCATTTTTTAGCTTGCCTAGTTTCTCAAAAATGTTCGTAAGCGTATTCTTGTTTTGATTAATCAAGTACTTAATCGCTAAGTTACGTAATAGTAGTGCTTCTTCTGTTGTAAGCCTGATAAAAGCCAACAAATTTGAATCTTCAACGATGTGTTTTTTGCCCATCATGTACTTAACTCTTTCTTTCATGAGCAATAAATGCTCATATAACATATGGAATCCCCGCACATCAATAGGTCTTCCGTCCGCAACTCGCCTGTTTAATTGCTTTTCCATGTTGTCAAATATCTCTACTCCAAATATCATTTCCTGCTCTTTATTCATATAATATGCTTTTTGAGAAGTCAAAAATGCGTTCAAATCATGCTTGATTTTCTTTATGTCCAGAGGGTATTCATTTCTTAAGATTTTGAATGTCCTGAAATCTTCAGTATATGACTTGCTTCCATCCAAGAGCATAAATCCTTTTTCTACGTCGGTGGATGGACAAGTTGAAAACGCAAACTTGCCGTCGGCAAAATTATCAGCAACGTAGAGTATGTCAACATCTTCATCATATCCATAAATCAAAAGCTCATGCTCAAAATGTTGCTTTCCGTGATATAATTTATCTGCGGAAATATAGTACTTATCAACAAAGAAATAGACATACTCATCTACATCTATTGCGTTTCTTATCATATTTATCAATGTTTTTCCGTCATCTTCTATTTTTCCGCGCTGAGTTTTGTAAATTCTAAAGCCCGGGCAGTCCTCAAGCAAAAACTTGTGCCCCTCGAAAGTATATGTCCCCCAAAGTTCATTATAGACTAGCTGGATAAAATTACTGTATATCCATGGGTCAAGCTCTTTCGGCAAGATAGAAAAGAGTGTCCCATAAGCTGTATAGCAACTGATTAAAGGTTCTTTAACATCAAGTATTTTTCTCAATTTGCTAATCGCTCCTTCTCTTCAATATTTTGAGTGCAGTTTCGCAGTATTTGCTTAGTTGTACTGTCACACAATCAAACAGCCCTTCCCAAATCTCATCTTCAATTGCTTTTTTTCTTCTCATGGCGAGAATAAGTTTGTTTTTTAACAAGTCCGTTGCTTTTCTTATATTGACAACATTTTCTGCCAAAACATCGGGGGTAAATTCATCACACAGTTTTGATTTTGCCATTTCTTCATAATATAACAGTAAGAACTTAAGCTCTAAATCAAGGAAAAAGAACGATTGAATTGCATTATCATACCCTTTGTGTTCCGGAACCCTAACCCAATTTGGTATTGATTTCTGCACCTGAGTGAATAACGTGATTATTCCGTTATCGTCCAGCATGCTTTTTAACGACTGATGCAAGTTGCTTCTGACATACTGTGACGTGCTGAGGGTCAGTTGAAATCTATCCAGATGAAGCAATTTGTATGCTGCTAAAATCGGATATCCGTTAAAAACACTCATTTGATCTTTTTCATTTTCCGAGGTCCGGGCTATGGTGAGTTCTTTCTTTGATATCTCGCCATAATAATAGCTCGGATACGCCCAATCTAAAACTATATAACCGCCTTCGCATTTTTCGAGCAGGGTAATCACGTGAGCACCGTGCCTGTTATGGTAATAACGGTTTGTTTCATACGGCATGTGGTATATATCTACGTGCACAAGCACAGGTAACTGCTTTTCTAAATGATTATCTATAACATCCCAGTCCAAGCCGTTTTTCAATGAACCAAGAACCGGGAAAGATGCAGGGTTTATAATAGTCCGTGCAAAGTTTGTAGAAAAATCCCCACTTCCAAAGAAATCAACATCATGTGCGAATAGTCCGGCTGACATCCAAAGCAGTGGAGACTCTATACCAAACCCTTGCATTGCTGCGCGTATCGCGTTACGCTCACACAAGTACTCATATCTGCTGATATCTTGATTGTCGTTGACCTTTTTAAACTCAAAAAAAGGCTTGAGATATTCATTTTTTATTGCTTCTTCTAAATCAGTCCTATTAATTTGCCCACCAAGCCCCCATTTTTTCCCGGGCACATAAACAGACGCCTCCCCTACTTGGATTTTTTCTAAATCCGGTTCTATATATTTTGATGCAATAAGTCTTTCACGCATCAAATATAAGTATTGCTCTAATCCATCATCACACTCAAAGCTTCCGGATTCTATGCATCTATGGACATTGAGAGGAAGTACACAAGATCCTCCGTGCAGCAAATCTATATAAAAAGTATGGCTTTCCATTTCCTCAATATGGATGTGGTCACAAGCTCTATAAGGAATAGGTTTTTTTTCAGATAGCATCATGTTTTTACCTCTGCTTACTCACTACGACAAACTCAGCATCTTCGCTAAATATAAAATATGATTCCTGTCTATTTCTTGCAGCCTTATCAGCAAAGCAACTGCGTTTTCAATAAAAAATTTGTTCATTTCGCATTTTATTGGGTCAGGGTCGAATATATTTCCGCTTACTAAATAACTGTTGTAGTAGCAGTCTCCGCCGCAGATATTTCTTGCCCAACATTTTGCACAGGGATGTCTATTCCGGACATCTACTTTTTCAAACATATCTATAACAGCTGCATTGACCTCTTCTGAATCTAAGCTGCCTATTAAAAAGTCATTAAGTCCGCAAAAGCTATCACAAGGGTATATCTCCCCATTTGGCGCAATAGCTATTTTATTTCTGCCTGCAAAGCATCTATAATAAACCGGTAAACGTAATAATAATCTGCTTAAAAATTTCCCGAATGAATCATTATCATTTGCTATCATTTTTAGCCGGCTCAAATCACCTTTCTTCGCATAATCGATAACATGTTCAAATAGAGCTTTATACTGCGCTTTCAATTCCGGCAAATCTGCCCCTGCAAACGCCAAATAATGCTTCTCGGTTTCTCTTATCAACTGCATTTGCATGCGCTTGAATCCCAGACTGATACAGGTCTCCATGACATCGGCCAAATCTTCTGTTTCACGGGTTATTACAGCCATAGCCCATGCGTCTTTCAATTTTGAGGATATTTCTGCCATAGAGCGCAATAATGATATGCCACTTGCAACATCATCGAATGTATCACTGCCATCCTTATATACCCTGTTTCGATTATGTACCAAATTCGGACCATCAACGCTTATTCCTAAAAAAACATCAAACGAATCAAGCGTTTTGACAATCTCTTTAGTTAGCAGAGTCCCATTGGTGACTATTAATACAGTTGTTGGCTTTTCTAATTGCTGCTCAAAGCTACGGGCTTTCTTTAAAAAATATTCAAGTGCAGGAAAATCCAGTAATGGCTCGCCACCGCTCACAAAGTCGAATTTATATCTCTTATATTCACTATATCGTCCTTTATATATTTGCTCAAGCATTTTATCTATCTGCTCTTTGCTAAAAGCCGACTTGTAATGTGACGTCCCCTTGCCGCCATCAGCATAACAATATTTACACGCAAAGTTGCAGTCCTGCACGGGCGCAAAAGATATATTCAACACATCATGCGTAAACTTAGGTGTCGGATTATCAGGATATTTTGAGAAAAAATATCCGCTCTTTGAAAGCGCATTCAAAGCCGGTGCGCAATGATAAGATTCATCATCTAACGGTTTCCCCCGGAGCAATTGCTCAAGTGCGCTCTTTGTTTCTTCGTTTAATAAGCAAAAGAATAGATTTCTATAATCCAGTGCATATTGCTGTTTATCAATTTCAAAAAAATGCGTTATGTTCTTCATGCCTTTAATAAATCCTTCATCATCAAACCTTACAGCACTTATGACGGTAATGTATTGCTGTATTTTAATGTTATAATAGCAACCAAATCAGCTATTTTAGTTTTTGCAGCAGTTAAGCAATCATCTGCTATTTCTAAACCAAGACGGTTTTCCACATCAATCAATAAATCGACAAAATCAAGAGATGATATGGCAAGCTCGGTCTCTTCAATGTTTTCCGGAATTTTAGAGCATCCAAATATCGCTTTTTTCAGTGCCTCGTTTTCTTGAATTGAATTTCTGAACGCATCTATTATGAGCTGTTTGTCCATTTTAGGTAACTAACCTTTCCCCGTGCAATACTCTATTATTGGCATCCACATGGACTACTATTGGTTTGTGGTCGTTTGCTTTTTCCTTGCTGACAAGCTCATACGCCATTATGATAAGCAAATCACCCACACAGCACAGCCGCGCAGTAGCACCGTTGAGGCATATTACTCCCGGTGTATCTGTAATAATGACGTAAGTGTCAAACCGAATTCCGTTATTGATATTTGCTACCGTTACTCTTTGATTTTCGCAAATACCTGCAAGATCAGTCATTTCTCTTGAAATTGTTATCGAGCCTATATAATTTAGGGAAGCGTCTGTAACGGTTGCCCTGTGTATTTTTGACATCAGCATTTCAATCATTATAGTTTCACCTCGTTAAGTTTTGCTTGACAACATAGCCGGACAGTTCATCTAAGGACAAAAATGCGCCCAGATTCAACTGTCTATCTTCAAATTCAACGCCGAATAAATTTTCAAGCTCAACGAGCAGACTAATATATTGCAAAGAATCCAACAGCTCTAAAGAGTCATCATTTTTATCAAAAATTTGACCGGTAACTTTTGTTATTATTTTCATAATCGCTTCTACAACTAAATCCTCTGTAGAACTTTCCGGTTCAGAATCAGCCTGCTTAGTGTTTTGACTTTGTGGTGTATAGGTATTTCTTATTTTTTTACCGTTTGCACTATAGACCAGTGCATCAATTTTTTTTATGTCATTGGGAATCATATATGCAGGCAGGTTTTTAATTAAAAAGTCTCGAATTTGCTCTACGGTTACGTTATATTTATCCGAAGATACATATTTTAACGCAAGCTGAGCACCCGAAGGAGTTTCATATTTAAAAGCCAAAGCGTCTGTAATCCCCTCAATTGACAAGCAGCACGCTTCAATAGCTTCCGGCTCTATACGGTTGCCGCTAATTTTAATTTGGTTGTCTACCCTTCCGTGAAAAACAACCGGCCCACCATCATCTTGCGAGACTAAATCACCGGTAAAAAACAAAACTTCTGAATCAGTACCGCTTAATAGCCTGAAAGAATTCCTTGCATCCGGCTGCCCGCCGTTCCATATGTACCCTTCAGCTAAGCACAGACCCGATATACATAACTCACCTTTTTCGCCATGCAGAACCTCGCTGCCGTTTTCATCCACAATTTTATATGCTATATTATCAATTGGATACCCAATGGGAACAACGGGATATATTTTGGAATCTATATCTCTAGGTACAATATAGTGAAATGTATCATCTGACGTTTCAGTTTGCCCGAAGGCGTTAATTATTGTTGTTGCGTAGTCTTCATAAAACCGCATGGCTATGTCTGAATATAGGGCTTCACCTGTGAGTACTAAAGTAGATAAGCTATCAAGCGTGATTTTCCGTTTTCCTGTATTTGTTAATAAAAAGGATTTTAACACAGACGGCACAACGCATAATATTGTTGCGTTATGCTCTTCTGCTCTTTTGAAAACTAAATATGGATTATGTCTTTCTTCTTCATCAAGAAGAATAAGCGTTCCGCCGACAAATATAGTTGCCAAAATTTGCCATATCGAAGCAACAAAAGATAAGCTCGTTGCAACGCACAATCTATTATTGCTGTTCATTTTTAGTAGTTTAATTTTCGCATCCACTTGATTTAAAATAGCATCTTGGCGCAGCAACACCGCTTTTGGAGTTCCTGTAGTGCCGGAAGTTATAATGCAGTGGCTGTAATTATTATGATTCTTTTCTGGTTCCCGACAAGGCGAATCCTCTCCCTTTTGAATAGAATCGCTTTGAGTATCACAAATATTTATAATCGGAAAATTAAATTGCTCTAACTTAAAATCCTCATCAGTAATCATACACGCCACACCGTCCATGCGGTCAATCGCATAATAGCTCAGAGGAGCTTCTTTGTTTAGCGGAACAGCAATTGCGCCATACATCAGGCAAGCAAGTTGTGCAACCACGCCCTCAAGAGGGGATTTGAGGTAAATTAAGACATATTGGGCATCGGTATTAATGTTAATTGACCCTCTCAGAAATGAAACATACCGTTTTATTTGTTTTTCTAAATCAGAGCAAGTCAGGACAGTATTGTCATATTTTATAACTTCATTTAACGAGTTATCGCTCAACGTTTTTTTTAAACGTTCATTAATATATGTCATTGCATAATTCTCCAAATCATATCGGAACCAAGATCTTCCTTTACTCAAACCAGCTCGATAGAACTCTGCTGTGTACATCAAGGTTGTTTCCGTCGCTATCAATTTTATTCTTGCGCTGTGCCTTATCTATCTTTTTTACTGCCAAATAATATTCATTTCTTATTTCCGCAGCAGTTAGATGCCTTGTATTGAATACTGGACAAAATGCATTATAATGACTTAAATCAAAATCAATTATTTTCATTCCAAATTCCCCTGGCTTTATCCACATCGGTGTGCCAGGAAACGGTGTTGAAACAGAGAAAGTAACTTGAGCCCCGAGCGAAGTCAGGTCGTGAGCCATGCGTATTGTTTCTTGTATGGTTTCTCTAGTGTCTGTTGGTTGTCCTATAATAAGATTTGTTGCCGCACTAACTTCCAGTTCTTTACACCATTTAAAAACATTATGAACTTGAGCCAAAGTAATGCCTTTATTCACACTATCAAGTATTTCTTGACTCCCTGACTCTGCCCCTACCTGTATTCCTGTAAGCCCGGCACGTCGCATTTTTCTTAAAAGTTCATATGATAATATATCTACCCTTGACTCACAAAACCAAGTCATTTGTAAGTTCTTTTTTATTAACATATCTAAAAACTCATTTAGGCGGCGTGTGTTTGCAGTCATAGTGTCATCCACAACATACACATTTTCAAAACCTTTTTCCTTCAACAGTTCAAACTCTTCAATTATACTCTTTGCCGAACGCATGCGATGTCTTCCTCCGGAAAGCACACTTGCAGCGCAAAATATGCACTTCCCGGGACACCCTCTGCTCGTGGAAACTGTTGCGAAATGTGTGTACTCATGAGCATCCTCAAAATGGCTGCGGTCAAGAATTGGCAATATGTCCAAGTTTTCTATGAAAGGCTCAGGTGTTGTGCATATGATATCGCCATTTTTCTTATATACAATTCCTCTTACTGCTTCAATATCTCCAACTCCACGAATTAAAAACTTACACAAGTTTGTAAAGCTAATTTCTCCCTCATTAAGCACAACATAGTCAATTGCATTTTCTTTTAGTACGGTCGCGTATTCAAATGAAGCATGATACCCTCCAAAAACTATATCACAATTGGTGCTAATTTTTTTTATTTCATTTGCAATACGAACAGTGGTTTTGTATGTTTCTGTTGCAGTTGATATCCCCACTATTTTAGGCTTATTTTCCTTTATAGCCGATATAATTGTTTCAATATTTTTGCTCGGTATTGCTAGGTCAATAATTCTGACTTTGAACCCTTCTTTTGCCAAGCAGGTAGCCAAGTATCCTAAGCCAATTGGAGGTGTTCCTGCTTTATCGAGCAAATGAACGCTCGGAGAAGGTGCTGGTGGGGAAATTAGGATAACATCAACCTTTGTCATTTTTCATAACTCCTGACTTTTGTGCAACTTATGAAGTGGATCCCAGTCCGCAACAATCATTTTTTTAGCTATTAGGGTTCTTAAAACTATTAGTAGCTCGCTCTTAATGGTTGACCTATTAGC
The DNA here is from genome assembly GCA_009787625.1 of Oscillospiraceae bacterium. GTDB lineage: Bacteria > Bacillota > Clostridia > Oscillospirales > Oscillospiraceae > WRMH01. The sequence continues at coordinate 8,256 of WQSX01000063.1, forward strand.
AGTTTCTAACTTTAGGCACAATGAGTCAACAATATTGCCTATAGTGTGCCTTCCGTCTAACATGAGCCAGATATCACGACCAAAACCCTTTAATCTTAATGATCCTATTTCAATTTCCTCGTCCTTGTCAAAGTAAATTTCAATAACACGGCAAGGCTTATATTCTTCAACTTGTCCTTTATATACTTCGCTCAATTCATACCTCCGACATTAATACTACCTAGTAATGCACAGAACAGGGCCTCTGTACATTAATTATGTGTTAATTAGCAGCCTAGTGTTCCACTTTCTGGAGGCGGATTTAGCATAAGCGCCGCAAAAGCCCAAAACCCACCCCCATCAAGTTTAAGTTGATCATCTTCCTCAAGTTCTACTAGAATGTCATTTAAATAGTTAAGTTCCATATTGACTCAATCCTCCGTTTTAACTTATATTTTATCAAAGTAGCCCTGTATACTTTTGACCGCTCACATAATTGTTTGACCACTAATTAATCATCGTAAATCCTGCCAGCTCTAATTGCTCAATAACATCAGTAAACTCCTCGCCAGCTCCTGAGCGAATAACATGTGTCACACCCATTGCAGCAAAAAATACTGTTGGTTCTTCAGTTTCTCGTAGCAACCTAATAATTTCTTCCGTGTAGTATATGGAGCGCCAATTCATTATCACTTCTCTAAAGTAAGTTACATAGGTACACTCTATATCTGCACCAAGGTCAATTGCAATATAATAATTCATCAAGTCAAAATCATTATTTTCGTAAAATTTTAAAATATTGTCTAAGTCCGTTGTTCCGTTCAATGCTTCCATAAATTCTTCGCGAGGCAATAAATTCATTATTCGCGTAAGCATCACTTCAAAAGGTGGATTATACATTATGTCAAGTTGCTGTTCCGCACTTTCAAGACCGAAAATTGGCAGACCTAACTCCAGTGCAACATTAGCAATGTACGCATCTACTGTATTTTCAAAATTCGCTTTTGCGTTTGAGTGCTCCAAAATTAGTTCATTTTCTAAGCCTAGAATAAGAAACAGAGGATTCACAGTGTTCACACTTTCATAGATGTTGTTCCATGCTCCTGCTACATTCCATGTAGCAAGTGTATTTACGAGGTGATTATATGCATTTTCCGGAAGGACCTCTATCCAAGTCATGTCATCAGGCAAGTATCTTGCACTCATTATGGTCTGTCTAAAATAAACTCCCCCTAACCCGATTTCCTCAACCTCAACAAGAAAAATATCTGAACGGCGCAAAGCGTCTTCCACAACATCCGCAAGCGGAAACCACCCCTCGCGACTTGCATGGAATGTGCCGAATATATATGCAACATTTTCACCATACTCAACTCTGTGAATCGCTCCGTTTATTCGTGAATCGTTTTCATCCCAAATCCTTTGGATTGTTCCTGTTGTCAACTCGTTAACGTCTGAGCTTGCGCAAGCAACGAGAAGAGCCAAGGCAGTAAAAATCAACAAGAAAATCAAGCGCATTTTCATTTTCTCACCGCCTCAGGAATCTCGGATTGATGGAATACAAAAACACAAATTTTTGCAGTGCATTCAGCCGCCAGCATGGCACATACACTTAAAATATGCCCATAGGTTGAAATAAATTTACTCATGATATCAAGTTTCTCCTTCAAAATTTTTCGAGACACTGCCTGTAAAGCAGTAATATCAAAAAATCTCAGTCCTTCAGTCGGCTGCCCGTTTCACTTTGAGTTGCAAGATATACAACATCTGCTAAAACGATAACAAATTCCTAAAAGAACAGCAAGGCGAGCAGTGAAAGTTTTTCTTTCACTACTCGCCTTGCCAAAAATTCACCAAAAATTTACAATATATTTGTACGATTAAAAATCGCTCATAGTGCATTAATCAATCATTATAAGCAACAGAGAAAGGAAACCTAACTATGAAAACAGTCAGAAGAGGAATTGCAGGCTTATTGCTTGCCGGTATGCTTTTAATTGGCGGGGCAGTGGTAGCAG
>WQSX01000064.1 GCA_009787625.1 Oscillospiraceae bacterium
AGTCTTTTGAGGGGCTTTTGTCTTGGAGGCGACACCCAGATTCGAACTGGGGAGTGATGGTTTTGCAAACCACTGCCTTACCACTTGGCTATGTCGCCTTATTTTATAGATATGGGCATAGGGGTTTCCCGCCTATGCCCCTTATCTTTTTATGGAGCGGGCGACGAGGCTCGAACTCGCTACCTCCACCTTGGCAAGGTGGCGCTCTACCAGATGAGCTACGCCCGCTTATTGCCGCATTTGCGGCAGGTACTCCGTGTACCGTTATGGTTTTGGTGCCTCCGGTCGGAATTGAACCAACGACACGCGGATTTTCAGTCCGCTGCTCTACCGACTGAGCTACAGAGGCAAACGGATTGGGTATGTAGTTCTCTGAAAACGCATCGAACTATTATAAAACAGGCGGTGGTTTTCAGAGAAACATTTTGGCGACCCAGAACGGACTCGAACCGTCGGCCTCCAGCGTGACAGGCTGGCGTTCTAACCAACTGAACTACTGGGCCATGTGGTGGGAACAACTGGGCTTGAACCAGTGACCCCATGCTTGTAAGGCATGTGCTCTCCCAGCTGAGCTATGCTCCCACAGAAGTGTTTTGCCGTAAAAGGCAAGTGCCATTATACTAAAACTAAAATCGCTTGTCAACATAAAAATCAGAACTTTTCAAGGAAGTTTGTTAAACCAGTGGCAAAGCCCGGTCAGAGGGGCGAAAATTCGCCGGCTTTCGTAAGACAGCTCGCCAAAATATACGAAAAACCTCTTCGCTAGCCGTCCAGCATTTTTCGTATCTCAAAGATTTCCTGCTCCAACTCGGCTAACTCTGTGCTGCTGCCAAAAATGCTCTTGGCTGATTCTAAGGCTTGCTTGAACCCTTGCAGGGCGACTTCGTAATCGCCGTTATCTGTTGCCGCAGAGGCGCTATCAATGATGCTATCAATTTTCTCTATATCAATTATGTTGTCATTCATGAAAAAATTCATTCCTCTCAGTAATCTTTAGGCACAAATAGCCCATGAAAAGGCATGGAATTTTTTGTACATCATTTGCGGTTCCTTGCAGGGGAGCAAATCGTACATTCTTTCGTTAGCGTGATTTTTCACGCTAATATTTCCTCAAAATAAAACCGCAGTTGATACAATAAAAAAGAAGCAAAAAATACTTCTTTAAAAAATTTCTTGACATTTTTCGTAGCTGTGTTAGAATAGTAAGTTGTGTGCAAAAATGGGATAGTAGTGCATACCGAACTAATTCATGATAGCAGTTAAAATTCGTTTTGTCAATACAACATTTTGCAAATTTCAAAAAGTTTACAACGCAGCCGCGAGTGTCAAATCTGTTTTTAGTGGGAGTGAAATTGATGCCAAAAGATGTTCTTTACGGAAAGACCCTGCGCAAGAGTTATGCGAAGACAGAAGAAATCCTCGATATGCCGAATCTTCTTGAGATTCAGAAGCATTCGTACAATTGGTTTCTTGAAACAGGTCTCAAAGAGGTATTTAACGATGTCGGTGCAATAGTTGACCATTCGGGCAGTCTTGAACTTAGCTTCATCGACTACAACATGACAGACAGCCCCAAGTATTCAATCGAAGAGTGTAAAGCGAGAGATGCGACGTATGCTGCACCGATTAAGGTCAGTGTCCGTCTTAGGAATAAGGAAACCGAGGAGATTAAAGAACAAGAAATCTTCATGGGCGATTTCCCGATTATGACAAACGCAGGTACATTTATTATAAATGGTGCAGAGCGTGTTGTTGTTTCACAAATTATTCGTTCGCCGAGCGTTTACTATGAGAAGAAAACAGACATAAAAACCGCGTCTACAATTTATGGTTCTACCCTTATACCGTATAGGGGTGCTTGGCTTGAATATGAGACAGACTCGTCTGATGGCTTTTTTGTGCGTGTTGACAAAAACAGAAAACTTCCTGTTACGTGGTTACTTCGTGCAGTCGGCAGACCAAATGAAGAAGAACCATATTCCGGTATAGCGGCGCTTGGCGCAGAAAATGGTGCGGAGACAAATGCGCAGATTCTTGAAATCTTCGGAAACGATGAGCGCATAGTTGCGACTTTGGAAAAAGACGCATGTACAACATCTTCGGAAGCACTTATTGAGCTATACAAAAGACTTCGCCCGGGCGACCCACCAACTGTAGAGAGTGCGCAGACACTACTTAACAACCTGTTTTTTGATTCCAGACGTTACGACATCTCAACAGTCGGACGATATAAGTTCAACAAAAAACTCGCTCTGTGGTCAAGGCTTGAAGGACAGACACTTGCCTACCCCGTAGCCGACCCACTCAGTGGGGAGATTATCGCTGAGGCGGGCGAAGAGCTTACAGTAGAACGTGCACGTGAAATCGAAAACCGTGGAGTTAACGATGTCTATGTTTTGGTTGATGGCAAGGAAATAAAAGTATTTTCAAACGGCATGGTATACCTCGACGGATTCGTTGATTTTAACCCACTTGAAGAGTTGGGAATAAAAGAAAAAGTCCGCTTTGTCGTTCTTCGTGATATACTTGAAAAACACGCAAACAGCATTGATGAGGACGAACTTAAAGATGCTATTCGTGACAATCTCGACCTTTTGATTCCGAAAAGTCTTATTGCCGATGATATTTTTGCATCAGTAAACTATCTAAACAACATTGCACACGGCATTGGCGGACCCGATGATATTGACCATTTGGGCAACAGACGACTTCGCAGTGTTGGTGAGCTTTTGCAAAACCAGTTTCGTGTCGGTTTTTCTCGTATGGAGCGTGTTATCCGTGAGAGAATGACCCTGCAAGACCTCGATATCATCACCCCGCAATCACTCATTAACATCAGACCTGTCACTGCGGCAGTTAAAGAGTTCTTTGGTTCATCACCGCTTTCGCAGTTTATGGATCAGACAAACCCACTTTCAGACCTCACACACAAGCGCCGTCTTTCTGCGCTCGGTCCGGGTGGTCTGTCTCGTGAGCGTGCAAGTTTTGACGTTCGTGACGTTCACTATACCCACTATGGGCGCATGTGTCCGATAGAAACACCTGAGGGCCCGAATATCGGTCTTATTTCCTACCTTGCATCATATGCACGTGTCAACGAATACGGCTTTATGATTGCACCGTTTAGAAAAGTGGACAAAGAGCAAATGCGTGTTACTGACGAAATTGTCTACCTCACAGCCGATATGGAAGATGCCTACAGCATTGCTCAGGCAACCGAGCCTTTTGACGATGACGGTTTCCTTCAAAATGAACGTATCACATGTCGTCACCGTGATGAAATTATTGAAGTCAACCGAGACATGATTGACTTTATAGATGTATCACCGAGTATGATGGTATCTGTTGCTACTGCGATGATTCCATTCCTTGAAAACGACGATGCCAACCGTGCACTCATGGGCGCAAACATGCAACGTCAAGCTGTTCCGCTACTTATCCCCGAAGCACCTATTGTTGCAACGGGTATTGAACATAAATGTGCTGTGGATTCAACCGTTGTCCTGACCGCACCCGATGAGGGAGAGGTTGCTTACGTCTCATCCACAAACATTAAGATTAAATACAAAGACCCAAAACTCGGAACTATAAACCACGAGCTGACAAAGTTTGCCCGCAGTAACCAAGGTACTTGCACAACTCAACGCCCGATTGTAAATGTCGGTGACGCAGTTATGAAGGGCGAAGTTATTGCAGACGGCCCTTCCACATGCGACGGTGAAATTTCGCTCGGAAAAAATATTCTCGTTGGCTTTATGACTTGGGAAGGGTACAACTACGAAGATGCTATCCTTATAAATGAGCGTCTTGCAATGGACGATGTGTTCACATCGATTCACATTGAAGAACATGAGATTGACGCTCGTGATACTAAGCTCGGACCTGAGGAGATTACCCGCGATATCCCCGGTGTTGGTGAAGATGCTCTGCGCTACCTTGACGAGAGAGGCATCATAAGTATCGGTGCTGAAGTTCATGCAGGGGATATACTTGTCGGAAAAGTTACTCCAAAGGGTGAAACCGATTTAACCCCTGAAGAACGCCTGCTGCGTGCGATATTCGGTGAGAAAGCTCGTGAAGTCAGAGATACTTCGCTGAAAGTTCCTCACGGTGAAAGTGGTATTGTTGTTGATGTCAACGTGTTCACTCGCAAAAACGGCGACGAACTCAATCCCGGTGTCAACATGGTTGTCCGTTGTTACATTGCACATAAGAGAAAAATCAGTGTTGGCGATAAAATGGCGGGACGCCATGGTAATAAAGGCGTTGTTTCACGTATACTTCCGAAAGAAGATATGCCTTACATGCCTGATGGTACTTCACTCGATATTATCCTTAACCCGCTGGGCGTTCCTTCCCGTATGAACATTGGGCAGGTCTTGGAAGTCCACCTCGGTTATGCTGCGAAAACTCTGGGTTGGAAAGTTGCAACACCTATCTTTAATGGCGCAAATGAGCAGGATATCTGGGATACTCTTGACCATGCAGGACTCAGTGAAGATGGAAAGAGCGTTTTGTACGACGGACGCACAGGCGAGCCGTTTGACAATCCTGTCACGGTCGGTTATGTCTATTTCCTTAAACTTCACCACCTCGTTGATGATAAGATTCATGCTCGCAGCACAGGCCCGTACAGCCTTGTTACGCAACAGCCTCTCGGCGGTAAAGCGCAGTTTGGCGGTCAGCGTTTCGGAGAGATGGAAGTTTGGGCACTCGAAGCATACGGTGCGGCATATACGCTTCAAGAAATTCTCACAGTCAAGTCTGATGACGTCACAGGCAGAGTCAGAACTTACGAAGCTATAGTTAAAGGGCATAACATTCCAAAGCCTGGTGTTCCGGAATCGTTTAAAGTTCTCGTAAAAGAACTGCAATCACTCTGTCTTGATGTCAGAGTACTGGACGAGCACGGCATGAAAATTGACCTCAAAGGCGATGATGATGATAACACAGAAACTTACGTTGATGAAAGTCAATATTCCAGTACAGACGAAGGTTTTGAACAGCGCGGTTACTCGGTCAGAGACTATGAGGACGGAGATGCAGACCTCGGTTATGAGGACGGAGATAGTGATGATATTATGATGTCGTTAGGTGATGATTCGGACATGGATCCGGATTTAGAGAACGAACTGGAGGCGGCACTACAGGGCAGTGGTTCGCTCGAACTCGACGACACAATGGATAAGGAGGAAGTGGAATAGTTTGAAAAAGTTCAAACTAACGAGGGGATGTGCGATTTGCTCCCCCTGCGGGGAACCGCAAATGATGCACGTTAATGACCACACCTTATCATGGTCGTTTTGTGCCTCAATAAAAAAAGAAAGGTATGGTCATTAATATGGGATTTCTACCATTTGATGCAATGCAAATAGGGCTTGCTTCACCTGACATGATTCGCACATGGTCCAGCGGTGAAGTAAGAAAGCCTGAAACAATCAACTACAGAACACTCAAGCCTGAGCGTGACGGTCTTTTCTGCGAAAGGATTTTCGGGCCTTCTAAGGACTGGGAATGCCATTGCGGTAAGTTCAAAAAAATCAGATATAAAGGTAAGGTCTGTGACCGTTGCGGTGTTGAGATTACAAAATCAAATGTCCGCCGTGAGAGAATGGGGCATATTGACCTGGCCGCACCCGTTTCTCATATTTGGTACTTTAAAGGAATTCCGTCAAGAATGGGATTACTGCTTGACCTCACTCCGAGGATTCTTGAAAGAGTGCTCTACTTTGCGACATATATAGTAATTGATCCAGGCGACACTCCGCTCAAGAAAAATCAAATACTCACAGAAAAAGAATACCGTGAGATGCGTGAAAAGTATGAAGATGATTTCAAAGCAGGAATGGGTGCTGAGGCTATTCGTGACTTGCTTGACAGCATTGACATTGATGAATTTTCTGAGCAACTCAGAGCCGACGCTAAAGAGGCGACAGGGCAGAAAAAAGCGAAATTGCTCAAACGCCTTGAAGTTGTCGAAGCTTTCCGTAGCTCAGGAAATGACCCTGCATGGATGATTATTGACGTTTTACCCGTTATTCCCCCTGAAATTCGCCCTATGGTTCAGCTCGATGGCGGACGTTTTGCAACATCTGATCTCAATGACCTCTACAGGCGTGTCATTAACCGCAACAATCGCCTAAAGCGTCTCATTCAGCTGATGGCTCCCGATATCATTGTTCGTAATGAAAAGAGAATGCTCCAAGAGGCTGTTGACGCACTTATCGACAACGGCAGGCGCGGCAGAGCTGTTACGGGTGCAAACTCAAGAGCACTGAAATCACTCTCTGACATGCTCAAAGGTAAGCAAGGACGTTTCAGACAAAATCTGCTCGGGAAACGTGTTGACTATTCAGGGCGTAGTGTTATTGTTGTCGGTCCTGAGTTAAAACTCTATCAGTGCGGTGTGCCCAAGGAAATGGCTATTGAGCTGTTTAGACCGTTTGTTATGAAAAAGCTCGTTGAGGACGGCGAGGCAAACAACATCAAGTCAGCCAAGAAAATGGTTGATAGGGGAGATACAAAAGTTTGGGATGCTCTGGAAGTTGTCATTAAAGAACATCCTGTTCTGCTCAACCGTGCGCCTACTCTGCATAGGCTTGGTATTCAGGCGTTTGAGCCGATACTTGTTGAGGGGCGTGCGCTCATGCTCCACCCGCTTGTCTGTAGTGCGTATAACGCTGACTTCGACGGCGACCAAATGGCTATTCACGTACCACTTTCAGCCGAGGCACAGGCTGAGGCTCGTGTACTTATGCTTTCTGCAAACAATCTGCTTCACCCGAAAGACGGTCAGCCCGTCACAGTGCCTACGCATGACATGATTTTGGGCTCATATTATTTGACCATGGAAAAAGAAGATGAGATGGGCGCAGGAAAACACTTTTTATCACCAAATGAGGCTCTGATGGCATATCAGTGCAACTATGTGAATATTCATGCACCTATTCATGTTCGAATTGAAAAGGAAATCGACGGCGAACTTATACGAAAAACAATACGGACGACTGTGGGCAGAATTATCTTCAATGAGCCTCTGCCACAAGACTTAGGATATGTTGACAGAACTGACCCTGAAATGATGTTTAACTACGAAATAGACTTCAGGGTTGGCAAAGATGAGCTGGGTAAAATTATCGAACGTTGTATTGCAAGGCACGGATTTACAAGGTCTGCATCTGTTCTCGATAAAATAAAAACACTTGGATTTAAGTATTCCACACAGGGTGCTATAACAATTTCAATCTCTGACATGACCGTTCCGGAGGCAAAGTGGACACTTATCAGAGAGACAGAGAAAAAAGTTGTTTCTATCGAGCAATCTTTCCGTCGTGGTTTTATCACCGAGGACGAGAGGTATCGTAATGTTGTCCGTTCGTGGGAAGAAACCACTAAGCAGATTGAAAACACTCTGCTCACAGATACTCTTGGTGAGTACAACCCCGTATTTATGATGGCTAACTCAGGCGCTCGCGGTAGTAAAACACAGATTAAGCAGCTTGCGGGTATGCGTGGTCTTGTTCAAAACACTGTCGGACGAACCATCGAAATTCCAATTAAAACAAACTTCCGTGAAGGTCTCACTGTCCTTGAATACTTCATCTCTTCAAGGGGTGCGAGAAAAGGTCTTGCTGATACTGCGCTCCGTACTGCGGACTCAGGTTATCTCACAAGAAGGCTTGTTGATGTCTCTCAAGATGTTATTGTACGTGAAAAAGATTGCGGTACATTAGATGGAATTATGGCATCAGAAGTTGTTCAGTCGGGTAGTGTAGCGAGTACTTTTGGCGAAGTAATTCACGGACGTTTCCCATCAAATGACATTAAAGACCCAAAAACAGGCGAAGTTCTCTTTGATAGAGAGCATATGCTCATAAATAGTGATTCTGCCGTTCTCATGGCTCATAGCATTAACTCTGTCAAAGTCAGAACCGCAATGGATTGTGAGTCACAAAGCGGTATATGTGCAATGTGCTACGGTATAAACCTCGCCACGGGCACAAGAGTTTCAACAGGTGAAGCTGTCGGTGTTATTGCCGCTCAGTCAATCGGTGAGCCGGGTACTCAGCTAACAATGAGAACGTTCCACACAGGTGGTGTAGCCGGTGATGATATCACACAAGGTCTGCCGCGTGTTGAAGAACTATTTGAGGCTCGTAAGCCAAAGAAAATGGCTATTCTCTCAGAGATAAACGGCGTAGTTGAGATTGAAGAAACTCGCAAAAATGCCATTGTCTCAATCAACATTACAAGTTCTGAAGACGGTGAGGTTAAAACTTATCAGACACCTTACTTCTCAGGTATTAAAGTCCGCAACGGCGATATTGTCAAAGCGGGCGACAGGCTCACGGAGGGNGCACTGAATCCTCATGATATCATGCGTATCCTCGGCAAAGACGAAACTCAGGCATACCTCATTTCGGAGGTTCAGGTAGTTTATCGTCAGCAAGGTGTTGATATTAACGATAAACACATTGAAGTCATTGTCAGGCAGATGATGAGAAAGGTCAGAGTTGAGGAAAGCGGCGATACAGAGCTCTTGTCCGGAACAACGATGGATGCCAATGAGTTTAAGAGAGTCAACAATGAAATTAAGAAACGCATTGCGGAAGGTGAGACGGAATTAATGCTCGCTGAGGCATCACCTCTGCTCATGGGTATAACCAAAGCATCACTAGCTACAGAGTCGTTCCTATCGGCGGCATCTTTTCAAGAGACAACAAAAGTCTTGACGGAAGCGGCAATAAAGGGTAAAGTAGATAAGCTCATCGGTCTTAAGGAAAATGTCATCATCGGTAAGCTCGTACCTGCCGGTAGCGGATTGTCGATTTATCGCAAATTCGACGGCGAGACAGAGGGCGGCGGATATCTAGGCGACCCAAGCACAGATGAGGATGTCGATCTATCGGTGCTAATCGGTTCAGGTAATGCGCTGTAAACAGCAATATCTTTATGATTTGCTTTGCAATTCATTTGATATATATTTTTAGAGGAAAGGAGGAAAAATATGCCTACATTTAATCAACTGGTTCGGAAAGGCAGAAAAAAACTTACCTACAAGTCAACTTCACCGGCTTTGCAAAAGGGTTTGAACACTCTTAAGAACGTTGAAACAGATTTGTCTTCATCACAAAAACGTGGTGTTTGCTCAGCGGTAAGAACTGCAACTCCGAAAAAGCCTAACTCTGCGCTTCGTAAAATCGCTCGTGTTAGACTTTCAAACGGCCATGAGGTCACAGCTTACATTCCCGGTGTTGGTCATAACCTTCAAGAACACAGTGTTGTTATGATTCGCGGCGGTCGTGTAAAAGACTTGCCGGGTGTTCGCTACCACATTGTACGCGGCTCACTGGATACTCTTGGTGTTGAGGGTCGTCAACAGAGCAGATCTAAGTATGGCGCGAAAAAGCCGAAAGGCGGTTAATGGTTAAAAACTTATGCTTAGCATGAGATTATTAATAGTCTCTATGCGGCATAAACCGGGCAGTTAATTTGCTCGGAGTACCTATGAAATCAATTTTTATTGAAGGAGGGAAGCATCATGCCCAGAAGAGGCGGTGTACCCAAAAGAGAAGTCTTACCCGATCCGATGTATAATTCGGTTATCGTCACAAGACTCGTTAACAGCATTATGCTGGATGGAAAAAAAGGTGTAGCACAAAAAGTTGTATATGGTGCGTTTGACATCGTAAAAGAGAAGTCAAGTAAAGAGCCTCTCGATGTCTTTATCACAGCACTCGACAACATTATGCCTACACTCGAAGTTAAAGCTCGCCGTGTCGGTGGTGCCACTTATCAGGTGCCAATCGAAGTCAGAGCTGAAAGACGCGAAGCTCTCGGTTTACGCTGGCTTACAAACTACGCAAGAGCCAGAAACGAAAAGACCATGAGAGAAAGACTTGCAGGCGAAATTCTCGACGCATCAAACAGCGTCGGTGCCGCAGTCAAAAAACGCGAAGACACACACAAAATGGCAGACTCCAACAAGGCGTTTGCACACTATCGTTGGTAATTGGTGTTACCACAAACCCACCATCTGGTGGGTTTGTTAAGGCGGCTTTATCGTAGGGGTGGGCTTTGCCTGCTCCGTTGATTCCCGCAGATAATGGGCAATTTGTTCCGCTTTTTTTCGAGCCATCGGGATCTACACCGCTGTTCTCGAAAAAAAGACTCCACAAACTGCCCATCATCTGC
>WQSX01000065.1 GCA_009787625.1 Oscillospiraceae bacterium
GGGAGGGTAGATGTTATCTAACCGGAGGGAGGTGGAATAATGACGGCATATGAAGTGTTGATGGTTGCGGTGAAAATCGCACGCCTGATATATGACATAGTTAAAACCCGTAATGACCACAAGAACCGCAAGGTCAGCAAGCGTAAACGAAGCAGAAAGAAATAACCGGCCACCCCAACCTTCGGTAAGCCGGATATTTCTTGCTTTTGCATTAAATACGAAGCAAGCCCACCGCCTTGGCGGCTGTCGCCCGAGAGAGTGTTCACTGCACTCTCTCTTTTATGCTTCTATTTTAACACTTCTCAGCGCAAACGTCAAGAATAATTTACACGTCTGTAGCTACAGCAATCAACACTTGTTACAGGTCACAGGGTAGCAGATAATGGGTAGTTTGCACTGGTTTTTCGGGAGAACAGCGGTGTAGATCCCTATGGCTCCCGAAAAATCAGGGTAAATTGCCCACTATCTGCGGGAATCAACCGGGGCGTGAACAGTTACCAACACTTCTCCATATACCGTGACGCTGATTTTAGCATTAACCGTTTTGTTATACCACTTGCAAATTCAATTTCGAGCAGAGCATCAGACCCTGCGGGGGTTACTTTTTTTATCGTACCTTGACCAAAAGCCGAGTGGTTTACATTATCACCTTGTTTATAATCAGGCAGTTTTTGCTGTTTCGCAGGAGCGGCATACGGTAAGCTTGATGAAACTCCGCTATTTTTTGCGTAGCTCTTTCCCCTACTTCCGTTCCCGGCACCTAAACTCTTGCGGTCACCATAACCGTCATAAAAGTCAAATTCTTCCCTGTAACCGCCGCCATATCCAAAATCACTACTGCTTTCAGGCGCTTCGTGGACTATAATATTATTATGGTCAATTTCATGCACAAAACGTGACGGCTGTGAGGTGGTCGTCTTACCGAAAATCATGCGCCTCTGCGCACTTGTGAAAACCAGACATCTCTCAGCGCGGGTCATGGCGACATAGCAGAGCCTGCGCTCCTCTTCCATTTCATCGGGGTCACCAAGAGACCTTGATCCTGGGAAAATCCCCTCTTCGGCACCAACTAGGAAAACAGTGTCAAACTCAAGCCCTTTTGCGCTGTGCATTGTCATCATCATAACTCGATCTGTGTTGTTGTCATCACGGTCTAAATCAGTGTAAAGCGCAGTTTCGCTCAGAAAATCAAACAGTGAACCCCCGACCTCGTTTACAAAGGCAATAATATTGGTCTTTAATTCTTTGACGTTTTCAATGCGCGATATATTCTCATCAATATCTTTTTCACTGAGCATTTTTAGATAACCGCTCTGCAAAACAAGCTCGTCGTATAAAACATCAAGCGGCACTGAGGTTGAGAGTTCACGGAGCTGATTTATCATATTTGCAAACTTGTAAAGCTTCGCAGATGCACCTTTGAGATTTTCGTAATTTTGCGATTCATTTATTGCCGAGAAAACAGAGATACCAAGCTCGGCGGCAACTGCAACAAGCCTTGAAATACTTGTATCGCCAATGCCGCGAGCCGGAGTGTTAATAATTCTGAGGAGTCGAACATCATCGTGCGGATTGTGTATAACACAGAGATACGCGAGCATGTCCTTAATCTCTGCACGCTCATAAAATCCCGTACCGCCAAATATGCGATATGGAATGTCACTACGCTTAAAAGCAGTCTCAAACTGGTTTGATTGAGCATTCATGCGGTATAAAATCACATGGTCTTGCCACTTGCGCCCCTCTTTGACACTTTGCAAAATTGTATCGACAACGAGACTTGCCTCTTCACGCTCATCGGAGACAACGTGGAGCGCAGGTTTTTCGCCAAGTGTGTTTTCCGTCCAAAGATTCTTACCTTTTCGTCCACGATTGTTTTTTATGACATCATTCGCCGCACTGAGAATATGGCCCGTAGAACGGTAATTTTGCTCAAGTCTTATAACTTTTGCGTTTTTATACTGCTTTTCAAAACTTAAAATATTTTCTATTGTGGCACCGCGAAACTTATAAATACTCTGGTCGTCATCACCCACCACGCAGATATTGCCATGATGGCCTGCGAACGCTGATGTGAGCAGGTATTGCAGATTGTTGGTGTCTTGGTATTCATCGACCAAAACATAACGAAATCTCTTCTGATATCGCTCAAGGACGTCAGGATTTTCCTTAAACAGCTTGACAGTGAGTAAAATAAGGTCATCAAAATCGAGAGCATTAGAGCCTTTTAGCCTCTTTTCGTACTCAACATACGCCTGCCCTATGATTTTTCTTCTAAAATCAAACGCTTTTTCGGCATTACTAAGGAATTCCTGTGCAAAAATCATATCATCTTTTGCACGGCTGATATAACCCAGCACCGATTTATGCGGAAAATCTCTCTCCTCAATTTCTAAATCCTTTAAAATACGTCTCATCAGCGCACCACAGTCTGCCGAGTCATAAATCGCAAAATCTTTGTCATATCCAAGCCTGTCGACATCTCGTCTTAAAATTCTTGCACACGCCGAATGAAAGGTGCTTGCCCAAACATCTGAGCCACCCTCAACATCCATCTTTTCAAGCCTGCTCTTCATCTCGCCGGCCGCTTTATTTGTAAAAGTGATAGCGATGATTTCCCAAGGCTTGACATCACCGTTTTTAATAAGATTTGCTATACGGCTAATAAGGACGGTGGTCTTACCACTGCCCGCCCCTGCAAGCAACAAAAGAGGTCCATCGGTAGTCAAAACTGCCTCCTGTTGCATTTTATTTAGATTTGAAAGTTCGTTATTGTCCATTTGCACGACCTAAATATTAAATAATAAGTGTAACTATCCACCAGGCTAGCAGATGATGGGCAGTTTGCACTGGTTTTTCGGGAGAACAGCGGTGTAGATCCCGATGGCTCCCGAAAAATCAGGGTATACTAGCGAGCGAAAACATTTGCTAGAAATAGGCCGAGGATTTTTGTCGTCAGACGGAGCGGAAAAACCGCAGTAATGCCTGTGGCCTTTCAAGGTTTTACCGCTCCGTATGGCGGGAAAAAGACCGGCATAGGTTGGAAAATGTTTTCGCTCGCTAGTATAAGTTGCCCATCATCTGCGGGGGGCGCAGCAGTTTTGAATAAGATTTGATACAAGGCACAAGAAAAACGAGAGCTTAACTCTCGTTTTTCTAAAAAGAGATTATGAGGATAATAAAATGAAAAAAGATACACTAGCGACCCTGCCATTTGATATTAACCTATACTTATTAAGTATTATACACCTAAATATTTCGAGACTATTAAATTACTGAATTTTTATTTGTTTTTTGATTATGACAGCTAATCTAATGCAAGCCCATACCAAGGCTCAAACTCATGCAAATTACCGTGCAAAAACACCCCTTTATCAGCTTTAATCATGCCAAATCTTTTTATATTTATATGATACAATTTATCACTTATTTCGCTACATACAGGTGTTCTTACAACATACTTGTGTGAGGGATATTTATTCGTAATTATTGATAAAATTTCACTTACGTTATCACTTGGTGATAATAGTTCTTTAATAAAAACAGACGAATCATCTTGAATTTCAATAACGGCACATGAGTCACGAACGCGATACAACCCACCGCCAACTTCATCACATATCGACTGCTGATACCTAAAAATCCGAACATCTTGCTTGATATGTGTTGACTTACCAAGTAAGCTCTCTCGAAGAGTCACATAGTTCTCGGCAGAAACTCTTTCAAGACTCTCAGTAGCGGCGTCCTTGCAGGGCAAAGCACTCAATTCCTCTTTATTATAACTCTGCTCATTAACGTAAAAATAATCAATAAATTCATTTTTCTTATTATAGAACTCAAACAAGCCATCATCAGACGGAGAGAGCAAAGCTACCGAGTAACCTGTACTAAACGCTTTGTCTACAAGCTCATCGACAACCGCTTTCGCATACCCTTTCCCGCGATGCTCTGGCGAAGTCGCCACAGAATAAATCATAGCCGCATTAAACAGCTTTTCACCATAGCTTAATTCCCCTGCTCTGATTAAAAAAGCCATTGCGCAAAGCTTATCGTCCTCGAACATTGCACTACAGAGTGATTTGTTGTATAGATTTTCAAAAAAATCCTCCATACCAATATCTGAAAAAATTGCACTCCACAGCTCTTTAAGCTTACACTCTTCATCTGCGCTTGGACTGCGTAAGACTACATTTTTCATAGTGTTCTCTCGCATACTTCTTTTATAGTGCGCTCAAGTTCTTTTAGGTCAATAAACGTGTCAGGTCTTTTTGTTGGGTCACGCAAGAGTGCCGCAGGGTGAAAAAGTGCCGTATACTTTATTCCATCTATCTCAAACCACTTCCCATGGTCAGCGGTGATTTTAAAGTTGCTGTCAATAATCTCACAAGCCGCAATTCTTCCAAGGCAAACAATAATTTTTGGATTAATTAGTTTAATCTGCTCTCTAAGCCAGTCAAAGCACGCCTCACGCTCAGTATTATGCGGGTCGCGGTTATTCGGCGGGCGGCACTTGACAATATTTGCAATATAAATGTTCGTCTCACGCGAAAGCCCGATTATTTTGAGCATGTCGTTTAAAAGTTCCCCCGCTCGTCCAACAAACGGTTCGCCCTTTAGATCCTCTTTCTCTCCGGGGCCTTCGCCAATAAAAAGCACCTCAGCATCTCGACTGCCAACACCAAAAACCACATTAGTGCGAGTAGTATGAAGCTCACACTTAACACAGCTTTTGCAAGCCGCTTCCAGTTTTTCCCACGAATCCATAAAAATTAGGAGTTCCTTTCAGAATTTTTAATTATAACAACTTTTGAAATTGTCTATTATAAATTTCCATAGCAAGTGGAATTAGGAAAGAAAAATTACTACCGACTGTAGATCAGTAGCAAAAATTGAATAAAAAAACGTAGGGTACTCCTTTGACTATCCACCCAGACTACCCAGTCTCCCTACGCCTTTATATTACCATAGCTATTTTTTCATGTCAACAACTTTTTTTGACTTATCAATAAGAATTATTCGTTTGATTTTTGGACGGTGTTGTATCTCAATCAGCACCTGTTTCTCAATATAATTGTCATCCAATTTTGTCCTTCGTGTATCTAGTATTATGTTTTTCGCTTGACGTGATGCACGGCTAATTTGTTTTTTCTTTTTGTTAGCCATAAATAAATCTCACCGCTTAGTTTTTATCATCAAAAGATGAATCGTAACAGCAATGCCAATACAAACAAGCACTAACGTCACCCAAAATGTCCATACAATGAGCATAGATATAGACAAACCAACCCAAAGAAACGCAATGCTTGCAATCTTTAGACGCAAATCTATCCCTGTTCCTGCGCGATAATTTTCAATGTACGGTCCAAAAATGCGGTTTCGCTCAAGCCATGAGGCAAGTCTCTTGTTTCCTACTGTAAAGCATATCGCGGCAAGCAAAACGAAAGGTGTAGTGGGCATGACCGGAATTGCCACGCCCACAGCACCCAGTGCGAGTAAAATAATCCCTAACGCAGTCAAAACTACATTTTTCAGCACAAATTCAATCTCCTGCTCACCGCAAGTCGAATCTGTCGGCATTCATGACTTTGTTCCATGCAGAAACAAAGTTAGTTGCGAATTTTTCTTTACCGTCATCACTTGCATACACCTCTGAAATTGCACGAAGTTGTGAATTTGAGCCAAAAATCAAGTCAACTCTTGTGGCAGTGAAGACCTCTTTTCCTGTTTCCCTGCAAACACCGCTAAATACATTCTCATCACCCGTAGCCTTCCACTCAACAGCCATATCGAGCAAATTCACAAAGAAATCATTCGTTAGAGCTCCCACAGATTCAGTGAAAACACCGTGGGTACAGTCGCCATAGTTTGCTCCTAGTACACGCAAACCACCAACTAAAGCTGTCATCTCAGGCGCAGTCAATGTCAGCAATTGGGCTTTGTCTACAAGCAATTTCTCAGGCAAAGTCTTAAATTTCCGCCCCAAATAGTTTCTGAAACCGTCGTAGACAGGCTCAAGAGCTTTAAATGACTTGACATCGGTGTCCTCGCTTGTTACATCTCTTCTGCCCGGCTTGAACTCAACGGTGATGTCGATTCCCGCTTTCTTTGCGGCAGATTCAATACCCACAGCACCACCTAGGACAATGAGATCTGCAAGTGTCACGCTGTTTCCACCGGCAGAAAACTCTTTTTTAATGTCCTCATACTTACTTAACACAACAGCAAGTTTGTCCGGCTCATTGACTTCCCAGCTTTTCTGCGGCTCAAGACTTATGCGCGCACCATTTGCTCCGCCACGCTTGTCTGAACCTCTGAAAGTAGCAGCACTCGCCCATGCTGTCTTGATGAGTTGTGAAACTGTCAGCCCTGAGTTTTGTATGAGTTCTTTTAATTTTTCAACATCTTTAGCATCAATAAAATACGCTTCACGTTTTGGAATCGGGTCTTGCCAAATAAAAGTCTCGGTCGGCACATCAGTTCCGAGGTAGAGAGTGCTCGGTCCGAAATCTTTATGTGTAAGCTTAAACCACGCCTTTCTGAACGCATCGGCGAATTTATCAGGATTTTTAAGAAAATCTTCGCAAATTGCCTTATATGTTTCATCATATTTAAGCGAAAGGTCGGCGGTGGTCATCATGGGCGGATGTCTTTTTGACTTGTCGTGAGCATCCACAACCATGTCTTTCTCTGAGCAATTTGCGGCAAGCCAAATAACAGCACCTGCGGGGCTTTTCGAGAGTGTCCAGTCATACTTCAGAAGCACATCAAGATAACCCATATCCCATTTTGTCGGATTAGGTTTCCAAGCACCTTCAATTCCGCTCGTGATTGTGTCGCCGGCATTACCTGTACCATAACCACTCTTCCAGCCTAAACCTTGCTGTTCAATGGGAGAAGCTTCAGGGTCAGGTCCAACATGGGTTGCCGGTGCCGCGCCATGTGCTTTGCCGAAGGTGTGACCACCTGCGATAAGTGCAACAGTTTCCTCATCATTCATACCCATACGCCCAAACGTCACTCTGACATCTTTTGCGGACTCATAGGGGTTCGGGTGCCCGCCCGGACCTTCAGGGTTTACATAGATAAGCCCCATTTGTACCGCCGCGAGCGGACTGTCAAGTTTCCTATCCTCTGAATAACGCTCTTCATCGCCAAGCCATGAAGTCTCACTACCCCAGTAGACATCTTCCTGCGGCTCCCACACATCAGCCCTGCCACCTGCAAAACCGAGTGGTTTAAGGCCCATCGATTCAATTGCACAGTTACCTGTCAAAATCATCAGATCTGCCCATGAAATACACCTACCATACTTTTTCTTAATCGGCCAGAGCAATCTCCGGGCTTTATCAAGGTTTGCATTGTCAGGCCAGCTATTGAGCGGCGCAAATCTGATTGTACCGTCTCCTGCCCCGCCGCGACCGTCAGAAGCACGATAAGTGCCTGCACTGTGCCAAGCCATTCTAATAAAAAACGGTCCATAATGCCCATAATCAGCAGGCCACCACTTCTGCGAGTCAGTCATAAGGTCAAATAAATCCTTCTTAACCGCCTCAAGGTCTAATTTTTTAAATTCCTCTGCATAGTCAAAATCTTTGCCCATGGGATTACTTAAACATGAGTTTTGATGCAAAACCTTTAGATCAAGCATATCAGGCCACCAATCCTTATTGGTGGTACCTTTGGTAAAGTC
Organism: Oscillospiraceae bacterium; assembly: GCA_009787625.1. Taxonomy (GTDB): domain Bacteria; phylum Bacillota; class Clostridia; order Oscillospirales; family Oscillospiraceae; genus WRMH01. The sequence continues at coordinate 7,691 of WQSX01000065.1, forward strand.
TGCTCTTGCTGTGTGCCCGGTCACCGGACATTTTGATTGATTACTCATACGAAATAGACCCTCCCTTTATTAAAATATACATCTACTGAGCAACAGTATACACCACAGAATCAATTATTAAAAGACTTAAAATATAAAATTTAGTGAGCAGTTTGTAAATATTTGATTAATCCGACATACAATATTTACACATACTCAGGCGCTTTTTTAATATACTTTTTGTGATAGTTATGTTAAAATGACTCTGAATTTAATGGCGAATGTATTGAGCTTAATTTTAAATTTGAAATGGAGATTTACTATATGTCAACTTTTGAAACAATCAAGAACGATGAAACTGTAAAAACCTACATCACTAAGGCAGATGAGAGCCTTTGTGCGCTTGGGTTCACTGAACACAGCTTCGCACATGTGACTCGGACTGCTGAAGATGCAGGATATATTCTCAAAACATTAGGGTATCCGGAGCGCGATGTCGAGCTTGCGAAAATTTCGGGATATTTACACGATATCGGAAATCTTGTGAATCGCTCAAATCACGCACTGTCCGGAGCGGTCATGGCATTCAACATCTTAGGACCTTTGGGATTCAGTGCCGATGAAATTGCAACGATAACCACAGCAATAGGAAATCACGACGAGGCTACAGGAGTTCCTGTAAACCACATCTGCGCCGCTTTGATATTAGCAGACAAATCCGACGTTCGGCGCACACGAGTTCGCAACCCTGAGATTTCAAGCTTCGACATTCACGACAGAGTAAACTATTCAGTCAAAAAATCAGTTCTGAAAATCAACGAGGATCACACTTTAATCAAGTTAAAACTCACAGTTGATACAAAGTACGGCTCGGTCATGGACTATTTTGAAATTTTCCTGGACCGCATGATAATGTGCCGCAAAGCCGCAGAAGAGTTAAAACTCGAATTTAAGCTAATTGTCAACGAAAAGCAGTTAATATAAAAAGTTTCCACAAATAACCCTCCCTCTGCGGTAAATTACTGATAATATGAAGGAGGAGGAGGCTGTTGCTCCGAAGCTTCGCCGAGTTTTTTTAGTTTTGACACACCAACGAAGTAAAGAATCGGCAGAACAAGCATAAATGGCAATCCCATTATTGACACCATCATTATAAAGCCCGTTGTAGTTGAGATAGAAATAATGGCACTACATAGCTGAGCCGCGAGAAACACGATTGCACATATCATGCAACTGCTTGCCTTTTCCGGTTTGTCGAAACTTAACAGACCTACAATTCCCGCCGCAGTCATTACTATTGCCACTATAAATTCGACGATTGACGCCATCGTCGGAGACTCGGCGAGTCCAAGGTCAACATCGAAACCAAGTGCCGCAAGTTGATTTGATAAGTCAGCAATGGCTCCGCTACCGCCGAGCATAAAATTAGAGATACCACCAAGCACGCCTAATCCTCCGAGTATAACCAATATAATACTAACTACTTTCAAAAATGTGCTTTTTCTTTCCATATTAATGACCATTCCTTCCAAAATTCGTTAATCATAAAACGCCTCTGATGCTATCCTATAATTCGGCACCACTGGTAGTATACTCCATCAATTGGTGCTTCGCAATACCTTTTTTGCATTATCTATCTGCACCTTGACTTGTTACACAAAAAGTAGTAATATAAAAATCGAAAATAAAATAATAACGGAGGATGAATTAATGGCTGTTACGGTACTTACCCACCCACTCATCCAGCATAAGCTGACCATACTGCGCGATATTGAAACAGGAGTAAAGATATTTCGTGAAGTTGTCGGCGAAATTTCTATGCTCATGTGCTACGAGGCCATGCGTGAATTGCCACTTGAGGAAGTCACTGTTATGACTCCCGTTGCTGAAGCCAGAGTTAAGGCACTTGCAGGAAAAAAACTCGCACTTGTACCCGTTTTACGTGCAGGACTCGGCATGGTTGACGGAATTTTATCGCTTGTACCATCTGCAAAAGTTGCACATATTGGGCTATACCGTGACCCTGAAACTCTTGACCCGGTTGAATATTATTGCAAAATGCCACCCGACATAGCAGACCGTGACTGCTTTATCCTTGACCCAATGTTAGCTACAGGCGGAACAGCGGTTGCCGCCACAGATTTTCTAAAAGAAGCGGGAGCAAAGTCAATAAAACTCCTCACAGTGCTATCTGCACCACCGGGAGTTGAAAAAGTAGAAAAAGCACACCCCGACGTAGACATAATCACCTGCGCCATAGACGACCGCTTAAACGACCACGGCTACATAGTTCCCGGTCTGGGCGACGCCGGCGACAGAATTTTTGGCACGAAGTAAACAAAAAACGGAGATTAGGCGGTTTGCCTAGTCTCTGTTTTCCTGTAGGACTGCGTAATTTCGGGCGAACACAGTTCGCCCCTACAGGGGCATTGCGAATAATTTTGTAGGGGCGAACTGTGTTCG
>WQSX01000066.1 GCA_009787625.1 Oscillospiraceae bacterium
CAAAAAACCTTGAAATGCCTAGGCATTCCTGCGGCTTTTTTCCTAGGCAGCCGCAAAAATCTACCACAATTTTTGGGAAGTTATTTAAAAAATGAAATACTGTCTGGTGAATAGTTACAATTATTATTCTTCTTCTACAACCTCGTAGTCTGCATCATAGAAAGCGTCACCACTGTCTTCGGGAGGAGGTGGTGCGTCGCCCGGATCGCCTTGCTGTGCCTGCGCTTGACTGTAAAGTTTCTCGCTGGCGGTGTGGAAAGCTTTTTCCAGTTCGCCTACAGCATCTTTAATAGTTTGGGTATCTTGCCCTTTGAGGGACTCTTTTACTTTTTCTACAGCCGTTGTAATTGCGGACTTGTCGCCCTCTTCGAGTTTATCGCCCATCTCATCGAGAGTTTTTTCGCTCTGATAGACCATTTGATCGGCGTGGTTGCGAGTGTCAACTTCGTCTTTGCGCTTTGCATCTTCTTCTGCATACATCTCAGCATCTTTTACAGCTTTTTCAATGTCATCTTTGGAAAGATTCGTTGAGGCTGTGATTGTGATGTTTTGCTCACGGCTTGTGCCGAGGTCTTTCGCGGAGACGTTTACGATACCGTTGGCGTCTATGTCGAAAGTTACTTCGATTTGCGGAATGCCGCGCATTGCAGGAGCGATTCCGTCAAGGTGGAACCTGCCGAGAGATTTATTGTACTGAGCCATGTCACGTTCGCCTTGCAGGACATGAACCTCAACAGAGGATTGATTGTCGGCGGCAGTGGAGAAAACTTGGCTTTTCTTTGTGGGGATAGTTGTGTTGCGCTCGATGAGTTTGGTGCAAACACCACCCATAGTCTCAATACCGAGAGAAAGGGGAGTTACGTCGAGAAGCAGAATACCCTCAACATCGCCACCCAGAACACCACCTTGAATTGCGGCACCCGCGGCGACACACTCGTCAGGGTTAATGCCTTTAAACGGCTCTTTACCTGTGATGCCTTTAACTGCCTCTTGAACCGCAGGAATTCTTGTTGAGCCACCAACAAGCAGAATCTTAGAGAGCTGGCTTGCGCTGATGCCTGAATCTTCGATGGCCCTCTTAACGGGGGTCATGGTTTTCTCAACGAGGTCGGCAGTCAGTTCGTTGAACTTAGCACGGGTTAAAGTATAGTCAAGGTGCTTAGGACCTGAAGCATCAGCGGTGATATACGGAAGGTTTATTGTGGCAGTTGTCATGCCTGAAAGGTCGGTTTTTGCCTTTTCAGAAGCTTCGCGTAGACGCTGAATTGCGATTTTGTCGGTTTGAAGGTCGATGCCGTTGTCCTTTTTAAACTCTGCGAGCAAGTATTCCATAATGGCATCGTCAAAATCGTCGCCGCCGAGACGGTTGTTACCCGCTGTGGCAAGAACCTCAATGACTCCATCGCCGATTTCGAGAATTGAGACGTCAAAAGTACCACCACCGAGGTCATAGACCATTATCTTTTGGTCTTGCTCTTTGTCAAGCCCGTAGGCGAGAGCGGCGGCAGTAGGCTCGTTTATGATACGCTTGACATCAAGCCCTGCGATTTTACCTGAGTCTTTGGTAGCCTGCCTTTGAGCGTCGGTAAAGTAAGCGGGAACAGTGATGACCGCTTCGGTCACCTTAGTGCCGAGGTATGCCTCAGCATCAGATTTAAGTTTTTGCAAAATCATTGCAGAAATCTCTTGCGGAGTGTATTGTTTTTCATCAATAGCACTCTTGTGAGCACTGCCCATTTCGCGTTTGATTGAAGATATAGTGCGGTCAGGATTTGTGACAGCCTGACGTTTAGCGACATGACCAATCATGCGCTCGCCCTCTGCCGAAAATGCGACGACAGACGGTGTTGTACGGCTACCCTCTGCGTTAGCGATAATAACAGGCTCACCGCCCTCAATAACAGCAACGCAAGAGTTAGTAGTACCCAAGTCAATTCCAATAATTTTTCCCATGTGATTAAATTCCTTCCTATTATAAATGGTTAATATGTAATCTCATCGCTAATTAGCAACAACAACGGTAGAAAACCGGATAACCCGTTCACCGAGAGTAAATCCTTTTTGATATTCTTCGGCGACAACATTCGCGCCGAGATTCGGGTCGGTTATTTGCATAACTGCGCTGTGAAGATTCGGGTCAAATGGCTCACCGACTGCGGGGATATGTTTGACACCCATGTTTTCAAACATGTCGTTAAACTGAGCCATAATCATCTCTATGCCTTTGTAAAAAGCTTCATCGGCACATTCCATCTGGAGCGCACGTTCAAGATTGTCGTAGACAGGCAAGAGCTTTGTGATAGAGTCAATGCGAGCGTCATTGTAGGTCATTTCACGCTCTTTTGCACTGCGCTTGCGGAAATTGTCGTACTCAGCGGCAAGCCGCAAATACTTGTCACGCTCGGCAGAAAGCAGCTCGTCAGATGAGGTTTCGCCATCAGAATCTTTGACAGAATCGCCAGATTCCTCAATGTGTTCTGTGATGTCCGCGACTTCAGCTACAGGTGCTGATTTTTCCTCTTGCTCTACTTTTTCTGCGGCAGTTTTTACTTTTGCAGCCTTAGGCTTTTCTGTGATAGATTTTTTTGCAGTAGCCCTTTTTGGGCTTGTATTATCAGTTTTCGCCAATGTTATCATCTCCTATCTCATTGGGGTTTATAGAACTACCTCGCGGTAGAGAGCCGGAAGTTGCTAAAAGCCTGCTTAGACCCCCGGCAATATATGAAAGGTGAGCGGCAACCTTTGAGTAATCCATTCGGGTGGGACCAACCACACCGATGAGCCCTTGCATTTCGCTTCCGGCATCATATTTAACAGCCACAACACTGGAATCGCGGAGTTCGTCGGCAAGATTTTCAGCTCCGATGGTAATTTTAATCTCACCTGCCATGTCGGGCGATGGGAGCCGAACGAGCTCACCTGCGTCGGATAAATACCGTATGATCTTCTGAGCTTTGTCTACATCGCGGTACTCGGGCAGGCTGAGTAAGTTTGCTGTGCCGGAAACACTTGCACCGATTGCCTTAGTTTCGACTAAAAGTTCGATTACAAAACCTGCAATGACGGCTACGAGACCGGCTTGGTCGCCGAGAGCTCTCTCTGTGGCAGTGATGAGGTTTGTGGTGATGCGTTCCTCGGAAATGCCTGTGAAACTGGCGTTAAAAACAGCGGACATCTTAGCTAAAATTTGCTGACTAAACGGAGAAGTGAGATGGACAAGTTTGTTTTTAACAGTGTCGTTGCTCAAAAGTGCCACGATGATAAAGGAGCAGGAGTCGACAAAAATAAAATCAAACCTTGCAATGCTCACAAGCCCTGTAGTCCGAGCTATTGCGTATGCGGGATAAGTGGTGAGCCGTGAGGTGAGACTGCCTACGCTGTCGAGCAGACGAGTCTGCTCCGCAGAGCGGGTGTCGAGTGCTGTGTTTATCACAACGGCGTCGTCAGATGAGATGTTTTGGCTCTGCATAAGCTCATTGACAAACAGGCGATAACCGGCTGATGAGGGAATACGGCCCGCAGAGGTGTGCGGCTGTTCGAGCAAACCTAAAGATTCAAGTTCTGCCATCTCACTGCGAACTGTTGCAGAAGAAACGGTAGACCCCAGAGCCTCAACAACAGCCTTAGATCCAACAGGCTCAGCGGCTTTGACATACATCTCAACTACCGACCTTAAAATTAGTTTCTTTCGCTCACTCAGTTGCATCATTGCTTAAGAAAAGCCCTCTCTTTAGGATGCCGCCGGAAACCCTTTACGTCTCTTTTTAGCACTCGCACACTGAGAGTGCTAAATGTACTTTAACACTCTCAGAAGCAAATGTCAATAGTAAATTGCAAAAAAGGTCAAAAATAGTCAAAACCCTCTTTTCCTGCTTTCATTCCCTTGCTCACTGCTGTGACTGTTTCAACGATTAGCAATACCGTGGCTAAAACAAGCAGAGCCATGGGAATGTATGAAATAGCCGTTGCAATAGCAGAGTTTGTTAGCTGCTCTTTATGTGAGAGAAATTCGGTGCAGATAAGGCCGCTGTCCCAAAGTATGATAAAGGAGAGGATTGCAGTTACCGCATTTAACATGATGGTAATGAGCGCAACACGTGGATTATACTGCTTTTCAATCAGATAGATAACTTCCATGGAGATGCGGAAAAACGTCCAGAGTAAAATAGGCAGCCACAGGCTTCGAACTACTTCGGTGTTGAACATTGGGATATAACTGCCGTCGGAAGTCCACGCACCTCCCAAAATGTAGGGAAAAGCGAGGAAAACAACGGCAATCAAAACCGCAGACACGATACCCAAAATTGGGTCACTGCTTTTGATTAGGAAGTTGTTGTTTGGCTTAGCGGTCAATTCCAAAGAATCGGAGCTTAGTTCAGAGTGCATTTCGGACTGAAAATCATTCAAAATTGAATATGTAGATCGACGTTTCATAGCAAAAATCCTCCCTTATAATATTAAAATGTGATGTGTATAAACCATTATTACAGCTACTTATGAACTCATGTGCAGGCACAGGTGACGAAACTGTAAATTTTCTGTAGAAATATTGTATAAAGCTGAGAATATATTCATACAATATTGAACTAAAAGACTCATTGTTTTCACAACTTTGCTGTATTATTTGAATGTGACACGCCTATCAATTGTGGGGAGTTAGGAAAGGATGGTCATTAGTTTGAATAAATTCAAACTAACGGAGAATGTGCGATTTGCTCCCCCTACGGGGAACCGCAAATGATGCACGTTAATGACCATTCCTTTAATGAATCGGTTTGTAGCTGATGAGTTATGAAAGGATGGTCATTATTATGGATAACTTAATTGAAATTGAAGAAGTGGAAGAAGGCTTAGTAAAACAAGAAGCTGACGAAGGCATAGTAGACACTAAAACTGAGGATGAGTCTGACCAAAGCTACGACAATGTAGTAGAAGGTTATGCAGTAGAGAGCGAGAAGGTTGGGGACGAGCTTGCGAGCATTGCAATGGTGAGTGGTGAAGCTTCGCTGCAGGGCCAAATGTTTGCCACCGAGGCTGAGCTGGAAGCTGCGCGTGCGGCTCATCAGGCGGCAATGGAGGCGGAGCAAGCCCGCTATGATGCGGCACGAACAGAGTATGAAACTGCCCGTGAAGCATATGAGAAGGAGAAACTCGAAGAGCAGGAGCGGTATGAAAGTGCGCTTGCCGAGTATGAGGCGGCTAAGGAACTTTTTGATAATTTCGACTTTGAAGCACATGCGGCAGCGGTAGAGGCATACAATGAGGCACTGGATGCATATAATGCGGCTCTAAGTGCGTATTTGGCTGAAGCAGAAGAGGTCGAAGCGCATAATTTGCAATTGCAGGCGGAGCACCTTGCGGCTATGGAGAGACATGTCGAGCAAGTCAGAGAACTCACAGGACTTTACGAGCTTTCTCTTGCCGAATACGAGGCATCAAAAGAGGCGCATGATGCTGCGCTCACAAGGTATGTTGAAGATAAGGCAATTTATGAACAACGCCTTGAAGAGTGGAATAACTGGCAAAACGTCAAAGAAAACCCTCCGCCGGGCAGCACGATTATGGAAGGCGTTGTGATGACTATTGAGCGAGTGAATATTAATCTCAGCGATAAAAATAACACGAGCATGAACTGGGAAGTTGCGCCGGGCATATGGGTCACACGTGGTAATCAGGGGAACTCAGCACTATATTTGACAATTAATGAAGGTGCGCAGCAGGGAATTCTCACATTTTATGCAGCTCATGGCAACAACGTTCAAAAAATAACTGTAAATGTGTACGAAGTGAACAAAACGGTAGAGCTGAGAGTTCACCCTAACTCCAACATGTCAGACATTAGCAGCCGCGATGGTTTCTCATTTGTGCCGCAAGATAAACCGGTATTTGATGGGCAAGAGCCTACATTTGATGCTGTGCCACCTGAAAATGACTTGCCACCGCCTCCGCCACCACCTGAACTTCGTGAGCCGGAACTTGAGATGCCTGCACTTTTTACATTAGAGAGACCGAGTGGGTCGCCGACGGAGCCAACTGCGCCGACACTGCGCTCATTTGAGTTCGATGAAATAGCACCAACTCTTAGTATTTACGAATTTGATGGATATGTTGACAACCGAGTTAGTAATCCGCCGATTGGTGATCCGCCGAGCGGGGATTCTCCAAGTGATGACCTGCCAAGCGGTAATCCTCCAAGTGACACCCCGCCAAGTGATGGGGCACCTGCCGGAAACCCACCGGTTGGTGACACGCCCATTTCCACACCGCCCGAAAGTGTGCCGGGGGGATCTGACGAGTCTGCTGATGACGACTCAGAGGTTTCAATTGATGATGTGCCTGTATTCCCACCGTCGGGTGGCGTAGATTCAGGAGAAGTGGTATTTACCGCAATGCCCGATGCAGGACCTTTCACAGCTCCCGCACCGATTGGTGCGCCGACTGATATAGCGGCAGAGACCGAAACGATAGAAGTGATTGACGACTCCACGCCGCTTGGAGCGTTTACCCCACCTGAGCAGGGTTGGTCGGAAACCATGACCATTGACGACAATCTGACTCCGCTTGGTAAAAAGGATTCCTTATTGGTTGGAGACTTAGCAGGAGTTTGGACAAATGGATTAATATTCACATTATTACTGGCGGCGTGTGTAGGTAGAATAGTTCGCAAATTGAGAAAAGACGATAACGAAAGTGTTTAAGTTTTCCATGCGTACAATGTAGCTGCGGCTTTGTTACCGCCTGAAATGGGCAATTTGTTCCGCTTTTTTGTGAGCCATCGGGATCTACACCGCTGTTCTCACAAAAAAGACTCCACAAACCGCCCACTTCAGGCTACATTGAAGCTTTTCATGTCATTGAAGCTTTTTATTGATTTTTTTATATGTATAGGGTATCATTAAGCAAAAACAGGAGATAGTGAAATTGAGCAAAGAGATTATAAATGTTAGACTCAGCGATGATGGGACTGCTGTGACGATTCTTGACCAGACGTTGTTGCCAAATGAAATAAAATACATAACACTTAAAGAGCGGGAAGAATTGTTTGAGGCTATTTATATGCTGCGGGTACGAGGTGCTCCGGCGATTGGCATTTTTGCCGCATATGCTCTATGTGTGCTTGCAAAACAGGCTAAGCATGAATCGCTTGACGTTTTTATGGAAAAAATCAAACAACACAGTGCCTACTTAGATTCATCGCGCCCAACAGCCGTGAACTTGGGTACTCAGTTAAAGAGAATGATGAGTCTTGCAGAAAGCGAAGCGCAGAAAAGCGCCTCCGCTCCACAAATAGTGGAGTTGATGAAATGCGAGGCTATACATATATATAATGAGGACGTGGAAATGTGTAAGGCGATATCGCGCCATGGCATGAGCCTCATTAAAAAGGGTGACGGGATAATGACGCAGTGCAATGCAGGACCGATAGCCACATCAAAATACGGCACGGCTTTAGGCCCGATAATAATGGGGCAGGAGCAGGGTCTTGACCTCAAAGCTTACATATGCGAAACCCGCCCCTTGCTACAAGGTGCAAGACTGACAGCCTTTGAATTGGTGCAAGCAGGGGTGGACAGCACGCTTATATGCGACAATATGGCGAGCATTACAATGAGCGAGGGTAAAGTGAATGCTGTTTTTGCGGGTTGTGACCGCATAGCGGCTAACGGTGATGTGGCGAATAAAGTAGGCACAAGCCAATTAGCGATTCTCGCAAAGCATTATAATATTCCTTTTTACATCTTTGGGCCCTCTACTACTATAGATAAGGATTGTCCTACGGGAGCAGATATCGAAATAGAAGAACGAAATCCTGAGGAAATAAAGGAGATGTTCTACACGAGGCCCATGGCGCCAAAACAGGTAAAAGCCTATAACCCCGCATTTGATGTAACACCAAATGAGCTTATTACTGCAATTATAACGGAAACGGGAGTTCACAAAACATTCACAAACTTGTAGAAAATATCCAAAAAAAGTGTTGACATGTGCTTTCGTGTATGGTAATATGTACATGTAATCGGATCTCAGCTGGTTTACGGTAATTAGCTGGTTCATGGCAGACAGGGTCTTTTGACCAAAGAGCACAACCGCGGTGAGAGACCGCCGGTACCCCGTTCGGGGGAAGCATGGTGTGCGTAGTTACTGCATCGGAGACGAGTGATAGTGTAGCCGAGAGATTCGTAAAATAGAAAGGTGGTCAGCTCATTGTTAAACGAGAACCACGAATAGCCCCGCATTCACGAGGATGGATGCGGGGTTTGTGTTTGTTCCGCTTTTTGTGGTAAAATTCATATTTTGTTCACCACAAATGAGGCGAAATAGTATATATTACATATCGTAACAGATGGTTTAATCACCGCCTTAACAAAAAATGTAAAAAACTTTTGCACGAAAAGCCCTGTAATTACAAGCACTTTAGCCAATATCGCAAAATAATTTGAAAAAACTTTCAAAAAAAGCTAAAGTAAATCCCGGTAATGCCGATAAACATATCAGACGGGTAAAACCGCACAAAAAACGCAAGGACGCGTTTTGACAGAAAAAGCACGGTAGCTCATATTACCTTTTAGCTCTGTCAGGCGTGTTTCGGAATAAAATTCGAGACTAATTAGCGTCCCTGAAACAGAGTTTTTTAGCATTTAAACTAAGATTCCCGCACAAAATAAGTCATAAAATCTGATAAGGAAACGCGCCGAACCGGATTTATGAAAATAAAAACAAAAAAATCAGAAGAAAGGTAGATTTACCGTCACGAACAACATGGGATAAGGATATTCCATAGATGGTAAAAAGAAAGGAATCAAAAAATGAGAATCAATAACAATGTAATGGCTATCAACAGCCACAGGCAGTATGGAATCAACGCAGGAAACATCGGCAGAAACGTAGAACGCCTCAGCTCAGGATTCAGAGTAAACCGCGCCGCTGACGACGCAGCAGGACTTGCAATTTCAGAAAAAATGCGCACACAAATCCGTGGTCTTAACCAAGCGTCACGTAACTCACAAGATGGTATATCACTCGTTCAAACAGCGGAAGGCGCAATGCAATCAGCACATGGTATCATGCAACGTATGCGTGAACTCGCAGTACAATCAGCAAACGGAACAAACGAAGATTTTGACCGTGACGCACTTCAACTTGAGTTTAAAAACCTCATTGACGAGCTAAACGACATTGAACAAACAGTTAAATTCAACAACATGACAGTATTTGGTGGAGACGAAACAGAAGGTCTCACATTCACACTTCAATCAGGTGCAAACATGGGCGACACAACCAGCTTCAATGTAGGCAGACTCAACAATGTATCACATATGGGCTCCGGCGGAACTGCTGAAGCAGCAATCAACACCCAGGAGTATGCACAAGAGGCAATCCGCACACTAGACTTAGCTATCAACTCGCTTTCAATGGTAAGGGCGAACCTCGGTGCTATCCAAAACCGCCTCGAATTCAAAATTCAAAACCTTGACAATACAGCAGAGAACCTGCAAGCAGCCGAATCACGTATCAGAGACGTAGATATGGCGCAGCAAATGACAAGATTTACAAGGGATAACATTCTCTTCCAAGCTTCAACCGCAATGCTTGCGCAGGCAAACAACTTGCCGCAAAGTGTACTGCAACTCATAGGCTAGTTAGCTTTGGTATGAGTGTGTGGCATAGCGCTACAACTTCACACCGAAGGAGGACTGAGGCGCGTGAGGTGCAGAGTCCGGGTCGCAAGATTCGGACACTGCAACTACACAGATTGTGGGGCGTCGAGGACGCCGAAGGTATCACGCGCCTAAAATGCTCATAACATCCGGGTGGTCACGCGCCGAATGGATTTATGAAATATAAGAAATATAGAAGAAAGGTATATGGACCATCAACAAAACTTGTAGCAAGGAAGCTTCGAGGATGGTAACAAAGAAAGGAATCAAATCATGCGTATTAATAACAATGTAATGGCTATAAACAGCCACAGGCAGTACGGAATCAATGCCGGAAATATCGGCAGAAACGTAGAACGCCTAAGCTCAGGTTT
>WQSX01000067.1 GCA_009787625.1 Oscillospiraceae bacterium
GCTCTTGAAACGATATTTGCAGATACAGTTCATCAGAATACGAGAAGTCAACATGTTTTGAAAAAATGTGGATTTAGGTTTACCCATGAAGATGAGACTTTTAAATATTATAGATTGGATAAATCTCATTAACTGCACTAACTCAACTAGCCCATCACGAGCTATCTCATTTCCTGTAGTAATGATAGGGGAGTTTAATCGTTTGTCGAAATTGTAGGCAAAAAATAATTGTTCCTTGCCTACAATCAAAATATTTGATGTAGCATCCTCAATCCGATTCAAGTGATATAAATAGTACGCAATGGTCTTATCTGTTTTGAGAGGCACTCTCCTAATTGCACATTTACAAAAATTTAACAATGTTCAATTTTAACACTGTAAGTGTAAAACATTCACACCTACGAGACCCTAAGTGTGAATATTTCATACTTTGCAGGCTTTTACGAATTTCTGCAATATTTTGGGCATCTTGACACTTGAAATTAATTGCTGTATTGTGCAGAGAGTAGGCACAAGGGTGGCTACGGTTGTTCCCCCGGATAGGAGAGCAACTATGGATTTTTCAAACGTAATAGAGATAGTTAAACTTATATCATCGGTAGTTAAACTTTTTGCCTACGCCGTGAAAGCGGTTAAGACACTCAAAACGCGCAAGAAAAAACCGCCCTGAGTGAGGACGGCGTTTTCCTTTAGACTACAAATCTTTTTAGGGAACAGCCGCCATTCACAGTGGTAAGCCATCCAACTGCCTACAGAGTAACAAACCTCACCTCAAATGTCAAGCATTATTTCCTCTGCAAATTGCTTAAAATTTCCATAAACAACTGTTCAGATCATTTAATCTTGCTTCACTTCAGAATCCGCCATTCGCCACCGTAAACATAGCAGATTGAGTTTTAAATTCAATCTGCTATATTCTTGCTAAAATCGCCAACTTTATGTTATACTGGCAACATTCTGTGTTACCACCGCTTTATTTGAAAAATACATGATTTTGAGGGTATATCATGATTACACAAGAACCTTTAATTTACCTGATTATTGCGCTATTACTCGCAGTAGTGTGTATCACAATTACCGTTATCAGCCTGCTTAGAATTAAGCTGGATAAACATCCTAATTATACTGCTAATGAATATCAAAATGAGACCCAAAAAAGGCTGAGTGATGCTCTTGCTGAGATAACGAAGTTGCCGGCACTTTCAGACGGTATACTTGAAGAAGCGTCTTCAGTAATAGCGCAAATTGGGTGCAAAGCGATTGATGCACATAGAGTTGGAATATGGAAACTGAGTAAAGACGGTACAGAATTAAAAAGTATCGCCTATTTCAACAGTGCAACAGGGGAGTGCGACGTTCAGGGAAGCTTAGATATCTCGCACTGCACAGACTATATGAGGTTTATTAAGACAGAAAGACTTATAACGATTAACAATGCCCTAAAAGAAAACCCGTTAACTCCGGTTCTTGACAACTATGGGCCTGATATCAGAGCAATGTTAGATGCTCCGATAAGGATTGGCGGAGAGACCGTCGGAGTGGTCTGTATTGAGCAAGATACATGCGAGGAATACTCCTCAGGACGTGACTGGACGGATGGGGAAAAGGCGTTTGCCTCGTCACTTGCCGACTTTATGGCAATTGCAGCCGAAAGTAGTGAAAGACGCACACTCATGAGACATACTCAAACAATGATGAGTAATCTCCCGGGCATGGTTTATCAATGCCTCAACGACCCACCCGATTTTACGTTCACGTTTGTGAGTGATGGGAGCCTTGCGTTACTGGGCTATCGTTCTGATGAGTTGGTGGGGAACAGCACAACAACATTTCTCGACATGGTGCACGAAGATGATGTTGATGAGCTTGAAAGGCAAAACGAAGTTACACTTTCTGTGGGACTGCCTTTGGAAACAACTTTTCGTATCAGAATGAAAGACGGCACTGTAAAGTGGATATGGGAACGCAGTCAAGTCGTTGAGTTTACTCCTGATGGAGAGGCATATATGCTTGAGGGGTTTTACACAGACATAACCGAACAACGCCGCCTTGAAGCGGCAGAACTTGCAAATCACGCAAAAACAGAATTTCTCGCAAATATGAGCCACGAGATAAGAACCCCGATGAATGCTATAATAGGAATGACCTCACTGGCAAAACGCGACCATCCGAAAGATATAGTGCTCGACTATCTCGAAAACATTGCAATCGCAGGAAATCAGCTTCTTTCGATAATCAATGATATTCTCGATTTCTCAAAAGTAGAGGCGGGGGCTATTCAATTGACCCCTGAAAAATATGATATTCATTCTACGATAAATGATATTGTGGCAATGATTCATGTGCGTATAGGCGAAAAACCCATTGAATTTATAATAGATGACGACCCGTCACTTCCGATAGAAATGATTGGTGATGAAACAAGGGTAAAGCAAGTTATCATTAATCTGCTCACAAACTCAGTCAAATTCACTAAAAGCGGGCATATAATTTTAAGAATCTCTGCAGAGAAACTTGAAGCTGACAGGCGGTGTATGATAGAGGTTTCCGTTGAAGATACAGGTATTGGCATTCGCAGTGAGGAGATGCACATACTGTTTGACAGTTTTTCGCAAGTTGACACCAGAAAAAACCGAGGCATTGAGGGAACGGGGCTTGGGCTTGCAATCTCTAAAAAGTTAATTGAGCTGATGGATGGTGAAGTGTATGTAAGAAGTGAGTACGGAGTCGGAAGCTGTTTTTCGTTTCACATTTTGCAAGATGTTTGCGTAAATAAGTCTATTGAATCATTTTCCGGCGATGCAGGACTAAGAATTGCTGTATGGGCAAAAAATGAGAAAAAAGCGGAAATAATTGCACGTAAAATTGCCAAAATGGGCGCAGCGTGTGACATAATTGACTCACCCGAGAACATAGCCGGCTATACCCATGTACTTTTTGATATAACATATATAGATAGCATATCAGCAATCGACTTTCCCGAAACAAAGTTTTTCGCTCTGGCGAACGCCAATTTAGGCGGAAAGACAGATTACCACGGTATAGCAATAATAGAGACACCTCTTACGAGCATGTACCTGTTTAAAATTTTAGGAGGGGTTTCAAGAAGGCGAAGCAGCGGAGATACATATACAAATGATATATTGAAGTTAGTTAATGCAAGATTTTTGGTTGTTGATGACATAGATATAAACTTAATGATAGCAAAAGAATTTTTGCAGTCGTTTGGTATAACGGTTGAGACAGCCACATCGGGAAAAATTGCAATAGAGATGATAAAAGAAAATGACTATGATATGGTGATTATGGATCATATGATGCCTGAGATGGATGGAGTTGACGCCACAAAAATAATACGTTCCATGCCCGAAGAGAAATATCAGAAGCTACCAATTGTGGCGCTTACTGCAAATGTTGTCGGCGATACGCGTCAAATGTTTGTCGAGAGCGGAATGAATGACTTTTTATCAAAGCCGATGGATGTAGAAGAATTGAAAAGAGTTTTAATACAGTGGATTCCCGAAGAAAAGCTAAGGTAAAAATGCGCCTCGCGTTTTGAGGTTCACTGCGTAGCAGAAAATAATGAAAATTGCTTGATGCGATAGGGGAGGGCTTTTGGTGGAAAACAGTCATAGATATTTTAAAAACCATGCTTGTAAGTATTTTCCCTGCCACTCACAACCAAGCGATGGAGAGTTTAACTGCCTGTTTTGCTATTGCCCACTTTACCCGATTGGTGAGTGCGGCGGCAATTTTACGCATACTGCAAAGGGCATAAAAATGTGCATGGACTGCCATTTGCCGCACATCCCTGATTACTACGACGTTATAATTGAAAAATTGATGAATCAAGCGCCTGTGAAGTAAGTCAACTTACCACCATAAAATCCATTTTAGGGTGCGTAGCACTTCAAAATAGTCTTTGGAACTAAAACTTACAACGTATTCACTTTCCCTTTTAACTCCGGGGTACCACGACACCATTTCGGCCTGCTTATGCTCTTTGTAGCATAACTCAACTTCATAATTATCGGGAAGTTTCACAAGTGCATTCGTTAAATCCTGCTTTAGTGCATTTTCCGACAGTTCCCTAATGTTCTTTAGAGTATCCTCTGTGGAGTAGTTCATTGTCGATGCGCCGACTCCGTCTTTTACGGCGCAGGTGACCAGCTTAGGGTGAAGGTCTTTTGAATCATCACATAACATCTTGTCGCCGCTCAAAAATACTGAAGGCACACCTTCAAGTGCGGCGGCATAGCTGTAAATTGTAAATTCACTTGCGAGCTCCCCATTGATTTTGAGATAGGATAGCTTCAGGGATAAGCTGTGTGATAACGGGTTGCCCATTTTGCTTGCCGCACTGTGGTAGCCTACAAATAGCGCTGCGTCAAATGTCTTATCTATACCAAAAACCATCGCATACGGATGCCCTGACCAATTGCGTATGAGCGTAACGCCTGACGGCATCCTTGTAGGGTCTATGTTTGCGGCAGGGCCATGTGCGTCTTTGACGACAATCTCTGTGGCACCTGCACTTTTTGCACCATGAATACACGCAAGAACTTCATCTGTCATCTGCTTTGCGTGAAGCGGATATGCACTGTGGGAAGGGTTTGTTTCATCCCAAACGGTTGTGGTCGTTACGCCTTCAATATCAGCACTTATAAATATTTTCACCATTACCTCCATGTGTCGAGTTGCAAAGCTACTGAGTACGCTTTTGCAACTTGCATTTTGTTTTATATCGGTGATATTTTACAACATGGCAAGATGCCGTGTCAACAGGGTATTCCTGTAATTTATGCATTTTCGTGGGTATTAATTGAAATAAATTTCCAAAACTGCGTGATGAAAACTGCGGTTGATGTTTTTCGTGACTTCATTAAATTGGCGTGATATAATTGCTCGAAGGAGATGAAAAATGAAATCAGTTATTATCGCAAATATTGAAGTTTTTGTTGATGAAGTTGATAAATTCATCCAAGTAAAAGACATAGCGGATTTTCCTCTCGGCTTTGAGCAGGAGATAATTACTCGCTATCCTGAATATGAGACGTGGTTTCTCTATCATAAAACTTCCGCACCGACAGAAAGGCTCGACAAAATCGCGACACTGCTTGATGATTGTATTGAGATGCGTTTAAAACAGAATGATTTTATAGATTTTGTTACATCAGATGTTTTCAGGGTTTCTAATAAGGAAAACTTTAAAATTTTCGCATCGCTTCATGACAAAAACAGTGAAGATATGTTTTGGACGAGCAGCCTTATTGAGGAACACCTCTCGAAATGGGGAATTTTTTTATCTGAATCACATACTCAAACAATGGGGTATGCAGTAGTACATACTGAACTGGCAGATCTCACCATAGGCGAGATTTTTTATCTGCAATCCGATAGCATCGCACAAAGTAAAGCGTTGCTTGCCTCGGCGGTTAAATATGCTTTTAGTATGGGGAAATCGGAAATAGTTTACATGGCAGATAAGAGTTCTAAGCATATCAGAGCCAACGAACAGGAAGCCGCATTATCAATAGGCTTTCGTGTAGTTGGATTTTATCAGGGGTATAAATTGAACACGGGTGAGCAAGGAAACATGCCATTATAACATTTCTATTCCAACTCAAAATGCCTTGCCAGTATTGAAAGCACTTCTTCGCGAGTATCGTTCTCGTAATCAGTACGAGTATAGGTGAAAAATCCTGAGTTTTCCCACGGAAAATTTTATAGTGAAGTTGAATATGAGGGATACCTTCTCAAAGTAGCGCGTAAGGATTTAGCACGATAGCCCACAGAAATGATTGCATCTAAGTTATAATGCTTTGCTTTATGATGTTATTTGGAACTTTCATAACTCAAAATCGCATCCACAAATCGCTTGCCGTATCGCTCGGCTTTCACTTGCCCAACACCTGACACATTTAAGAATTCTTGTATGGTTGTGGGGCTTTTTTCACACATATCTGTCAAGGTACTGTCGTGGAAAATTACGAAAGCGGGCATATTCTGCTCATCCGCTATAACCCTTCTGACGTCGCGAAGAACCGTAAACAAGCCATTGTCAATCGGTGATTTTGTGGCGTGTTTGTCTGCTTTAGGCGCTTTTTTCTCCTTATCCTCTGAGAACTTCATACTGATTTGATTACCGTTGCGTAATATCTCATTTGCTCGACTGCCTAGCTTTATAACAGGATATTCGTCATCTGTTTTGACCAGATAATCGCTCACGATGAGGTGCTGCATTATTGCACGCAGTTGACGCGTTGACTTCTCGCTGATTCCGTAAGTAGATAGCTTGTCAAGACCCAGGCGAAGAATCTTCTCGTTTTTGCTGCCCCGAAGAGTATCAATTACCATGTTTAATCCAAACCGCTCTCTCATGCGTGTGACACAAGACAGTATTTGTTGCGCATCCGGTGTTATATCTACTGTTTCAAACTTTGTGTGGCAATTACCGCAATTGCCACAATAAACAGGAGGGCTTTCACCGAAATACTTTAGCATATACCCACGCAAACAGTCATTTGTCGAGCAGTAAAATGTCATTTCCCGTAACTTTGCACGCTCGCGCTCCAGTATTCGCTCTTTATGCTCATCATCTTCCGCCTCTTCTGACTCACGTGCATTTTCAATCAGCCATAAATTAGTCCGGACATCCTGACCACTGTACAGCAAAATACACTCTGCCCTCTCGCCATCGCGCCCCGCTCGTCCCGCTTCCTGATAATAACTCTCTACGTCTTTGGGCATATTGTAATGGACAACAAACTCCAAATTTGATTTGTCGATACCCATTCCAAATGCGTTTGTAGCAACCATAATAGAAATGCGGTCAAAAATAAAATCGTCTTGATTTTTATGACGCTCAGCATCAGTGAGCCCGGCGTGATATCGCGAGGTGCTGTAGCCCTTACTGATAAGGTCGCTGCACACTTCTTCAACAGTTGCTCGAGTTGAGCAGTACACAATGCCGCTACTTTCCTTCTTACCCTCCAAAAAATCAAGCAACGCATGGAATTTGCTCTTTGGCTTTTGCACCTCAAAATATAGATTCGGTCTGTCAAAGCCTGTCGCAAGCACTGTTGGGTTATTAAGCTGCAGTGAGTTTACAATGTCTTCACGCACCTTTGGTGTAGCCGTTGCTGTGAAAGCTGAAACAATCGGGCGGTGCTGTAGATTGCTGATAAACTCATAAATCTTTGTGTAGCTTGGGCGAAAATCGTGCCCCCACTGCGAAATGCAGTGAGCTTCATCAATCGTAACCATTGAAATATGTACAGACTTTGCAAAGCTCATAAAGCTATCGGTCAAAAGTCTCTCCGGTGCAACATAAATCAGCTTGTAGACATTATTGCGAGCATTCTGCAGTGCTTTACCTATTTGAGTATCACTGAGTGTAGAATTGATGTATGCTGCTGAAACTCCGGCTTGAACCAGTGCGTTTACTTGGTCTTTCATTAGAGAAATCAAAGGCGAAACAATAAGCGTAA
Organism: Oscillospiraceae bacterium; assembly: GCA_009787625.1. Classification (GTDB taxonomy): domain Bacteria; phylum Bacillota; class Clostridia; order Oscillospirales; family Oscillospiraceae; genus WRMH01. Next base: position 7,491 of record WQSX01000067.1, read on the forward strand.
CGCCATCCATAATCAGCGCAGGCACCTGAAAGCATACAGATTTGCCTGCACCGGTCGGCATAATACCAACCACGTCTTTGCCCGAAAGGATATCCGAAATAAGTGTTTCCTGCCCTCCGCGAAAAGAATCATGTCCGAAGTACTGCTTAAGCACCGCATGAATAGTTTGTTTGTTTTCTGTTTGTTTTTGCATGAGTTAGTTTACCTCATATATGCAGTTTGCATATACATGCTAATTTTACACCCATTATATCATCAACCTACTAAAAAGCAAGAGTTTTGCAGAGTAGTTTATTGAGGGATTTGAATAGAATAGTTGAAGATATTAGGCATTAACGTTCATGAGCGAGTGCTACAATATGCCTACCCAACTCACTGAAGACGGGACGTGATTTCCTCCTGTTACAATATATTTATTCAGTTCATCGCACTCCGCCTTTTAGATTCGTTGACAGAGCTTTCCAAAATTGCGTGATGTAAAATGCGGCGAGAGATAGTCCATATGCGTAAACCACTATCTCAAATATTGCGTTAAATGCAGTTAACGCTTGTAGAGAGCCTGAATAGAAAAGGAACATAAATCCGTTTAATGCATGAAAAATCAAACCCCCTGCATTTATAAGCCCAAACAACACAGCTAACGTGTCATGCTTTTTCAGCAATGAATACACCAAAAGCCACGATAGCAACGCAAAAGCTGTATTAGGCAATGCAAACGACATAAACCACGGTACATATCCATAAACGACTTCTTCGGGGGGAAGTATCCCCAAAAATCTGACTAAATACAATGTATTTACCGTTGCGTTGAAAATGCTTAGCACAATAAGTAATTTACGATGTAGCATATAAGCCTCCTCTGATTGAGTATTTTCATGGACATTTTATCAACGTTCGTTGCGCTTTCCACTGCCATATATTATAATACACAACGAATTGATTATCAACAAACAATTTGCCGGAAAGCGGACACATCGGCTTGTAACAAATAAAACGGGAGATGCAGATGATTATATATGATGCAGGGGTACAGGCTCTAATTAAAAAGATGTGCGAAGGGAAAAAACACATCAAGCTAACCATCGGGACATACATGGATGGCGAAAATGCAATCCATGTCTTTGATGAAACAGGCGAAATTTCAAATGAAAATTATGTTTACCCAATCGGCTCTGTGACAAAGACATTCGTTGCATCGTTGCTTTCAAAATATGTACACGAAGGAAAAATGTCACTTGATGATTCTATATCAAAATATATAGGCGGCTTGGATGACGGCAGATATTACCCCACCTTAAAACGCCTTGCTGCACACACATCGGGGTACTCTAAGCTGTTAGGTGCAAATTCCATAATGGCGGTTTTTGTGGATGAGGTTAAAGAGGGATTTGGCATAGGTGGCGGTTATAATCCTTACAACCTAACGTTGGAGGAAATGACACGAATAGTCCGTAAAAAATTAGTAGCAGATAAGGACTATAAATGGAATTATTCTAATTTCAATTACGCACTTTTGGGTTACGCAATCGGCGCAGCCTCCGGTCAAGACTATTGGAAAACGATGGATGATTTTTTGCTAAATGACCTTGAAATGTCAAGTAGTTACACAGGAATAAAATCTCAAAACATTTCCGCATATAACTGGAATAATATAAATGTAGGCCATTGGTTTGAAAAAAAAGATTTTGCCGCTCCATGCGGGGATATAAGCGCAACAGCCGAAGATTTATTAACTTATGCCAAAATTAATATGAATGATGAAAAACCTTACTTGGCGCTATGTCATCAAAAATATACCGAATCACGAACTTATGACATGGGGCTTGCATGGCATATGATTAAAGGAAACAACAGCTTGATTTTTCACACCGGGCAAACAAGCACCCCCCTTGCGTGGCTTATGATAAGCAAGGAATACAAATGTGCATATGTTGTATTGTTGAATTATGGCTTGGATAAAGAGTTTGTGCAGTTAGGTAATTTGATGGGTAATGTAATTGCAAAACAGATATAACAAACTCACATATGATTGCATGAAAATAAACATAACGCCGTGGATAGCTAAAAGCAAATGGAACGTAGGTACTCTGCCGAATAGGCATTAGGCAGTGCGAGCGTTCGGCAGTCAGTAGCGAGCAAATTTATATTTTCGGAGGCTAATGATTAATGGAATACAGTATTGTAAGGGTCAACAAAGACAATTATTCCATGTTTGATGATATGGTTTTTTATCGAGGGAACGAGCGTTACAAAAATGAAGAAGAATCGAATGAATATCATGATTTTACCTCATGTTATACGGCATTGGAAATCCAAACTTTTTATGTTTTCGCCGCTAAATCAGAAAACCATTTTGTAGGATATATTTTCATCAACTA
>WQSX01000068.1 GCA_009787625.1 Oscillospiraceae bacterium
GAGCATTAACTCGATCACGGCATCCACTTTGGACGCATCAAATTTCGTTGTTTCAGACGCAAACACCGGGACATACTTACGGATTTCAGTCTTATCGGCATGGGGGATAGATACGCCGCATCTGCGTAATGCTGAATCAACAATCTTGAGCATAGGTTCATCCCAAACGTGTGCAGCATGACCTTTAACATAGGACAGCGCCACACTCTCACAGATAGCATAGCAAATGGCGTAAAGCTCTCGTTCTTCTAAATAGCGTATATCTTCGCCAATCAAGACTTTTCTGTTTGTGGCGTTTATTGAATTAAGAAAGTTACGGACTACGCTTGAATGGAGATAGTCTTCCAACTCCTCGGCATTAGGGCTGGTCGTTCGCTTTGCGAACTGCTCGCCCATGCGTCCTGGCCTTTCATTCATCCAAAAAACTCCGCCACTGCGTACATAATCAAGAATATCGCCATTGGTGATTCTACTGTACTCAGGATAACTCATGCGCGTAGTGCTGAATTGTATATACCTACCGTGAAGCGATGACTGCTTGGCAAATGTAAAAGCTAATGAATCCGTCCCCGACAATATAATCCGAACAGACGAATGCGAGGCAAACTTATCCGCAAACCCCATTGCGCGGTCGGCAAAGCCGTCTGCCCAAGTGATTTCGTCAACATAGAAATATTTAATGCCGATTCTTTGCAAGTTTTTCATCCATGTATAGACATCGTTAATACTGTATTCATCGTAGTTAAGGGTGAGATATGCGGATTCGCTAACGAAATCCGGCCGCCCTGCGAGTTGTTTTAAGATAACGGTTTTACCCGTGCTTCTCATTCCATAGATTAACCCAACAAGTCGTACTGTATCAGTGCGGCTTACAAATTCCTCGGCTTCGTCATAAGCATCACGATGTTTCATGGTTAGGAAGTCTGCACATAATGCAGACAAGTCTTCACCAATTATAAACTCCCCAAAATTCAACTTATCTGCCATCGAACCATCCGCCTTTCATTTCTTTGCCCGGCATTAAAACAAAACTTTGTCAATTCATGCGATATGATATTGTTTGTTGCCGCCACGTCCCGTAATCGTTATCAAGCCTGACGTTTTCATTTGATTTACAAGAATATACAAGCGAGACTGTTTTATCCCTAATGCGGCTTGAAGTTCTTCGTCTGTTATATCAGGATTTTTTGAAATACAGTCTAGCATCTTCTGCATCTGAGGCGTTATCGATTGGGTTGACTCATTTAGGTTGCCGGCCACATTCATGTTCGGCAACACAAGTTTGAACGAATTTGCCGTAACTGCAATTTCAGGTTTGTCGGCATAATCGGCATAGAAGGAAAATATCCTGCGGATACCCGTGCCGTATGATTCTATGAAATTCAAACGATGAAAAATATTTGCTAGGTTGCGGTTACGAAGTTGCGATATGCCGTTGCGAATATCTTCAGGAAGCAACCCCGGCAATAGTCCACCGATTGATATAAATTCAATACACCGATCATTTACGTTAATTATTATGCTACCGCTAAAGCTGTAGTCTCTATGGATAATGGCGTTGATGAGGGCTTCTCTAATCGCGTCCTTTGGATAGTCCCAGTAATCGGTACGTGAGAGACCATCAATAACAGACCGATTCCGGTTGCATAACTGGAGATAATTGTAAGCATCTTCCATCTGTTCGAATATTGAACCTGCAAACTCTTTACGGTCACGAAAAATTGTGTTTTGTTCATCAGAAAACACTGCAATTTTTGTGGAATGTACGCACTGGTCGGAAATCAACAAGCCAAGGTTGGTGTATAGCCCTTGTGCGTGATTACGAATTTCCAAAACATTAACCTTTTCCTCATTAAAATCGAATTTGTATTCTTTGAATATTTTTTCGCAAGAGCTGAACGTCAAATCCTGTTCCAATGAGCGCAACTCCTCGAATACATCGCCATCAGCATTTTTTATCATTTGGCGAATCTGCTCTGGAGATGCTTGCACAGAAGATGTCCCTTGACGAACATATACACCCGTCGGTTTTAGACCTTTAGACTTCAAATAATATGGCTTGTACGACCCCTCTCCGACTTCAATGCGAATAATTTCATTATTTTCTAATGTGTATTTCACAAAGATAGTGACGTCCGGTGCAATGGCATCACGGATGTTGTTGGTCACTCGGGTGTAGGCTTCATCAATATCAACCAACGGAGACGTCTCTCCTGCCTTATTAACGCCAACCAAAATTACACCTCCTTCGGTGTTGGTGAAAGCGACGACTTCTTTGATAATATCATCAGTTACTATTTCCTTAAACTCCAGTCTGTCGGTCTCATATTCCGTAGCAAAGCTCCTAAAGTTTATTTTTTATATGTTTTACACTGGAATTACATTTTTTCAAGTGGAAAATGTAAAACAAAAATCAATAAAAAGAGCCGCCCAACTTGGACAGCTCTCATTCCTGTATTTATCAGCCTTATTTCCTATATTCTATTACATAATCACACCGACACGGAATGGTAGCACCATATGACAAAACTGACCGTGTCGTTATTTGTCATGCAAAATCGAATGCCGTCTGTCGTTAGCATATACAGCACATCCATAAACATACGCAAATCGTTGATATGTTTATTTCGACATAATTTACTCTTGACATTATAGCGCATACGACATATAATTATGTTTAGGAAGGGAGGCTATGCCATGAAGGATTTACAAACTTATCTTGATGATGCTTTGAAATACGTTAAATTAGAAAGTGCGCCCGTTTTACCCATTATTGAAGATTACGACATTCATGCAGAGCTTCGCGAGCTTATCGCAACAACACGTAATTCCCTTGATGTAACACAGAATCAGTTAGCTGAAAAATCCGGGGTTTCTCAGTCGAATATAAGTAAAATAGAAAGCGGAAACTACCATCCCAGCATTGCAACCATAAAAAAAATTGCTGATGCTTTAGGTAAGCGTCTAATTATTGATTTTATCGACAGGGATGACTTGGAATAATGGCTGTGCATATTGAAAAGCTGAACATAGAAAGTTTTCGGGGTATACGTGATTTATCCTTGGAGAACTTAAACCTCGTCAATATAATTGCGGGTGATAACAACAGCGGTAAAACCAGTATTCTGGAGTCGTTGATGTTTTTATGCGACCCGAAGGATTTTAATAATATTTTGCGCATTGCTCGTGCCAGAGATGTAAAGCACTCATTTGCAAACACGTCGCTTTATGAAAACTTTATAAATCTTTTCCCAAAAAATATCGACAAATTAAGAGTTTCTATTAGTGGTGTATGCAAAGGTGACTTCGTATCTGTAGAAATGCTTGGCGAGCAATCAATAATGCTGTTATCACCTGATGACTTGTTCCAAAATCAGAATGTCGCAACAAGAACAGAGCGCAAAAAACAGTATCCTGATGGACTTGAGGCAAATACATTTAAGGGCAAACTTTTTTGTACGCTCGGAGAAAGCAGTGAAGAACAAACTCTTGAATTTCATACACATAGCAGGACTGTAGGTAGAGGAATTGGGCAAAACAGCTATTTGAATGTTATATACCTTTCACCACTTGAACACATGAGTGGAAATATATTTGACAAAATTTTGCGTGACGACCAGTACAAAGAAATTTGTATAAATGTTTTACGCTTGTTCGACCCACAAATATCAGATTTGCTATACTTAAAAAATGAACTGACAGGGCAAACGGTAGAATACATCAAACATGAAACCCTTGGAAATATGCCTATATCCACATATGGCGATGGCATTAAAAAAGTGCTGTCTCTTTCAAACGGAATAGCCCAAGCAGCAAACGGCGTTTTGATGATTGATGAGTTAGAAACCGCTATGCACGCCAAATATTATGATGATATTTTCCGCTTTATGATTAAAGCTTGCAAGCAATTCCATGTTCAATTGTTCATTACAACCCATAACATGGAAGTGATTGATAAACTATTGGCTACACAGGGATATGACAACCAAGAAGATACCGACGATATAGCTGTCATCACATTTAAGAAGGAATCCGGCAACACACAAACATTATCTAGGACGCTTTTGGGAAGGCGAGCCCATTCTAACCGTGAAGAATTTGGCTTCGAGGTGAGATTATGATTAACTTAATCTTATGCGAGGGCAAGACAGATGCGATATTTCTCAGCTATTATTTGGAACAGGTCTGCGGTTGGACGCATAAGTTTCCGAAGGAAGATATTCCGAAGGGATTTACAATTAAGCTCAACACAAAGAAAGGCGAATCAGTGGAGTGGTATCGCAAGGCAGATGATTTCCTTTTGATTTGCGGCGTTGGCGGTAAGGACAATTTTGGGAGCTTCATCAAGAGTAAAATTATACCCGCAATGATTGATGGCAACGTGTTTTCAAAAATTGCGNTTGTTACAGACCGNGATGACCGNGAGGAAAGTTCCATATNCCAATCTTTCCAAGGCATGTTAAAGCCAATTGTATCAAGCGTTGCAAATAACGTGTGGACTGACAATCAGTATGCAAATAGCTTCGGTCAAGAAAAGGTTGTTGACTTTTTGCTTTTGATTATTCCATCCGAAAAAGAAGGAGCGCTCGAAACAACCTTGATGGATGCTATTGCCGAAGTTGAGTATGACAGGATTATTGTAGATAGTGCCAAAGGGTATGTGGAATCAATCGCCCCAAACGCCTCCAAGTACATCGGAAAGGGCCGGTTGAAATTGAAAGCCTGCCTCGACGTAATCTGGTCTATTCAATCTCCCGAAAAGATTTTTTCGTTTATTGATGAGCAGATACGTTCTGTGAAATGGGATGGTTCGGAATTGATTTCGCAATGCTTTGACAAATTAAGAGAAATTTAATGTTATTTTATGATGCAGGATATGTCATAAAAAATTACGAAGGGAGCGAAGTCATAATGATAGGACTGGATGCCTTGTAGTTAGTCTCTTGAAAGGAGGACAACTACAATGGCAAGGAGTTTTAGGAAAGAACCCGTGGTCAAAGATCACTCAACAGGCATGAAGGCCATTGCCAACCGAGTTTTACGTCGCCGCCTCAAAGATGTTTCATTTGATGTGGCAAACGGAAACGCATATCGCAAGGTGGCATGCTCTTATAACATCTGCGATTGGTGGTTCCGTGAATCCTATGCGGAATATACCGCAAGAGCAGTGCGTTACAATCACGAATACATTAACGGCATATATCGCTGGGGCATTCGCACAAACGCTGACATGAGCGAGGATATGAATTATTGGCAGTGGTTTAAGATGTATAAACGAAAATAAAAAATTAACGCCGCTCGGCTACCCGGGCGGCGTTGTACATATCCTTACTTCCCATACTCTATCACATAATTGCACCGACACGGAATGGGAACACCACATGACAAGACTATTCGTGTCGAAACGTGTCAATCAATGCCAGAATAAAAACACCGATAAATTTCAATCAACTCTTGCCTTGCTTGCGCTTATTGGGTATAATAATAGCGAGGTGATGACACTATATGGAACGTAAATTTGTTGCAAAGCTGGACAATTGGAAAAATGACCCCGCTCGAAAACCCCTTGTCATATCCGGGGCGCGACAAGTAGGCAAGACACACACAATGCTTTCCTACGGAAAGGAATCATACAAAAACACTGTATATATCAATTTGGAAGGCAATACTGATGCTCAAGCGATATTCGAAAGGGATCTAAACCCGGAGCGAATTATTCGAGAATTATCTGCATACTCAGGACAAAGTATTTTTCCGACCGACACTCTTATTGTTTTTGACGAAATTCAGGCTTGCGAACGTACGCTGACTTCGTTGAAATACTTTTGTGAAAACGCACCGCAGTATCACATAATGGCGGCAGGTAGCTTGTTGGGTGTAGCGATAAAGCGCGAGAAGTATTCTTTCCCTGTAGGCAAAGTGGATATGATGACAATGTTTCCAATGGACTTCGAGGAGTTTTTATGGGCGATAGACAAGGCACCGATGACACAGCTTATTCGAGAATCTTTTGATGGTTTTTCACCATTGTCACTCCACGACACTGCGTTAGACTTATATAAGTTATATCTTGTGATAGGCGGTATGCCCGAAGCAGTCTTGAAGTATATTGCAACACAGGATTTCAACTTCGTTGTTGCCGCACAAAAAAGCATAAATGATTCATATATTGCGGATATGGCAAAGTATGCCACTCCGCATGAAACTACAAGAATAAAAGCGGCTTGGGATAGCCTGCCAGCACAGTTATCGAAGGAAAATCGCAAGTTCCAATATAAGGCTATTAAATCAGGAGCGCGTGCTTATGATTACGAGACACCACTAGACTGGATGACTTCCGCAGGAATTATCAATAAATGTGTTCGTATAACAGAAGGGAAACTACCACTTGTTGCTTACGCTGATAATGATTCGTTCAAAATTTATATGATGGATACGGGGTTGCTTTGCTCAAAATTTGGAATCGCAGCAAATGTTATTATGAGCGGCGTGCCGTCCTTCGATGGCTTCAAAGGTGCGCTTGCAGAAAACTATATTTGCCAATGTTTGGTCACGAATGGAATCATTCCATTTTATTGGGCTAGTCCTGGTAAAGCGGAGTTGGATTTTGCCTTCCAAGATCAACAGGGTAACATAGTTCCTCTGGAAGCAAAATCTGCTGATAATGTAAAATCAAAAAGTCTAAATCGTTTTGTGGAACTGTATAAGCCAGAATATGCTATTCGCGTGTCCGCTAAGAATTTTGGTTATGAAAATGGAATTAAAAGTGTTCCGCTGTATGCTGTGTTTTGTGTGATGCCATAACAGTTGTCATATTGCGGCGGAAGCCAACGAAAGCAAGGTGCAGAGGTTATGGTGTGCGATAAAATAACATTTGCAGGCGAAAAAATTCTTACGATATATCATCGAGGGTTCATTCGTGACAAAGGAGCAAATCGACTTCAGAAGATTACGAAAGTCGGTCGTTTCAATCTACGTTTTGAGGAAACTGTTATTAATGAGCAGAGCATTAACCTTCCGAATGAATATGCATTGATGCGCACGGGACTTCTTGATGCCAAGAGCTACATTAACCCTTACGGGGAATCTGCGTGTGCTTTTATGGAGCATTATGTTGTTTTTGACAAACCGAAGCGCTTATTTTCTTTTTCAAATGACAAGTTTGAACTCTCTATCCCGATTGATTACTTGCAACAAATAAATTCGTTTGTAGAGCAGTATACAGGGCTGGAAATCGCAAAGAATCCAATATTTTACGGAGATACTTTTGTTTTTTCTTGTCACGAACGTAATTACAGAGCAAATGAGGATGTTGGAATAATTGTTTCAAACGTTAAGCCTAATACAACTATTTTTGTAAATTTTAAGAAAAACGGTGTTATTGTGTCTGCAAAGATAGTTCGCATTGATGAAGTAAAACGCGATGTTTACATTAACGCTAACACCGATTGGACATATCACGATATAAAAATTTTTGAAGACGATAAATTAATCTTTTTTGACAAAGATGTTTCCTATATTCGTCGCATTTCAATGAACATGGGAATCGTAGGTACGGCTAATCATATTAAGCTAAAAACATTCGAGTCTATGTTTAAGTTGCAAGACCGTACATCTGAAACAACAAGTCATATCGGAGACCCCATTGATCAAGTAGAAGACCTATTAAATGAATCCAATCAAGATATTTTACGCCGACTAAAAGAAAATAAAGATGATAACAGAACAACTTTTATATCTCCCGATGAGTACAGCAAGGCTTTCAGAATCATTGCAGAGGTACTACAATCCGCAAGAGATGAACTTTGGATTTTTGATCCGTACTTTTCCGATATTAACGGCTGGAACACAGAATTAGATATCCTGCGAATCGTCGCACACTGTAATGCCAAGCATAAAAACATCATCTTTTTTGTTAGCGACCCAACAAGGGCTTATGATACCCAACAGGTGAAAACAAACGTTATGCAGGATAGCGAAATTCAAAAAGCTCTGCTTGGCAAAAATAATTTGGGGATAACCCTATACCAGTCGAAAGCCCCGATACACGATCGCTTCATTATTACCAAAGATAATAGTGGGAGTTTTGGAGGTGTAGCCATTGGCACATCATTGAACTCTATCGGCAGAAATCACTTTTGTATTTTTGCACTTGAATCTAAATCCGCAATGACGATACTTGAAAATTTGCAATCGTGGCTCAATAGCAACAATATCGTTGCCCAGGAAGGGATGTGAAGTAATACATGGACAGGATTCTTGTGACCGAACTGTCAAGATTAATTTGCTTGCATCCCAATAAAGCGGTCAACCACATAGATAGAAAAACTAAAATAAATGGATTATTTAGTCGTAAGAGCAATTCTGCTGTCATCAAAGAGCTTTCAAATTTCATCAACTCAATATCAGGTCAAAACAAAAATAAAATGGCTCTGATTGTTGTTTTGGCGTTGCTTAGACGAAACTTAGACTGTGTCGAAGAACTAAAAGATTTGCTGGTTAGATATGATTTGACTGGCCCTTTATTCGGCGGAATCAAAGTGCTTTTGTCCGGCAAATCAGAAACTTTTGCGACTCAAATTAAATGGTCAGATGATACTTTCAATAATAAATACGAGTGGCTTTCAAGATTTAGCGGTCAATTTCAGTATTGGGAATTTATCGAGTTGCTTCAAGCGATAAAAATATTGCACATGGTCAAGCGTGAGAACATCGAGAAAATTATAAAAGAAGACAGAACACGGCTTGTACTTTTGAATATGTTATCGTGGAACCTGGACATAGTACCTAACGACAATATGATTAAATGGTTATTAAATAATTCAGATGAATTAAATCAAAATATAGGGTTTTATATGATAACAAGAAAGATTTCCTATATTTTATTAGATATCGAGGCACATCAAAGAATGGAATTGTCTATGCTTGATGTAAATTTTGTTGCAAGCCAAAGGAAAGAACACAGAAGAACTTTAATACTTATGAGCAACGAACTTCAACAAGTTGAACAGTTTTTGAGCATGTGTAGCAACAAAATTAAAGTATCGCTACTTATGAATTTTATACTAACCCAAAGGCAAAGCTATCCGTTAATATTTGCTCATTGGCTTATTGAAGTGGATAATCAAGAACATCTTGTTGCAGAAATTAAAAACAGTAGAAAGTTTCGCACTTTGCAACATATACACATTTTGCTTTCTATGGTTGCAAAAACCAGGAGAAAGAAGAATTATGAGATAATACCATCTAAAATGCCGTTGTACAATGCAATCATTGATAATTTAAGCAATTTCATTAGAGATCGAAGTGGTATATATAAATGGGAAGAGCAAGAAGAAATAGAGTTTTCGAATATTTGTGTTATGCTCCCTAAACAATCGAAGAAGAGATTTACTAAATTTCTTCTTCGAGAATTGGAGACCCTAGCTATAAGTGACATAGACAAATTATTGAGACACAGAATGTACTTGGAAGATGAAAGAAAATCCCAAATCATCAATGGTATGCTAAGTATTGCAAATGGATAATAGCCAGAAACGGCATAAACACTGGAAACCCAGTATTTATGCCGCTTTTCAATACTTCACTTCCCATACTCTATCACATAATCACACCGACACGGAATAGGGACACCATATGTACCGTAGATTTGCTGATGCCAAACTTTTTTGCTGTTTCTCTCACTGTTGCATTGGAATTAATAATAAAATTTGCCACTTCCACGGCCCGCTCCTCG
>WQSX01000069.1 GCA_009787625.1 Oscillospiraceae bacterium
AAAGACTTAGAGACCCGCAGTTGTCAATGTGGGCAGAGCCGCGAATACAAAGCCATTTATTGTAATCAAGGCTCAGACATACATGTTTGCTGTATGTTGGGCTCTTTTTGAAAATGGCTTGCCCGTACTTCGTTTTATTTTTTGGGGAATCTCAAAAAGATATTTATATTGTCGCACCAGCGCATATGTGGTATACTTCTTATGTCAACTAGTACCGAGAGGATGATAACAATGCAAAAACCGAAAGTTTATTTGGATAGTTGTAGCTATAATCGACCATTTGATAATCAGTCGCAGATGAAAATTCGTTTGGAAACAGAAGCGAAACTTTTTATTCAAGGAAACATACGTGAGGGCGAATATTCAATGGTTTGGTCGTATATGCATGATTATGAAAATAACGAAAATCCGTATGAGGAAAGACGAAAGTCAATTTCGCCATGGAAGAATATATCTGATGAATATTGCTCATCCGCTGATGATGTATTAGAGTCTGGTCGAAAAATTATGGAGCTTGGCATAAAGCCAAAAGATTCTTTGCATATTGCGTGTGCGATAAAGAGTGGCTGTGAATATTTTATAACCACAGATAAAAAGCTACTAAATAAGAAAGTCGAAAATATTTGTATTATAAATCCTGTTGATTTTGTCAGAGAAATGGAGGACTAAGCGTGAGGACAGATACTGTTTTAAAAGTTGAAGCAATGGATATTTTGCTTGATACACTTGGTTTAGTTGATGCTGAGCGTTTTATAAGCATGGTTAAGCGTGACACATTTGACTACACTGAGTGGCAACGTAATTTATGGGAAACTCAAAGTATTGATGAAATACACGAAGCGGCAACCAAGTTTGAACAAACTCATGTTTAGTTTCTATCTGCGAAGTGAGTTGTGGAGCACTCCCTAGTTTGGGTCGAACTTACCCAAATTCATACCCACTACAGAATAAAATGAGATAACATGGGACAACACTAAGCAACACGCAAGAATGAAAAAATCCTACAATTGCAGTGCGTTGCAGGATATCGCAATACTGCTTGGCACAGCGCAATACGCTCGTTATGGAATTGGTAAGGGCGAGGTCAGCAGTTCAATCCTGCTCGGAAGCACCATAAGAAAGTTCGTAATCGCAATGGTTGACGGACTTTTTTGTTGTGGGGAATATAGTTACTGTACGCTGTTTTTATTGTAACCATTCTACTGCGCCTCCAACTCAGCTTTCAGATTTTCCAAAATTTCTGCTGCAGCACTGAAATTGAAATCTTCAATTTCTCTACACAATTCAGTTGCATTAGGTATTTTGCGAAGTTCGCCAACAAAGCCCATGCACTCCACATTATGCGAAGTCAAGAGCGAACCAACCTCGTTAAGCAATGCCAAAGCATCTTCGCGTTCTAAATTATCCCCTTCATACAACGGTGTAGTTTCTGTTTCGCCAATATCGTCAAGCACTGCGTTTAATGCTTGTTCAAAAGCCGAAAGTTGGATGTTTGTGGGGGTTTCATTTCGTGCCAGTAGTGCCTCAATATCGCTTGCTACGCGCATCAATGTACCTTTGCCTATCAATCCGGCAGAGCCTTTTACGGTATGAGCTATTCGGTGCGCTGTGTTAATATCGCCTGTTTCAATGGCATGGCATAGGCTGGCATAGGTGTTTTTATGGCTACGCGAAAAATCTGCCATTAGCTTTGCAAGCAGAGCAGGGTCATTTTGATAACCGGTTATATCCCCTTTGGGACTGCTTACACTTTTTGCCGTTTCTATTACTTCGGGCGATTGCCTGTCTTTAATATACTTTGTTAAAACAGCGTCTAATTGTTTCGTTTGTATGGGCTTGGAAACAAAGCCATCGAAGCCTTCTTTCACAAATTCCTCTGCCATACCAATCATGGCGTTTGCTGTGAGTGCAACAATCGGATGGGCGTAACCCATGTCCCGCATTTGGCGCATGGTTTCTGTTCCGTTTAATCCGGGCATCATATAATCCATAAAAACGATGTCATACACCTTGCCTTGCTTGATTTTTTCTATAACATCAAAGCCATTGTTGCAAGTTTCAATTTTAAGGTCATAAAATGTTAATAATCCTTTTGCCACATATAAATTCGCCTCTACATCGTCAACCACTAAAACACTGCCGTATGGCATCGGTTCGGGTGTGAACGTGAATCGCTTTATTGTAGCCGCTTCTTTGAACTGCTCTAAATTCCGAGCCGCTTCCTTGCCCAAAACATCTGCTCCGACTATTTGCTGCGGTATACATACGACTACGGTTGTTCCAACGCTCACTTCACTGCTTATCTTAATTTCCGCACCCATCAGCCTTACAATATTATATACAATGGGCATACCAAGCCCGGTTCCTTCAATAAAACTATAATTACGCTCATGATACCGCGTATACTCGTTGTCTAAGTCTGCTAATTGTTCGGGTGTCATGCCAAGCCCGGTATCCTTCACAGCAATTTGAAGCCTTATGCAATCGTCGCGGTCATTGTCTTTTACGCAATCAAAGGACAATTCCACCGAACCTTCTATGGTGTACTTGAAAGCGTTTGATAAAATATTGTTGATAATTTGACCGATTCGCAAAGCATCACCTATTAAACGAGTCGGCAAATTCTCGTCCACGTTCACATGATATTTAATGTTTTTACTGCTTGCGAAACCAATGTGTATACTTGCAGTATCAACTATTAAACTTGCTACATCATATTCATCGTGAGCAAATTCCGTCTTCCCCACTTCTATTTTGGAAAGGTCGAGTATGTCGTTCACAATACCAAGCAACGAATTTGCCGAATTATGAATTTTGGTAAAAGAATTCTCTGTTTGTGGCAATATATCCGGGTTTTGCAATTCGATTTCCGAAATGCCCATAACCGCCGTAATAGGAGTACGGATTTCGTGGCTCATCCGCGCCAAGAAAGCACTTTTAGCGCGGTTGCTTTCCTCTGCTACTTCTATTCGCCGCTGCTCTTCTTGCAACTCAAATCGGTTAAATACACTTGTGAACATCAAGCCAACCGAAGCCATTATATCCATTTCATTTTTCGTATAGGTGCGAACATTTACGCAATCTTGAAGCGAAAGAAAGCCCGATAACGTGCCATCTAAAAACATGGGCAATATAGCAATAGACACCACACCATATTCATTGAAATGTGCTTGAATAGCCGGGGTTTGCTCTGATGTTGGGCCGTTTATGGCTCTGCCGTCTAAGAGAATATCGAAAAACTCCGGGCTGCCGTTATATGGAAAGGCAAACCCCTCAGCATATCTCTTTTTTTGTTTTCCGATTTCGCTCAACCACTCATGTTGCTTTACAAAGTAAAATTCTTCATCTATCTTTTCGTAGTGCCAAATACCAACGCGGTCAAGTTGAATCAACTCGCCGACAACACCCATGCCGTTCATAAGCGCAGCCGTGCTGTCGGCAGTGAGCAATGCTCTCGCTATGTGGTTTCCTGCGGTAAGCAACCGTTCCCGGTAGAGCAATTCCTCTTTAAGTTTACGCTCGTTTTCTTCGGCAGCTTTTATTTCACGGAGATCACGGTTGTAAAGAAGAGCAACGTCTTTACCGTTAAATTTAATACTTTTCCCGATAATCTCGCATGGTAATGGTTCTCCGGCTAAGTTTTGGTGCATCCATTCAAAGCGTACAAATCCTTCCTCATGTGCTTGCTGAATGTAACTTAACGCTTTTTCGCTTGACGCGGTGCCACAAGGTTGAAATTCCGGTGAAAATTCATTGAATCTGTCAGCAAATATTTGTGCATCGGCAATACCAAACCGCTCAATGGCGGCATCGCTAACCATTGCCATGTTGCTTTCTTCCCACACGCTGATTATATACGGCGCACTGTTGATAAGTGCTTGATTCCACCTATGTGCTTCACGCATTTCTTCTTCTCGCAATTGTGCTTCCAACTTTTTTAGCTGGGTTAAATCAACGGCATATTCCATAATCACGGTGTCGCCTTTGTAATTTACCCTTGCCCATGTCATGTCCGTAGGCATGAGCGTACCATCTAATTTTTGGCATATAATCTCGGCGTTACAAAGTCCCGTATCCAGTGCTACACTTATATACTCGTTAAACATCTCCATTGAATTTTTGCCGTCGGGTTGGGTGGTTGGCATAGTGGATGACATTTTTTGATAATCTAAATACCCAACCGTATCAGGGCTAACGCCGAACATTGTCCATGCCTCACGGTTGCACGTAACGGTATTAAGTTCTTTGTCGAACAAAGTCATTCCTATCGGTGCGTAATCCAACATAAGCTGTGCCTGTTCAAATGCCTCTCGTTCTTTTTCTTCTGCGAGTTGTAAGGGCTGAAAGACGGTGCGCTGAATCAAAAGTCCACCAATCAACAGTAGTAAAACTATTAAAATCGCGGCAGTGACCATTAAAGGCATATAACGCATATCGAACGCTGCCTCTGTGCCGGAAAGCACCAAAACAGACCAGCCTGTTCCTACGATGGGGGAAATGCCGGCATAACGATAATTACCTACCGCTAAACGGACTGCTTCACGGCTTGGTGTACCCAGCGGAAACAGTCCATTTTGTAAGCCTTGTAAGTGGTATTCAATATCCTCCGCCAAGTTCGGATTATCCGTCGCTTCGGGCACTCTGAGATAAGTGAGAAATCCACCGACGGCTGTTTCCAAAATGCCGTCACTATCCATGAGAACAGCACCGTTTTCGTTTATTATGTATCCCCGTTTTCCGACCATACCAAAACCGTGGAATGCGGCGTTTTGTATATCGGCAAAGGGAGAGCCAATCGAAACAATGCCCACAATCTGCCCTTGATAATAGATGCGATGGTTTGACCATAAATACAGTATTGAATTGCCATATGCATCTGTTCGCAGATGTTGAATGTTGAGGACAAACGGTGCATCTGCTTCTATCGTGTTGTAAAACCAACTGTCATCCTCATCATACGCCAAATTACTCCCCAGCACAAAATTATCGAAGGTAAGCCCGGTGGTAAAAGTGTACCTGTCTCCCGATTCGAAAAACATAAACGAAAAAAACGCTTGCGGTAAGACCGTCGCGTGTCCTTGCATTGCTTCAAAAGCACTGGCTCTTTGGGCTGCGTCATCCTCGCCGGAAAGCCACCTCGCTATTGCAGTGGAATAGGCCATCTGTTGCATAACGCGCATATGCGGATTCATGAAAATTTGAAAATTAGCCGTCGCTTCAATGGCATACTGGCGCGACATACCCATTGCGTTGTCATCGGCTATGCTACGTGATATGGTTTGTCCAATTCCTAGGATAATAAGCGTCACCAAAATGGGAAGGGCAAAGAAAAAGATACGCGCACGACCGACTATGCGAATTGATTTAGGTTGTGGCTGTGATTCAGTCAACAATTTCGCCCCCTCAGATTACAACAGGCATCCTTCACTGTTAAGAAAAGCTACCTGCTTATATTAGTGCTGTTATATCCTAATTCAAGCTATATTCCACAGCAGACATGGCAATTACAAATATATCACGAAATCTTGCGGATTACAAGACAAAAATTGACATAATTTTGACATGATTTTGCCCTGCTAGTCTGTCTGCTCCGTTCTTCTCAAAACCGCCAAGTTGATTGCTTCGCAGACAAATCACCAGGCCCTGCGGGGCCACCCTCTTTACTAAAGAGGGCAAGGAGTTTCCCACGCTTTTAACTCGTATAATAATAAAAAATGGGGAAACTCAAAAAATCATGACACTTTGACATCGGGCGGCAAATTGCCTATAATACACTTTATTCCGTAGCACCCTTAACATCAATCTCAACACCAGCACACGGAGGAACGCCGATGAAGCAGTCCGGAGCAAAAACCCCATTGCAAAAATCAAAACCCCTGTTCCCTTACCTATCCATACCGCTAATTTTGCTTGTGGTGGTTTTGCTTATTTCCATTGTAAGCCCTCCACCAAGGCAATACGTTGAGGGTCGGTATGGGGAGTTTGATTTACGTGGTTTAGATCTTGAAAATTATACTGCCTTTTTAGCGGGACCTTCAGAGCATATTCCTGATGCTCTGCTATCTCCTGCGGAGTTTGAGGCATGGGAAGGTGAAAGGTTCTTCGGCGGGGAATCGCTCCGTACAGCGGCGACAAGCCGCATCCGGATATATGTAGAGGACGGCACATGGTATACTTTCTTTCGCAACTCCATTGACTATTCACATAGGATATATGTAAACGGCGAGTGGCTTTTAGACATAGGCAGACCGGGGGAAAGCCAGGAAACTGATACTCCAAATACCGGGCGCATCACATTTACAGCGCAGGGTGTGGATGGTGTAATTGAACTTGTCCAGCAATCCTCAAACCATGTTCACCGTTCAGGCGGCTCGCATAATTGGTGGAACATAGGAACAAGTGCGACCATATTCGATTGGGAACGGGCGGAGCAGTATCAGACCAATATCATCTTAGGCAGTTTTTTGATGCTTGCCGTGTTGTTTTTTGTGCTGTTTCTCACACATGGGCGCAATCCAGTNACATTATATTTTGCCATGTTCTGCATAGCTTGGTTTATGCGTATGGGCGTNNTNGGCGGCAGGGTGTTTACGGTGATTTTCCCGCAGATGGATTGGTTTACAAAATTCAGAATCGAATATATCGTCATACCTGTGTCGGCTATACTTACTCTTGCTATTGTAAATATAATTTTCAAAAATATTTTGCACAAACCGGTTCTCTATAGTATTTATGGGATATCGGCGGTATTTATCGCACTGTTTATGTTTTTAGATACGGTGATTATGCGTGATGTGCTTGATGCTGTCTTTGTGGTATATGGTGTGGCAATTGTGTGGTTGTTTGGCTGTCTTTTTATAAGGCATCCAATCAGGCGAAAAAAGTTAAAACAGCATATTACTAACACTGAGCAAATAATATTTTTATTCGGCTTGATGCTGTTTATTGTTGCGGCTTTGGTGGACTTTGGATACTTTGTCATCCACATTAATTTGCCGCCTTTCCATATGACAGGTGTGGCAATGCTTGTGTTTGCCTTGTGTGAAGCGGCGGCAGTTTTTACAACTATGATGAATAGAATTGAAAAAACTAAAGAGCGTCAAAGGCAGCATGAAGCAGAAGAACTGCGCTTGCAGGCAAGTAACGATGCACTTGAGACCTTGTCCCGCATGAAAACAGAGTTTTTGGCCACCATCAGCCATGAATTAAAAACACCTCTCACCGTCATATCCAACAATGCCCAGCTTGCACGTATGCACGCAGAAGACGACCGGAAGATGGAGAGCGGTTTCATTTCTGAAACCATGCGGCTTATAACCGGTGATGCGGAGCGCATGAATATGCTGATAAACCAACTGTTGGACGCTTCACGTGTAGAGGAGGGCCGCCTGAGCTATAAATTTGTCCGGGCGGATATTGCGGCTCTTATCCGTGATACCATAGGCACCTTCAAAACAGAGCTGAACAAAAAAAATAACAACCTAATACTACATCTGCCGGAAGGTTTAAAACCCGTATACTGCGACCGGGAGCGGATTTATCAGGTGCTTATGAACCTTTTGTCAAACGCAAACCGCTTCACCAAAGGTGGGAAGATTACGATATCAGTGGAAGAAAAGCAGAGCTTCATATCCATATCCGTTGCGGACACGGGCGAAGGAATACCGGAAGCGGTAAGGGAAACCATCTTCGACCGCTACACAACGGCTAACCCGAAGTCAGACAAGAGCCTTTCCGGCACAGGCTTAGGGTTATACATATCAAAGCATATAATAGAAACCCACGGCGGAGCAATCAGAGCCGAGAGCGAAAATGGGCAAGGCACGGTTATGTCGTTCACTCTGCCGGTATATGAGGAGGAGAGCAATGGATAAAAAAATAATCTTGTTGGTGGAGGACGATGCGGGCATCATGCTTTCCAATAAGAAATTTTTCAAAATGCAAGGATATTGCGTTTTGTCCGCTGAAACCCTGTTGGAAACGGAAAATATCCTAAAAAGCAGCACGCCGGACTTAATACTTTTGGATATTAATCTGCCCGACGGTTCCGGCCTTGACTTCATAACTCGTATGCGGGAAACCGGGTTGTGCGCGGCACCTGTTATTTTCCTGACTGCACGCACTGATAGCGAAGATGTTGTAGATGGCTTAAAGCGTGGCGGTGAGGATTATATTACAAAGCCTTATGATTTCAGCATTTTGGCGGCACGGGTGGAAAAGCAAATCCAAGCCGCCCAGAAGTCAGTGGATGTTTTTAAATGCGGCCCACTGGCACTTCACATAATTTCACAGCAAGCGGAGTTGGATGGGGAAGATATGGGGCTTACGAAAAAGGAATTTGCCCTGCTCCTGTTGCTTGTCGGAAACATTGGGAAGATGCTGTCCAAGGAATATATCTATGAGAGGGTGTGGGGGCAACCGCTTTCGGGAAACAGTGGTGCGCTATATGCACAGATAAAGCTTCTGAAAAAGAAACTGGAGTTGCATGAAAGCATAGAGCTTTGTGTTTCACGGGGCGAAGGTTACTGCCTGAACATATTGGACTGAGCCTGTCCCGACACCTTGCCTTCTAATCCTGCATATTATCTGCCACCGTTGACTTATAATGAAAAACTTGTGTGCGAAACTGAAATTCTTTTCAGTTTCGCACATTTTATTTTTTAATCTGTTAATCTACTGCAGGTACCAAATAAGAATTATTACATAAGAGAGGTAAAAATGAAAATCAGAAAACTATTAACATGTGTAGCAGTGATTGCAATGGCACTCACAATGGCTTTTGTAGTCACAGCTTGCGGTAATGACCCCGCACCTGCACCAACCCCTGCACCGACACCGACCCCAACACCCACACCCGCCCCAACTCCGACACCTGTAGCCGACCCGGTAGACTATGATGACTATTACTACTACTACTATTATGATGACTACTATTTCGATGACTATTACTACGATGACGACTTTGGTTTCGAGGTTGATTTAGATGAAATCGTTCTGGCAGTAGGCGGCTTCTTAGATGATGGAAGCATTGCATACTTTATGTTTGATGTCAATCAATATGGCACATTGCTTGTTGGCGATGGTGAAGCGTGGGAACTGTTGATGGGTCCGCTTGAATACTTGGGCGACGAAAATTATTATGCGCTCCACTGCTCGCTGACGGGTACAGTGCTTGAGATATTTATTGACGATTTTGGCGGTGGAGTCTATGGATTTGTTCTTCTTGACCATGACCTTGAGGGAGAGTTTGAAGAAGTTGACCCGGCTTACGTAGCCGAGCTTGTCCTACACGTGATGGTAAGCGCAGGCTTACTGTAAATCTGCGATACACCAGTGGTGGTAGTGTCTTTCTGTGAAGTGAGGCACTGCCACCGTAGTTTAGAAAAAAGGCTTATGCAGGAAGGGTATGTGTTATGTTGAGAAACATGAAAAACAATAGAAAACTTAGCAAGTTGGAAAAGTTGTATGATTCGGAGAAATTCGAGCAAGCCGTACAGCTTGCAACGGAGCTTATTGACGATGGCGAAGTTGATGCCTACGGCATAAGGGCTCATTCATATTACTGGCTGGAAGATATGCACAAAGAGGTAATAGCGGATGTGACCAAGTG
>WQSX01000070.1 GCA_009787625.1 Oscillospiraceae bacterium
CCCGCAGATAATGGGCAATTTGTTCCGCTTTTTTTCGAGCCATCGGGATCTACACCGCTGTTCTCGAAAAAAAGACTCCACAAACTGCCCATCATCTGCTACATGCTCCTATTACGGCTTACGTTTTTTATCGTCTACAAGTTAGTCGTGGTTAACTTGTGTAAACTCAAAAATAATTGACAGTTAGGAAGAAATTTAGATGTTGCAATGGATTACCGGGATTACTCAAAAAATTGAAGAAAGAGCGGCTTCTAACGGGCTTGTTTATCAGCTTTCTGCTCTTTACTATAAGCGTGTTATTCGGCGTGAGATAGACCTTGCGGGTATTTCCGATCGTGATAATATTTTGTTTATTGGCGGGGGGATTTGTCCGCTTAGTGCTATTTTGATTCATCAATCTACGGGCGCAAGAGTTACTGTTATGGATATTGATAATGATTGTGTGCAGAAGTCTCGTGAAGTAATTACGCGGTTGGGGCTTAGTAGCAATATTCGCATTCTTCATGGTGATGGTGGAGATACGAGCTTGGAGCTTGATGGTTTTACGGTTATTCATCTTGCTCTACAAGTCACTCCTGTTGAGAAGGTGTTTGCTGAATTAAAGCGTAAGGCTTCGCCGGGGGTGAAACTTTTGGTGCGTAGGCCAAAGGAAAAACTTTGTAGTCTATATTGTGATCTTTCGGGCAAAGCTTTGAAAGCTTGCAATTGCGTATTTCACCCCGGGGCAAGTAATATTGGTAGCACGTTTATGTATACAAAGAACGGTGCTGATACTCAGCATTCTGATAGGGTCGCATGAAAAAGAAAATTCTGCTTGCTGTTCTCCTATTACTTCTTATAGTCGTTTTGCTGAATATTGATATCCGAGGAACAATGCACAGTATTGCGCAGATTTCGCTTTGGGTCGTATTTTTGCTTATAGGTTTGCAGATTTTGACGCAAGTTTTGGTGAACTTGCAATGGTTTTCTATTGCTCGGACTACGGGTATAGAGATTTCTTTTTTGGCAATGCTTAATGTAAACTCTCAGGGTGCTGTGGTGGATTCTATTACTCCGGGTGTGAAATTCGGTGGGGAAGTGACTCGTGCCATGAGGCTTCAAAAAGTCTGCGACATATCGACCGAGCAGTCAGCGGCTCTTGTAACTCTTCAAAAGGTTTTCAGCATGAGTGTGTTTTTGCTGTTTTGCATTATATCGGCAGTGCTTTTACTCAGTGAAATGCCGTATTTGTGGTTATTTGCGCTTGGTTTTGCGGTTTTAATAGCTATAGTCTGCGTAGCGCTCATTCTGCTCAGAAAGAAAATAAAGGGTTATGTAGCGGCACTTAAAGAGAGTTTTGCCGCACTTCGCTCTAAGCCTAAGTTTTGCGCATTGATGGCTGTGCTCAGTGTTTTAATTTGGGGTATTTATCCTGTTAAGCTTTTGATTCTCACTTCGGAACTGATGCCCGGTGTCGATATTTTGTTTATCGCCTCAACTACTTTTGCGGCGTATCTTGTTGCACTTGTTCCGATTTTCCCCGGCGGTGTCGGTGGGTTTGAGGGTACGATGAGCGGCTTACTGGTTGCGGCGGGTTTTGTGTTGAATGACGCTTTGGCGGTGACTGTGGTTTTTAGGTTTTTCACATTTTGGTTTGTTTTGTTTCTGAGTTTGGTGTTTATTGGGGTGTATAAGGCTGCTCGCAGCAGGGGTGACCGTTCCCGCAGCTGATGGACAATTTATTCCGCTTTTTTGCGAGCCATCGGGATCTACACCGCTGTTCTCACAAAAAATCGGAAGAAACAGCCCATCAGCTGCTACACCAGGTAATTTATTAGGAGTATCCACGCTATGAACAAAGATAAACTTTTTAAAGCTATTCCAAATATGCTGACTTTCTCAAATGGTCTTTTGGGGGTTGTGGCTATCATGATTCTTGCGTGGTCGGAGCTGTCAAGCAAGGTGCTGATTGCGTCTGCACTGGTGGCTGTTGGGGCAGTAGTTGATTTTCTGGACGGCTATTTGGCTCGTAAACTTAGTGCCTCATCTGATTTTGGGAAGCAACTGGATTCTTTTGCAGACCTTTTAACTTTCGGAATTGCTCCGATGTTTATTTTGCACTACATGGCTGATGGGCTTGGAATGGTTTTTATTTTGCCTATATCTGTAATTTATCTGATAGCAGGGGTGTACCGTCTGGCTCGCTACAATATAAATGATTTTTCAAATCATTTCATGGGACTCCCAATAACCGTTGCAGGTGTTATTTTGGCAGGTTTTTGTGCGCTGTTTTACCTGTTGGGCGTCTATGTGGGTGGAACTGTCTTTGCGGTTTGTGCCGTGGTGCTTTGTTTGGTTTTGTCAGGGTTGATGGTTAGCCGTATTCGGGTTCGGCGGTGTTAGGGTGTGTGGGAACGAATTGCAAGAAAAATCCATTGTAAAACTTGCCGAAATACATTATAATAATCGTACAGCCACACAACTTCGTATAAGCCCAAAGGATTGAATATGAAATATAAAAGAACTGAAAAATATGATTACAAATGGATTCAAGAAAACTGGATGGGGCCGCATCCGCTATGGTTGCTTGAGGATTTATGTGAGCATCTTGATTTGCAACCCGGCATGAAAGTTTTGGATATGGGTTGCGGCAAAGGTTTGACCAGTGTTTTCTTGGCGAAGGAATACGGTGTAACTGTTTTTGCGAATGATTTATGGATTAGTGCGACCGACAACCTTAAGCGATTTGAAGAGGCCGGGGTTTCTGACAAAGTTTATCCCATTCATGCTGAGGCTCATGCGCTACCTTATGCCGATGGGTTCTTTGATGCGGCGATTTCAATAGACAGCTACCACTATTACGGTGCGAGCGAATCATATCTGCCGAGCCATTATGCCAAATTGGTTAAACCGGGCGGGCAATTCGGCATCGTCATTCCCGGTCTGACACGCGAGTTTGAAAAAGGCTATCCGTCGACACTGGAAAAGCATTGGGAAGCGGAACTGTTCTCCTTCCACAGCAAAGATTGGTGGCGGCATTTATGGGAAAAGACAGGGCTTGTAGAAATCAGCACCTGCTATAATATACACAATCCAAAAGAAATATGGCAGCCGTGGGCAATATGGGCAAAAGAGCATTTGAAGTTTAATGATGACGAATTTTTGCTCGCCGATACAGACAATGAGCTTGCGCTCATTGCGATGGTTGCGCGGAAACTGTCATTGTCTGATATTTGAGGAGGATGTTAATGAAATCGGCGGATAACGTAAAATTTGCAGGGTTTACCCAAGCGACTATCGACTTTATGTGGGGTTTGCGCTTTAACAATAATAAGCCATGGTTCGAGGAGCATAAAGAGGATTTTGTCCGTGATTTTCAAACGCCTATGAAAGCTCTTGGGCAAGAGGTCTTTGGGCGTATTTCAGATAAATATGGCAGCCACGGATTCATTCACAAACTGTCGCGAGTGTATAGAGATGCGCGGCGCGTTAAAGATGGTCAGCCGTATAGAGCTAACCTTTGGTTTTCGATTGAAAAGCCAAGCGAGGAGTGGACTTCGACTCCTGTGTTTTGGTTTGAGCTTAGCCCCGACGATTGGAGTTATGGGGTTGGATTTTATGCCGCAAAAGCTCAAACTATGGCGAATTTCAGAGCGAGGGTCGATGAAAACCCTAAGACCTTTGAAAAACTCATCGCACCTATACCTAAGCAAGATGAGTTCGTCTTTGAGGGAGATGGTTACGCTCGTCAAAAAATATCGACAGCTAAGCTCAGCGAAACTGCGGCGCAGTGGTACAACAAAAAAAGCTTTTCGCTCATTCATCGCGCACTACACGGCGATGAGTTGTTTTCGGCGGAGTTATCCGACAGATTAGTGGACGGTTATGAGTTTCTTATGCCGTACTACGATTATTTCTATTCGTTGGTGTAATTTACAAAAAACTTGACTCACTAAAGGTAATTGTGTTATAATCCCATTTACCTGTCGGCAGATGGGTTAGCTTTAGGTGCGAAAACTTTTAAAACTCACCCGTAACTGCCAAAATCAGCAGGGAGGCTTATCTTGAAGGAGGTGCCGCAATGAGAATCAAAGTCACGCTTAGATGCAACGAATGCAAGCAAAGAAACTACAACACGACTAAGAACAAGAAAAATACGCCGGATCGGCTCGAAATGAACAAATATTGCCGATTCTGCCGTAAACACACTGTTCACAGCGAAACTAAGTAAGGGGAGGAAAATTATAAATGTCAGACGATAAAAAAATCGAAAAACTTGAAACTCCCTCAGAATCCACGACATCATCAGCTAAATCAACAGGCAAGAAAAAAGTCAAAGGCAGTAACCGCATTGCCAGGTGGTTTAGAGAGATGCGCAGTGAGCTGAAAAAAGTTGTGTGGCCAACACCAAAACAGATTGTAAACAACACATTTGTGTCGCTAACAGTTATGGCAGTATCTGCGGTTGCAATATGGGCGCTTGATCTTGCCGCAACTCAGATATTCGAAGCAATCAGGACTTTCGTGCCACGACTCTTTGCAGGTTAGGTAGGAGTTATGGATGAAGCAAGATGGTATGTTGTACATACATACTCCGGCTACGAAAACGCTGTTGCCGCAACAGTTATGAAAGCCGCTGAAAACCGCAAAATGCTCGATCAAGTAATCGAAGTGAAAATACCGACAGAGACAATAGAAGAAGTCCACGAGTCAAAGACAAAAGTCGTCGAACGCAAGACTTTCCCCGGATATGTCATCATTAAAATGGTGATGAACGACGTTAGCTGGCATCTTGTCCGCAATGTTCGTGGTGTCACAGGCTTTGTAGGTTCAGCAAACAAAGCGATACCGCTCTCGGAAGATGAAGTGCTTGCACTCGGAATCGAACGTCACGAAATAGTCGTGGGATTTGAAGTCGGCAGCACAGTTAAGGTTGTAGACGGCCCACTCGACGGATTCCTCGGCAATGTCGAAGAAATTGACTTCGTTAAGGGCACAGCAAGAGTCATAGTCTCAATGTTCGGCAGAGAAACACCCGTAGACCTTGACTTTGAGCAAATCGAACCAATGGAATAATAAACTTACACCGCACAGTGGGAGGGGCGATTGCCCCGACACTCACCACATTTATATTAGGAGGTGCACACAGTGGCACAGAAAGCAGTAGGAGAAATAAGACTCCAAATTCCCGCCGGAAAAGCAACACCGGCACCACCTGTTGGACCGGCACTCGGTCAACACGGCGTAAACATCGGCCAGTTCACAAAAGACTTCAACGACCGCACAAAAAACGATGAAGGTCTCATAATTCCTGTGGTTATCACAGTCTATGCAGATCGCAGTTTTTCGTTTATCACAAAAACACCCCCGGCGGCAGTATTACTTAAAAAAGCATGTGGGCTTGACAAAGCCTCAGGCGAACCGCATATCAATAAAGTTGCCAAAATTTCACAAGATGAAATTCGCAAGATAGCCGAAATAAAAATGCCCGATCTCAATGCGGCAAACATTGACACCGCAATGAGCATGGTTGCAGGAACAGCGCGCAGCATGGGCATCACTGTGGAGGGCTAGAGATATGTTTAGAGGTAAAAATTATAAAGAGAGCGTTAAGCTCGTTGACAGAGCAACACTTTATGACCCGGAAGATGCATTTGAACTCGTATGTAAGGCATCAAAGGCAAAATTTGATGAAACCG
The DNA here is from genome assembly GCA_009787625.1 of Oscillospiraceae bacterium. Classification (GTDB taxonomy): domain Bacteria; phylum Bacillota; class Clostridia; order Oscillospirales; family Oscillospiraceae; genus WRMH01. Next base: position 5,679 of record WQSX01000070.1, read on the forward strand.
TAGAGCTCCACCTTAAATTAGGTGTTGACTCCCGCCACGCAGACCAACAAGTCCGCGGAGCAGTGGTTCTTCCGCACGGTACGGGTAAAACCCCAAGAGTTCTCGTATTCTGTAAAGAAGAGCGCGTGCAAGAAGCACTCGATGCCGGCGCAGACTTCGCAGGCGGACAAGAGTTGGTTGACCGCATCGTTAAAGAAAACTTCTTCGATTATGATGTAGTAGCGGCAACTCCTGATATGATGAGCATTGTCGGTCGTTTGGGTAAAGTTCTCGGACCAAAAGGTCTTATGCCAACACCAAAAGCCGGTACTGTAACACCAAACATCAAACAGGCAATCGAAGAAATTAAGGCAGGTAAAATTGAATACCGCCTTGACAAAACAAATATTATACACTGCCCGATAGGCAAGGTAAGTTTCGGCAAAGAAAAACTCACAGAAAACTACCAAACGCTCTTAGATGCAGTGAACAAAGCAAAACCGGCAGCCGCCAAAGGCCAGTACATAAGAAGTTGTGTAACAGCCTCAACAATGGGTCCGGGAGTAAAAATCAACGCACTGAAGCAAGCATAATGATATAAAAAATACGGCCGTTTGGCCGTATTTTTTGTTCCAAGAAACTATTGCAGTTGATTCACGCAGAGGGTGGGTTATTTACTTCACGCCGGGCTTTTTCTCGAATGCTCCGCACGGTGCGCCCGATGAGTTTAGTACGGCTATTGATGGCATTTCACCTCTGGTCTTGAAACCGAAAAATGAACAAGAGCGAGGAAACTGGGGGTTCCAAGTCACGACAAAATATTTGCATTTATAACAGTTTACATTACCTTTTTTATCCTGACTCATCGCTTTAAACCGTCCTGATTAGTAATTGTCTGCCTTAATTTCAAAGTAGGCTTTGGGGTGGGAGCAAACAGGGCAGAGGTCAGGAGCGTCTTTGCCCATGACTGTTTTTCCACAGTTTAGGCAATGCCACGCTTTTTCATCGGCTCTGGCAAAGGTTTTGCCTGTTTCGACGTTTGCGAGTAAATCTCTGTAACGCTCTTCATGCTCTTTTTCGATAGTACCAACAAGTTCGAACTCTTTGGCGATGTCGTCAAAGCCTTCTTCTCTTGCAACTTTTGCAAATTCTGCATACATGGTAGTCCATTCGTAGTTTTCGCCTGATGCGGCATCTTTTAGGTTTGTTTTGGTATCCGGCACTCTGCCGTCATGCAGGTGCTTAAACCACATTTTTGCATGTTCTTTTTCGTTGTTTGCAGTTTCTTCAAAGATATTTGCGATTTGGACGTAACCTTCCTTACGCGCTACTGATGAATAATAGCTATACTTGTTGCGTGCTTGAGATTCGCCTGAGAATGCGGCTTGCAGATTAGCTTCTGTTTTTGTGCCTTTTAAATTTTTACTCATTTGACTTTCTCCTTTTCACACTAAATTTGTGCCTTTACTTTTTTCAGATTTGCGAAGCGAGGTAGGCTGTTTTCCTGTTTTCGGTTATTGTCGCCTTGGATAAGCGGGAGTACATAGTCGATGAAATCTTGAGTAACGTAGGTGCCTTCTTTTGTGATCCATTCACGGGGGATTTTTCTCTCGGTGTTGGCACAAATGCTCAGTGGTTCGTAGTCGATGCCGCATTTGTAGTTACCGTTTTCGCTTCCGCGAGTGAAGATAACCATTTTGCCTGTGCCACCGGAGAGTGCATATTCAACAGCAGATTTTCCTGCAAGAAATGCTTCGTCGATGTCTGTCTGTGACGCTATGTGAGCGGCACAGCGTTGCAGTAAACTGAGTTCGATGGGGCGAGTTTTGACACCGAACTTTTTGTTAACCTCGGCGGCGAGCCTTGCAGCAGTTCCGCCTAGCTGGGCATGTCCGAAACCGTCGGTTGTTGATGTTTTTGCCTGCGCTACAAATGTGCCGTCGGCATACTGTGCGCCTTCGGAAATAGCTACGAGACACTTGTTTTTCTTTTTGTAGACTGCTTCTACATCGCTTAAAAATTTGTCCATGTCAAAGGGGAGTTCCGGCAGGTAGATGAGGTCGGGTGGTGAGCCTGACAGCTCTGCCAGTGCAGAGGCACCTGTTAGCCAACCCGCATTTCTTCCCATTATTTCAACTATTGTGACCGCACCTGTGTCATAGACATATGCATCTTGGTGAACTTCCGCGACTGATGTTGCGATATATTTTGCGGCACTACCAAAACCGGGGCAATGGTCTGTGCCCATTAGGTCATTGTCGATAGTTTTAGGAACGCCCATAACACGGCACTCATAGCCGGATTTACTCATGTACTCACTGATTTTATTACATGTGTCCATAGAGTCGTTGCCGCCGTTATAGAAAAAGTAGCGAATATTGTACTTTTTGAACATTTCAAGGATTTTTGCCATATCCTCTTCGCTCGTCAGCTTGTATCTGCAAGAGCCGAGAGCAGAAGATGGTGTGTTGAGGAGTAGCTCAAGCTCTTTGGGGTCTTCTTTGCTCATGTCATAGAGTGTGTCGTTTAGAAGCCCAACGATGCCGTGTGCCATGCCGTATACGTTTGTAATTTCAGGTGCTTCAAGTGCTGTTTTGATAACGCCGTATGCGCTGGCGTTTATGACTGATGTCGGTCCGCCCGATTGTCCGAATACCGCTGCGCCTTTAAGTTTTTCTGCCATGTCTTACCTCCAAAATTGTTTATGGGTCGATGTTAAGAGTACCATAATTGAGCATTAAAATCAATGAAAAAATAATTAAAACAGACTCAAAATAAAGGATGAGTTTACTTTGGCAAAAAATGTGTTACAATATGAGGGAATTTCGAGCTGCATTAATTTAACATATGTGTGATGCATGGCTCACAATCGGGCATCCCGATAAAACAACGAAAAAGCATGAGGTGGGTACAACGTGAAAAGAGGGTATGATAAAAATTATTGGGCTTTGACTTTTGAGGGTATATTTTTTGTTGCTGCTGTGTCGATAATGGCATCCGGTGGTGCTGTTGCGCTCTTTGTTGACAGAATGACCGATTCGATAGCACTTGTGGGTCTTGCAGTGACCATACANCCATTGTTCTTTTTAATCGGGCAATTAGTTATTGCTCCGTTTGTAAGCGCAATAAAAGATATTCCAAATGCAATGTTTAAAATTATGACACTGCGGCTGATTCCGCTTTTGATGGCGATTCCGCTGTTTTTCGGAGCTCATCCCTATTTTTCCGTCATAGTGTTTTTCGTTTTATTTGCAATATTTTGGTTTTCGGATGGCTTGAATACAGTGCCGTGGGGAGAACTCTCGGCAAGGGCGATAAAAACTGAAATCCGCGGGCAGATGATGGGTATGCAGGTTGCGGGTGGAAGTATTATGTCTCTTCTGCTGGGATTATTGTTGACCTGGCTATTGGCGACTCCTCTGCTCAATGACAATTATCGCTTCGGGCTGATATTCGTTCTTGCGGGAGTGGTTTTGATTCCGGCGCTTGCATTTATAAAAATGGTGAAAGACCCAAANCCGATAAAAAATTCGGANAAACCTGATGTCAAGAAATACTANGCAAGATTTTTACCGCTCATTAAAAACAGCTTGCCGCTTCGCCATGCGATAATCGCGAGAATCCCCAGTTATATCGGGTTTTCTGCACTGACATTTGCAGTTGTTTTTGGTTCTCACGTACTTGATTTAACCGAATCGCAAATATCATGGCTCGTTTATGCTCAGATTATCGG
>WQSX01000071.1 GCA_009787625.1 Oscillospiraceae bacterium
TTTTATTACCGGGCTCTTTGCTTCGTGGTTTCATTGATGTAACTCTCCAAAACGTTCAAGTTACATTAATTTTACATGGTGAAATCATAATTATAGTGCGATTATCGCATTATAAAAATAATTTCTGATTTTTCGCTGTGAAATTGTGCGAGTTTGTCGCTGATTTGATAATAAATGCGAAACGATTTAGTATGCTAAATAAAAGCAGAGCTGTCGCGGTTTCACGATAGCTCTGCTTTTATTTAATTCAGTTTATGCTGTTAATCTGTAATACTTACGACATGCTGTGCCAGTTTACCGCACCGAAACCACCACCTGCGCCAGTACCGGTAGGTATTACACCTCCTGGATTCCAAACTCCTCCATCCACGCAAAACATTTCGCTTTCTTGGATATCTTTAAACCCATCAAAGCTTGACATTGTTTCCGTTTTTTCATTTTGCTCATTCATTTTTTATGCTCCTTTTATTCATTTTTATTCAACGGATTATTTCATAACGTTGACCACTCGTTTTGAATTTTCACCGCAAAATAGACTACTAGATTTTCGCTATTCCAATTACCACAGCGGCTGAGGCTCAAAGCCTGCCAGTTCCAATAGCTCAACAATGTCTGTAAATTCATCGCTTCTGCCTGAGCCAATTATGTGTGAAAATCCGATGCCCACAAAAAATGTAGTCGGTTCTTCAGTTTCTTGCAATAGACGAATCACTTGATTTGCAAAGTTTGTTGTACGATATTTAAAAAGAACTTCAACGATATAAGTGCAATAAAGGCAACACTGCGGGTCAATTCTTGTGATTTCATTGATAGATACAAAATCATTATTTTCATAGAATTCCGCCAAATCTATTAAGTTCGGGGAGTATGTAAATGCCTCTGCAAATTCCTCTCTTGACATAAATTTCGCTATTTTGTCAAGCATAACATCAAATGGCACATTATATAATAGACTCACTTGTTGTTCCATAGTTGCCAGGCCAATAATCGGTATCTCAAGTGCTCTCGCTACACCTTCTAAATATGAGTCTACTGTATTAAAACGGCTTAAATTAGCAAGATCAAAACTAAGCATATTTTCTGCGTGGAACATTATATGCACCGGATTCATACTTCTGCCAAACCGCACATTCCAAGTCTGTATCGTTTCTACCAAATGCTCATATACATCCGCCGAAAATATATCATACCATCTCTCTTCATCAGGTAAGTACGTTACGTTTCTAATAACATTGCGTATTTCATTACCGCTCATTTCGAGAGTTGTGAACTCAATCGCGAGCACATTAGATCGTCGCAGTGCATCTTCAACTATATCTGCAAGCGGAAACCAGTTAGGCCGACTTGCGTGCATAGTGCCGAATAAATATGCCACATTATCTCCATATTCAACTCGGTGGAGTGCTCCTGTAATCGCTATTTGAGGGTTTTTTTCTAATGTTTCTTTTTCATAATCTTCGGAAGATTCGTTTTCAATATCTGCTTCTTCATTGGAACTTGTGGTTTCCTCGGAATAATAATTTGTAGGTTCGATGGAATCAAGTTCATTGGTCGAAATTTCATCAACACTTTGACTTTCATTCCCGCATGCTGTAAGCATGGTTAACATTGTAATGGTTAATAGCAGTAAGATGCACTTTTTCATATCTTAGTTAACTCCTTATCCGTATACAAAAATGATAGCAGATTATAGGCAGCATCGCAAGGCGAGTAGTGAAAGTTTTTCTTTCGCCGCTCGCCTTGGTAATAAAAGCAACCTTTTGTTTGACATATATTGCTATATGTGATTAAATTGTAAATAAATTGTTAAATGGAGAAGAGGTGTGATATGTATTGTATAGAATGTGGAAATAAACTTGAAAGCACAGATAAATTTTGCCCTTCTTGCGGCACGGCAAAGAGCGAACCTCAATCGGAGGCACAACCGGATGCACAACAGCAAGCAGACATGCACCCTCAATCGGAGGCACAACTACAGACACAAGTTCAACCGCCGGTACAGACTCAAATACAACCGCAAACATACGACTATGCGCCTCAGACACCTATGCCTCCCGTTAATGCCGGTTCTTCGAAGTCAACCATGAAAATCGTGCTCGGAGTGGGCATTCCTGTGTTTGCTGTTACCGCGGCAATCATTATTCTCTTTGCAAGCGGTGTGTTCGGCGGTATCGTCGGAACACCTCTAACAGGCAATTTCACAGACATACTTAGGATTAATCGAGATGCTGTGCCTATTGCTGACGCAATTGATATAATGATAGAAGAAGCCGATTTGCGCATGGAAACCACACCACTTCAAGCGATACCGGCTTTGTTTGAAACACTTGAAGATGGAACACTTTCAGTCAATTTTAATTTGCGTGATGACAGTTTATGGGGATTCGGTGGTGCAGATGGTAGTGTGATTTTGCGCTCAGATACCCGAAATAGTGAATTTGCCCTTGAGGCAGATTTCAGAATGATGGGATTCATTAATTTAGATGCAGCGGCGTTTTTTAACAATGAGCGAATTGCCGTTGGCTCTTCACTTTTCGGCAGTGATTTATACGGAATCACATTCAGCACATTTGCGGAAGATTTTCGGATATTTGGACGTGCAATTGGACTGAGACCTGCTGAAATCGAAGACATAATTGCATCTGTTGAAGTTTATTTGGATGATATATATACCGCAGAAACTGATGTAAGCATTTCTATTTTAGAAGTTGCTCAATACGCAGTTGTCTTATCAAATTTTATCCGTGATTTAGAGTTTGTATCAGAAAACTCAGCAATAATGGTGAGTGGAGAACAGACGAATGCAACGCGAATCTCTACAGCAATAAATACGAGTGACCTTTTTGCACTCTTGACTGATTTGCTTGAAGTGGCTGAAAGTGACAACCGATTCATGCCATGGATTTTTGGTGATATTTTTAATGGCGAAAGCAACGATTCTTCGCAAATCTTTAGAGAAGCTCTTGAAGACCTGCGTGCGCTTGAAGCAGAAGTAGAGATAGATTTTTCATTTGCATTTTACATTGGACAAGACGGGAGACTTCTCAGAGTAGTTGCAGACATTGATTATACCGAAGATGATGTTTCTACATACTCTACCACTACAATTGGCTTTGGCGCATCCTATAACGACAATTGGACGCTTGATGTCATGATCATAGACATGTGGGGTAGGTCAACCGTCGTTCTTGACTGGGATATAGAAGAAACACCGCAAGAATATCAGCACAATCTTACAATAAGTGTCGGCGGCGCGTTATTTACTGAATCAGTCACACTTTCCTCTCTTTGGACACCTGATACCGGAAGATTCACTCTGTCGTATTTGGAGCATAGATGGGATGATTTTGGCAGCATTAGCGGCACTTTGGATTTAGGCGCGGATACTTTGACTATTTTACTTGATGATTTTGAACTTGGTTTTGGTCAATCCCTATCATTAGAAATTGTTTCCGAACATGGCGCAAACATCCCGGAGATAGAATATATAAACCTAGACCAGTGGGATATGGTACTTATGGCTCTAATTGAAGATTTACTCAGAACCTTTGGCTTGGGTGGCTTTGGTTTTGATGGCTTCGAGTTTTGGTAATTTTATTCAAATTTTAAATTCTAAGCAAACGTGAGTAGAGGTTGGGTTGTTTGCAGAGTCTTTTTTGTGAAGCAGCGGCTACATGGTGCAAACGGCAAGAGCGGGCGACCGAGACGGTCCACCTACAGAAAAAAGCGTAGCAAATAACCGGGCTTCTGTGGCAAGTTACGATTGTGACGATTTATATAGTTCAGCGGCTTTTAGTTGCTCGGCGGCACTTTGCAGCGTTGTGTCTGTGATTGTTTCGCCGCCGCTGAGGCGTGCGAGCTCTTGTTTTCGCCCCTCTATGTCTAAGCGCTCAACATGCGTGAAAGTTCTGTTACCGCTTATGCTTTTGCTTATTGAAAAGTGCGTGTCTGCCATTGCCGCAATCTGAGGAAGATGTGTCACACATAACACTTGGCGCTGATTTGCAAGCGTTGCAAGCTTTTCTCCGACTCTCTGCGCTGCAATACCTGATACACCTGTGTCTATTTCGTCAAACACCATGGAGCCGGTGTCCATGCCACTGCTGAGTACATTTTTGAGCGCCAGCATAATTCGGGCAAGCTCACCACCCGATGCAATCTTGTTTATCCTACCCGGATTTTCGCCTTCGTTTGCCGACATTAGATACAGTACTTCATCGCTACCGTTTGAGCTTAGTCCATGCTCACCTCGCACACTTGAAAACTCAACGGTAAACTTCACGCCGGGCATACTTAAATCTGAAAGTTCTCTTTTTACCAAATCGGAGAGCTTTTTTGCCGCCTTTTTTCTCTTGTCCGTAAGTTTCTCCGCCAAACTGAGTGCTTCATTTAATGCCTTTTTACATTCTGCTTCCAGCTTGACAAGTTTTCCGTCCGAATCTTCTATATCGGAAAGCTCTGTTATGCCATTTTCCAAAAATGAAAGTGCATCTTCTTCACTGCCGTACTTGCGGGTTATACGCTTTAAAACATCGAGCCGCTCTTCCAGTTCATCAAGTTCACCGGGGGTAAAATCCAGCCCTGCCCTAAAGTCACGAAGCTCATCTGCGATATCCTGAGCTGTGTAAATAACATCATTTATGCGCCCACCAAGCGTCCTTAGTTCTTCAGAAAAACGTGCCGCCTTATCTAACATCGCACCTGCATCGCTGATGAGTGCCACAGCACCCGCTGACTCACCGCCACCGTACAGTGCTTCAAACGCCTCATCAACCGATTGAGTGAGTTTTGACGCATTTTGCAGTAGTTCACGCCTGGCTGCAAGCTCAGCCTGCTCTCCCGGTGAAATCTTTGCCTGCTCTATCTCACTGATTTGGTGTTTCAGCAAGTCAATGCGTTGGTGTTTTTCGCTTTCGTCCATCGTGAGCCTATTTATCTCAGCTTTGAGTGCCGATAATTTATTATATGCCGCCCTATATGAGTTCAGTTCCTTATCGGGTGCACCAAAAGAATCGAGATATGCCAAGTGTGCGCTCTCGTCGAGAAGTTTTCTTCCGTCATTTTGCCCGTGGATATCGAGCAAAAATGTGCCAAGTTCACGCAAAACTGTCACAGGTACGGGAGTGCCGTTGATGCGGCAATTACTCTTCCCGTCTGCCGATATTTTGCGTGTAATAAAAAGCTCTCCGCTGTCGTCAGGCTCAATTCCGTTTTCGTCGAGCCACTCATCGCAAGCCGTAGTTTCAAAAACAGCAGTAACCGTTGCTACATCTGCCCCTGTTCTGATAATCTCACGTGAAGTTCTGTATCCGATAACTGCCGAGAGCGAGTCTATAACAATTGATTTACCTGCTCCCGTTTCGCCTGTTAAAACGTTTAAGCCCTCTGTGAACTCAATATCCGCTTTCTCGATGACGGCAACATTTTCAATATGAAGAAGTTTAAGCATAGATTTCCCCTACGTGGTGCTCGGACTCATTAGACCAGCAGACTTTCAATTTCATCACAGAATCTCTCTGCGGATACACTGTCTCTCATCGCCAAAAAGGCTGTGTCGTCACCGGCAATCGTTCCCACCAAGTTTTCAAGACCCATGGCATCAAGCGCTCCACATGCGGCAGGAGCAAGGCCGGGCAAGGTCTTCATCACAACGATGTTCTGCGCCGCAACATATGAGAGAATACTCTCCTTAAAAATACTTGTCAGGCGGACTTTTTGGTTTTGAGTCTCAGCACGGCCGCTTGTGGTATATCGGTAAGTTCCTCGTGGTGTCAACTCTTTTACGAGATGGAGCTCTTTGATATCCCTCGATACCGTGGCTTGTGTGCTTTCGATACCGATTTTGGTCAGTTCGTCAATCATTTGATTTTGCGTTTCGACATCTGTTTCCGCGATAACCTTCAAAACTGCAAGTTGTCTTTCTTTTTTCATTAGAATGAACATTCCTTTCAGAAATCTTTTAGTGCAAAATGGTCATGAAATTATATATAAAATCAATGCGCACCATGCAGACGCGTGGCAAGCTTTGTTGATATTTTATGATAAAAGCTGGTATCGTCAAATCGTATGAGCTTTGTTTTTTTAGCAGAATTTCGCACTTCGATTATATCGCCTTTTTGGACACTTATGTGCTTTCCGCCATCGACTGAAACAAATGCGGGAATTGTTTTTTTACTTCCGATTTCGGTTGTTACAACTCTGCTTGCTACGAGTACGAAAGATTTTGCCTCAAGAACGTGGGCGCAAATGGGTGTTATTATGATATTTTTAGCCGTTGGCTCCACAATAGGACCGCCCGCAGAGAGAGAGTAGGCTGTTGAGCCTGTTGGTGTGGCAATTACGGTTCCGTCACCGTGGAAATGAGTTATCTTGTGGTTATCTGCAAAAATCCCCATTTCGATGACTTTATTATCTCCTCGAATTACAATGTCATTGAGAGCAAAATCCGAATAGATAACTTTCTTTTCACGGTGTATGAGTACGTCAATCATCATTCGAGATTCTATGTTGTAGTCTTTGGATACAACCGATTTTAGCTTGGCTATTTCGCTTGGCTCGAGCTCCGCCATAAAACCCTTACCACCCATGTTTATCCCCAAAACCGGCACACCACATTCTGCCGCTATCCTTGCCGCTCTTAGTATTGTGCCATCTCCGCCAAAAGTTATTATCATCTCTGCACCTTTTAGTTCATCTTCAATGGCAGATTCCTGCAATCCTGTTTTCGGTGTAGCCACTGTGGCTTCATCAAATGTAACAGGGCATAATACCACTTCCCTGCCGAGACCTTGGAGTATTTTTGCAACTTTTATAGCCACTCTGAAGTCTATATCACTCTCTGCATTCGGATAAAGGATTATTTTTTGCACTTGCCACTCCTTAATACATTGTTCCCCGACTACACTACATCAGCATCGCATGGGCTTTTTCTACAAGCTTTTCTGTGTCTGTTATTATCTTTTCATCTGGTTTTGACAGGTGTCCTAAAAACTCAATATTCCCCTTTGGCCCTTTTATGGGTGAGTATGACAGCCCTCGGAGATTAAAACCTGATTTTTCTGAGTATTCAAGGAAAGCATCCAACACTTCTTTATGTATTGCCGGGTCGCTGACGACCCCTTTTTTGCCTACTTTTCCTTTTCCCGCCTCGAACTGCGGTTTTATCAGGCAAATGACCTCACTGTTATCTACGAGGAGATTGTGGACTACAGGCAAAACCAAGGCGAGTGATATGAATGCAACGTCTATTACCGCAAGCTCCGGGCTCTCTTCGAGCATTTCAGGTGTGACGTACCGAATGTTTGTCCGCTCCATGGTTTTTACTCGCGGGTCAGTGCGCAGAGTCCATGCGAGCTGGCCATATCCAACATCTACTGCGTATACTTTTTTTGCGCCGTTTTGGAGCAGGCAATCTGTGAATCCGCCTGTCGATGCACCGCAGTCTATGCATACTTTTCCGTCCGCTGAGACCTTAAAATCCGAGAGGGCTTTTTCAAGTTTAGCTCCCCCGCGACTGACATAGTTTAGTTCACTGAATAATTCGTCTCCCGGCGTACTCATTCTATGGACATTCCTTCCCTCTTCGCTTACGTTTTTTTCTCTTTTTTGTCTTGCTTTGAAAATGGATTTATGCGTAAGAAGCTCAGGACTTTGCCCACGCCTAACAGTATACTTGTGTTGTTGTTAAATGCAAGAGTCTTTCCAATCGCTTTACCACCTACTGTGAGACCTGTCGCCAACGCGGATATAATAAGCGGCAACACCACGTTTCCGGCACTTAGGTTGTCTATGAGCCGGGCGGCAATCAGTGCCGCGGTCGTTCCGCTGACGATTCCTGTCACGTCACCTATGACGTCATTACAATAGCTTGTCACTCTGTCTGCATTTTTAATCAGCTTAAGTGCCTGCGGCGCCCCTTTTTGTCTGCGGGTCGCCATTGAGTTGAAGGGTGCTTCATTTCCTGTTGCAACGGCTATACCGATTACATCAAAGATAACCCCGATAAATATAAACACTGCAAGTACAACAAAGGACAATATATACCCTGCTCTCCCCAATATTTCAGTGGAAGCAAGGGTGAACACTATTGAAGCCACAAGACTTATGAGGGTGACTCGTATTAGCCATCTAAAATCTATTTTTTTCTTCAATGCTACAATACCTTAAAGTTTTTGCGGCGACGGATTGAGTAAATCTTACGGCTTAGGTCGGGCTGGTTTTCCCCCGTGGTTGCCTCCCGTTGCCGGCCAGGTGGTTTCCCATTAAACCCACGTTCGGAGTGTCACCAACATTCTTGCACTTGTCGAAATGCAATAGCATCGCAGAGTGCAAAAGTATTAGGGTAATCCATTCTCCGTTGCCCGATTGCCACTTAGTCCGTACTGTAATCCTCAATCCATCCCAAGGGTCACGCCACTCGGACAGCCTAGGTGTTTTCCACCACAGTCAAACCGTCTCTTAGCCTCTTTTGCAACAAGTATTTCAGGGGCTGACTATCTAACACTTGGCCACCGCATCAGACAGCGGTTTCCCCCATCCGCACTTACCACTCAAGGCAGGCTACACTGCACACAGCACCGCCAGCAGTTACTCAGTGGTCTGAAGAAGTCCGCTGAGTGCCACGCTAAAAGGCTTTCGCCCAAATGAATACCACGCCTCATTTTTAGCACCGCAATACAGGTTCATACCTGCTTCGTACCGGATCGATCTCGCTTATGAAACGTACCGTAATACAAAATCAATATGCCAAACAGTCCCGCACAAGAACAGGTCTCCACATAAACAGGGTCGGGTTCTCCATGCCATTGGTGATCGCCCTGAGAATGCAAGTACACAAACTTCGTGTACTTCCCCCCAGCACCCACCCCAAACTGGGCGTTCAAAGCAAGCACAAGGGGTTTCAACGATATGCCCTTCAAAGGATTTTTAGGCCCTTCCTGGTAGACG
>WQSX01000072.1 GCA_009787625.1 Oscillospiraceae bacterium
AGTGCCGCAGGTACTATCGGTGCTGATTCTTTAATGAATTATGCTCGCGAACTTGAAGGTGCCGCAAAAGAAAAAAATCTCAATTTAATACAATCAAAGAGTGGTGATTTTTGTAAAAAGCTAACAGCACTTTTACACGAAATTAAACCTTTTACTTCCACAGAACTTGGCAGTAATTCCGCAGCTTCCCCACTACCCGACGATAGTAAAATGAAAGCCGGCAGACAAAGCAATAAGCAAAAGATTGTAATAATTGATGACACCGTTTCGGTGCTCAAACTTATGCAGGATGCTTTAAAGGACGATTATGATGTCTTAACCAATAAAGATGCAAGAAAAGCTCTTGAAATAATAAACAAAGCCACACCGGATTTGATCATTTTAGATTTAATAATGCCGGATATTTCAGGGTTTGATGTGCTTAAGCAACTAAAGTCTTCTGAAGTAACAGGTTCAATACCTGTAGTCATTGCCTCAGGCAGAGATAATGATGATGAAATAGCAAAATGTTATGACCTGGGTGCTGTTGATGTTATCAGGAAACCATTTGTGCTTAGTGTATTTAAGCGTAGAATTGATTTTAATATGCAGTTTGTTTCAATGAAAAATAAATTAAGTTTGGAACAATCCTCAGATTTTCTATAGAGGTGGTCCTAGGCATTGAAAAAAGCTATTTTTGTAGTCGATGACAATGAGATTAATTTGGCAATAGTTAAAGCGGCATTGGGTGAAGAGTTTAATGTAGTGACCATGAATTCCGGCAAGAAGTTGTTTGAATTTCTGCAAAGAGTTACTCCCCATCTTATTTTGCTTGATATTGACATGCCTGTAATGGACGGCTTTATTATTCTCAAAAAACTGAAAGCAACACGTAACTACACACATATACCTGTCATATTCCTTACCGGAACTCAGGACGCAGTAATTGAAACCAAAGCGTTTAATAACGGTATTGCCGATTTTGTCCGCAAACCCTTTTCTACACCGGCGCTAATAAGTCGATTAAAACAACACATCAATACCAGTCAAATCATAAAAGAACGGACAATAAAGTTCAATCGCTCAAACGAAGCACTACTATATGTATTGGCTGATATTGTAGAAAGCCGAGATTCTTTCACAGGGGGACATCTTGAGCGCACAGCACAGTACATAACTATACTGGCTCACGAGATGAACAAAAATGGAATCTACTCGTCAGACCTCACAAAATGGGATGTCTCTAAACTCGCTATCAGTGCGCTACTGCATGATATAGGCAAAATAGCGATTCCGGACAGCATTTTAAACAAACCCGGTAAACTCACTGCGGAGGAACGCGAAATCGTTAAAACACATGCGATAAAAGGTGAGGCTCTGATAGATAAGATTCTCAGTAAATTTGGTGATGAGGATATGCTCCTATATAATGCGAAAATGTTCGCAGCCTATCACCACGAGCATTGGGACGGCAACGGCTACCCTTATGGACTTAAACACGAAGAAATTCCCATACAAGGGCGCATAATGGCAATCGTAGACGTCTACGATGCTCTCACAACAAAAAGACCGTATAAGCATATGTTTGAACATGAAGAGGCTCTTAAAATTATCCTTGAGGGCAGCGGCACGCAATTCGACCCTCTGATTGTTGACACGTTTTGCGGCATAAGCCATGAAGTTAAAGCAATTAACGAAAATTACAGAAACTCAACCTGCTGACAAAGTTTTAGATTGGAGCCAAGTAGAAAGGAACAGATACGTTATGAACCACATAAATCCAAATAATTCGGATCCATCTTACACCTTATACGATCTATTAGTGCTTGCATTTAACTCAGCACCCATGGCGATTACAATATATAAAACCGATTTTAAGCCAATGTACTGCAACGATGAAGCCGTGAGAATGTTTGGATATAAAGATAGATTTGAGTACTTAAAAAATTATCAAAACACTTTTCCTGAGTTCCAACCCGACGGAAGAAAAACAGGTGATATCTGGAATGAGAAGATAAATGAGGCATTTAAACATGGGGCTTCAAAGCATGATTTTGTATTACGGCACAAAGATGCAACGGAGTTTCATGCGAGATGCGAATATCTTTCTGCAAAATATGACAGCAATACTGAGGTAATCATCGAGTATTCTACTGACATTACGGCAACTATGGAGGCAAAAGAAAAAGAAAAGCTGGCACACATGCAAAGTGAAATATTCTTTGAGAAATCACCATTTGTAATGAATATATGGGATGAAGACCTTGTCATGCTTAAAACAAGCCAAAAAGCTGTAGAGTTGTTTGAATTAGATAGTCAGGAGACCTACATAGAGCGCTTTAATGAACTTTCCCCTGAAACACAGCCCTGCGGAACACCATCCGACGTAAAAGCTGCTTATTTTGTGCGGCAGGCATTTTTCACAGACAAACCCGTTGTATTTGAATGGATGCACAAAAAGCTGAACGGTGAATTGATACCTTCAGAAATCACACTGGTACGTTATAACCTAAACGAGACATTCTATGTAGCCGCCTACACAGTGGATTTACGGCAAGTAAAAGAGGCGACAAAAAAAGAACAGGTAGCAATTAGGGAAAATGTGACAAAGAGTAGATTTTTAGCACAAGTGAGCCATGAGATGCGTACCCCCCTTAACTCTGTTTTGGGTGTGTGCGAAATTCAGTTAAAATCAATAGGTCTGACAGACCGCTCAAGAGATGCTTTCAATCGCATCTATAACTCCGCACATATGCTTATAACCCTAATAAATAACCTCCTTGACATTTCAAAGGTCGCTGAGGGAAAAATGGAGCTTGTCAGTCGCAAATACAGCATACCCAGCCTTATAGTCGATATTATCCAAATAAATGTAGTGACCGTCGGCTCAAAGCCAATACGGTTTTCGGCTGAAATTGACCCAAAGTTACCTTCTGAAATCATTGGAGATGAACTACGCACCAAGCAGGTAGTTAACAACGTGTTATCCAATGCCATAAAGTATACCGAAAACGGCGAAGTCAAGTTTTCTGTCGAGTGTGTTGAGTCACATATTGGCAAAGCGTTACTTCGCTTTCGTGTGAGCGATACCGGCCGTGGCATGACACAGGAACAGATATCTAGGCTATTTGATGAGTATATCAGATTTGACGAGGAGAAACATGTTTTCACCGAAGGCAGCGGGCTCGGCATGGCAATCACTCATAGATTGGTAAAAATGATGGGTGGGGAAATTTCTGTAAAAAGTTCTGTTGATAAAGGAACGGTTGTAGAACTTCTTTTACCGCAAGAAGTGACAGGTAGTGAAGTTATTGGCAAAGAGCAAGCTGAAAGGTTGGGAAGTACTGAGGATATAGGTTCATTGCTGAGGGATGAAGACGAGTTTTCATATGAACCTATGCCATACGGAAAAGTCCTTGTCGTCGATGATATGGAGGGGAATCTGTTTGTCGCAAAGGGGCTGATTTCTATATATGAAATTGAAGTTGAAACAGCTTCAAGTGGGTTTGACGCTCTCAAACTGATACAAAGCGGCAACGAGTATGACATCATTTTCATGGATCATATGATGCCTGAAATGGATGGTGTTGAGACTCTAAAGAAAATGAAAGAAATTGGATGCGAATTTCCCATTGTAGCACTCACAGCGAACGCTTTTGTCGGACAACACATGACTTTCATGCAAGAGGGGTTTTCGGGATATATTTCTAAGCCGATAAACACCAAAATTCTTGATAAATGCTTAAAGAAATTTATCAGAGATAAATACCCTGACGATGCACAAAAAATTGATAAACCTGATGTAAGCAATACAGCCTCTGTAAAAGTAACAAACACAAACAGCCTTGAATATTTTTTACGTGATGCCCAAAATGCACTCCGCTCTCTCAAGGAGATTATGGAGCGCGATTCGCTTGATTCAGAGGCCATTATTGCATACACAATACACATGCACACAATGAAAAGTTTACTTCTCAGTATCGGTGAGCCGGAAGCTTCCGGCACTGCTGCAACTTTAGAGGCTGCCGGCAAAGATCGAGATATTGACACTATCAAAAAAAGCACCCCTGATTTTATCGCAACTTTTGAAGAGATAACAAAAAAACTCGAAATAAAGGTAGCAGGCATTAAGAGCGAACACGACGATTTGCAGTGGGAAAATAACCAAACAGACAATTCAAAGACCATACACGAGCTTCTGAAGACTCTCAGTAAGGCTTGCAGAGAATACGACGTCTTTATTACAAACTCTATCGTAGACGACCTTATAAAAAACACAGTATCCGAGGAAATAAAAAAGCTGGTGGATGAAATAGATTCCTTACTTCTATGCGGTGAGTTTGAGGAAGTAGAAAAACTTATCGAAAGCCACTTGGCAAAAGAAAGCGTAGACCTTTTCGAACCGCCTGAGTAAAACTGACATACTACCTAAATTCCGCAATAAATTATCATATACAAAGAAAATATGAATCGAAACTTATGAGATAGCCACCCGGCTCCTCAAGGAGTCGCACTCCAAAGGGGTGTGGCTGCTAAAGCAGCGGGGTGGCGTTCCTGCGGCTTTTTCCTTAGAAGTCTACACATTTCACGCACTTTCTTCTTCAATTGGAAGTATGGCTGATGCAATTGCCTTCATGTCTTGCTCTTTTATGGTAAACTTGCTTATGAGTTCTCCAAGCATGTGTGCTTGCGCATTAAACTCTGTGGATGATGCTGCACTTTCTTCTGCCGTTGCACCGTTTTCATGGGCAATCTTCGCAACCATGTTAATACCTTCTTTTATTTGGTCGATACCGGTTGCCTGTGCCTCGGAGGCTGTTGCGATTTTGCTGACAACCTCGCTACTTTCGGTGATTCCGGAAACGATTGCTGTGAGGCTCTCGGCGGTGCTCTGAGCAATTTCCGCTCCGTATTTTGCCTTTTCCATTGAGTCTGATATTAAATCGCCGGTATCTTTTGCAGCTTCCGCACTCTTAGCTGCCAAATTACGGACTTCCTCTGCAACGACGGCAAAGCCTTTTCCGTGCTGCCCTGCACGAGCCGCCTCAACCGCAGCGTTGAGAGCAAGAATGTTTGTCTGAAATGCAATATCATCAATAACTTTTATGACCTTGCTGATACTCTGGCTTGCCTCGCTGATTGCTTCAACGGCTTTCACCATTTCGTTCATCTGCTTGTTGCCGTTTTCTGCACTGTTCATTATACTGCCGGCGAGTGTTGATGCCTTGGTTGACATTTCGGCGTTTGTGGCTGTGATTTCAGCTATCTCACTTATTGAGCTGGAAAGCTGCTCTACTGTGGCACTTTGTTCAACCGAACCTTTAGAGAGTATTGTTGATACTTGTGATATCTGCTCTGAGCCCTCCGTTACTTGAGTTGCTGAATCTGAAATGTCTCTGAACATAATACTTAGGTTTTCAACCATATCTTTCAGCGATTTTGACAGAATATCTTGCTTGCCACGCACAGTAACATCTATAGAAAGATTACCGCCTGCGACCTCTTTGAGTTCATCACGAACCACACCTATAAACTCGGTGAGTTGCACATATGAGCGAAATAACATTCCTACCTCGTCTTTGCGGTTTTTATACGCATCGAGTATGCGCCCTTCTTCCTCTGACCATTCTACATTACCCTTCGATGCTGTCTCATGCATCCACTCCTCAAACACTTTGAGAGGATTGCTTATTGATCTGGCTATTAAGATTATTACAAATAAAGCAACTACAAAAACTGCAACACCAATGATAATAAAAGTGGTAACCAACATGTTTGTGTAGGTCACAATGGTCTCATTAGAAAATCCCACAAAGAAGAGCCCTACAACATTTCCGCCGGCTCCAAGAAGCGGCAAATAGACCACACTGTAGGGCAATCCCAACAAATTTGTATCTCCGACGAATTTCTGCCCTTGATTTATTGCTGTATCAATTACCATCGGATCGTCCAATTCTGTTCCGATGATTCGGTCGCCATTATCAACCAGAGTAGTAGCGACACGAGTGGTTGCACCAGCTCCTCCGAAAATGGTGACTTGGGCATTTAGGCTTTGTGCAAAGTAGTCAACAAATGCATCTGTGTGCAGGAAGAACAGCGGTGTCATTGTGCCGATTATTTCCCCGCTATACAAAATCGGCACAGTGGTGTTCAGTCCCATCGGCATGGTTGCAGTCGAAGAAAAAGATGTCGTTGTTCTCCCTTCAAGTGCTGCATTACCCGCAGGACTGCCATCTATATCATAATAACTTGCAAGATCGTGCAAGCGTAAGACAATACGCCCCTCAAAATCGCGAACAACGAAGCTATCAACTCCCATCTCCCTCGTCTGTTCAGTTAGAAAACTTATGAGGTTTTGTCTACTGCCTTCTCTATCATTTTCAGCATTCCAATTTACCAAATTTGTGGTTATGTTATAGTGCGCTGCAACGGCCATAGCAGTCAGCCTTGTTCTCTCCCTAAAGTCTCCAAGCATTGCTTCTACAGCCATCGACATCCCTTCTATGCGTTCTTCTTTCATATCATCTGCGAGATTTTGAACCTGCGTCAGGACAAATAGAGTGAGCGTCACCACAAGAACAATCAGGATAGCACCAACCGGGATAATAATTTTGTTTTGCAATTTCATGTTTTTCATCTTTCTAAACTCCTATACTATTTACTTCGCCTAAAAACAAATCGGCGATAGTCCTGCGTACCTCAAAACCTATCGAAATTTGAAACACAATTCGAAGCATATTAAGATAGTTTATGCGCACACTTCATATTATATTCATAATTTGTTCATTTTGCAACAATTATTTTTATATTTTATACCATTCTTACTATTTTTTAAGTGTTGACAGAGGGCATAATTTATGACATAATTCCGTTTGTAAGTTCTCAAAATTTAGGCATCAGCAGCATAAACCTTCAATGAAATCGTGTAAACACGATTTTGTTATTAAGAAGTAGGAGCTAGTGGCAATTGGTAATTTCTGCCGGTACGGTAAGTAGTAAAATTGTTGTGATTGCATCGTCAACCGGTGGAGTGCAGGCACTTGAATGTATTTTTTCTGATTTCCCCGCAAATATTCCCCCCATAGTAGTTGTACAGCACTTACCGGATGGTATCTCAAGGTCATTTGCATATAGATTGAATAATTCGCTAAAGTGTACAGTCAGCGAAGCTAAACCCGGAGATATCGTTCGAGCAGGTCATATATTAATAGCTCCCGGAGGACTCCATATATTTCTTAAAGAAAACCGGGGACAGCTTGTTGTGGACTGTTTCTCGGGAAAGAGATTACATGGTGTCATGCCGGCGGCAGACGTGCTTTTTGAGTCAGCTTCACAAGTCCTCAAGAAAAATGCCGTTGGTGTAATATTGACAGGAATGGGTGCTGATGGTGCCGGAGGGCTTTTGAAGATGCGTAAGAACGGTGCCAGAACAATAGGGCAGGATAAAGATACAAGTGTAGTATATGGAATGCCAAAAGTTGCAAAAAGAATCGGAGCTGTTGAATTTGAGCTACCACTGAACAGAATATCAAGCAAAATAATGCAATTGAGTTGTAGTTAGGAATTAGTAAATCTGCAAGTGAGTGAGGATGATTAAGTTGGAAGTTATTACAACCGTAGATGAAATGCTCAAGAGCGTGCCACTGATGACTTTTCGCTATATTCATGATATACAAGATATTGAGCTTGATTATGTCAGCGAAGGATGCCTTGAACTGACAGGATATGGTGCTGATGAATTTGTATGCGGAGAGTGCCTTAAATTTTCTGATATCATTCATGCCAATGATGCTACACTCCTCAAAACTCTCCGCACACAAACAATTGACATCGGCTTGCCGCTGGAGGCTATCTATAGAATCATAACAAAAGATGGGCAGGAAAAATGGGTGCTTGAGCACAGTAAACTGCTGGAAACCGATGATGAAGGAATGCCTTACATTATTGGAGGATTTTGCACGGATTTATCTATGAGCTTCCAGTCAAGGGTTGACAGCACGTCAAATCGCTCAAAAACAGACTTTCTCTCAAAAGTTGGTCACGAAATTCGGACACCTATGAACACGATTCAAGGCATGGCAGAACTCATTTTGCGAGAGGATATGCTTATAAACATACGCGATTACACCCATTCAATCATAGGCGCATGCAAAGACCTCATGGCGGTTCTTGAAGATTTCTTTGACTTCACTAAAATTCAAAATGGCAACTTGGAAGTCTCAAACGAAGATTATACCCTATCGTCAATCATAGATGCCGTCACGGCAAGTACATTAAAAGAACTTACAGATCTCTCTTTGGAATTTGAATTGGATATAGATGAAAAAATCCCGGACGCCCTCCATGGCGATTCCAAAAAGCTCAGACATGTGATGCAAAAGATTTTATCAAATGCAGTTAGGTTTACTCAGGAAGGATACATCACCCTCACAGTGGGCGGAAAAATCTCAGGCGATATCCTAAGTTTGCATATGGCAGTAAGTGATACCGGCAGAGGCATTAAAGAGGAAAACATTAATGCCGTTTTTGACGAGTTTACACAATTTGAAACAACCTCAAACAGAGAAATAGGCGGCACGGGGCTTGGGCTTGCGATTGCCAAAAGTTTAATTGAGCTGATAGGCGGCGAAATAAGCGCAAGTTCACAATATGGTGTAGGAAGTGTGTTTACGGTAGTTGTGCCACAGCAAATCCGTAACTTTGAGCCTATTGGTGTGACTTTCGGCTCTAAGCCGGCGAGTTCGGGTATTTCGCTCTCTAAAGATAATTTTTATGAAAATTCCGAATCCAATTTTACCGCTCCAAATGCAAAAATCTTAGTGGTAGACGATTTTCCGACCAACTTGATGGTAACACACGGACTTTTACAGCCATATAATTCTGCAATTGATATATGCAGTAATGG
>WQSX01000073.1 GCA_009787625.1 Oscillospiraceae bacterium
CCTGTGGGAGACTTCTCTGATGCCGAACTTCTTGAACTTGCGATGACATATAACCCGATAGACGACCTTGCGCCTTTATCGTATCTCGTAAACCTAGAGGAATTAACACTTGTCGGTAAGCAACTTCAAGATATTTCACCAATTGCAGAGCTTAGAAATTTAAGAAGATTATCATTAAGTATCAACCAAATAAGTGACCTAACGCCATTAGCTGAGCTTTATAATCTTAATTTACTGGAATTGTCACATAATGAGATTACTGATTTATCTTCGCTGTCAAGGCTTACTAACTTAGAACTTTTGTACCTCAGCAGCAATCAAATCCGTGACATTTCACATTTATACGGTATAAGTAATCTACGGCTATTACACTTAGACAATAATCAAATTNTGGATATAACCTCGCTTTCAGAAATAGCTAGTCTTGGGCAACTGTTTATCCGTGATAATCCCATCACCGATTGGTCGCCTGTAGCGCATGTTGATAATGTATGGGGCAGACCATGAGTTGAGCAGACAAATGAACCGTCCCCCTGTCTGACTCGAAAATTGCGAAAAAGCTTGACAAGTCTTTTTGTTTTTGATATTATGCTTTGGCGTTCCTGAGACAGTAGGTGGTTTTTTACGTAAATCCTGCCGAGGGCGGCCTGATTTGTTTTGGCTGTTTACTCCTGTCTTTGGACAGGAGTTTTTTAGTTTGAAAATAGCACGTACTTTTTTCAAACTTTCTTATGGTAGCGCATACTTTAAATGCAAATGGAGGTGAAATGTAAAATGCCAAGTGCAAAAATTCTCGAAGAAAAGAAGCAAATAGTAAACCAAATGACTGAGAGACTAAAGAGTAAATCCGGTGTTTTTGTTGACTACAAAGGTATCACGGTTATCGAAGATACTGAAATGCGTGTGAAGCTCCGTGAAGCCGGTGTTGATTACAGTGTAGTCAGAAACAGGCTTATGAAGTTTGCCGTTAAAAACGTCGGTTTTGATGCTCTGGAATCAATGTTAGTCGGTACGACTTCTCTTGCGACAAGTGATGAAGACCCGATTGCTCCGGCAAGAATTATCAAGGAATTTGCCGATAAATTACCCGAATACTTTGAAATCAAAGCCGGCTTCATGGACGGTAAGATTCTCTCGGTTGACGAGGTAAATGCTATCGCAAGTATTCCGGCTCTGCCTGTTCTCCAGGCTCAATTTCTCGGCACATTGCTTGCCCCGATTACCGGTCTTGCAGTCGTTCTCAAAGCGGCAGCGGAAAAGGGCGGCGGCGTAGTGGACGCTGAAGCACCTGCGGAAGCGGCTCCGGCAGCAGAAGCGACAACAGAAGCACCTGCGGAAGCAGCTCCGGCAGCGGAAGCGGTCACAGAAGCACCTGCGAAAGCAGCTCCGGCAGCGGAAGCAGCCGCGACTCCTGCAGAAGAAAAAGAATAATCATAAATTTATGGAGGTATATTTATAATGGCGAGTGATAAAGTAACAAAACTTATCGAAGAAATTAAAACTCTGACAGTTATCGAGCTCTCAGAGATGGTTAAAGAACTTGAGGAAGTGTTTGGCGTTTCTGCGGCTGCTATGGCAGCTCCGGCAGCAGGCGGCGGCGGCGGTGCAGCTGCGTCTGATGCAGAGCAAACCGAGTTCACAGTCACAATGACAAGCTTCGGCGCAGAGAAAGTTAAGGTTATCAAAGAAGTAAGGACTATCACAGGTCTCGGACTTGCTGAAGCGAAAGCTCTTGTTGAGTCAGCTCCTGCGAAAATCAAAGAAGGCATCAGCAAAGACGAAGCCAATGAAATTAAGGATAAACTTGCAGCAGCAGGTGCAGAAGTCGAAGTTAAGTAATATTAATATTAGCATAAAAAACAACTGTGCAAAGCAACTTGTGCGGTTGTTTTTTTTACAAATTATGTTATAATGTTACGGAAAAGCTGTGATAAAAGAGGTAGTATTAGTATGTCTTTCTTTAAGTCTATCAGAGCCAAATTTATGGTCAGTGTACTCATAATTGCACTCTTTCTTACGTCCTTGGGAGCGTGGTTTATTTATAATGTCGTGGGCGATATGCTCTCTGATGAAGTATACGAAAGAATCAGATTAACTGCCAAAGCTGGCGCTATGCAAATAGACATATCGCTTTCAAGATATTTAGGCGAAATTGACTGTCATGATGCTGTGCTTGCGGTGGATTTATATTTGCCGGAAGTTCTTGGCAAGGTTTGGGATACTGTTATTATTGAAGGCTCTTATGTTTTCTTAACAGATGAATTTGGCAATATTATTACACATACCGAAAAAGAAGCATACCTGCCGTATATTGCGGACGGGAATGTTTTAGTCAAAACAAATATCAGAGATATAGATGAGTACAGAGAGTATTTTCTTTCTGACAGAGGGGAAGGCGAACTGTTTTTACTTAACGCTGCTGATGGTACGCGAAGGTATATGACATCGCACCCGATTCCTGAAATTGGATGGACTTTACATGTCAGTGTTCCCTTTGAGTACGTCATATCAGGTGTGAATGACCTGTTGCTGATTGCATTATTGTTTTTTGGTTTATTCATAATTGCTTTAATGCTGCTGATGCATTTATCCGTAACACGGCTTATAAGTAACCCACTTTCAAAAATCGGATTATTCGCCAATGACGTTTCGTCCGGTGTCATTGCTCTTTCCAAAGTGGCAGAGAACTCTATAGATGTAAGCACTTCAGATGAGATTGGCGCACTTGCCAGAATCCTTGAAAAGTCGTATAAACAAATGCATAGCGCAAATGAAGTCATGCGTATGTATCTAAACTCATCTCCTATGTATATTGAACTATGGGGTGAGGATAAAACCCTTCTCGAAGTAAGCAAAAAAGTAGTAGATATTTTTGATCTGAACGACCAAAACGAATACATGTGTAGACACGAGGAGACTTACCCTGAGTATCAACCTGATGGCGCAAAATCCGTAGAAAAGGCAAGGGTGATGTTTAAGAAAGTGCTTTATGGCAATGAAGGGATTATACACTTCGAATGGATGCATAAAAAGCTTGATAGTGAAGAACTGGTGCCGGTTGACGTGACCCTTGTTCGCATAAAGCGTGAAGATAGACTTCTGGTTATAGGTTATAATCAGGATTTAAGACCCATAAAAGCGGCCATGAAAAATGAAATTCAGGCAATAGAGGAAAACAGAGCAAAAACCCGATTCTTAGCGCGTATCAGCCATGAAATGCGCACACCTCTAAATGCCATTCTGGGCATAACTCAAATGCAACTCAGGGAAAGCGATATTCCGCTGCGGTTTTCCGAGACTATTGAAAATATTCATAATGCGGGCATTCATTTGCTTGAACTCATAAATGATACTCTTGATATGTCAATGATTGAAATGGGCGAGATGGACGTCAGTAAGGAAAACTATGATTTGCCAAAACTCATAAATGAAATTTGCATATTAAACATTGCATACATCGGCTCAAAGCAAATAGAATTCATTTTAAACGTAAGTAGAACCTTACCGCAGACACTGTGTGGTGATGAACGCAGAATAAAACAGATTCTTAATAATCTTATTTCAAATGCAATTAAGTACACCTCAAAGGGGTATATAAAATTGACAGTGAGTCACACGGAGGAAAACGGTGAAGTGTGCTTAAACTTCAAGGTTGAAGATACCGGACAAGGGATAAAAGAAGAAGACCTTGGTATGCTTTTTGTCGAATACTTGAGGTTTAATCTTGATATGAACCGTAGCGTAGAGGGAACAGGCTTGGGCCTCAGTATAGCTAAGCGTCTGTCGGAGATAATGGGTGGCACTATAACGGCAAAAAGCACTTTTGGTAAGGGTAGTACCTTTATATCAACTATAGTGCAAAAATCAACGGGAGGCGAGCCAATAGGTGAAGAAATAGCTTCTCAGCTCAGAAAATTCACATTTTCCGGCAGTAAGTCCATCGATAGACGACAAAGAGTAAGAAGTCCCTTGTCTGAAGGTCAGGTCCTTATTGTTGACGACATGAAGATGAACCTACACGTCGCAAGTGGGCTTATGGCACCTTATCAACTCAATATTGAGACTGCGGAAAGCGGATTTGAAGCGATTGAAAAAATTAAAAGCGGCAAGGAATACGACATTATTTTTATGGACCATATGATGCCCGAAATGGACGGTATTGAGACGATGCTGAAACTGCATGAGCTGGGTTATAAAAAGCCAATTGTTGCGCTTACGGCAAATGCTATGATAGGTAGTGCGGAACTATTCCTTGAAAACGGGTTTGATGATTTTATTGCTAAGCCTATTGATGTGAGACAACTTGATGTTATCTTATATAAATACATACCCCACAGTTGATGCCAACCGAGGGATACAGAGACACATATCGACGAGTTGTTTGAAGCAGTTAAGCGTTTGATGAAAAAAATTAGTAAAAACCTACAAAACACTATTGACGTTCACGGGAACCTATGATATAATACCTTAACCGTAAAAAATCGGCTGATGCGGTACGCTCACGTAAATGTGTAAATACAACGTAATAATGCAATTGCGCGACGGAAAGGAAATCCTTACTTTTCAGCAAGAATATATCGTAGGAGGATACTATGCTAAATCTAAGTGCAGACACTCTGAGAGGACCGTCTAAATCTTCATCTGACCAAGGGCTTAAAGGGTTTGATAAAATTCAAATGTTACTTGAAGCAACGGGAGGATTGAGTTTGTCTCAAGTTTGCAGTGTTACAGGTCTTGAAGGGTCAACCATTCAAAACTGGGTCAAGAGAGGTTGGGTTAGACACCCCATAGGCAAGAAGTATGAAGAAGTTCATATTGCACGTATTCTCATCATAAATGCACTTAAGGAGTGCATTAAGCTTGAACATATCTCACTGCTTATGAGCTATGTCAATGGTAAATCTCAGGACGGCAGTGAAGCCATCATAAAAGAAAGTACATTATACAGCTATCTATACGAAGCGTTAAAGCAAAGCGGACAAGCCAGCGACCACTCAAGGGGCGGTGTTGAGGCTGTAATCGAGAATGTTATTAAGGAATACAAAGACCCCAACCCCAATTCTAAAATCAGAATTCGCAAAGCTTTAACACTTATGATGTTTGCTTGTGTTTGCACAGATGTTAAGCGCAGAACAGAGGCAATGATGGGTCAAATTCTCGGTGAGCTTGAGGAACCAAAACCCGTTGCTGCGTTACCAAAGCTTGATTTAGACTTTGATGTAAGGGCTTCTGCACCTCAGGTTCAAGTTCAGGAGTCTGCTCCTGCGCCGGTGTCTGCACCTGCTTCCCCTGCTGCTCCTATTGAGCTGATACAAAAAGAGGAAGAAGCACCAATTGTCGAAACACGCAAGACTGTAAGTCAGGCGTTGCACGAGCTTCGCGAATGGGATACCAGCAGCGTTGAAAAAATAATTATTGATTATGAAGAAGATGGTCGCGATGCCGAGACGGAGCGCGAGGAAAAGGTCAAACCACAAAGTAAACCTTGGTATGTCCGAAAAGGACCAAAATAGATTTATTTGGTCAAAATAACAGTTGACAACTAAGGGCTTAAAGCGATATAATCTAGTGCGTCACTTATTACTAACTACGCTATGGCACGTATATGAGAGGGGGGTAGAATAAATGTCGGAAGTACATCTGAAAGATAATGAATCTCTTGACAGCGCACTTAAGCGGTTCAAGCGCAACTGCGCTAAGTCCGGCGTCCTCTCGGATCTTAGAAAGAAAGAATATTATCAAAGTCCCAGTGTAAAACGTCGTAAGAAATCCGAGGCAGCCCGCAAAAACAAAAACAAAAGATACAACTAAAAATAATAGCCGCTTTGGGCGGCTATTATTTTTGCATTTTTGCATTATTATTTGCTAAATTATTGCAGTTAATTTTTAGTTCAGCTCAATTCCGATTATGCGTTGGCAGCGGGTGCCTATTACGACTGTGTTTTCAAACACGGCAGGGGAGGCTTCTATAAGCCTGCCGAGGCTTACTCTGTCAAGCCGCTCTCCCGTAAGACCGTCAATCAAGTGCATGTCTGCGTTTGAGGTGGTGTAGATGATGAAGCCTCTGCCGTCCTCGTTATATACTGCAACGGGAGAACTCCATGAGTAGGTGGAAGTTTGAAATTCCCATACGACTTCTCCCGTTTCTTTATGGAGCGCAACGAGAGTACCGCCTGCGATTCCGGGAGATCTGGCGATTGGAACAAATATCAGATGGTCAAGATTATATCTGCCGATGGCAATTGTGCCTTGCACTCCTCCTGATAGTCCGAGAACAGTATGGGCGGTAAATTCGGTTCGCCAAACTTCTTCACCTGTTACTGCATCTATTTTCCAGACGGGAATAGGTGCAGTGCTGTTTGCAGGCGCACGCCAGCCACCATGGAAGCCCGTGCTTATGTAGATGAACGGGTGACCGTTTTCGATGGAGAGAACGGGAGATGTATTTGTATCATCAAGTATATCTTTAACCCAAACGGGCTGTAGTGTGTTGAGATCCAGACATATAAGATGCCCTCCGTTATCAGCGAGGAACATATGCCCGCGATGTATAACAGGGCTTGCTTCAAACCCGAGCCAGAATTGCCCGTTTGTATGAGAGCGTCGCCCTCGAAAACGCCATCTGACAGTTGTAGGGTCTATGGAGATTGTACCTGCTTCGAGGTCAAAGTTTGTGTTTAGGTCAAGGATATAGAGCAGTCCGTTTTCACTTGGAAAGAACAGCCTGTCATTTTCTGAATCCACGAGCGGCGAGGCATCGGCGTTCCAAAGCGACCGCAAGGCAAATCCGTCGTTATTTCCGAATGTATGAAGTGTAGTGCCGTCAATGAGGCTTATTATGAATATTCGCGCAGCTCCGTGGGCACTCTCGTATCCTGCGCCGACATAGAGCAGGGGATAACCGCGAGGGTCAATAGCTCCTGTGCCTTTGAGTACAAAACCTATGTTGAGCCTGTCGCGGGTGTCTCGTCCTGTGGTAAGCTCTAAAAAGTAGATGAAGCCGTCCATAGAGGGATATATGACTTCAACGAGGTCCTCAGCTTCCTGAGCCCACTCATGCATGTTCATTATCGCACGTGTTTCCTGCGGCCAGCGAACTATCAGCGGCTGTCCTGACCACCCGTGTCCCGTCCAGATAGTGCCGGAAGGTGCTACAAGTGTTCCGGTATTGCGTGACCATCTCTCGCCAAAAGAGCCGGAACGAATGTTTGCATATCCGAAAGATGCGCTGTCTCTGAAATTATTCCCGCGAAATGTTGTAATGCCTTCAATTGCTGCGTAGTCCTCTGAAAAACCGAAATCGGTCGGTGGATATAGCAGGAAGTCCTCCGGTGTTGTGCCGCCTACATTTATGCCATGCAGAGCAATCATTATGTCGGGATCGGTGTTTTCCGTGGCGTGAGGGTTAAAAGGCAGAAGCAACGGTCGACCGTAAAATGCCTCATCTTCATTTTCCGGCTGAGGGTCAAAATCTATGCCATCGAGTGGGTCATCTTCTACTATTCTGTCAGGTTCAGGCTCCGGTTCTTCTTCGTAGTAGTCGTCGGGTATGTCGTTGGACTCGGCAATCTGCTCGTCCTGCGGAGGCTGCGGTTCCATAGAATCTGCAAATCGGAAAGTCACCGAACCATCGGCTAAGATTACCTCACATGCTGAGGGCATAACCAATAATACGGCGCATAACGTTAATATAGTAATTCTGTTAATGATTTTACGTTGTTTCATGTTTGTCTACCCATGACAGCCGCTACTGAAAATGGATATGGCTGTTTATGTGTTCGCTGCAGAAGCAGTGGTATCCGTTGCAGTGTGAGCAGTAACGAAATTCCATGTTCGGATATTCGGCATCGGTTTTCCCGCATACGGCGCATTTATGCCTGTATGGTTTGTCCGCAAGGTCTTTTTTTGCCTTTTTCGCAGCTTGCCGGAAATTTATAGTTTGTGGTGAGTTCTTTGCTATCAGCGGTCTCAGATTGGCGAGCAGGTCACTTCCGCAGATAAGGAAAAAGTTTAGGAGCGCAATAATCGGGAGAAATGATGATATTAGTTGCCCGGCGATTACTCCGGAAACAAAGGAGAACGCAAAGAACACTGCATTTGCTATTGCGAGCCACTTAATCTTAATCGGAATTATAAGGAACAGCCTTATGCTGAAGTCGGGGAATAAAACCGCAAAGGCAAAAAACATCGAGAGGTTGAGAAACTGCGGAGTCAACGGGAGTATCATCCAAAA
>WQSX01000074.1 GCA_009787625.1 Oscillospiraceae bacterium
AAGTCATAAGCACTGTTATCCCCTGCACAAAGTAGATTTCGAAAGTGTTCTACAGTTAGCTTAAACTCTTCGCCAAAATCGCCTGTATCAAAGCATATTTCGCGCAAAGTGTTGTTTGTACGTTCTTCGCTCCAAATTACAACTCTGCCATCACGCAAAAGGGAAATTCTCTCACCATGATTGATATGCAGATATCCCATAAGATTTCTTTCACTGTCCAGTAATAATAGTTCATATCCTGCTCGACCGACTCCCCCTGATAACGCAATATGACCATTCTCGGTAAAAACAGCTTGTCTTAGGTTAAACCATTCAAACTCAGATGGCACAACTCCACCTAAGTCTTCTTTCATTACTTCAACGCCCTGCGAAGTAAATTGTCCGTAATTCAATGAGGCGTTACCATCTCCGTAGTTGACAGAATAGATAAGCTCGATATTTCCATTTTCTTTTATCCGAACACCGCCTATTGAAACAAATCCTTCCGAAACAGGGATTTGAATGTTTTGTGGGTTTCCTTCATCAAAATCCATGCTCGCCACAATAATGTTTGCAGTATAATCTGCATACCAATAGTAAATCCGCTCACCATGCAGCATTGCACCTTGGATTTGGTACGGCAAACCTTGCAGGTCAATTTTTTGCGGCAAATAAATGTAGTTTTCGATGATTGTGTTCTCAACATTGCCTAATACGGCTATATTGCCTGTGTCAGCCTCCCTGTCATTGCCACGCTCATGGCTATCATCGTCACCGCAAGCAGTTAATAGCATGGCAAAAAATACTATAATGACAATTAGTGCGGTTTTTTTCATTTAATACCCCTTTGTATATCAGCTATTACGGTCTGCCGCCCACACTCCCAACATGGGCCACGGGCGACCAGTCGGTAATTCTTGTGTTGATACCGCCGTGTAATAAGGTAATATAAAGATATTCAAGATTTGTTAAATAAGCGAGCGGGGATATGTCGCTGATTTCATTGTCAGACAAAGATAATAATTCCAAATTCATTAACCCGGCGAGTGCGGATATATCGCTGATGTAATTATTGGCCAAGTTTATGATTTCCAGATTTATAAGCCCCCCAAGTGCTGACAGGTCACTTATTTGGTTTTCTGATATAATCAGCTCAGTTAGACCGGTCAGATACGCAAGAGGCGTAATATCGCTGATTTGATTACCCGACAATAAAAGAATTCTTAGACCTGTCAGGTCTTCGAGCGGTGATATATCGCTGATTTGATTGATCGCCGCTACTAAGAATTCTAAGTTGTACATACCGGCGAGTGCGGATATATCGCTGATTTGATTGAACACTAAGTACAGGTCTCTTATTTGAGTTAGACCTTTAAGCGGTGATATGTCGCTGATTTCGTTAGATGTTAATAGCAGGATTTCCAGCTGAGTTAGACCTTTAAGTGGAGATATGTCACTGATTTGATTGAACGATAAGTTCAAGATTCTTATCTGCGTTAGACCTTCAAGCGGTGATATGTCGGTGATTTCGTTACCGGCTAAATATAGTGTGGTCACACCCGCCGGTATTTCCCCGCTTCTCACCATAGCCGCAAGCTGTGCATCGTTGAGTCCCTGTCCATTTAAGTCTATAATTACAGCTTCTGAGTTATCTTCCGACACGGTTTCAGATTCGGAATCTGTGGTTGGTTCCGGTATTGGTGCCGGTTCGGGCGTGGGTGAGGGAGTTGGTGTTTGTTCTTGTGCCGGCGCTTCATTGACTGCGATGTTAACATCTGTCGGTGCGCTCGTTGCTTCTTCAGGTATAACGTCACTATTGCCGCAAGCTGTGAGACTCGCTACCAGCAGTAATGTGAATATCACAGTGAGTTTAACGCTTGTGTTTATTTTCATTTTTGTCCTTTCTTTAATTTATATGTTACAAACAGCTAACCCCTTTTCACCTTTTCAGGTCATGTTGTACACTATCAAGTAAGATGAAAAGGGGAAGTTGTGTTATATAGCTTTTTTCAAATATCAAGCGTTTTGTTCATTAGGCTTATCAAAATCATCAACCTACGATTACGAGATGAGGACGCGAAGCCCAACCAGTAGGAATGAGAAAGGTCACTGATATCGGTCTAATTTGTGAAAAAGCGTCTGTCCCTACAATAATCGGATTGTCCCAATTGCCTTGGACAACAGCCCTGTCCGTTGTAGCCATAAGTCCTATGATATCACCTCCCGCTGTTCTCCTGAAGCGCAGACCATCCACACTAGGGCTAACAATCGCCCCAGGTCTCCTTGGCTCCACACTTTCTGTTATTGCTTGTTCTTGTACTACCTCATATGTCTGCACTGCCGATGCGGGGATTGCCATTGTGAACACCAGTAAAAGCGTTATTATTGATGCTGTAATTCTTCTTTTCATAATTTTTAAACCTTTCTTATCGTTTAAGCATTAACAAATTAATGTCAAGTTTATGATTTTTATACTTCTTGTGTATGTGTGTCTGACTAATTGCTATTCAATCCTCATTAAGCACCACTTCCGATTTCTGAATTTTGAACTTGTGTTTACCGGTCACTGCTTCTTGGACGTTTTTTTGCCGACGTACTTTGACATGCCCTGTGGTACTTTCGGCTGGTGGAAAAATAGTAGACAACCTGCTCCGACCGCATCAACTCCCACCATGAGTGCGAGAGCGGCAAGTGTCCCACCAAACCTCGTTGTTAGTTCCCGTAACTTTTTCATAAAACTCAATCCTTTCCTGTATTTTTATATTGTTTTCTATTCATTTGCTTCATTTTGATGTGGTTTGCAGGTAGCGACACTGCCACTGTGAATATCCCTATTGCCGCTGCAAAAGCCAATCTTATGTCAGGCAGAAAAATACTTATCACGCTGATGATTCCAGCAAGCAGGCTAATTGTTATACGGCTGATTTTTCTTAACCGGACTTTATCTTCTGCTGAAATTGCCTTATTAGTGTCCTCTACAGGTGCATAGCGGAAAACTAGTAGCACAGATACGATTAAGCAAGAGATAATTGCAAATGGTATGTAATCTTCTTGAATTACGGTAATTGTTACTAAAAATGACCCATATGCCACTATAAGTGTGAGAAAGCACCGAAAATGATTTTTTGCATGAAATCCTCCCGCTACTCGTCGGAGAGGTATAAATCCTGTTAAGTAAAGTATCGTATAAACTATGTTTCCCGTCAAAACCGCAATCATCGCCACCATCAGAATACTAAATGCAGTCGAAAACAAAACCTCAAAACTATATTCATAAACCTCCCGGTCTTCATCAGCAATAATGTTTTTCTCAATAAAATAAGATGATACATTTCTTGATAGTCGAGCAATCATTTTGCCACCCTCCGTTTTTAAAAAAGTATCATCATATTAATTTAATTACAATAGGAAGTGCAGAATCGTAAAGAATAAATGCAGAATTGCTCAGACTTGATGGTTTTCCAGCATGACTTTAAGTGTAAACAGCTTCCTTTTCTCATCATAGTGTGGACTGAATGAACCGCTGTACTTGTGTGCTATTGCCATCATCTGAGACATCCCGAATCCGTGGTTTTTCCTATCAGGCTTTGTCGTCCGGAAATCATCATATACCGGACCCTCTGCGCTGTTTTCTACGATAATTGTTATGTAATCGACAGCCCTGCTTACATCAAGACTGATTACTTTTTTATTGCCTGTAGCAACCCCGCGCAAAATGCCTTCAATTGCATTGTCCAGCGCATTTGCAAAAATTACTGCCATGTCAAATTGATTTACCAGAAGTTCCTTGTCAATCACTATCGAAGTAATAATTTCAATATCGAATTTCCCGGCTCTCTGCATTTTCGCATTTAATATAGCATCAATCGAGGGGATGTTTGTATATGCGGTTATTTCAGTAGCGGCAGCTTCTTTGCACAGTTCATTTATACGCCCAAGTGATTCAGCCACCTGATTTTCTTTTAGCATAGCGGAAATTGCTATTAAGTTGTCCTTCATATCATGGCGTATAGCCTTAATCCTCCACTGCTCCTCGTACAAGTCCCGATGATGCGCTATCTGCATTTCAAGCTGCGACCGGCTAAGTTCATACCCTCTCTTGTATAATAACGACTTGCGTTGTCGTTCCAGTATTACCAAGGTTACGGCTATCAGCAAAATTGACGACAAAATTGCAACTAATCCCAGCGGGGTGATTTCCTGCAAGCCTGCCCCCATCGAATAATTGAACACCACAAAGCACAGGATAATTGACTGTATAGGCATAAATGCCATAAGCAGGTTAAACTTTGCGTCAAATATCTGCCCCTGTTTTTTATAGAATATCCGTATAATAAATATCGAGAACAGCATGAATAGGTTTGCCGACAGCACGCCGAACATATATGCCGGGACTGAATTTTGAACTTCTTCAATCGGAATAGACAGCACATGTACAAGCGCTATGCCTATCAGAGATTCAGCAATAAGACCTATAGCTGCTACTAAGGTGGTAATAAGCATTTTATTGGCGATTTTAGACTCGTAATAAAAGCTGAGGATAAACCTGAGTAATATTGAAAATATGGTGAGAGTGAAGTGATTTTGAAACAACACGGTCAAAATTCCGCCGGCGATGACGTTAATAATAATTCCGCCAATAAAAAGTTGCCGCCTTATATTTTTCCTGACCCAGACCGTTTCAAACAATAATAGAACATTGAGTATTGCCAGACCTGACGCTATTACATCTATAAATATCCTCTCCATAATGTCACACCCTGTATTTCGCAAGATAATCATTGAAAGCGTTTAAGCAATACTGCTTCCTCCGTGAACTCATGTCTATTTGCAGCTCTCCTTTTACCTCCTCTGCATCGGTTATTACCCTGATTGCAGTGCTTCCTATGTTTTTTATAAACTTCATATTCACCAAAAAGCTCTGATGACAACGCAAAAAGCCGTAAGGCGATAAATTCCGCTCATACAGGCTTAACTTCCCCACGCTCTTAAATGTATTGTTCTTTGTATAAAAATTTATATGCCTTAAATCGCTTTCAAGATACACAATTTCACTGACCCTCAAAACATGGGTTTGATCTTGCCATTTAACTTCGACAATCTTGCGCAGATCCGTATATTTTCTAAGTGCCCTTTCCAGAACTTTTCCTATTTTTATGCTTTCGGGAGGCTTTAAGACATAAGAAAATGGTTCAACATCAAACGATGTAAAAACATACTGCTCATAGCCGGATAAATAGATTATTATGACATCCCTGTCTTTGCTGCGGATAGCATGGCCTGTTTCAAGACCTGACATGCCTTTCATTTCGACATCTAAGAATATTATACCAAAGGGATTTTCTGCATGGGCTTTTAGAAGTTCCTCCCCGCCGGGAAATTCCGCAATTTCAATACCATCCGGCAGAGCTTTTGATTCAGTTATTGCTGCCTTTAGTTCAGTTCTATGTGCTTTCTCGTCATCGCAAACTGCTATCCTCATCGGCTCATCCCCTTTGATCAATTTGCCACGATTATATCGGTTTCCCCTTAACTTTGCAAGTAAGCTCCACAAATTCTGCATTTGCTCAAATCCTCTCTCTGCTTTTTTCTATTTTTCAATGTAACGAAATGTATAATCGAAAACTTTCTGTAGTGATAGAACTACCGTGTCACATTCCTCACATTTGCACTTTGCAAAGAATAGTGAAATTCGAAGAACTTGTCAACAGAAAACGCATAAACGATAGTAATAAGTGCAGAATTGTCATGGATTAATCAATACAAGCGTTCATGCACAAACGCTTGAAAATGTGCATAAACGCTATCCTGATTTATTTTCCATCAAAATTTTGAGATAAAATTCACATGCTTCTTGATTGTATTCCGGCTGAATTGCGTCAACTATGTACGCATCAATACCTGCCAAGCAATTCGTCTAATGCTCTCAGTTCATTATTGATAGATGAACTATCAGAGTTCTCTTCCGCGTGTGCAAACGCTTCAAACTGCATTTCACGCACATCTAAGTTGATTGCTCCGTTTTCCAAGGCAAACTGCCTGAACAGATTAGCAATATTAAGCAAAAGTTCTTGCAAGTCAGGGGTCATTCTGTCCAGTTTGAGCCTGAGACGCTCAAGTTCCTGCTCGGACAGCTCTGCTCCCTCCGCACTACGCTCCGTTTGCAACCTTGCAGCTTCTGCGAGTCTTGTGGAAATATCTTCAGCCATTATGTCAAATCCTTGAGAGAGCCATCTGAGGTGTTCCTCCAGTTCTTCCCCGGTAAACTTTTCTTCAATGCGTTGACGCATTTCTATGTATGAGTT
Source organism: Oscillospiraceae bacterium (assembly GCA_009787625.1). GTDB lineage: Bacteria > Bacillota > Clostridia > Oscillospirales > Oscillospiraceae > WRMH01. The sequence continues at coordinate 6,285 of WQSX01000074.1, forward strand.
TGCCAAAACTGAAAGTTGGTGGCGTGCCACAGTCTCTAAGCTTTGAGTGCTGGGACCCGCAGTTGAGTTTATAGTACCGTTGACTTTGGCAGCAAAATAGCTAATCAAATCCGTCTGCGCTTGGTTGTTTTCAAAAAAACGACTTTCCATAAGTAAACCAACTCTATTGACGCCATTATGTGCATTGTTCCACGGGTTTACATTCTGATTTGGTATAAATAATTCTCCTGACCAAAAGCCTTCTAATTTCGCATACTCGTCGGTTTCAGTATCATCTGTCTCCATAAATAAAGCGGCGGCTTCTGCTTGCTGTTGCCTTGTTGAAAATCTGTTTTCACCAAACAGCGACTTGTGTATCATCAAGCGCCGTCTTGCTTCATTGCTGATGGAAACTTGTTCGCTATCTAAGCCGTTAAGAGCAGAAACTACGGGTCTGTTTTCATTTGCAGAGTTGTTTGAATCCCTCCGCTGTCTTTGGCTTAGTGTTCCTCGAAGCTCATTCGGCATATTATTGTTGCCATGATTATGCGATATTTTCATTTTTCTTCTCCTGGTATTTCACCGGGTAGTGGCTTGTTAACTCCACTACTTATCAAAGGAGTATCTTTTATAGTGCTTAAATTATTTTTTGCATTAAACGGATTCGTCAATGTTACTTCCGGGCACTTGAAACCCACTGTTACCTCTGAGTGAATTAAATGTATCTAAAACCTCGGTAAGCCAATCTCTTTTGAATGTGTTCAAAAACTCATCTCTTTCTGCAGCGGAGTTTATTATTGTAAATGTGCCGTCAGCATGGATAAATCGTGCCGGTCGCCCTTGCCCGGGATGGTTTGTTGTCCAATAGTCCATAAAAGGTCTTTGCGCATTTTGCATATCCCTGGCTATTTGACCGAGACTTCGATTATCTAAACTCTGCATTTCACGATTGAGTTGTCTCAGAGTGAGTTGATCCTCGGTGAGTGGTTGATTAGCACTCTCCATAGGACTCTCTCCTGAAAGAGTACGCTGTATCGCGGGAATGAAGCGTTCAAAATTCGGTATGTTTTGTATGCTGCTTGAAATATTCATTATTTTTGATTCCTTTCAGATTTACGCTTTGATTGCTTCTTATCTTCAATTAGCTTTACTGTTTCAATTACAATCATACAGATTCATCAACATTGTTGCCACTCACAGCCATACCGCCGGAGCCGCCCAGTGAGTTGATTTGCTCCATTAGCCGCGCCACAATGCCAAGATTTGCTTGGTGAGAAAGATTAAGCATATTCTGCCTTCCACCTAACCTATCTCCTACGCCGTCGACCATAGAGAACATCCCTGTGATACCTTCACCATTCGCTATTCGCTGTTGCCGAAAGTCCGCAAGCGAACTACTGAACTGTGCTAACTCGGCATGTGTTGCAGTCGGTCGTTGCCCCTCAACTTCACGCCTTATCACACGCAAAGCAATGTGTTCTTCCGACAATGGCTCACC
>WQSX01000075.1 GCA_009787625.1 Oscillospiraceae bacterium
AAATGCAGTAAAATCGAAACCACCGACTGGAATAATCCATCTAAAGCTGATGAGTGGCGTAAAGCATGGGAAGATATGTGTAATGCTGAACTTAAACGGCTCGGACATGATGTCAGAATCGACAGACGCAGTTATGCAGAGCAGGGCGTTGAAAAAGTTCCGACTGTCCATATTGGAGTTTCTTCCGCTCAGATGGAAATTAAGGGTTTTCACACTGAGCGAGGGAGTATAAATCGTGAGATTGCAGTTTCAAATAAAGAACTTCGACAAATCAATGCTCGCCTTAAAAAACTGAAATCTTGGCTATATTCACAACCGTTTGACAAGATTGAGAAAGTACCGTCAATGAGTGATGTTTTGCAAAACATAAAAATTACCGAGCAGTTTAGGTCAAATGCTAGAAAGATTGCAGACTTACAGGCATTTGCAAATGTGGTTAATTTTTTGAGGGATAATGATTTAGGCACAGTTGATGAGCTTGCAGATAAAGTGACGAATATGCATCAGTCGCAGTATGACCTCGCAGGGGAAATTAAAAAGAAAGACCGCCGCCTTGCTACGCTTGATTTGCACCTGCACAATGTGGAAATTTACAACAGTCATAAGCCAATCTATCAAGAGTATCTTGCGTTGCATAAAAACAAGCGTGAAGCATTTAGAGTTAAAAACGCCACCTCCATTGCCGCACATGACACTTCACATAAATACCTTTCAGGGGTGCTGAATGGTCGGACTTCAGTCCCTGCTAAGGCTTGGAAAGTTGAGCGTGAGAAACTGCTGCCCGAGCGGTATGGGCTTTGTGATAAATATTTCTCGCTCAAAGATGATGTGCGGAGCATTGAAAAGCTCAAACGTGGTGCGGAGAAAATAATGGGTAACATTGACATTGTATCTAATCGCACTCGCACCGTGCAACATGACTTATCGCTATAAATACTTTTACTTCTGCACTATCCAATATCCATCTCTTCTTCCGCCCCCACGTGAGATAATTTCTTTTTTCTTGAGCGTGCTGATATTTGATTCCACACGCCGCCTCGACAGCCCGATAGTGGTAGAAATTTCCTCCGCAGTTATGGTTGGATTTTGCTCAATACAGGCAATTATCTTCTCTTGCGTTTCGTTTATAGTAACGCTTAAACCGACATCTTTTCCGACATCTTTTCCGACACCTTTTCCGACATCCTGAGTAATCATTTCCGATGCACGAAAATTCAAGTTTTTAAGCACAACGGAAAAGCTTGATGCAGTAGAATAAAATTCAGGTTTATAATCGTCACCATAGCCGGAAATTTTTTGTGTTTCCATAATAATTTTTCTCAGCCCACTTCCACGGCGTTCCATATATTTCATCCGATGAAACAAATCGGCAATAACAGGGTTGCGACGCTCTGATAAAAGCTGTTCAATATCCTGCTCTTGAATGATTTTACCGCTAAACATACCACCCGGAGAAGTAATTTCTAATCTGTCGTCGAAAATATCTATATGAACCTCGCTCCCCATAATAATCCAGTCACGGTGTATCAGTGCATTAACCAGAGCTTCAATCACTGCACGCTCCGCATAATCAGGTTTATCAATGCGCTCGCTTGCATCTTTTGCAAATCGTACTTTCGTATTGTTTTTCACAAAATTCAATCCGCTTGAAAGCAGGTGAATTAGATTTCCCTCATATTCCTTATCATCTAACGCGTCGTCAAATATAGAGCCTTTACTTAATCCATTCCATCGTGTGCAAAACATCCGCGAATTATACACGATGTGTTGGTCAGNCAGTAGTGCCCCTGCACGAGTGAGAAATCCATCTTTTGTGGCTAATCCAAAAGAAACATAATCAGTTGGATCAAAGCGGAGTTGTGTCCGCTGAAGATAAGTTGCTTCGAGCAAGGTAAAGCTATAATCATCTTTTCGGAACTCTGAAATTATTGAATCAAAAGTACGATTGCTTCCTTTTAGAATCAATTCATTTAATATATGGTCGGGAGCAGGTACGCTCTCGCTACCGATTCGGACAAACGCTCTATTGTTGCCTTCCACTGAATAATAGTAAGGTGCAGCCCGTCCGGCTTTAACAATCAACGCAAGAATATCTTTTCCATTTTCAGAATATGGCGTAAGAATAAAATCAGGCAGTGGTGTCATCCTATCTTTTATCCTTCGACTGATTATTTCCCCATCGTCTTGTGCATTTTCAAGCCCAATAATCCCACCGCTATCATTGACGCCAAAAAATAGTGTGCCACCTATACTGTTGGCAAACGCACTCACACTTTTAAGCCAACTTATTGGCTTATCTTTTTCTACTGCACTTTTGAACTCATATTCAGTAGCTTCTGCTATTAAAGATAAAATCATTATTGTAACCTTTCTATTCCATAATCCGTCGTATTTTCTTGCATATCAACAGAGCGTGTTCGCTCATGCCTGTGCAGAACTCAAGACCTGTTGCAACATCAAGAAGTTCTAAATACGTCTCAAATTTCTCATCGTCCATCTTGTCGGCAATCGCTGTTAGATTGAAAAAATCAAGACCTGCAGAGCGAACTTTAGCAAGACCATGCCGAGAAGCGACGGCTTCCATTTCTTCAGGCGTACTGAAAAAGAAAGGAGCATTGTCATCGCTTATGCCTTGTTTTAACACCATGTCATTTGCGTTTTTGTTTGGGTATTTATTACGCGCATCATCATGTAAGCAAGCTCCAAAATAAGTGCCAATCTTATTCACGTAGGCGAAAGCGGCAATCCCGCCGGAATTACACACTCTGTAACACTCCGCAAAAGCAAGTTCCCGCATATCAGCAGGCAAGTGGTACATCGGTCCGAGGCACAACACAACATCAAAGCTGTTATCTTCTATGCTATCAAGCCTTGTCGCATCTCCAACATAGCATGATATATTTGTAGTGCCACTTTCTGTGATTTTGTTCTGAAATATATCTATGTGATGTGGGAACAGGTCAACGCCGACATATTCCTTACATTTTTCAGCAAAATGCAAGCCGTAATATCCTGTGGCACAGCCAACTTCAAGTACACGACTGTCTTTGCCGATATAGTCATCCAGAATTTTTTTGGTGTAATGAAATTCTAAACTTGCAGAGCGCGATGATGTTGCCCTGTTATCTTCGCCCGCTCTGTTGGTGTAATCTTCGTAATGAGCCAATACTTTTTCTTTATTTGTAATCATGCTTATCACCCCAAATATTGCAAATTCCCATCAAGTAATTCATAGCCGGTCCAAGATAATTTCAAAGCTTGATTTTCCCGCAAAGCAATATGCGGCAGGGGTAAATCGGTACGGATTTGAGTATTATCACCACAATGGGCTGTGAAGTATGCTTCTATTAAGCCAAGACCGTTAAATTTTGGATTATTAGGGTCGTCTACATTGAAATTAGACATAAGTAACATACTTCCGGCACTCACGCCAATATATACTTTATTTGCAAAAATCATTTTTTTGATTATTTTGTCAAAACCTGTTTCAAAAACGCGCTGTGCCAGATATGGAGTTTTTCCGCCTGTAAAGTAAATCACATCAAATTTCATAGCCTCTTCTTCCGATAAAGAACCATCAATATCGTGTACTGTAATATTGTCTGATAATATGCCTATAGTCATCAGTTCATTCTTTAGTCGGTTAGCTATGTTTTTTGCGTTTAAATCAGCGTGCATTGCCGCAGTCGGGATAAATAGCACAGTTGTCTCTGCGAGAGGTTTTTGCAGCATAGCTTTAAAGCTATTGATTAACAAATCCAATGGTTTGTCTAATTCACTGTCGTAGTAAAACCCCGAGTCTGTGAGAAGTACGTTGCACCAGTTGTTATGTGTTTGCATATTATGCTTTATTCCTTTTTTATAAGCAAGTGATTGAAAAATGCGGCGCTTCTATATTCATCAACTGATGCCACACTGTTTTCTAGTATCAGCATACTTTTATACCATTCATCAGTATATTTTACTGCATTATCTTGACCGAGCGCATAAAACGTCCTCATTCCGTAAACATCTTTAATTATGCCGCCGTATTTATGAGCCAACGCCGCCATGTACTCATTCGCGTAAATATACTGCATTCCCAAATAGTTACTTCTATCGTTAGTGTTTTCATCAAGTAGTGTTAGGGCTTTTTTCGGGTCATTCTTGAAAACAGATGTATGAAATACTCTCCCTGCACGGTTATGTTTAACAATGGACAAAACTCCGTCCGAATTTATTACCCGCAAAAGTTCCGCAACGATTGGTTCTTTATCCTCTATGTATTCCAGTACATTGTGGCAAAGGATTATATCGAAAGATAGCTCCTTCATAGGCGCTACTTTCTCAATGCCTCCTTGAATTTGTGTGTAAGGATTTTGTTTATAACTGTTATCAATCATTTCTTCGTTTGGCTCAATAGCCGTGACATCATGCCATTTTGCATAATGATTGGCTGTAACGCCAAGCCCCGAACCAAAATCAAGGATTTTTAGCCTTGGGGTTTGCGGAATATCAAGCTGCGTAAATACCAAGTCGTAAAATATTTTGCCCCACGGTGCTTTTACAAGTTCAACATACTCTTTTACATTCTCCATTAAGATAGCCACACTCCATAAAGTTCGCAAGAATTTTTACTCTAAGTATACCTCGGAACGTTATACGTATTCAGACAGAGGCGTATTCATTCCTATTACTTCACAATACTTAAGCTAAATCCATCATAACCTTTAATTCCTACAGTCTGCAGAGCAGTGGAGTCTAATAGTTCTGATTTTCCCAAACTTTCAATATAGTTCCGAACACCTATTACTTTCTCGTCCTTAGTTGATTCATTACAGAGTTCGCCGTCACGTATAACATTATCTCCATAAATAATTGTTCCGGGCTTTGAAAGTTTTAAAATTAACTTTAAATACGTCGGATAATTCGGTTTGTCTGCATCCAAAAAGATCATGTCAAATGGACTTTCGTTTTCCTCAACCAGCTTATGCAGTGACTCTGCGGCATCTCCTGTTATAATTGTAACTTTGTCTGAAAAATCGGCAAGCTCGATATTTCGGCGGGCAATTTCAGAGTAGTGCTCATCGAATTCCAAACTTACCACAAGACCATCGTCAGTTATTGCTTTTGCCAGCCAAATTGTACTGTACCCCACAAAAGTACCGATTTCCAACACCCGTTTTGCTCCCTTTATTTTTGCTAATAAATATAAAAACTTGCCTTGTGTGGGAGAAATTTCCATTTCAGGCAAATCATTCTTTCGACTGTTTTCTAAAATAATTTTTTGATATGGCTCTTCTTCAATAAGATTTTCAACTATGTATAAATCATTATTTGTCCATTTTTCCATACAACTATCCTCGTATTAAATAGTAGTAGTTATTATTGTCCCTCTCCAAGGACGGTGTGCTACAATGTTCGGGGTACTGTGGATTGGTTTAAATTTCCTACCACTTGATGGTCAAGGAAGGCTCATAATAGAAATCCCTTCGTTCACTCGAAAGTAACTCTAACAGTTATTTCATCTTCATCGGGTACTTCAAAATAGTGATTGATGTCGCTGTCGTGAGTAAAAATATAACCCAAATCACCACCTCGAATCTCATCATTTCGTTTTTGAATATACTTATGCCGCTGTTCTTCAGGTGTATCTATATAATGAAGTTCGCAGGAGATACCCATATTTGTATAGAACTTACGCAATTCATCACGTTCCGCCCGTGACCAAAATCCATTAGCACAAATAACGGTTGCACCTGCTTTAGCTGATTCGCCTGCTTTTCGCTTGACGTACTCCTCTACCCACGGTGCATATTTATAAAATTGCTCCTTGTCATTTTCGTATAATTCTGCTCCAAATAACCCGAGCATAATCTCGTCATGAGCGAAGATAACAGCGTTGTCTCTCTCTGCGAGCGCATTAGCGTGTGTAGTCTTACCTGAACCAATTTTGCCACAAACTAATATAACTTTTCCCACTTACACGCCACCAACCTTTCGATAATGATTATAGCATGGATACGATAGCAAAGTAAACGATAACGCTCCAAATAATATCAAGTTGACAACCTATACCTGCGCCACTCCCACATCTTCACAAAACTCCAACTCATCCATCTTAACGCTCGAAAAAGATATCTCCAGCAACTCGGCGGCAGCCCCGGCATCTTTTACTCGAATTAAGTTATCCCACACGTCCGTCTTGCCAAGAAGGTTCATACCGCCGTGCCATACAAGGGACTTGTCGATAACGGCATAGTGCTCATTTACATTGTCCATAAATCCGACATTCATTCCTACGTCTCGCAATTGCTGTATTAGCTCAAACAGATAAATGGGGTTTCCAGTCAGCTTATTGTCAGGATTTTCAGTTAAAATTGTGACTTTGACCCCGTTCTCTTGCCGTACCTTCATTACATTTATAAAACGCTCTACCTTGTTGTGCGAAATATCCGGAGAAGAAATTACTATTTCATGCTCGGCTTCGACAAGGTCTTGCTCGAATATATCGTAATAATCAGTTGAGTTAAATATAGCGTTGGTCGTCTGCTTTGTGGCAAGCGGCTCTGCTATTACATCGAAGCCGATTTTTTTATATGTTATTAGCCTTTTGAGAAACATTTTGTTGAACACAGGCAGATGTGAATCAACATAATCATAGACTATAACGTCGTTTTTTCCTTCAAAATCACGATTCAGTCTGCCGACATATTGCTCTAGCCGTCCAGAAAACGAAACTGGTGATGCCAACATTAAGGTGTCAAGTCTCGGAAAGTTGAACCCTTCCCCTATAATTTGTCCTGTTGCAACTAAAATTAAAGTTTCAGAAGGTGGAACGTTTAAAAGCCGCTCTTTGATAGCGTCATTTTCTTTAGGCGAATTGTCGCCGTACATTATGAAAACATTCTCTGCATCTTCAATCAAACTATCATGCAACAATTTTGCGTGCTCTTTATATTTAGTGAGTATTACAGGTGTTCTACGCTTACCGACACATTCCCTTACATCATCTACTATTTGCTGATTCCTCACTTCACTCTCGGCGATTAATTTATATGATGAGTTAATGTCACTTTTGGCGTAAAACGAATCAACCACTCTTGTGAACCTTGGGATAACAAAGTGGTCAATCCCTTGGTCTGCCGCCTTTTCAATTGCAGTGTATTTATACCTTATCGGACCTAGATGCATAAAATTGATTTTGTCAAGATTATCGCTTCTAATCGGCGTAGCCGAGACCCCGTAGACATACTTAGCACTTACTTTTCGTAAAATAGCTTGACATGTAGCAGAAGCCGCATGGTGACATTCATCCAATATTACCATTCCATATGTGTTAAGTTTTTCATGGAACTCTCCTTTGCGAAATAGTGAGCCGACCATTGCAACATCAATGATTCCGGTCAGTGTGTCTTTTTGTCCGCTTAAAACTCCTATTACACTTGTCCGCTTTTTGATTCTGCCTGTTTTCGTCTTATATTCAGGTAATCTTTCATCACAAAGGACAAAGTTTTCAAGCTCCTT
>WQSX01000076.1 GCA_009787625.1 Oscillospiraceae bacterium
ATTCGCTCCAGTCATGATTCGGCTTTCGCTGCCATGTGTGCCGGAGGTCACCTTTTTTGTCTAATACAAACGCCTCCAAGCGCCCATCCTGATTGCTGCCTACTACCATTGCAATGTTACCACTTTCGCCACCCCGTGACTGCCAATCGCTCCATTTGTTGTTCATAAGTAAATCTCCTTTACCTCTCATATCTATATCCTATCGGCTCCTACTACTATGCGGGGATTGTCGTTAAGATCAACCGCATCACGCTCCCATCTCTCTTATTAAACTCCGGTTCCTAGAAGTTGCCCAAGGTCAAAAGCGCACACAATTTGTCCTTAGACAGCTTACCTCTCCACGCACACTTGCATAAAACCGGTTGTTTGTTATCACATATCTTTAGTAAGTTATTTTTATGCTTTATAGTGGTTTCACATGACTCACCATATTTCGGTCTAAATTCCTCCGCTGTCTTTGGCTTAGTGTTCCTTGAAGCTCACTCGGCATATTATTGTTGCCATGATTATGCGATATTTTCATTTTTCTTCTCCTACCATTTCACCGGGTAGTGGCTTATGCTCATTAGCACAAAGCCACTACCCAAAAGATTGTGAACCATTTACCGATTATTTCTTTCTAACCCAAATGACCTAAGCATATAATCTGTTACTGCAAGTTGCTTAACCGTAAAAGCAACTTTACCTACCTAGCAACTCCCGAAGTTCCGGAGACAACTGTGTGCTGTTGTTGAACTCATTGTTGATTCTGTCTCGCATTGCAGCTGCTTCCTGTCCCGTTGTTGCTGTGCCGCTCGTCATGAGTGTTTTGGTGAACATGAAGTCGTTAAATGACAAGTTGTTCACAGATGTAGTCATACCAAACATACCGCTTGTAAAGTTCATTGCGGCACGAAACGCATCGTTTGGATTAACACCGCTGTTAACTTGCTGTAAGTGGAATCTGGATAACTGACCCATCATTTCTCTTGCATGGTTCTCAAACTCGTCTCTGTTGAAACTCCTATGGTTCGCCAATGCATTAGGCTCAAAGTCCCAAGTCAAGCTATCCCTTGACGATGACATAGCTCTTTCGCTTGACATCAGACTGGAAATATGCCACGCTATAAGCATATTATGTCCTTCAAATGCCCTGTCCAGTGAATCAAGATTGGCTGCCAGCAACCCACTGTCATGCCCAAATGCCCTGTATACCTCATCGCGAAGCTCTGCGTGTCTGGCAATAGAACTCTCAAGCGTATGATTGTAATGCCAATTGGCTTGACCTAGCCCATTACTTTGCAGCATCATTGTATTAGCTCTTTCGTTAGATTGGCTAAACAGCAACCTAAAATAGTGGTCACGCAAATTTGATGGGCCACGTGAAAAGTTCAGCAGAAAAGAACCTTCAACGGTCGTAATGTTTTGAGAGGCGGCGCTTGTTTCGGCGGCAAATGCGTGCAAGGCTGCTTGAATCTGCTCAGTTGCCCCTTCAAAAGTTGTGACATCTGCATTTGCAAGTGCTTGAGCCTCGTCACTTATCTCGACCGTATAGCTTGTGTCGACCGTTTCTGCTGTGGGTTGTTCGACGGGCGTTTGAGTATTGGGTGCGGAGTTATTTGCGCTTGCAACTCCTGAGTATTGTGTGTTTACCGTGTTGTTTCCTATTTGTCCTACCATTTTTTCTTTCCTCCTTGAAGTTTTGTTATTTTGTTCTTACAAAGCAAATCCTTTTGCCTCCATAACAGTATTTATCGAATTTGATTTAACATATAGTTAGCAAAGGCTATGAAGAGTAGCATTTATTTTGGAATCGATTTCCTTAGCAGTTCATCAATAGTTACATCTAAAACATCAGCGAGTTGTGGAAGTATTGCTATGTCAGGCATTCCTGCTCCTGTCTCCCACCTTGAGACTGCTTTTCTTGTCAGCACCAATATGTTTGCAAGTTGCGTTTGTGTCAAGCCCTTGCGTTTTCTTAATTTGGCAATTTTATTACCGAGTATATGAGAACACATCAACATTCCAACCTTCATAAAATAGAAATCGACTTTCAGGGTTCCAAGAGCAAGCACATTTTCGTGTTTGCCCTTGAAACACCTATTTCCTAAAATAAGTTCAGGACTATAAAGGTCGGGAATTTGCAAAAATGAAGATAAGTCGATGTGTTGCGGGGACTGTTACAGCTCTGTAATTGTTATTGACATCCGCCACTTCAAAACTTCCTGTGTCAAATGTATGCAAAGTGGGTCTGGCTGCTCCAAATACATAAGTACGTACACCGGCAGGAGGGTTTACAGAGATGTAGGTACTAAAACGCCCACTCGCATCAGTAGTTACATATCTATAGCTATTGCGCATCGTCGGATTATTCGTCCATCCGTCATTAACGAAAGTAAGTCTCAGGTTTGCGTCGGCTATAGCGTTGTTGTTCGCATCAAATGCTCTGCCGTTTACCCTTACAGTCGAACTTCCTCTTATCCTGAATCGACCTACATTTGAGACATTTGAATATACAACCCCCGCATCCGACGGAGTGAAACTCAGTTCTGCGACTCTTGCAACAGTCGGTGCCGGCGGTCTTGGTGCTATATGTTGAACCGTTGTACTCGCTGTTGCTACTAAAGCACCGCTATTATCCCGCAATCTAACTATGAATGTGAAGGTATCTTCTAAGAAGTTCGGAGGGAAGTATATCCAACCAAATGATATTTGACCGCTGCTGAAAACAGCCTCATTGAGCAGTAGCGGAAGTTCAGCACCGGTACTCTGAGGAACCATAATCAAGTCAATGGTCGATGGGCCATTGACTACCACTTCTCCATATAACTGAAACTGCACACCGGATTCAACAGAATTACGTGAAGCTGAGAGTGTTATACTTGGCTCAGGAGGTGGTGGTAAAACGGTTGATACCGTGAGCTGATATTGAACTCCGGTTAGAAGTGCAGCATTGTTGTGTACTCGGATATAGTGATTTCCCGTTGTAACTGCAGCTTCACCATCAACAATGGGAACTCTCTGTGCGCCATTATTTACAATTCGATATAACTCAACGACATGACCTGTACTCACTGAGGCAGCATCAAGGGCGACATTGATTGAATCGAAGTTCCTATTTGCCGGCACAACAATTCTAAACCAGTCACTATCTGCTCTGGTGTCCATAATCCCGGTACGTGTTACATTTTCACCCAGCGGAAGAATACGAGGTCTTGTTAGTGCGTCAGCTTCAAACTGCTCAAATCCTGTGTTAGCTGCAACATGAAGTATAAATGGTAAAGTCGTGCTAAATCCGACAGCAGACTCTACAATAATTGCCATTGACTGAATTGTCCCCGTTGTATTAACCCAACCAACAGTTTCGCTCAGTGTTCCGTATGCACCATTGATACGTGTCCAGAGCATGGATGAGTCAACAGCTTGGAAAAAATCGCCTACCATGCGATATAAAAATAAATCGTAGTCAATGTTGGCGGCATTTGGTGTATCCAGTCTTACGTGTAATACTTCACCGGGGAACACATCAAATATGAGGTACGCCCACCCTTGAGGCTGCGTTATAAAAGAGGTAAAGCTTTGGTAAAAATCTCCTGATAATGGTACTATTGCACCTGTAGAAAATTCGCCGAATAATTCGCTGCCTGCTTCTCGCACATTAGCAGCAATCTCTGTACCACCCTCTATATCTGAGATACTTGTTCTGTTTGCGGTCATTGCCCGGCTATTTATCGCTGCTTCCTCTAACACTAACTCAGCCGTGTCAACTGTCATGCTAAACTCCGGCATTAATGGCAAGTCGAAATCGTAGCCGGCTGTTTCCGGAACTTGTTCGCTGTATTCAATAGCGGCAAATGCCATAGATCCTGTCGATAGCAACATCACAATTGCTAAAGTGAAGATAAACGTTCTTCTTAAAAAATGTTTTTTCATGTTCGTATCCTTTTATTTTTTTACAATTTGTATTTTTTCAGTATTCTAATATCGCTCTCCTAATGTCTGCCTATAGGCAATCGGCTTATTTCGTGACTTTTGTTTGTTTTTTTGCAAATACCATTTTTCCAACTCCAGCAGTGATTGATGTCAGTGTTACTCCGCAGAGTATCGCAGCGGCATAACTGTCTTGTGAGAAAAGCCAAAGAGTGGTTCCGAAGCCCATTACAAGCGCTAGATTTCGTATCATTCGACAAAAATATACCCTCTTTTCTACGCTATCCAACAACTTATTTGTGTTCTCAACCGGTCCCACAAGAATTAAAGTGGCGGCACATATCAGCAACATACTCCAAAACACTGTAGATCCGTACCATATGTGATAAAAGCGTATCAAGACGACACATGGTATCAATATTAAGATGCTTACGAAGAAACATGTTACAGGGCTTTCTGCATGATAGCCTCCAGCGTAGACCCTTAGTACAATATAGACCGTGAAAAGTAGCACAGTCTGAATGAAAACCCCAAACATCGCACCAATAACAGAAATGATAGCGAAGTTTACTAAAGTCGAATATAGCTTATCCAGCCCGAACTCATATACGCTTCTCTTGCTGTCCTCAATTCCTCCATACAGCACAAGCCAGTCGCAAGTCCTCCTTGCCGCATTTTTCGTAAACATCAGAATTTACGTAGCTTGCGAACTTCTTCAGGTTCTTCTTCTTGATGCAGAAGCATTATGCAATTTAGGTTTGCTAATAGTGTTGCATACAATAACGCGCAACAAGCTGCTGCATGGACAAATTTCTCTTTCATTTTGCTAGACCTCCTTTCGCAAAATTAAACACCTATGGTTGTAAAAATCACACTACCATAGGTGCTGATATTTTTATATAGGTTCACGGCTTGTTAAGGAAGAACGGACGTTTAGAGAGGAAGAACGGCATATTTAGCAGTTTAACACTAGAGTAACGCTTTGTAGTAAATTAACATAAATTGGAATTCTCCATCCTTGTACTTATGGTGTATCTGACCTATATTCTCATCTAAAATATCCCTAATGCTTGAAAGCCCAAGACCATGATTTTGCTTATCTTCTTTAATAGTTATAAGATTCCCCTCATCGTCAGAAATTGGTGTAACCGTATATGGATTTATGATTGTGACAAGCAAATCGCTACGAGCGGTTATCTCTGCAATCACTTTAATATACCTCTGCTCTTTTGGCACTGTAGAACAGGCTTCAACAGCGTTTTCAAGGGCATTTCCTAATATTAACGCAATCAAATTAGTATCTATGTGCAGATTCGGCGGAATTAGATGTTCCAACACCAGACTAATATTAAGTGTTTCAAGGGCTTTTTGCTGATAGTAGTTAAGCATGGTGTCAATGGATGTATTACCCGTAGAAAATACAGATTCAAATTCACCAATTTTATCTGTTATTAACTTTTTTGCCTTTGATATATCATTTTCCTCTAGGCAACTCGAAATAGATAACAGGTCATATCGCATATTATGTTTCAGCGTGGATATTGCATTTTGAGTGCTTGTCGCAGTATTATAAAGCACTTCCCATCGCTCAAGCATCTGATCCTTTTGTCGATTTTTATAGAATTCCTCTAGGTGATTCAAAATTGTGTTGTACAACCAGATAACCGCAATAATCGTTCCCGCCGATATGAGCAGAGCAATAGTCAGTTGCCCGAAAATATCGTGAATACCATCTATCGTAGAGACAATGAGCAGAGCGCTCAATAGTACAACACCCATCAACATCAGACTGACCAAAACAGTATATTGCAACGGAATTTTGAAATATTTCTGCTTTGCCTTTTTGTTAATGTATCTGCGAAATATTTGAATCAATGCAAGTATTAGTGGCAAGTGTATTATTGTTTGCACTGTTCTCGCACCGAGCAATATATCATTTAACGTAGTGCCAAAGCCATACTGAATATAATGAATTATGTTGAATATCACAACTGCTAACTGCTCTGCTATTGCTCCTGCAACGAGGAAAAATACTGCAAATACAATCTTTGTGCTGATATTCCCCGAAAATAAGAAAGAAAGCATAATGTATGAAAGAAGATTTGCAGCAAGAGTAATATACACGTTGTCAAACAATAAGAACAATTGCGTTGTAGAAAATAGGAACACAAGGTATGAGAGAAAAATCCATTGTTTACCTACTGCCGGCTTAAAAATTCGCGTAAAGGCGTAATATTTCATGCCCACTAAAACAACCCCATTTGCATAGAGAAACACCTGTTCAATCAAATCTTCCATGTTGCCTCCCCCTGTAGCTGAAAAATGCTTCCTTCGCTTCTTGTCGATAGGTTTTCCCAATCGGTATTTCGGTGTCATCATTATCTGACAAAACAAAAGCCGTAGTCCATATTTTTTGCACATATAAGAGGTTGACGATATGAGACCTTTCACACCTGAAAAAACTCTCCTGTGGCAAATTTTTAAGAACTTCGGGTACAGTCGAATAAAACTTGTCAAAGAATTGGATGCTTTTTTCGCTACTATCCCATGCATATATGCTAATGGTGTTTTTAGTGCTTTTCAAGTAGACAATTTTATCCGTATTTACTGAAGCACTGTCCTTATAAGTTGTGTAGAGAAATTTTTGTGGAGCTTTTTCTATGTACTTTATAGCTTGCGCAACAGCACGTCCAAACGCAATATCAAGTTTTTCCTCTGAATATGGCTTTTTGACGAATCTCACGTTTCCAACTTCAAGCAATTCGTCTGAAAAAGAGTCATGGTTTGATATGTAGACAATAACGACTTCATCGCTATCGGAGATTCTCCTGAACTGGTGACCCGCTGCTATTCCATTCATGGCACCCATCTCAATATCCATAAAAACGATATTAAACGACTCCCCACATTCTATGTCTTGCAAGAAATCTTCGCCGGAATGATAAACAGATACTTGCAAAATAGTCTCCTGCATTTGCGCTCCCTTCTTTTTAACATACTTTTCCAGTTGTCCGGTGAATGATATGTCGTCGTCGCATATAGCTATTTTCAATGGTTTTCCTCCTAAACACCGGGAGCGTTGCTGATAATCTGACTATTGTGCATTGTGTATAATTTATTGTATATTATACACATTTTATTAGTTTATCAGAACATTGTTTTTTGTCAATGAAAATAATACATTAAACCCTGCCATTTCATTGAGCTGCCTAAGATTGAGAGCGTCAAATCAAACCCCCACCAAAAATATTTTTAGTGGGGGCTTGATATTTTCGTGGTGGACACTAACGGACTTGAACCGCTGACCTTCCGCACGTCAAGCGGAAGCTCTACCAGCTGAGCTAAGTGTCCTCTTCTATAACGCAGATTATTTTACAATAGC
>WQSX01000077.1 GCA_009787625.1 Oscillospiraceae bacterium
TTCTACCGCTTGACTGGCATTCCCACTCCCCTAATGGTAAAATCCCTTCCGCCGGTTGACTGGCATTCTCTTGGAACGAAGTTGCAAGGGTTTGAGGGCTGCTTTCACGGATACTGCTTACTATAGTTCCGGGTCATCATTGCTATTTGGTTTCTTATGTAATGACGGTGGGGCTTTTCGACGTTCCTCGCGGTCTTTACTTATCGCCGCAATAACTGACGATTTAACCCCTGTGGATGTTACAAAAGACTCAGACTCAGGAATAATTCCTTCTTGAATCAAGGTATCAGTGCAGAATTGCAATAAGTCCGGAATATCCTGTGTCACAACATCCCAAATTACTTCTTTATCCATGCCGGCATATGCATGAGCAAACAGATTTCGCATCCCTCGTATTGCTCCCCACTGCATCCTGCCCTTAGTGTTTTCTTTGAACTCATCGGATATGCCGCCTACCAATTCTCCGATTTGCATTATCTTCATAGACACAGAATCCATATAATCGCTATCTGTAATAAAGGTATCATAATTACGACCATAGCGCAACACCGTATTTTCAATACGCTCGCAATAATCGCATATATGCAGTATGCGCTGATAATCAGGACTGATCATAGATTTGCACCCTTTCCCTCAAAATGTTCTCATAAAACCAAGGATTGTGGGTTTCCATGTCGTGTTGAGTTAGCGATTCTTCGGTCACCAAGTCAATTCCTTTGCCTATCGTTTCCCGCAGTTCTTCATAGAGCGCGCCAATCACGATGCCACGAACTGTTGAGCCTTTACGTCTGAATAAAACATCAACATCGCTACTGTCGGTGGCATCCCCGCGTGCATACGAGCCAAAGATATAGATAGCGGCAATATTGTACTTTTTTGCTATGGGTGTTATTTTCAGCCGTAGTTCTTCAACCGTGTACACCATTCGGGTACTCCCCCTTTCGGCTTAGTTCATTGACAGCATCAGCTCTCTTGCCTGCTTCTTTAAGTTTCATTATACCCTAAACACTCAGAACCTTCAACTATTTTTCGGCATATGGTATTGCAAAAGAAAGCCAGAACACTCTTTCAGCAATTCGCATATTAGCTTTCTTTTTCCGGAGTATCNTCACAAAACGCTCTCTCATAAATTGCTTCTGCACTAATAGGATAAAANCCATTTACATCAACACCGACATTTATCGCTCTTTTATCCCAATGCTCTGAGACAGGTTTTCGCAGACGATGATTATGCCCATACAGATGAACGCTCTTTCGCCAGTAATGCGCCCACTCCAGAATCGGAAAGTGAAATAAAATGAAGCGCGCATCTTTGTATGTCAGTTCGTGGTAATCCTTAACCCACTCATACAGGGTGGCATCGAACTGCGGGCTGTTTAGGTATTTTTCGTGGTTTCCCTTTATAAGATATTTTTTGCCGCTCAGCTCTTTCAGTATGTTTGTCGCTGATTGTCCACTTCCTTTGTAAAGGAAATCTCCAAGGATATAGACCTCGTCCTCTTTGCTAACTACAGCGTTCCAATTTGTTATTAGCGTCTCGTGCATTTCGTCAAGGTTGGAGAAGGGGCGGTCGCACATCTTGATTATATTTGCGTGGCAAAAATGTTGGTCGCTTGTGAAATAAATCATCATATTTGTTCACCTCCTACGGTGGATTGTGTTACCCATGTTTTTAAACATATCATTTTTTTTACTTGCTTTGTCATCTACATCGTAAAATTCGACTATTTTCACAATGCAGACAACTCAAAAACTATGCATCGCGCAAAGCCATCATCAAAATCAGCGTACTCCTCATTGTACCCGCCTTCGTATGTCAAAAACGTCTCATGAGGTATATCGGTTTCAAATACCCAATTCAAATTATCCTTGCTACAGTAAAATGCCTTTATAACGTTACGATTTATGTTTATATATTCTGCATATAAATCGCTATCTTCGTCAAGCAGTTCTCCAGAGCCAGATAGAACCAGCACCCCTGCAGGAAAATCTTTCGCAAGCGGATTAGTGTGTCCTTCCGCTCTGATTGCTCCTTCAAACTCGACTCGGTCATCCGAATCGCCATACACGACCACAAAGCCTCTCAACTTTGCGAGCAATAGTTCATTTTGCGACAAGTTAGGGCTGCAATCTCTTCCATGGAGCATAGCGGCGAACTCTTTTAGTGTGATATCTGCGTTTGATTTCAGAAATGCTTCCTGCTTGTCTAGCCCATAATGCTGCTTAATTTTGAACAACTCCGCCTGTACATTTCGCAATTCGGCGGTAACTTCACTTAATTCAGCCATCATTCTGCTCAAGCAGAAAAATTCCTTCAAAGCCATTTGATTGTCCGTGCAAGCGCAGAATCGGACAAATGCTAGTGCGAGCTGCTCTATTGAAATGCCTAAGTCGGCACACCATCTCTTTGTTTTGTCAAACAGTTCTTTCTCAATTTCGATANCTAATTCCACAGAGCCTTCACCGAGATTGATATCGTCAGGCCGCAGTATTGTTTGCTTCAAACTTTCGATGCAGCCTGGTTGCAATGCATCTACACACTGTATTGCTAAGAGAACAACCTCTCGCTTTCTTTCCGATGAACTCTCAATTACCACAAGAAGGATAGATGCAGATAACTGTACTGAGGATATTATTTCAATTGCGCTCATTTCTCTTATTCTCCGTTCTATAATGCCAATTAACTCCAACAAACTTGAAATCAATTGATATTATATTTGAACTATCTTGGATTGTCAAGATTGTTTTTGAGCTTTATTGAAATTATTTATTATACTGCTATAATATACATCAAATGCAATTGTTATATTAGGGAGTTGCGAATGAACCGAATAAGAGAGCTACGGAAACAAGTGAATATGACTCAAAAGGAGCTTGCAAAGCAGTTGCAGATTGCCGACAGCACACTTTCATACTGGGAAATGGGGAAATATGAGCCGGACACTAATGCTCTGATGAAGTTATCCAGATTCTTTAACGTTCCAATAGATTACATCCTAAGCGGTGATTTTACAAGTTGGAACGTATCTGAAAAATATGTGCCATACCAAGGTGTTGATGCAACGGAAACAACCACAGCACCCAATGCCACTGACATTCGCCGGGACATAAGGGCTGCGTTCAACCGAGCCGAGTTCGACGGCTTGACGCAAAGTGAAATGGAATTGCTTGCAGAATATGCAGAGTTTATTAAATCCCGAAGAAAAAGTGGATTGGTATAGTGGTTTTCTCTGGACTGAGTCCCTGTTTGGTGCTATGCTTTTTCGTCGGATTTTGCTACACGTGTTTCTTGACAAAACGGTTTGGGGTTCCAATAATTAGGGTCTGCTGAAAAGGTGCGTTTTTTTCGCCTAAGCAAACGTTGCAGCTGATTTTGGCTCAAAACTGATTATTCTCAAAAAACGGCACAAAAAGGCTTTCGCCAATTTGCTGAGATTCATCGTCATGATGCTCAATACAATCGAGGACTTATTTGTCTCAGGAAGTTTTGTACGGATCCTGCCCATCCCGTAGCGGGTCTTGACAGTCCCTATCTTTCCTTCTACTTCATTCCTTGCGCTGCAATCAGCTATGAAATCTTTCAGTTGCTGCCGGTACTTTGAGGCGTTCCACCGGCCAAGCGGCAATCCGGACAATTTAATGTTCAGCTGCTTACATCTCGTTAGAAAATTTAATAAATGGGGGCGATGAAGAACACCAATTCGACAGAAAATACTGGGGTGAAATTGACTTTGATCGAATAGTGTCCATAATTGAAGGGAAATCAGATGACCCCATTGATTTTATAGCTACGGATTCAATTAATAGTCCAATTGATGCTGATAAGCTGGATTATATAAAGCGAGATTCATACTACTGTGGCGTTTCATATGGAGATGGAATTGATTATGATAGATTCATGAACTTTTTAACTGTTAAAGAGACTAACAACCAAGTTCGCTTAGCCTATTATGCCAAGGGGAGAACTGCTATTTCTTCTATGCTCTTGGCAAGATATCAACTATATGGGGCGATTTACTGGCATCACACTTATAGATGTCTACATGCAATGCTTTACTATGCAACGCAACTTGCTTTTGATCGAGCAAATTATGATGGATTCAGTATTTTTATTAACAAAAGCAAAACAATAAATATGGAAGAATTAAGAAAGTTTTACTATTATAGAGTGATATGCAAACTGTCTTGGAAACAAGCGTGGGAGAAAGTCAACCAAGATTTCAAGCATATTGAGACCTCGTATGGATATTTGAAGAAAGAATTAAAAGAAGAATTATCGTTACCTCGAAATGATTACTCATTAGACTTTATCTATCGTTTTTCTGATTCAATCGGAAAGCGTTTATTAATGGATCTTTTAAATAGAAAATTATATAAACGAATTTATTCAAAAAGTTTGCAAGACCTCGAAGATATCTCACTGCTAATTCAACAGTGTGAGAATCGCGTTGAAATTTCAAAGCGTATTCAAAAAGGGATTCTTGAGGCTGTTAAGAGGGAAAGAGCTGCATCGCAACGGACAGAAACATCTGCCGAAATAATGGTTTCTGCTGAAATAGTTAAGTTAGAGGAGCAAATAGACCAAGAGTTATATATACTTGTGGATTTCCCTACAAAAATCAAGATGCAAAAAAAAGATTGGCCAAAAGAAATTGATGACTCATCAAGAAAATTGCAAAATTATGGTGGAGACAATCCAACAGAAATATTAACATCATCGAATAAGTTGTTGTCGGAAGTTGCTTGTTTGCGAGTGTATGCAGAACCTAATTTTTTTAGCATAATAATTCGTGAATTACATCCCGAATCTATAGAATCCTGCGTGAGAAATGTTATAAGTATTATTTAGGATTGAAGCTGTACATTTCATATGGATGGTCAATAGAAAGATTTGCCTTGAATGTCATATTATCCATAATACTTAACAATATGCCTCAGACACAAAGGATGTACCTAGTACGCAAATTCCTCAGAATCGCCTAGCCTTGACCTAGTGTGTAAAAACCTAAAGTTTGCACATTGAACCAATCAAGGAGAGTCAAGCCGTCCTTTGGCTTAATTCTCCCCGATTGGTCTGTCTGGGTAGCAGGGTCGACAAGCACCCTGCTTTTGAGCCGACAGGCTCAAAACAAACCCCGTAGGGCACAGGCATTTTTGATATGAAGCGCAAGCGTAATATCAAAAATGCTTTTGCGTTACTTTTGACAAAAGTAACAAAACTTTCCACCAGCCGAAACAGACTATTCCAGTCAAGCAATATAGCCAAAACCCTGACTGACAAGTTTTATCTCGTCTGTCAGGGTTCGACTACGTTTTGGGTTTGGTGGAGATAAGCGGGATCGAACCGCTGACCTCTTGAATGCCATTCAAGCGCTCTAACGCAAGGGTCAGTGCGCCCATAAAAAATAATCGTGAAATTCCTTGCAATTACAGGCTTTTCACGATTTTTGTTTTTGGATATTAGTGGATTTTTCAGGGTGTACTGTTCATCTGCATCTCTCCACCTTTCCACCGGTTGACTGGCATTCCCACTCCCCTAATGGTAAAATCCCTTCCGCCGGTTGACTGGCATTCTCTTGGAACGAAGTTGCAAGGGTTTGAGGTTGTCTGATGCCGGATTTTTCATTTTATTGCAAGGAAAATAAAACTCATTTTATCACTCGAACCTACTCATCTGCCATCCGCTCAAGATTACTTTCATTTACAACCCACAGCCCCTTTTTCTTAGCGCCTTCACGTTTCAAACATCCTATAGATTGAAGCTTCTGAACAGCATTTTTTATCGCATAAAGGGTTTGTTCTGTGTGTTTAGCAACATCCTGTAAAGTGGCTTCCGGATTAGCTTTCAGCACATCCAAGACTCTGCGCTCAATTAAAGTTCGATTTAAAGTTTGTTGTTCGACTTTTAAATCGACTTTTAAATCTGTTCCCATAGTTGCCATTGGTATAATCGTTTTGAAAATATTACCCTCTAATAATTCCGGTTCACCACCTGAATAAATCCTCGTGTATTCATAGAGGTTTCGCACACCGGAACCAAGTTCATCAGCACGACCAATATTCACAAAAAACTTTGCTATTAAAGGATTTTTTGATCGAGGTGTAAAAGCATTTGGGTCTATACGCCCATCGAACTGAGGCCTACTCCAATTATCTGTAACAATTTGCTCACGTTCAATGACAACTCTCGAGCGGTATGAACTCGAATACTCGCGGTGAGCCAAGCTGTTGCTCACAATTTCGCGCGCTATTCGCGAACGAATGCTGACATTTTGGTTCCCAATGATGAAAAACCTATCCAATGTATGCTTTTCAATAAATTCAAAGATTTTATCGTATGCTTCAATAAGGTTTGTTTCAACTATTAAGCGATCGTCATACCGGTTAAGGTTTTCGCGCCTTACAATGCAGTCGGTAGCATAGCCCGGAGCACACGATTGAATTACATCGTCATTCCCAAGAAGCAATATGCCCGCAAGATTAAACCCCTTTTTTCCGCTCATTTTATCTTCTTCATAAAGCCCTGCACTCCTGAAAAACTCATCATCTGTCATATCTTTCCAAGGGTGCTTAGAATTATGAGAAAGCGCCAGTCGCTTGACGGCAGGAATTAAATCAAGCCGCATATCATCAAATGTTGCATATGGGAATAATCTTCTTTCAGTAAACTGCCCTGATTTACCACTTATTAATTGCGCTGCAAGCTCACCTGAATTATTTAGAGCATTTGAACACTCTTTAAACTCAACAGTGAACCCTTCTCCCTCTTTTATTAACTTTTCAATATACGTTGCTGTCATATTGCTCCTC
>WQSX01000078.1 GCA_009787625.1 Oscillospiraceae bacterium
TTTTATTACCGGGCTCTTTGCTTCGTGGTTTCATTGATGTAACTCTCCAAAACGTTCAAGTTACATTAATTTTACATGGTGAAATCATAATTATAGTGCGAATATCGCACTATAAAAATAATATTTGATTTTTGGCTGTGATATTACCTGAGTTTGTTGTACGATATTTAAAAATAACTTCGACGATAAGGGCGTAATAAAGACAACACTGCGGGTCAAATCTTCTGATTTCACAATATCCGTATTTTACCATTTTTCTCCTTACGGTTACCGCCCTACAACAAGCACTCTGTTGTAGGGCGGCAATATTTATGATTCAAGATTGTACTCTATTTTTTCACAAAAGCTTTGTCATTCTGCGTCCTTCCCCGTCATTCTGCGCGTAGTCGCAGAATCCGGTGAACAGTTACAGTGGCTCCAACAACACAACCGCTGTTGCTGATATGCCTGAACCGTCGCCTGTGAAGCCCAGTTTTTCTTCTGTTGTTGCTTTAACGCTTATGGCGTTTAAATCTGTTTTAAGTGTCTCGGCAAGTTTTTCTCTCATTTTTTGAATATGCTCAAAAAGGCGTGGAGACTCTAAAACTATTGTAATATCTGCGTTAACCAGTGAGTAGCCGTTTGATTTCACAAGCTTGTACACCGTCTTTAATAGTTCAATACTGCTTGCATCTTTCCACTTGTTGTCTGAAGGCGGAAAATGAGCGCCTATATCACCCAGAGCCAGTGCGCCTAAGAGCGCATCCATCAGCGCATGTACAGGAACATCCGCATCCGAGTGACCGTCGGGGCCGAGTTCTGACGGAATCTCTACTCCGCAGAGAATGCACTTTCTCCCCTGCTTTAGCCTGTGTACGTCATAACCGTGACCAATTCTCACTTGCCACCTCCGCCTGTAAGAATTTCTTTTACAAATACCATGTCTTCGGGAGTGGTAATTTTAATGTTACTGTGCGCCCCCTCTACGATATGAACCGAACCGCCGATAATTTCAACAGCTTGGCAATCATCTGTGACTATTAATGATTTTTTTACCACATTTACAAGTGCCGCTTTAATTATTTCTGCTCTGAAAATCTGCGGAGTTTGGATCTCGTACAAATCCTCTCTATCTACAGTTTCGGTAATAACATCGCCCTGTACGTGCTTTATGGTGGGCGACACTTTCACGGCAGGAGCCGCGGCACCGGTTTTGGCGGCTTTTTTTATGGTTTTGTCTATGAGCTCAGTCTCTATGCATGGTCTTGCTCCGTCATGTATTGCTATTAGACTTGCTTTTTTCTTCACTTCAAAGACACCGTTTAAAACAGACAGTGTTCTGGTTTCGCCGCCTTTTATTATTTTTACCACTTTTTTGTAGTTACTTTTTTTGCACAGCGAGCCAATTTGCTCAAACTTATCTTCCGTTGTCACTATAATTATTTCGGTAACAAGCTGTGATTTTTCAAACGCCTCTATTGTGTAAGCCAAAACGGGTTTGTTATCAATTAAAAAGGCAAGTTTATCCTCCCCCTTACA
Organism: Oscillospiraceae bacterium; assembly: GCA_009787625.1. Taxonomy (GTDB): domain Bacteria; phylum Bacillota; class Clostridia; order Oscillospirales; family Oscillospiraceae; genus WRMH01. The sequence continues at coordinate 1,519 of WQSX01000078.1, forward strand.
TCTTTGTGATAATCCTGCTGCGACTATCACAACTGAGCAAGTGGGAGGTTTTCTTGAAACGGTTATTTTGCTTAATTTATTAAACATTGACATTGTAACACTCTATGCGAGCGAAGCGTTGAGTTGTGACTCCACTTCCTCGTATGAAAGTTTTTTCGACAGAACTATCTCTGAAATAAGTATCTGCTTTGCTGAAAGTAACATTTTACGCTCGCCGGTAGACAGACCCTTCTCGTTATCTCTGGTCATTAGCCCTTTAACAACACGAGCAACCTCATGTAAGTCCCCGCTTTTTATACGCTGCATGTTTTCTCTATAGCGTCTGTTCCAGTTTGAAGTCATCTCCACATCTATTTTGCAGATAGATGCCATGAGTTCGTCTGCGGCACCTGCGTCAACAATGGGGCGTACTCCAATTTGTTCAGTACTTTCAGTCGGAATCATCACAACCATCCCACCTGAAGGCATTTTAAGTATATAGTACTTTCTCATGCAGCCATTTAGTTTCTTTTCTTCAATACTGTCAATAACTCCTGCACCGTGCATGGGGTGGGCTATCATATCCCCTATTTGAAACATAAAATGACCATACCTTTCATTATTGGGGATAAAGCCGAAATTCCCCTACCATTCATTATACACATAAACACCAAGTAAAATCAAGCGTTTATGAATTTTTTATTGACAATATTTGCATTAACAACATATTTGGTGTATGCTATATTATGTAAACACAACATAGTCGATTTTAGGAGTGCACAGGCATGATTTTTCTTGAAAATAAAAATAGCGACGCGGCGTACTTTTTCTCCATAGAGGAGTTTTTAGTTCGCATAAAGAAGTTTCAGGAACCGGTTTTTATGATTTGGCATGTCGATACCTGTATCATGGTTGGAAATAATCAGGTGGTTGAGGCTGAAGTAAATTTGGACTTTCTCGCTGAGCGAGGTATACCTATCATAAGAAGGCAAAGCGGTGGCGGCACAATCTATGTAGATGAAGGCACTGTCCTCTGCACGCTTGTTTGCCCTCTTGAAAATGATGCAAAAACTCACATGGAAGATTTTGCCCAAATTCTGATAAATGCGCTTACAAAAATGGGTGTCTCTGCCTATCGTGAGGGTAAAAATGATATTTTATTAGACGGCAAGAAAATAGTGGGAATGGCACAGTTTACGGCAGGTTCTTTTATCTGCACTCACGCTTCACTGCTCTATGATACCGACCTCGATGTTTTGACTAAAATACTCATTCCAAACGATGATAAGTTGCTCCCCAAAGGCATACGCTCAATCCGAAGCAGAGTTACAAACATAAAACCGAGTATGAGCGCAGAGTCGAAAGTTGAGCAGTTTCGTGCCGAGCTGAAAAATGGGATTATAGGCAACAATACGCACAAAATCTACGACTTCACTCACGATGAGCTCGCTGAAATTGACGTTCTATATGCTGAATATAAGAAGAAAAACGTTAGGAAGGAACTTCCATAATGACAGGTAAGCCTGATTGGTTGCGTGTGCCTTATTATGACGAGAAAGAGAGTGCCTATATCAGCGACATGCTCGGTGAACTACGCTTAAACACGGTATGCGAAGAGGCGGCATGTCCCAATCGCTCGGAGTGTTATTCAAATAAAACAGCTACTTTTCTGATTTTGGGCAAGACCTGCACACGTAAATGCAGTTTTTGCAATGTATCAAGCGGACATCCCTCACCCGTGGATGGTGATGAACCACAGAGGATTGCCGAGGCTGTTCGGAGATTAAACCTAGCTTACGTAGTTATAACTTCAGTGACCCGCGATGATTTAGCAGATGGCGGCGGCTCGCATTTTGCGAGTGTTATTAGCTCTATAAAAAAAGTATCTCCAAAGACAAAAATAGAGGTGCTTATCCCTGATTTTGGCGGTGATTACGATAGCATCAAAACGGTTGCCGATGCCGCCCCCGACGTTATAAGCCACAATATCGAGACTGTAGCATCACTCTATGAATCCGTACGCTCAGGTGCAGATTACAAGCGTTCTCTTGGAGTTATTGAGGGCGTAACAAATTTTGGCGGTACTATTCATGCAAAATCCGGGATAATGGTCGGTCTTGGCGAGACCTATGATGAGGTTATTGAGACATTTGACGATTTGCGCAAAGTCGGGTGTGAATTTCTAACAATCGGACAATATCTCTCGCCGACAAAAAGCCACTATCCTGTTTATGAGTATATTACCCCTGAGATGTTTGATAAGTATGCAGATATAGCACGTCAAAAAGGCTTTTTGCACGTGGCATCAGGTCCGTTTGTGCGAAGTTCGTACCATGCAGATAAGGCGTTTGAGGATTGAGGTGCGTCTCCTACAAGGTCTCTCGCAGGTTTATCAGTTCCGAGAGAGCCTTGTCGAAATTGTATGATTCAAGATTTTCACATAGCACTTCCGATCCCGGAATTTTACGAAGGCTTTCAAGCATACTCAAAAATTCGCCGTTCTGGTTCACAATCAGCGGCTCCACTCTATTTAATAGTTGAAATGATTCGTCTTTCCCAAGAAGTTGATCAGAGGACACCAAAATACGCTTTTTCACTCCGATTTCAGCAATAACTCTATCAAGTTCGTTTTTAAAGTCTGCTAGTGTGCATTCATCAGGAGAGTCGCCTTTGATAATGCAAGCTACCAAATCTCCGGAAAGCTTTGCCAAAAATGGCTCACAAATAAGCCCGGCTGAACTTTTTATCGTATATGTAAGCCGCCATGCTGTCTTAAAATCCCCACTGCCAAGCCTCTCGCATATCTGCTCATAGTAGTCTTTGTGTGTCTTTACAAACTCGTATCGCAGTTCATGCCTGAGTTGTTCATTAAAATCAAGGTCGTATACATTTTCATATGCACTATTATTATTATTTGTCAATTTACGCCTCCCTATCGTGCAACCATGTCAGCGGACCGTCTAATTTATGCGGACATTAGGTTCATAATAAACTTATTCATTATTTCTCTTTTTTTTCATCGTTATTTACTAATTTCAGACCACACAAAAAGGGCGCAGAAAGGCAGATACCTTGCCTACTGCGCCAAAACAATTCTAGCGTTTAATAGGACGACCCAAAACTAAAACTTGAAAATATCCACAAAAACAGATATACTAATCAAGTTGTAGCGATGGAGAAATCCGTGTCTGTAGGCTTGTTTTAAGAGGCTCCTACATTCGCCGAGTTGGTGCTTCGAACCACCTGCTCGGACGCTGCGACCACATTTTGTGCGGTCTTTGGGGTAGATAGTATCACAGTTTACTCATAAATGCAAGTTTTTTGTTGCGAACCGAGTTCCCTACAAACACCGAACAGGAATAATCGAATTCCTCCCGTCCAACGGTGCAAAATCATTTCTCATGCATACAATTCCGCCATTGCCCAAAATCTTGTCGCTTTTTTCCAAAACACTGAAAGCGTTAGCAAGCTGCGATGCGGGGTTTACAGTCTTTTTTATCTCTAACGGGTAGAGCGTACCGTTTTCTTCCCAAAGCAAGTCTATTTCTTTGCCATCTTTATCTCGGTAGTAGTAGATGTGTGGAGGATATCCGCTATTATAATATCCTTTTGCAATTTCAGAAATAGCGTAATTTTCTAAAATTGCTCCATTTTGCGCACCATTCATCAGAACATCAACCGTACTCCAACGTGCTAAAAAAACAGCCAAACCACTGTCATAGAAATAAAGTTTAGGTGACTTTATTGTGCGCTTGAGCGTATTATTTGAGTATGGGTGAAGGTAAAATATAATTCCGAGCGTCTCCAATATGTTTAGCCAATTTTTTGCTGTAACTTGGTCTATTTCGGCATCATCTGCTATCGACTTGTAATTCACAAGTTGCGAGACTCTGGCGGCAACTGCAACCATAAAACGGTAAAATTTAAGAACATCTATGTCGCCCGATAAATCGCGCACATCACGCTCAAGATAAGTTCTGACATAGCTTTCATAAAACGTCTCCCTACCACTGTTACCATCTGCAATGAGCTGTGGCATTCCCCCTCCCAATATCCGAGCATAAATATCAAAAGGTGTGGCGTCTGGTATGCCTGTCGCTCTGTTTTTAAGGTGCTCAAATTCAGTAGTGAGTGGACTACACTCTTTTTTGTTGTAAATCTCATTTTGAGATAATGGGAACAAATCAAGCAGCCCCACACGCCCGGCGAGGCTTTCGTTAACACCACGCATTAATTTAAAAATTTGTGACCCGGAGAGCCAATAGTCGCCATTTTGCTTACGAGTATCTACCTTTATTTTAATATAACTAAATAAGTCCGGCGCATACTGTACCTCGTCTATAAAAACAGGCGGAGGATATGCCTCAATGAATGATTTGGGGTCATTTCGAGCAAATGCCCGAGCTTCCATATCATCAAGAGAGATATATTTTCGATCCGTTCCACGCATAAGATTTTCAAGCATAGTTGTTTTACCAACCTGCCGAGGTCCTGTAATCAAAACAACTTTGAAACTAGAAGAAACTTTCAAAAAGGCTTTTTCCATATCTCGCTTTATATAATTCATAGACACCTCAACACTCAATACACAGGTTCGGACAAAGTTCGACTACAATACCATTATAGCCGAACTTTGGGTAATGTCAAGATAGTTTTTATTCAAAAAAATCTTTACGAACAACTCATCGTAGCCCCGCAGAGCCTGCCCCGTGCTTGACGCGGGGTCATTACGGGCTTGACCCGTAATCTCAATTTGGAAAATTGTCCAAAATAAACACAATAACCCTTATCGTCTTTACTATTTTGTTAAGAAGTAATCCTTGATTTCATCAATCAGGAAATCTTCTACAACTTTAACCTCGCTTATATAGTTGCCCGCTTTGATAACATCCCTGCATTTTATAAACGACCAGTTATCCTGCCTGCCTTTGTAGTCGGGATTATTTGCATATACAACACCTTCAAAACCTGTCCAGATAATTGCAGACGCACATAATGGGCATGG
>WQSX01000079.1 GCA_009787625.1 Oscillospiraceae bacterium
CTCGTTCAAACAGCAGAGGGTGCAATGCAAACAGCTCACGGCATAATGCAACGTATGCGTGAACTGGCAGTACAATCAGCAAACGGAACAAATGAAGATTTTGACCGTAGCGCACTTCAACTTGAGTTCACTAACCTAATTGAAGAACTCAACGACATTGAGCAAACAGTTAAGTTCAACAACATGACAGTGTTTGGAACCGGAGAACAGGACGCCAAAGGTGTAGACCAAGGTTTGGTATTTACCCTTCAATCAGGTGCAAACATGGGCGACACAACTTCATTCAATATCGGAAGGCTCAACAATATCACTGCTGCCCCAACCGGAGAGGGTGCAGCCGCCCCCACAGGCGCACAAGCATCAATTCATACTCAAGCAAATGCTCAGTTGGCAATTGCCACCTTGGATGCGGCAATAAATACTTTGTCAATGTCAAGAGCGAACCTTGGTGCTATCCAAAACCGCCTGGAGTTCAAGATTCAAAACCTTGACAACACAGCAGAAAACCTGCAAGCTGCCGAATCTCGTATCCGTGACGTAGATATGGCGCAACAAATGACAAGGTTTACAAGGGATAATATACTATTCCAAGCATCCACCGCAATGCTCGCGCAGGCTAACGCCTTACCGCAAAGCGTATTGCAGCTGGTAGGATAAAGTAAAGTAAGCCGATATGTAATCGGCATAAGCTAAGGCGCGTGTAGCGTGGCGCCCGAATCGAGAGGTTCGGGCACTGCGACTCACAGGTACAGATAGTGGCTTCCTATTATCTGTGTTGGTAGATTATGCAATCCACCCGTGCCGACCGGCAGCGAAAGGAATCGAGAGAGACTAGCTTAGACTCGCCGGGACTTCTGTGTTCATATGACCCACCACGGGGATGCGCGCCCCTGTAGGGTTTGTGAAATATAGGGTAAAATAACATTACCCATATTAACCGAAGGACGGATACCTTCGGGCACATAGAAAGGAAGCGTTAAAATGCGTATTAACAACAACATTATGGCTGTTAACAGCCACAGGCAGTACGGCATTAACGCCGGACGACTTGGAAACAGTGTCGAAAGATTAAGCTCAGGATTCAGAGTGAATAGAGCCGCAGACGACGCTGCAGGACTCGCAATTTCAGAGAAAATGCGCACCCAGATCAGAGGTCTCAATCAAGCGTCGCGCAACGCACAAGATGGGATTTCACTGGTGCAGACAGCTGAAGGAGCGATGCAATCAGCACACAGCATAATGCAACGTATGCGTGAACTCGCAGTTCAATCGGCAAACGGCACAAATGACGGCGACGGCGGCATTGACCGCAATGCTCTCCAACTGGAGTTTAAGAACCTAATTGATGAACTCGGTGACATTGAACGTACAGTCAAGTTCAACAACATGGAAGTGTTTGGTCCCGGAGAAACAGATGCCAAAGGTGTAGATCAAGGTTTGGTATTTACTCTCCAATCAGGCGCAAACATGGGAGATACCACATCTTTTAGCATCGGGAGACTCAATAATGTAGGGCATGTCGGAAGTTCGGCAGCAGCTACAGCAGCGATAGATACTCAAGCAGCAGCGTCAGCCGCCATTGCCACTTTGGATGCGGCAATAAATACTTTGTCAATGGCAAGAGCAAATCTTGGTGCTATCCAGAATCGCCTTGAGTTTAAGATTCAAAACTTAGACAACACGGCAGAGAACCTGCAAGCCGCTGAGTCACGTATCAGAGATGTAGACATGGCACAGCAGATGACAGCGTTCACGAGGGATAACATACTATTCCAGGCATCCACCGCGATGCTTGCTCAAGCAAATACCCTGCCGCAAGGGGTTTTACAGCTCCTTGCATAACCGGAAAATTAAAACGGCAGGACAAAAAATCCATAGCGCGCACAAAACCCCCGGGCTCGATAGCTTGGGGGTTTTGGTTTGTTGTCTTTTTTTACACTGGTTTTTCTGATGTCGGTCGGGATGCTAAATATTTTTACACCTTTTATCTGCTTTGTCTGTACATGCGGGCTATTACTCTTCGCTTAATAGATATCCTGTTGTTGTGTGTTCGTAGCAACAGCAGAATCTTGCTACCATGTTTACTATTAGTCTTTTGTCAAATTTCATCTTGCGCCTTGATGCGCCGACGAGTAAAAATTCAACTATGTTGTATTTTGCCAACAACGCTGCGTAGTTTTGCATTATGTTTCCTGTTCTGGCATAGGTGAATGGGAATCCGTCTGCGAGCACATCGTGGACTATGTAGTTTTCAAAAAGTTGTTCGTTTGTAGCAAAAAACGTGTCGTAATACTTGGCGTAGTGCTCCGAGAAATTGTTTGGGAGTGTCCAGTCCTCCTTTGAAATGTCAAAACCTTCGAGAGTGATGGATAAATATTCTTTGAATAAATTTGCATTTTTATTGTTTTTTTTGTTAATATCTTTCAAGATATCGAGCACGATTGCCGGCTCGCGGTCGACTCCTTGCGGCATCGAGGCATAGAGTTCGTCAAAGTAGTCGCCAAAAAGTTTTTCTACATAACTGTCGGCAAGTGGTATTAGAGTTCCATCTTGACCTTGGCTTATGGCATCAGCGCACTCTTGAATGAAGAGAAGTAAAATGAGCATACGGAATCTCATAGGGTATTGGCGGCTCTGCAAAATGCCGATAGCGGTGCTGCGCAGTTTCCAAAAAATATTTAAGCCTGAGGGGTGGTTTGTGTAGCGGTTTAGTTCAAGCTTATGGGAGTACTGAATGGTATCGCCTGCAAGAAACGAGCCTCTGTTTGCCTCGCCGTCTTCCAGTGTCATCAGACCTTTTTCAAATAAAATAAGCTTGGCGGCGACTTCGCATGAGGGTTGCATAAAAACTTCATCTGAATCGCCGACATGGCAGAGCCTTCTCGGATAAACTCTGCATGTTAGACATAGGGCGTCAAAGCCGTGGTCGAGCTGAATACTGCAAAGGCCTTTTTCGTTAAGGAAAGAGCATTCACCCTTTTCATCTAAATCTATCCTGTATTGAGAATGAGAGCTTTTTAAAGGAACTAATTTCCCCTCAAATTTATCTTTAAAATCACCCTCAACCGCCATGTATTTATCATATGTACTTTGGTCAACAGCTATAGCCCAGCCGCGCGAACAACAGTTATTTTTGCACTCATTTACATCGCAAAGAAATTTTTTATAATACTGAGGGTGGTACACTTTCATCATGTCCATAATACGCATAACTCCGCTATTTCTCTAGATTTTTGATACCCCTCAATAGTAACACAAATGGAAGTAAAACACAATATGCAGATAAATTTTTAAAAAAAGTATAAAGTTATTTTTTAAAATTGCGATAATGCTTAATGAACCCGCAAGACACACAACTGAATAGACAAACAAAATATGCAAGGATGCACCTTTTGTAAAAAACTTTAAAGGAGATGCGGTAACGAGTAAGGGATTAACTCATAACCGGTCGAAGTGTCAAAACGACACGAAGAAAGGAAGCGTGCACTATGCGTATTAACAACAACATCACCGCTGTAAACAGCCACAGGCAGTATGGAATCAATGCAGGAAGACTCGGCAGAAACGTCGAAAGATTAAGTTCAGGTCTCCGCGTAAACCGCGCAGCAGACGATGCAGCCGGACTTGCGATTTCAGAAAAAATGAGAACACAAATACGTGGTCTTAACCAAGCATCACGTAATTCCCAAGATGGTATATCACTCGTACAAACAGCAGAGGGCGCAATGCAATCAGCCCACAGCATCATGCAACGTATGCGTGAACTCGCAGTCCAATCCGCAAACGGCACAAACGACGGCGACTTTGATCAGGACGCAGGTTGGCAAGCAGGTGGCGTTGACCGTGCAGCTATTGATCTTGAGTTTCAACAACTGTCTCTTGAGCTGGAACAAATTGAAGCTACTGTTAAATTTAACGGTATGACTGTATTCGGAAACGGAACAACAGACGAAAACTATGAAGGTTTATTTACTCTTCAATCAGGTGCAAACTCAGGTGATATAACAACTTTCCTCGTTGGCAGACTTAACACCGTTGGTGAAGAGAATGTACGAACCATGGCAACGGCATCTGCAGCAATCGCTGCGCTGGATGTAGCAATCAACTCTCTTTCTATGGCGCGCGCCCAACTCGGTGCTGTTCAAAATAGACTTGAGTTTAAAATACAAAATCTCGACAACTCAGCAGAAAACCTACAAGCTGCAGAGAGCCGAATTCGAGATGCGGACATGGCACAGCTCATGACCACCTTCACAAGAGATAATATTCTCTTCCAAGCATCAACGGCAATGCTTGCCCAAGCTAACGCGCTACCTCAAGGAGTCCTCCAACTTCTAGGTTAATTCTCTATAACCCTCATAACCCTCATAAAGAGAACACAGTTTCGGGTCTGGCGGCTGCGAAACTGTTGTTCTTTTTATTTGTAAAATTGTTAATGAGCATGTCCATGGGGGATTGCGGGTCAGGCCCGCAATGACAAGCTTTTGAGTGTTGTTTCCGGGTGGGTCGGAATAGTATGTCAGTTTTACTCAGGTGGTTCGGATTTCTGCCAAGTGGCTTTCAATAAGGTTTTCTACCTCCTCAAACTCACCGCACAGAAGTAAAGAATCTATTTCATCCACCAGCTTTTTTATTTCCTCGGATACTGCGTTTTTTATAAGTTCGTCTACGATAGAGTTTGTAATAAAGACATCGTATTCTCTGCAAGCCGTACTGAGAGCCTTCAGAAGCTCGTGTATGGCCTTCAAATTGTCTGTTTGGTTATTTTCCCACTGTAAATCGCCGCGTTCGCTCTTAATGTCTGCAACCTTTATTTCGAGTTTTTTTGTTATCTCTTCAAAAGTTACGATAAAATCAGGGGTGCCTTTTTTGATAGTATCAATATCTCGGTTTTTACCTGCGGTCTCTAAAGTTGCAGCGGTGCCGGAAGCTTCCGGTTCACCGATACTGAAAAGTAAACTTTTCATCGTGTGCATGTGTACGGTGTATGCAATAACAGCCTCCACATCAAGTGAATCACGCTCCATAATCTCTTTGAGAAAGCGGAGTGCATTTTGGGCATCACGTAAGAAATATTCAAGGCTTTTTGTGTTTGTTGCTTTTACAGCGGAGGCATTGGGTGTATGGGGTTTATCACTTTTTTGTGCATCGGCAAGGTGTTTATCTCTAATAAATTTCTTTAAGTATTCATCAAGAATTTTGGTGTTTATCGGTTTAGAAACATATCCCGAAAACCCCTCTTGCATAAAAGTTTTGTTTTGTCCGACGAAAGCGTTCGCCGTCAGTGCTACAACCGGGAATTCGCATCCCATCTCCTTTACTTTCCTTAGAGTCTCAACACCATCCATATCAGGCATCACATGATCCATGAAAATGATGTCATACTCGTTTCCGTTTTGTATCAGTTTGAGAGCTTCAAACCCGCTTAAAGCTATTTCAACCTTAATTTCATACATAGAAATCAGCCCCTCTGCGACAAATAGATTACCCTCCATATCGTCGACGACAAGGACTTTTCCGTATGGCATAGGTTCATATGTAAACTCGTCCTCATCCCTCGGCAGTGAACCTATATTTTCAATACTTTCCAGCTTTTCAGCCTGCTCTTTTTCCATAACGTATCTGTTCCTTTAAAGAATATCTGAGGATTGTTCCAAACTTAATTTATTTTTCATTGAGATAAATTGCATGTTAAAATCAATTCTGCGCCTAAAGACACTAAGCACAAATGGTTTTCTGACGACATCAACAGCGCCCAAGTTATAACATGCTGCTACTTCATCATTATCATTTCGAGCTGAGGCGATGACTACAGGTATTGAACCTGTTACTTCAGAAGACTTTAGTTGCTTAAGCACATCAAACCCTGAAATATCCGGCATTACGAGGTCCAAAATTATCAAATCCGGTGCGGCTTTGCTTATTATTTCAAGAGCTTTTCCTGCGTCTTTAGTGGTTAAGACATCATATTCGTCCTTTAAAGCATCCCGCATAAGTTTGAGTGCCGAAACAGTGTCATCAATTATTAAAATCTTTTGTCTATTGCTTTGTCTGCCGGCTTTCATTTTGCTATCGCCGGATAGTGGAGAAGCTTCAGGGTTGCTGTTGAGTTCTGTGGAAGTAAAAGGTTCGATTTCGTGTAAAAGTGCTGTTAGGGTTTTAATAAAACCGCCGCTCTTTGATTGTATTAAATTGAGATTTTTTTCTTTTGCGGCACCTTCAAGTTCGCGAGCATAATTCATTAAAGAATCAGCACCGATAGTACCTGCGGCACT
>WQSX01000080.1 GCA_009787625.1 Oscillospiraceae bacterium
CTATCAAAAAGTAAACCTTTTGATAATTCATTTTTTGCGTTTCATAAGCCGATGCTCCTGTAAACGCCTGTAAAATGTGGCTTGTTTCAAACCTGTCTGCTCTAAAACTTCAAATATTGTCAGTTTTCCGCTTTCCCATTGCTTTACGAGAGCGGCGAAATTTTCGGGGGACTTTTTTATAGGACGACCAAAGCGAACGCCTCTTGCTTTGGCTGCGGCGATGCCCTCGGCTTGGCGAATTAGCGTATATTCACGCTCAAGCTCTGAAACTGCGGCAAATACAGTCAGCATGAAGCGTCCGGTGGGCGTGGTGGTGTCAATATGTTCTTTTAGGCTGATAAACTCAACGCCTTTGGCAGTCAGCTTCTCCACGAGCATAAGAAAGTCTTTGGTGTTTCGGGCAAAGCGGCTGATGGATTCAACGATGATTGCATCGCCATTTTGTACAGTGTCCATCAATCTTTGCAAGACAGGACGTTTTGTATCTTTACCTGATAACTTTTCGGTGAACACATTTTCTGTCGGAATTTTTCGTCCGCTTGCTGCGACAAGCTGGCGGTCAAGGTTTTGCTCACGCGCACTGACCCGTGCATAAAAATAAATTGCCAAAATGTTACTCCTTTCAGTGAAAAGACGGGCGTTAGACTGAGCCCGTTGCTTTGCTTACATGCTTTGTATTAGTGAAAAAAATGTGTGGAAATGTTTACGTTTGTCTGATATACTAATAGGGAATAATGGTGCAAAATAAATGTTAAACTCTTGACATCGACAAAAATAATGCGTATAATCTGAAGCATAGAAAATTTTCATAGACGAAATCTATTTATTTTTCAAAAGCCGCTTTGCGGCTTTTTGGAATATTTGCAGGAAAATGTATAATTTTAACACTTTGGAGGGCTGAAATGTGGAAAAAATAACGAGTAGGCGAAATCCTATTTTAGTTCATGCAAAAAAACTTTCATCGAGCAGGAGTTATAGGCATACTCACAATGAGTTTATTTGTGACGGCGCTAAACTTCTTGATGAAGCTCTAAAATGTGAAATCAAAATAAAATGTGTTCTCATAGAAAAACCGTATGTGCAAAAACTTCCCGACGAAGTTAAAGTCATTGAGCTTGGTGAAGGTATGCTCAAAACTATCTCTGCGCTGAAAAATCCGCATGACCTGCTGTTTATCTGCGAAATACCAAACTTAGGGCACGCAGACATATCAAGAGGTACATATATTTTACTCGACAACGTTCAAGATCCGGGTAACATAGGGACGATTATCCGCACCGCTGACGCCTTTTCTATCGACGGCATATTACTTTACGGCGACTCAGCCGATGTATATAACCCCAAAACAATTCGCGCATCTATGGGCGCCATTTTCCGTCAGAGAGTATTTAAAGTAGATATTGATGCATTATGCGAAATAAATAATGCACAAATAATAGGAACATCTGCCGGGAGCAATGCATTATGCATTTCCGATATAAGTTTAAAAGACTCAATAATAGTTTTGGGAAATGAAGGACAGGGGATATCGGAAGAATTAAGAAACATCTGCACAAAAATGGTCACAATACCAATTTCAGAGAACAGTGAATCACTAAACGTCGGAGCAGCAGCATCAATAATCATGTGGGAAGCAAAAAATGATAAAAGATAATCACCAAGGGTAAGCAGATGATGGGCAGTTTGCGGAGTCTTTTTTGCGAGAACAGCGGTGTAGATCCCGATGGCTCGCAAAAAAGCGGAGCAAATTGCCCGTCATCTGCGGCAAGTTTAGTCAAGGATTAGTCAAGGAGAACAATTATGGCAAAGCAAAAATATTGGATATGGTTAGCTGAGTGTGAAGGTCTGAGCGCGGCTAACGCAAGAGCGTTAGTTGAGCATTTTGGATCTGCGGAAAATGTTTATAACGCCAAAGCAAACGAGTACATGGAAATAGCAGGTTTTAGGCATAAAGATGTCAAAGGCTTAATAGACAAAAATTTAAGCAGAGCAGAAGAAATAATAAAGTCTTGCGAAAAAATAAGATGTACCGTTTTATCGTTAGGTGATGCGGACTATCCACAGAGACTTAAAAACATATATGACCCGCCTGTGGTGTTATATGTGAGGGGAAATCTCCCGCAGATTGACGAGATGCCGGTGTTTGGTATTGTGGGAACCAGAGCCTGTACGCCATACGGAATAACACATGCCTCAGCTGCAGGTCAAGAGCTTTCAAGTTGTGGTTTTGTAGTTGTGACGGGGCTTGCAAAGGGGATTGATACCGCCGCCTCGGTAGGAGCTATCAAAGGCGGCACACCCACAATTGGAGTCGTTGGAACAGGTGTTGATGTAGTATATCCACCTCAAAACGTTGAGATCTATAGAGATGTTGCAAACAATGGTGCGGTGGTGAGTGAATATCCGCCCGGCACGCAGCCCGATAAAACACATTTTCCAATGAGAAACAGAATTATAAGCGGTCTCTCGGTAGGGATTGCCGTCATTGAAGCGCCCAGACGCAGTGGCGCGCTAATCACTGCGGCAAGAGCATTAGAGCAGGGCAGAGATGTCTTTTCCATGCCGGGAAATGTCGATGCTTCACGATGCGTTGGGTCAAACTTATTATTTCGCGAAGGCGCTATTCCTTTCTTAACTCCCGATGACATTATAAAGGAATATGCAGACATGTATAGGGATAAATTAACCCTAACAAACAACCCCGAAAAGAAAAAATCAATTGACAATGCGCCAAAGGTAGACTATATTGACTTAGGAAAGATATATGGTATGCTTTCGGGAGAGGAAAGAGAAGTTGCCGAGTCAATTGAGACTAAGTCATTGCTCACTGATGAAATTATAGCCGTGACAGGACTGCCGGCTCAAAATGTCTTGACAGCACTCACCATGTTGGAAATCAGCGGGTATGCCAGGCGAAACATATCTGGAGAATATAATTTAATTTATTAGTATTCTTAATAAAATAAAATACTAGGAGAGTGTTTTAAACAAATGGCAAAAGAAATGAATCTGGTGATTGTAGAGTCGCCGGCAAAAGCTAAGACAATTGGAAAGTACCTCGGTGCAAATTATACAGTCACGGCATCTATGGGGCATTTGCGTGACTTGCCGAAAAGTAAATTGGGCGTTGACCTCGAAAATGGGTTTTTACCTGACTATCAGCCTGTTAAGGCGCGTGAGTCAACCATTAAGGAACTTCGCTCTGCCGTGAAAAAAAGTGCGAAAGTGTATCTCGCAACTGACCCTGACCGCGAAGGTGAGGCAATATCTTGGCATCTTAAAGAACTGCTCAAACTTCCCGAGGACAGGGCTTTTCGTGTCACTTTTAATGAAATAACCAAAAATGTTGTAAAAAACAGCATTGAAAACCCAAGACCGATAGACATGGGTCTTGTTGATGCACAGCAGGCAAGGCGCATACTTGACCGTATCGTTGGTTACAAGCTCAGTCCGTTACTTTGGAAGAAGATACGCAGAGGTCTTTCTGCAGGTCGGGTGCAGTCCGTTGCATCGAGAATGGTTGTTGACAGAGAAAACGAGATTCGCGCTTTTGTACCAGAGGAATATTGGCTGTTAAATGCAATTTTATTGCCCGATACAGGAGATACCACTTTCACAGCTGCCTATCATGGCACGGTGAGCAAAAAACAAGAGCTAAAAAGCAAGGAAGATGTAGATGTTGTAATTGATGCAGTTACAAATAACAGCTTTAAAGTCCACGCTGTTAAGCGAGCCGATAAAAAACGCTCCGCATCACCACCGTTTATAACTTCAACTCTGCAGCAAGAGGCTTCACGTAAGCTGGGCATGACACCGCGCCAGACAATGGTTGTGGCGCAACAGCTCTATGAGGGCGTGGATATTAAAGGAATCGGTACGGTTGGGCTTATCACGTATATGAGAACCGACTCACTGCGCATTTCCGATGATGCAGCACGCGATGCGAAGAGCTTTATCTTGGAGACTTACGGAAAAGAGTATTATCCTGAGTCGCAAAACAGATATAAATCCAAAGGCAGCGCACAAGATGCACACGAGGCTATTCGCCCCAGTGATGTGTCTATGAGCCCCGATAAAATAGCAAATAGCCTGAAAAAAGACCAACTCAGGCTTTATCGTCTCATATGGAGCCGATTTTTAGCAAGCCAAATGGCACCCGCCATTTTTGACAGTCTCACTGTTGATGTTGAGTCAGGCGGGCATGTTTTTCGAGCAAATCACACTGTCATTTCTTTCCCCGGACATACGGCGGCATACGAGAGCCAAGGTGAGGAAAAAATAGAAAAGGTGTCTGCTCTCATTGGGCTTAAAGAGGATGACCCGCTCTATCTTGAAGAGGTCACTCAGGAGCAGAAGTTTACTCAGCCGCCTGCGAGGTACAGCGAGGCTTCACTCATCAGGGCGATGGAAGAGTCAGGTGTCGGGCGTCCAAGTACATATGCTCCGACTATTTCAACAATTCTCGACAGAGAGTATGTGGTTAAAGAGGGGAAAACTTTACGTCCAACAGCACTCGGTGAAGTTGTTGTCGGGCTCATGAAAGAGCGATTTTCCGATATTGTCGATTTACAATTCACGGCACGCATGGAAGAGAAACTTGACAATGTTGAGACAGGTAAGGACAACTGGCAAAATTTGCTTGGCAGTTTCTACGGTAGCTTTTCAGATACTTTAGAGAGTGCTGAAAAGGCGTTGGAAGGCGAGCGCATTAAGGTGCCTGACGAGGTCTCCGAAGAGGCTTGTGATTTATGCGGTAAGATGATGGTGTTTAAATCCGGGCGTTTTGGCAGATTTCTCGCTTGTCCCGGTTATCCCGATTGTACTTTTACCAAGCCAATTGTTGTCGAAATGCCGGGCAAATGCCCAAAATGCGGCTCACGCATTTTAAAGAGGACTTCTAAAAAGGGTTATGCATATTATGCATGTGAAGAGTCAAAAGAATGCGGCTTTATGACATGGGATGTTCCTGTTGCGGATAATTGCCCGGAGTGTGAGCAAACCATGTTCAAGCTCTCAGGCCGCGGTGCAAAAAAGCCGTTCTGTGTCACTGAGACATGTAAAAACTTCACTCCCGAAGATGCTCGAGGCTATCGCAAAAAGAAAACAGACACAGAGGGCGAAAAGGCCGAGGCAAAAGAGGGCGAAAGCACCGACACTGTAGGGGCGACCGTTCCCGGTCGCCCGAAAACCACTACCACAAAGAAAGCCGCCGCCTCAAAAAAAACTACAGCTAAGAAAACCACTGCGAAAAAAGCTACGACTAAGAAGCCTGCAGCTAAGAAAACTAAATAATCAGATTCTCAACAGAGAGATGATCAATGCCAAGCGGTATCGGTCATATACAAATTAAAGCGGTTAATTTCATTTACGTTTCAATTGAAATGTAAATGCAAAAATTTCGTAATTAAATTGGTAAATGTGAACAAAATAATTCCTTTATATTGGTTTTTATGCACAAATATTTAATACAATTGTAATTTTATTTTGACAATTGCTAAACTTATGTATATAATTTATGAAGTTGTTGCGAGTTGGGAGATTGCATATCGTAGCAAAAATTCTTACTAAATGAGGTAGAGTAAATGAAGAAATTAATACCAATTTTATTGGCAGTAAGTATGTTATTCGTACTTATAGCTGCGTGTGATTCTCCGGAAGTGCCCCCCCCTGCATCGGGGGATACAGATGGTGTCGTGTCCGGCGATGATGTTGGCGCAGTAGGAGGCGGCGGCGCAGGCGGCTCGGATCGCATGGGTAATGAGTTGGCTGAGCTTTTAGGCTTGCCGACGACTCCCATGGCTGACATGGAAGATATAGAATTTACTATATTTAGCCGTAACATGGGTATTCCCGGAACACAGGATAACCCATTTCTTCAACTGGTTAGAGAAATCACAGGTGTTACAATAAACATTCAGTTTTTGGTAGGCGACATTAACACCGTATTCGGAACAATGCTTGCGGGCGGAATTCAAGAAGATGCACTGTTTGTCGGTGCTCTTGCTACAGAAGCAGCTGCAGCAGGCGCTATAATGCCTATCTGTGATCTTATCGAAGCACATGCGCCAAACCTCAGAGAGCATTACGACCAGTGGTGGGAGCTCATGAGGGCTGATGATGGAAACATCTATACAGCAGAGATTTGGGGCACACATTTTGGTGAAACAGAAATACATTTCTTTAATGGTACCGCATGGTGGCTTCAAAAGTCGGTTATCGACTTCCACGGTCGCAGACCTAA
>WQSX01000081.1 GCA_009787625.1 Oscillospiraceae bacterium
AAATCCTTACTGACGAACGCAGGCAAATCGCCTGCACTGTTTTCAAGTTTTTCGTGTAAGCCATTTTCAAGACTATCTTCCCATAAGTCACTTGGCTTACGGAGCGATGACTCCTCTTTGGTTTCGCCAATGATTGCCGCAATGCCCATTTCCTCGTCGAAAACTTCTTCAATACCAAAGACTTGGAAGCCCTCTATTGTCTCTATTCGATAATCCATTTCCTTTTCTCCTTTAATTGAAAATTGGAAGGAAATCCTAGGATATGCTTTAAGCGAAACACCATCGGTACGCGCATCTGTGGGCGTAACTCCATGCAACGCTTGAAATGCACGAGAAAAAGAAACAGGCGAATCATAACCGTACTTTATCGCAAGGTCGATAACTTTAGCATCTCCGCTCTGAAGTTCCAGTGCCGCCAAAGTCAATCTTCTCCTGCGAATGTACTCAGACAAAGAGATATTGGTGATGAACGAAAATGTCCTGCGAAAGTTATACGATGAGCAACAGGCGATTTTCGCAAGCACATCATGGTCAATCTCATCTGTTAGGTTATCTTCGATATACGCAAGTGCCGCTTTCATACGTGTCAGCCAATCCAAGTCAAACCCCTCCTTTAAAGCAAAGCATAGAGGATTATCGTTTAAATGTCGCAACTATCCGTGCCGTGTTTTGTGTGGTGTGGAGAGTGGTCACAACAGTGATTCCCAGTCGCGGCGCGAGTATAAAACACGAACAACATAAACAACTCGCATAGCTTCATCTACACGAAAGAAAATGGTATAGTTTTTGACATATAAAGGTCTGATTCCTTTTTCTGCTAAGCGCTCACCTTTTGCCAAACCTATCCGATTAGGCATTTTTTCGAGAGTGTAAATGGTGTCCAAAATAACATTGACTGTTTTCGCAGCTATAGTAGGCTCTTGCAACTCATACGTAATATATGTTGCTATATCCAGAATATCCTGTTTTGCTAAGTCGGTAATGCCTATTCTATAAGTTTCCATTTTTTATGTCTTTTCGGAGTTTCTGTGCAAATTCATGAAAATCAGAAACACGTCCGGCTTCAATGTCTGCAATACCTTCGTCTATCGCCTCATGCAACACATCTATTGCGGCGATTTTGTTATATTCCTCTATGCTAAGTAGTATATATTTACCGCGCCCGTGCTTTGTAAGAATCACCGGACGTTTTTCCGTGTCTATGGATTCCATGACTTCTGCCATGTTTTGGCGTAAATCAGACACAGGTCTAACATCTGGTAAAGTGGTTGCTCTCAAAATCATCACCCCACATATTTTTGTACGTTAATTATAGCAAAACAACGTACAATATGCAATAGCCATTTTTACCAAACCACCATTTACCCTCTTGACAAATGCCGCTGTTTTACCTTACGCTTAACATCGGAGGAAAATTATGCACACATTAACCGCAGTATTGACTTTTTATATTCCGCATGCAACTTCGCTAAAAGATAAACGGCAAGTTTGCCGAAGTCTTGTCGATAAGACACGTCAGCGTTTCAATGCTTCGGTTGCGGAGGTGGATACGCAAGACATTCATCAAACGCTGACGATAGGTGTTGCAGTCGTGTCTGGCGATTTCTCCCACGCACAAAGCTCGCTCGACGAGATTGTGCGCTTTATGGAAAAAAGCGCGGACGCAGAGCTTATAAAGGTAGAGGAAAACATCTGAAATGACATATCACTACGCTGATTACAAAACAATTCTCTCGCCTAAAAACGGTATGAACATCTACCGTGGCTGTACCCATGGGTGTATTTATTGTGACAGCCGTAGTGCCTGCTATCAGATGAAGCACGACTTTGAGGATATTGAAATCAAGCGAGATGCGGCCAATATTTTAGAAAAACAGCTACTCAGAAAACGCTACCCATGCATGATTTCCACAGGAGCAATGTGCGACCCGTATATTCACCTTGAAGAAAAACTAAATATTACCCGCAGTTGCCTTGAAGTAATCAAAAAACACGGCTTCGGGCTTGCGATACTGACGAAATCCGACCGAATTATGCGTGATATTGACCTGCTCTACACAATCAACGTCAAAGCTAAGTGCGTTGTGCAGATGACATTGACTACTTTTGATGAAGAACTATGCAAGATTCTTGAGCCGAATGTGTCAACAACTGCTGAAAGGTTTACCGTTCTTGAAACAATGAGAAAAGCCGAAATCCCGACGGTAGTGTGGCTGGATCCTATTTTGCCGTTTATAAATGACTCCGAGGAAAACTTGCGCGGTTTACTTGACTATTGCATTCGGGCGAAAGTGCGTGCTATTGTATGTTTTGGGTTTGGCACGACCATGCGTGAAGGAAGCCGTGATTATTTCTATGAAAAGCTTGATGAACATTTTCCTGATATGAAGCAGAAGTATATCCAAACATTCAGCGGCAGCTACCAATGCCGCAGTCCAAAAAATTCGAGGCTTATGAGCATTTTTCGCGAAGAATGTCATAAACACGGCATCATATATCGCCAAAGCGATGCGTTTAAGTATATACATAAATTTGAGTCAAAAATAGGGCAGCTGTCATTGTTTTAGCTGAAACAACAAGTAGGGGTGACCGTCCTCGGTTGCCCAAATGCGAGCGATGCACCCAATACATACACAAATTCATTTTAAGGAGAAGTCAAGTTATGCAAGAATTCAGTTTACCAACCCCGCAGGAGGATTTTTACAACATTACAAATGAGGTCAAGCAAGCTATTTCCGCCAGTGGAGTAAAAGACGGCATTGCCGTAGTTTTTTGCCCGCATACAACAGCGGGAATAACAATCAACGAAAACGCCGACCCCGATGTAGTACGTGATTTGTTGCTAGGTTTGGCAAAAGCATACCCCGACCGCTCAGAATTTCGCCACTTTGAGGGTAATAGCACAGCGCACATGAAAGCATCAACTGTGGGTTCAAGCGAAACAATAATCATAGCAGACGGCAAGCCGATTCTGGGAACATGGCAAAGCGTATATTTTTGCGAATTCGACCCGCCGAGAAATCGGAAATTCTACGTGCAGGTTATCGGAGGCTGATTGCGGAATCGACACACTAATCAACAACAACTTCGCCGTGCCAGTCGATGATACCGCCGAAATCATAAACTCTGGTATAGCCAAAAAGAGCCAACTCTTGCGCCGCGGCTGCACTTCTGACTCCCGATCGGCAATATACCAGTATAACTTGATTTTTATCAGGCAATATGCGCTCTGCATTTTCCCTCAGCTCGCCCGCAGGGAGCAGGATTGCGTTTGGAATGTGACCTTGCTCGAACTCATCTTGATTACGAACGTCCAAAATAACAACATCATCTGTCATCATGAGCTTCGCTTCCGATGCCGTTATTGTCATATGCTCTACGGCTACATTTCCATTCCCATCACAACCCGCCAGCATAAATGCCGACAAAAAAAGACAAATAGCAAAAACAAACTTCATAACCTTACTGCTCCTTCTTGCGCTAATAAATCCATGATAACACAACGGAAACCTTAGTGCAATTACAGTGTTGCCCTAAAACATTGCCCTAAAACATTACGCTATGCAACACAAACCCAGTATGATATACTTACCCATCACATAAAAGGCAGTATCTTGACGTTGAGTTCGGGCAAATACTTTATGCAGGAGACAGCCTCGCGGGTGAGGAATGGGACGCTCGGCAATGGCATAGCAGAACAGATATAAGAGAAGCTGTTTTGAAGCTTGCTATTGACGCTTGTTTGAAATTGTAGGTTGAGTCGGAACTTACACGTTTTGCCATTTAAACGGATTTAATCAGGTACGCCGCATAGAGTGGAACGGATTTTATATTGTTTTCAAAGCCAAAATTTTTGCCGGAAACCCTTATGCTAAACTTCGGATTGAATTTTTGACGAAAAACATCAAGGCTCTTAGACTTTGTGTGGAGATTTGCCTTAACCTCTACAGGAATGCTTAACCCTTCCATCTGCAAAACGAAATCAATCTCAGCTTTATTTTCAGATTCCCAGTAAAACAATTTATGCCCATTTGATTTTAGCTGACAAGCAACATAGTTTTCAGCTAAACCACCAACAAAAAGCCTGTCGCCGAGCGGCAGATTTTCCATTGTCAAACCATTGCTGTATGCAAGCAAACCTACATCGCCCATATAAATCTTAAAGCTGCTTGGGTCAGCGTAAACCGATGGTGGATTTAAAGCCTCGGTTTTTTGGCATTTGATGACAACACCCGAAGAAATCAGCCATTCCANCGCATCACCAAACATACTTGCACTCCCGCCTTTTCTCACAACTTTATACTGAAACTTTTTATTGTCCTTTGCAAGCTGCGCAGGTATCGACTCATANCATGCAATTATTTTTACCGCATCTGTCTTGTTTGCGTATTTAGACATGTCCTTTATGTACGAACTCATAATCAATTCTTGCAACTGCGATGCTCCGACCGTTGAATTTCCGTTTTCTATAAAGTGCTTTATAATAGCAGGCATACCGCCTGTTAAAATATACATTCGATAAAGCTGCATAGCCTTATTATGCCAAACTTCTGACAGTGGTATAAATTTATTGAAGCACTCATATATCCTGTCAAGCAATACTTTTTCGCCGCTCGCCATCAAGAATTCTTCAAAATCCATGGGGTAGAGAGTTTCAAGAAAAACTTTGCCAACAGGAAATGAAAANCGCTCTCTGTTTATGGCNACACCAAGCAGCGAACCTGCCGCAATAATGTGATACTCAGGCGCATCTTCCGCAAAGTATTTCAGNGCAGTCAACGCTCTTTCACAGCTTTGAATCTCATCGAAAAAAATTAAAGTTTCCTCANGTAAAATGGAGGTATTGCTCCAACTTTCAAGNAGNCCGACAATTTTTTCAGTCACTAAATCTCCACTGAAAAAATCGTGAACTTCCAGTGATTTTTCAAAATTGATATATACCATA
Organism: Oscillospiraceae bacterium; assembly: GCA_009787625.1. Classification (GTDB taxonomy): domain Bacteria; phylum Bacillota; class Clostridia; order Oscillospirales; family Oscillospiraceae; genus WRMH01. Next base: position 4,946 of record WQSX01000081.1, read on the forward strand.
TTTTTATAATATTCTCTGCCAAACTGCGTGATAATATAAGTCTTACCTACTTGCCTTGCTCCGTAAAGCAACAGCGGCATGCGCCCTGTCTTTTTCTCTTTCCAAGCAGTCAGTTTAGTTATTATTTTTCTTTCCACAAGGCACCCTCCATATCGCATGACCAAAAGTTAATCAGTATTATACGGGAAATGTGCCGATATGTCAATTTATTCGTGCGAATAAATCTAAATTTTACTACTTATTCGCACGAATAATCTAAAACCATCTTCTCAACCTCTCCGATATACTCTTCATACACAAGCACACCGTCGGTTACTTCTAAAATGCCATCGCCTATGTGGTCGGTGGCTTTTTCGTTTATGCCGTCTGCGAGGACTTCGAGCATTATGCCGTTTTCATCGGCAAATGATTTTACGTTTTCACTGTCTTGCAGTGCTATGGATAGGGCTTTAAGCTCTGTTTGCGAGAGTGCGCTTTTTAGGGATTGCCAGCCGATTTCGGG
>WQSX01000082.1 GCA_009787625.1 Oscillospiraceae bacterium
AACAAGCGTGAAGCGTTTAAAGTTAAAAACTCCGCTTCAATTACAGCACACGATACGGCGCATAAATATCTCACAGGCGTGCTGAATGGTCGGACTTCCATCCCTGCTAAGGCTTGGAAAGCCGAACGCGAGAAATTGATGTCTGAACGGCTTGGGCTTTGTGATAAATATTTTTCGCTCAAAGATGATGTGCGGAGCATGGAAAAGTTGCACCGTGGTGTTGAGAGGATTATGGATGAGGTTATACCCCCGATAGGACTGACTGTAGAAAAAGATAAAACCAATAAAGAAGAGACGGTGCGTTAGTCACGGGCAATAAAAAAGGCTTTTACAAGGTCACAGGAAAAACCAGTTACAACTTTGGTGTGAATTTAAATTTTCCGCCTGTAATTACTGCAAATACTGTTCCTACAACTGCAATTCCTGCAACACCAACCGCAGCGAGGACATGTCGTGTGTGCTTTTTATTATTTTTGTCAAATTCACGCATTTCTCGAAGTAATGCAAACACGCGGTCTGACCAAAATTTTCTTTCTTCATAATTGGCATTTTCACTAGACATTAATTTTTCATGAGCAACTGCAAGGTCGTGGCATATTGTGAAATAGGCTTTTGCTAATTCGTGGTTTTGATCAAACAGCTTTTTTGCTACCTTCTTATACCCTTTTACCATATCGCTTACAGTTTTAAGAATATCAGGCGCAGTGTCAAGAATCTTCAAGCGAACTTCATCGCTAATACGAGGTGCCGTTTCAAATAGAAAAGTCATTATTTGTCTCTTTTTTAGTGAACGCCAATCGGTAGCTCCGAGTTTTTTTAGTGCTTGTTGCTCAGTCATAAAACACAGCCTTTCATACAGCATTTCTTGCAATTATATCTTGCAATACTTTTTTATGCAAGTACCCTGGAAAATTTATACAACATTTCGATAAGATATTAGGAACTTACACCGAAACAGCAAAATATATTCAGAGAGAAATAAAAAGCGTTCCTATGAATTTGAACTTTGAAGTTTGCGTTGCTCCATACGCTCACGAGTTTCACTAAGTATAGTTTTAATTTTTTGCTCAAATTCTTCTTTTGGCGGTAACGCTGTCCAATATTCTGCAACTAAGATGCCATCACGGTCTAATTTTAGTAGTTCAAGCTCATCTCTGCCGCTCTCAGAGCAAAGAATCAAACCTATGGGAGATTCTTCCCACTCTTTACGCTCGTGCATGTCAAGCCACGCCAGATATAATTGCATTTGCCCCTTATGTTCGGCACGAAAGCGACCAATTTTCAGCTCAACGGCAACCAAACGCTTTAAATCTCTATTATAAAACAATAAATCTAAGTATCTATCATGCCCGTCAAGAATCATTCTTTTCTGACGTTCTACAAAAGAAAATCCTTTGCCAAACTCCATGAAGAACTTTTCGATTTCCATGAGTATCGTATTTTCTAAATCCGCTTCGAGATACTCATCTTTAATCCCGAGAATGTCAAAGAGATATGGGTCTTTGAATATACCTTGCGGAATTTGTGAACTTGGTGAAATTTGCGTGTTAGCTATTTCTTTGCGCTCATAGGCTTTGCGGGAAATCATTTCACGCAATTGCATTACGCTGATAAGTCCACTGGAAGCTTCGTTCAAGTAAAATAATTTTGCCTCATGAGTTTTTAGCGGAAGTATTTCTATGAAGTGCGACCAACTCAATTGTGTCGATGCCGTCGACACAATTTCAAAATCAGGAAATTGCTCCGCAAACTGCATCATTCGACGCAGATTTCGGAGTGCAAAACTACGTCCATATTTTTCTGTCAATTGTGTCGACAGCATCGACACAATCTTTTTTCCGTAATCTGCCCGTCTGTTTTCTAGGATATTTTCATTGATGCATTTTCCTATATTCCAAAACAAAAACATAGTAGAACTCGCGGCATGGCTATAAATGGCTCGGCGGCTTTGCTCTATGAGCGATGAGACTCTGTTAAACAGGGTGAATTCATCGCTGTCGGCATCTGTACTGATTATTGTATTTTCTTTCTTATCGCTCATTGGTTACCTCGATAGTTTTGGACGCTTTCCAACAGTTGCTTCAATTCTTTTTACAAGCTTTTTATATAAATCATCGTCATCTTTCCACCTAATAGTAGCTATTTGTGCAACGTCAAAATGTTGATCGTCAAAATCGCCCTCTCTACAAGTTAAAATGACTTCTTTTTCAAGTCCGTGAGCATATCCTGCTTCGTAATAAACTCCATTTCTGTGCCCAGTCAAGTCAGCTATGAGAAACCTGCTTCTCTTTATTTCAAAGATAATTTCAGGGACAATTTGCCTGTCATGTTCTTTTCATCAATTATGATAGGATTATAACCACAATCGTCAACGGCTTTTCTAATAGTTTCTCTTGCACTTTCCATATCGGGGGAAAACCACATGGCGATGAAAACATGCGCCATATCATACTTTGTTGATTGCAAACTTCCTAAGTGTTTCCACCCCTCCGCAGAAAATGTATAGGAGCTATCATTTGTTTTCTTCAGATAGCCAAGTTCGTACAGTATATTAAATGCTTCAAGTATTTCAGAGTGCACTTCTGCAAAAACACCTTTGCCGTCATATGATGTTGAACATACTAGCAACAGCCACATATGCATCGTAGCTTTTTTAAACTCTTCGTCAGGTGAATAATTGTTGATGTTATAGCTATTTCCCCAATTTCTAATATCTAACCCCAAATTCAACATTATCATATTCACTTTCTCGCTTAGATTCTTTGGACGTATATTTTCTAATGCCTCTATGGCGAAAAAATTGGTATCAGGTCCATATTCATCTTTATCGCTTGGTAAACTAACTGTAAAGTACGACTTTTTTCACGACCCTCGTGTTGTAGAATATAGTACATATATGGTCGTATCCATGAAGCTTCGCTTATTAGCGAATCGCTCAAATAATATTCTCCACAATGGTTACATTCATATTCAGTTGCTGAACTTCTGCCGTGTTTATATGACGATACACTTTCACAACATATAAAACAATCTCGCATTTCATGATTACTCATTACGTTATTCCGCCTCCGTAAGCTCCCGATACCGCTCCATCAAAGCCGCAACACAAGCTGCCTCATACTTCTCCTTGACAACCCATACAGCTTAATCACCGCATGGTCGCTAAGTACGGCAAGAGTGCTCCTGTTGGTTGCCTTGCGTGTTTAAAAAGAGATTCCTTCCTTTTCAACAATCGTCATTAATGCACGGATTACCTTTTCCATTTTTTTTGAATTTAGAATTTTCTTCAAAATATCCTCAAACTCATCCTGAGAACTGCAAATTGTGTTTTGCTCTATTTTCAACTCCTCGGCAATAGCTTCGTCTAGAACAATTGTAACTGGATAAAAATCAATTCCATACTGAAAAAACATAATACGATATTTATAATTGGGTGTACTTGCAGATGTAATAAAAAATTCGAAAGTAAAGTTACTCTCAGCACTCGCCCCCAACTCGTCCTGTATATCAACATATTCTTCTTCAAGCATTTTCGATACTATATTGAAAGGGTTTTTCTTGTAGTAGGATAGAATATGACCATCATATTCTGTAATTTTTGCAATGACTCTCTCTTTTGTTAGTTTGCCTAACTCCGAGCATTGATGATTAAGAATGTCTTTTGGAGTCTCAATTTCCAACCATTCAAACTTACTGTTCCACAGATTTTTCATTTTATTACTTCCTCCTTCAATGTGCAGAATAATGGCAAATGGTCGCTGTAATTCTCTCTGTCTGGTTTTTTCATTTTTAATAAACAATGGCTTTTTGTTTCAGTAACAATAGATAATGAATCATCGTCAAAAGCATCTATTAGCTGTGGTCTTATTACTACTTGATCATATACATTCCAATAATAATTAATCATATCACTTTTGTTATAATAGTAAGTAGAATATGGTGCGTCGCGCAAGCCAAAAAATTTCCATGTTGGATTATAGAATTTCTGATAAGCAGTGCCTCGAACAACTCTCTCGTCTTTTTTTACTTCATCTGAAAAAGGTATGGCGTGTAGTGAATTAGCAGAGATGCATGAAACTTCAAAAGGGTTAGCGTTAAAATCTCCAACTATAAAAGAGTTCCTAGTTTTATGCTTTTCCTCTTGCGCACAAATATCTTGATGAAATGTCTTTAATAATTCTTTTTGCACTTCATCGCTTGAATGAAGTTTACTGTAATTGTGAATCATGGCAACGATTAATTTAAATGATGCTGTTTTGATAATTGATATTTGATACCTGTGAGCTTCAAACAAGATGTCAATTTTGTATTTATTTTTTATTATCCCTTTGATTTTATCGCATCCTGCATTATTTGGGATGGGTTTATATTCTTCTGATAGCGCTAAGTTAAGTGAATGACAAAACTGCTGTACGTCACCATTATACTCCGCAAGAACAATAATATCACAGTTTTTTTCCTGTATTATTTCAACCAAGCATTCATCAAGAAGGTCTTTATTTGCATTATTAGACGTATTCCAAAAGAGAATATTCATACATTCATGTCACTTTACTCAAATATTTAAACTGCACCCATAGGTCACGTTAAGCATTTATCAACCTGTTGCTTTATGTTATTGAACAAATGTATTACTAATTTTCACTGAAAGATTGTTCTCTGCTATCCTTTAAAGCTTTGAAGTGATGCAATATTTTTTTAGAATTTTTTTCTAAAGAAAATTCTTATTTTTAAAGTTGAACTTTAAAGCGATAGCAAAAGTATTATACATCTTATTTTCGCCTATTTCAACTAAATTATATCCGCCACTGGCAGACATTCCAAGTGAGCTATATATTGATTGCTATCAATGTCCGCGAGCTATTTAAAGCAAAGTCAGGTTAGCATTAACACTATCTCAACCAGTAAGCAGTCACCAAGCGATTAAGGACAAGTGTGCCTTAACCGCTTCGCAATAGTATACTGGCAATGCCGATGTCAAGGTACGCAAAATTTGCTTATGTTTGCGTATGCAAAAGCGATTTCTTGGTGAGCGCAAATTTTGACTTTGCACCTTGACAACTCGGGTGCTGTGATGAGCTGATGTTTTTGAAACGGGCATCAGCTATTTTTGCGTGTCTTTTTATGAGAATATTGCGGTCTGTGAATTTATTGTAAATGATTTTGGGAAAGTTGGTTTTTTGGCTCAAAAAAGCAGTGTAGTTATAGAGGGGACAAATATTTTCTTTCCACAAATTTTGGCAGTTTTGCGTTTTTTATCGTATTAGTGTTAGAGGGAGAATATCGCAACCTGTGAATTGTTTGTAAATGATTCTGAAAAAGTTGTTTTTTGGGCGTAAAAAACCAGAGTAGTTAATAGAGGGAAAAGTATTTT
>WQSX01000083.1 GCA_009787625.1 Oscillospiraceae bacterium
AAAGACTTAGAGACCCGCAGTTGTCAATGTGGGCAGAGCCGCGAATACAAAGCCATTTATTGTAATCAAGGCTCAGACATACATGTTTGCTGTATGTTGGGTTCTTTTTGAAAATGGCTTGCCCGTACTTCGTTTTATTTTTTGGGGAATCTCAAAATAAATGGGAAAGTTGACACTAATTGCAGATTTGTGATAGTATGCTTGTGATATTCTTTGTTTTAGGATGATATTTATGGTTGGAAAAAGCTTAGCTGACTTGCGTATATTTAACAGGGCAGCTTTATTAAAATTACTGTATTATAATGCGGAGGCAAAGCTTTCTCGTAAAGAAATTGCCACACGTTTAAATCTGACTCCGGCCGCCGTTTCTCATATTGTGAAAGACATGTTGGAAGAAGGTGTTTTGATTGAAAGGGGTACGGTAGAAGATACACGGTTGGGAAGGCGTGAAATTGTACTTGATATCGACCTTACGAAGTTTTTGGTGATGAGTGCATATATCCCTGCGCGTGATATATGTATAAGCTGTATTGATTTGGCGGGAAATGTCCATTTTGAAAAATTATTGTACTACGACTCTTTGATGTCCGGCAGTGATATAGTTCGTGCCGTTTGTGCTGAGATGATTGAGTACATAGACACGCTGCCGGAAGAACGCAAAAAATGCGTGATTGGGGCAGGGTTTGGAATAAAGGGTATTTGCGATAATGAAAAGGGCATCAGTGTCACATCTTTTGGACTTTGGGAAGATAATCTTCCGGTACGTGAAATAGCGCATAAATGTTTAAATGGCTTGAACGTACTTATTGATAACGATATACGATGTATTGCCGGTGCGGAAATGCTGTTTAGACCAAACAGAGACTCTCATAGTATGCTTTTTGCAAAGTATGGACCACTTGTTGGTGGAGGTTTTTTGCTGGGAGGTGAATTGTATCGAGGTTACAGCTATTCTGCTATGGAGCTTGGACATTTTATTGTTGAACCGTTAGGCTCTATATGCCGCTGTGGGAAACGCGGTTGCCTGGAAACAGTTGCAGGATTTGATGTTATTAAGAATACTGTAAGGTTACACTATTCGCGTGCGCGCACACCAATACTATATGAAATCACAAAAGGTGATGCAGATAATATTACATACGACGATATAATGCATTGCTACAATAATGATGAAGAGCTCGTTACAAAGGTCTTAGACGGAGCTTTAGATTTTTTCGCATTGATGCTTGTGAATGCAATAGGGCTTGTCAATCCGGAGAAAGTCATGTTATATGGGTTTCCTTTTGAAAGTGAGCGACTTATGCATACTCTCATCGAAAAACTGTCAGAGCTGAGCCACAACAAATTGTCTGCGAAAGTATTAAAGAGTAGCCGCAATATGCAGCTTGATAATTTAGGTTGTGCAGCGATTGTTTTTATTGATTTTTTTGAAAAAGGAGCTATATACAGAGATATAATATAATGGAATACAAACGAGCGTCACAAGGAGTTGCAGCAGAAGCTAAAGGTTGCTGCAACTCCTTGTTTTGTTAATTAAATAAAAAATTTAATTAATTTATTAAAAAGTATTGCCAAATAGAAGGTGTTGTGGTAGACTGTGTGAAAAACTATGTGAATTTTGTACAAAATTGCTTTAAGAAAATGCTTAAAAACTGACTTTGGGGCTATAGTGAAGTCTGGTGACATGAAGATAAGTTAAATATTTTAATTAAACTTATTTTTGGTGTATCCTCTCTTAAATTTGTTCAATATTCTCGCCCATGCTCTTTTTTTCGCAGTTTTTCGTATTATTTTGATTAATGTTATCGTTATTGATGCGAACTTTCCTAACTTTGTTAGTTTCACTTTCTTATACTTTGCACCAACTATCTATAAGCGGACTGTTTTGGGGTGATGCCGATTGTTGTCCGAAATTATAGAAACTTGCAAGCAAGTCACAAGTTAAGGTTTCCACTGCAAGAGAAAATTACAAAATCGAAAGGAGCAAAAAATGAAAAACACGAAGAAACTGCTATGTATCATCACTGTGTCCCTGCTACTGATTGTCCTTGTTGCCTGCGGAGGGCATGATGCCCCGCCGACTGCGCCCGCCCCGGCACCTGATACCGGAGCTGCTGCTACGGCACCGGATCAACCTGACGAGCCTGACCAGCCCGCTGAGTCTGACCAAGAAAACGTCACAGTTGTGTTTTGGGATATGATGAGCGGAAATGAACTCTATCCCGCAGCGGCTTCGCTGCACGCAGAACTAATTAGGCATGACTACCCCCATATAACCATTGACTATCAAAGCATTCCTTGGGCGGATCGCCACGCAACATTTGTCACTGCGATTACAGCCGGAATAGGTCCTGATTTCAGTAATGGCGGAGGCTACCAAAGTTTCCAATTTTACGCCATGGGAGAGATTTTGGATATATCATGGTTACTTGAATATTTTGATGAGCTAGGCATACTGCAATACTACGATCAAGGGCAGCTTGAGTATTTTCGTGTAGGAGATTCTCAAGTCGGAATTCCGATAGGTATGGATCCGCGTTTCATGATATACCGTGCAGACTGGTTTGAAGAGGCGGGTATACCTACGCCTCAAACATGGGAAGACATCTACAATGCGGCAGTATACTTCACAGACCCGGATGCCGGAGTTTACGGGCTTGTATTCCCATCAGAAGGTGCCGACGGTAATGTCCTGTTTTTCACATGGTTTGGCATGAATGGCACCGGTATTTGGAGTGCTGACGGTACGAGCCCTGATTGGGTAAATCCGGCAAACGTTGAGATTGTAGAGTTTATCCGCAGACTCAATGACGCAGGTGTACTTCCTTCAGGCATGAGCGCTTACAACAATTCCGATGTTATCCGAATGGCGACCACTGATAGTGCAGCTATGGCAATTATATCCTCCGGCGGTACAGGTTCAGCAATTTCTGCCACTCATTATGGGCAGTTTATGCTGCTTCCCACAATGCCGGCAGGACCGTCAGCTAATGGAAGAAATGCCGGAATAGCATCAATGAATGCATATATGGCATACAGCCAGACAGATCATCCTTTAGAAACAATGCAAGCACTGGGATGGTGGGCGAGAAACTTCTTCTATCTGAGAACCGATCCTGAAATAGGTGTTGGAGGCGCATTGCCGCGTTCGGATTGGAATACAGACCCCAGGCTGCTTGACGGCACAGGAGACCTTTTCCTCAGAGATTACATGGCAGCCGGAAGAATGCCTGAAACCCATACTTTAGTTTTCCCGGCAGCTTCCATTGATTGTTGGCTCACACAAAATGTTATAGATAGTGAGCGTTGGTGGATGAGACTCTCTCAAGAGATTTTAACAACAAATACTCCGGCACTTGAGCTATTACAACAATTCCAAATTGAAGCAGAAGAACTAGTTGCAAGCTTCAGATAGCAAAAAAAATGATTTTTCCTCGCAATATAAACTTGGGGGCTATGGTAATGGTTTTAATACCATAGCCCCTTCGCATTAAGAAAAGTCAAGTGATTTTCCTTTAAGAGAGGGGGTACACAGAAGTGAGAAAGATTGTGCAGAGCAACTGGTTTTTCGCGTGGATGTTGCTGTTACCTGCAGCTTTTGTCATGATTGCGATTCGTTTATGGCCTTTAGTTCAAGGTGTAGGACTCAGTTTTACCAACAGGCAATTGGGAGCGCATGTACCATACAATTTTGTCGGTTTAGATAACTTCAGAGCCCTTTTGACTGATACGGTATATTGGGACGCAATGTGGTTTACGGTAATTTACACGTTCAGCACAGTGATTATTGCCTACTTCACAGGGCTGATAGTAGCACTTTTAATGAATATGCATATGAAATACGGTCGTGGCGTGTTTCGTAGCTTGCTTATGATACCGTGGATTATTCCCGGTGTTGTTGCGGCCTATGTATGGCGTTTTTCTCTAAATGACCAAGTGGGTATAATTAACGTTATGCTCCAAACATTGGGCATAACTTCAGAGCCTATACCATTTCTCGCTACGGCATACTGGGCGAGAATTTCGGTAATTGTCACAAATGCGTGGGGAAATTACCCCTTTATGGCACTTGTACTTCTGGCAGGCCTTCAGAACGTCAGCGAAGAAATAAAGGAAGCTGCGAGGATAGATGGTGCAAATGCAGTGCAAGTTTTCCGGTATGTGGTGTGGCCACAGTTAAAAGGAGTCACAGCCATGTGTACTACACTCGTATTTATTTGGACATTTAACTCATTCGATCATATCTTCTTGCTTACATCAGGCGGTCCCGCTCGTGCCACTAATGTAGTTTCCATACATGCGTATTTCACATCGTTTTCTCGCATGAATGTGGGGTATGCCGCTACAATGGCAACAACGATGCTTGTATTCATGCTGTTCGTGACAGTCATTTATATGCGGATAATACGCGGAAAGGATGACTAACATATGACAAGTAATTCATATAAAATATCACGAAAAGTCCTCTCAGTAGCCCCGTATATACTTCTGACTATAATGCTCGGACTATCGATGCTGCCTCTTATATCGATGCTTGGAATATCATTTCGTACAGATGAAACAATATGGGCGACAAGAGGCATATTCCCACCGGAACCAAGTATTGAGTTTTATAGAAGAGTTTTAAGTGATGCAAGGATTATTAGATACTTTGGCAACAGTTTTTATGTTGCTCTGATTACATCAGCTGTTTCACTTGTTTTAGCTCTTTTGGGCGGGTATGCTATGGCACGTTTCAAGCGCAAAGTGCCGGGCATAAGATTTTTTGTCTTGTTCATTTTAATGATACAGATGTTTCCGACAATTCAAATGATTATACCCTTGTTTCTCAATTTTGTGCAGCTTGGAATTATGAATACATGGTACACCCTTCTCATTGCATATCCCGCATTCACACTTCCTATGAGCTTGATGATGATGCAAAGTTTTATAGAGGGTATACCAAATGATATTGAAGAAGCGGGGAGGATTGATGGCTGCAATCGCTTTCAGGTCATCACAAAACTTGTGTTACCGATAGCAAAACCGGGAATTGCATCTGTTATGATTCTGGCGTTTAACCATGCTTGGAACGAATTTCTTATAGCCTTGCTACTCATAAGAACTGATGGTTACAGAACTATTCCCATTGGATTGCATAATTTTGTACAAGAGAATCATACAGACTGGGGAGCTATCATGGCAGCCTCTACATTAATGGTTATACCGGTATTATTATTCTTAAATATTCGTAAGCGTAAAAAGAAGAAGCGTCTATACAAGGAAGTACAAATAGGGTATAGTCAAGAGCGGCCGAGAAAAAG
>WQSX01000084.1 GCA_009787625.1 Oscillospiraceae bacterium
AGCATGTTCTGCTTCTTATATTTTTGTACATTATCTCACACCCCCTTTATTTTGGCACAAGTGGATCGCTTTCACAAGGTACGCCCATATTTGACGCTTACTAAAAATAATAAATTCCCCTTGACAACCACATCAACTCTTGCTATACTACATTACACAAGTAACGTAGTATAGCAGATTACTTTATGACTGAGGTGAGATTGATTGCGTATTGATTTTAATAACTTAAAGCCCATATATATTCAAGTTGCCGAAGCTATTGAGGATGATATTATCGTCGGAAAGCTGCTCGAAGGTGATGCTGTTTACTCTCAGCTCACTTTGTCCAAAGAGCTTAAGATCAACCCCGCAACTGCGGCTAAGGGAATAAATCAGCTTGTTTCAAAAGGCATTTTACAAAAACAGCGAGGACTCTCCATGACCGTTGCGCTTGGTGCTAAAGATAGGTTGCTCGACGAGCGGCGAGATACGGAGATTTATAAGCTTGCTGAAAGCCTTGTAAACGCAGCGGTTAAGGTAAATCTCTCTGAAGACATCGTGATAAAAAAAGTCTCAGAACTTTTTAATACCGGAAAAAATAAGGAAGGTGATTTAGATGAATGATATGATTATTAACACCGCAAAACTTACAAAAACATTCGGAAAACAGACTGCTGTTGACAATCTAACCCTGGGCATTTCGGGCGATTCGATAATCGGCTTGATTGGCAGAAATGGTGCGGGTAAGACCACACTCATGAAAATGATTGCAGGACAGCTCGATGTAAATGACGGCGAGCTTCACGTGTTCGGCGAAAAACCGATGGATAATTTGAGTGTACTAAAAAAAGTTGTTTACACATATCACAACATGCCCTACCCCAAGACACTCAAGCTTGAAACCATCTTTGAAAACTATGCGGCACTATTTCCGCATTTTGATAAAGGCTTTGCCTTGAAATTGCTCGATTATTTCGCACTCAGCCCCAACTTAAAATTCAAAAATTTATCACAGGGCATGGCAAGCATTTTTAACTTCATTTGCGGGCTCTCTTGCAGAGCAAGGCTGACTATGTTTGATGAACCTGTGCTCGGAATGGATGTCACCGTGCGCAAGGCGGCTTATGAAGTGCTTTTGCGGGAGTTTTCAGAAAACCCTCGAACTATCATTGTTTCGAGCCATCTGCTCTCTGAAATTGAGGGAATCCTCTCCGAAATCATTTTAATTGACGATGGCAAGCTGGTTTTATATGAGGATATAGACGAGCTTCGGCAACGAGCATACCGCATTGAGGGTGAAGAGTCCGCAGTCAACTCTTTTGCAGATAATAAAAATGTGATTTATAAAAAAACGGGACTGGCATCGGAAACCGTGATTTATGAAGAGCTAACAGAAGAGGTAAAGCGCAGAGCCACCGAGCTCGGACTCACGGTTTCCACAGTCAGAGCGGAAGATTTATGCGTGTATCTCACCAGAGAAAATAAGGGAGGTGAACTGGAATGTTTATGGCAAAAAATGAGCTGAGTAATGCAGTAACACTTGCAAGAGTGCAGATAAAAAACAATAAGCTGAGTCTCATCGGCCTTGGTATAGTTCTTTTAATCATATTGCTGGCAGGGCTGATTCCGGCAATAGTGGTAGCTCTGTCATCATATGAGGAGCACATTGCCCATAGTACAATTTTCGATAATTTCTTCATACCTGTACTCGGAATTAGTTTTGGAGTGACTGTTTTAAATTTTATATATCGGTCTTACAATAAGGATTACGCCGTTTACCCACAGACAAATAACAGCCGATTTCTCGCTAATCAAATTTATATATACAGCATGGCTATTCTGATACCACTGGCTGTAATGTTCATTTATCTAATCCAGTACGGCGTTATGGCAGTGATTGCACATGGGCGTGATAATGTGCATTTAGTTTTTGATTTTAGCATTGCTTTTGTACTCAGTGGTCTTGTGGTTGCAATAATTTACGTCGCTCTCATTGCAGGTACTATCACATTAATATCTGCCCTAATTCGAAAATTCAGATTATATGCAATTGTATTTTTTACAGTGCTTACCATTGTTTTACTCGTGAGTATCACAGAACCATCACATCTACTGCTTCGGTTATTGGGTTTTCTCCTTGACGAGCCTAACATATGGTTATTTATCTTAAAGGGCATCGGCACTTGGGCAGTCCTATTCATAACGGCTTTTTTAGTCAACCGGTATACAGTGTATTATAAGTCGCATAGTTTTAAGCTCAACAGCAAAGTAGTCGGCGGGCTTTGTGCCACCATGATATTTGCCACTTATATAATCATAAGTTTAGTTGGGATGAACGTACAACCGGTTGCGCATTCTGTTGAAATATCCGAAGAACCCTCTGCGTGGGATGTGTTGTGGGACGAGCATACAAATGTCTTAGAAATTGACCTCTCAGACGTGCCGCCGGGAAGTGATATAAATGTTGTAGCAAGTGGAAGTGCCACATTTATTGATGGCTTAAATCCTGAGATTGAGTTTATTAGTACTTTTTCCCATCATCAAGGTCACGGTCAAACTACATTTCATTTTGCCGATGGTACTGAGCAGACCTTTCCATTTGGACATTTGGTTGTTTTAGGCGGTGACGAATTACGCGATATTGATGGCAATACACTATTTGCTCAATATCACTATCCGATACAAGTAATTCAAAGTGGTGGCTTAATCAGCCACTTAATGAATCCTCAGTTTGACATACGCTTTGAAGGAAATACGCTCTATGTAAATTATACATATGACAGAAATCAAAAAGCTATTGTTATCCCTGTATGGTCGTTTATGAGCCAGTTTGATAATTTCAGAGGGCAAAATGTGTTTAATGAGTCTTTAATCTGGCAGACTTGGGTTAATGTTAATCTCTGGCTGTGGGTTGAGTAGAGCGCTCTAAAAAACATCAAAAGCCCAAACAAAGCGGGAACTATCGCTCCCCTGCTTGTTGGGCTTTTTGTTTTGAAATAAATTAGGTTTAATCTAGTCTATCTACCGACGCTTACCACCGATGACTTCCTCTTGAATTGACTTTGGAAGCTCAATATAATGGCTCGGCTCCATTGTGAAGTTACCTCTGCCCTGCGTGTGTGAGCGCAGATTTGTCGCATATCCGAACATCTCTGAGAGAGGAACGAGTGAGTCGATTTGTGCCGCACCGTTTTTAGTATCCATGCCTGTAATCTGCCCACGGCGAGAGTTTATGTCACCCATGACATCGCCCATATAATCCTCAGGAACAGTTACTATAACTTTCATTATAGGCTCAAGCAAAACAGGGCTCGCTTTTTGCATAGCCTCTTTAAACGCCATGCTACCTGCAATTGTAAACGCAAGCTCAGAAGAGTCAACCTCGTGGAAAGAGCCGTCAAACAAGTTGACCTTTACATCGACAACCTGATAACCCGCAAGAGTACCTGCGGCCATCGCACCTTGAATACCTTTGTCAACTGCGGGGATATACTCTTTCGGTATAACACCGCCTTTGATAGTGTCTGTAAACTCGTAGCCTGCGCCGGATTCGTTAGGCTCAACGTTAAGCTTAACATGCGCAAATTGCCCTTTACCACCACTTTGCCTTGAGTAACGTACATCAACGCTTGCAGGGCCTGTAATAGTTTCTTTATAGGAAACTTGCGGCTTACCGATATTCGCCTCGACCTTAAATTCACGTAAAAGCCTGTCAACTATGATTTCAAGGTGAAGTTCACCCATACCTGCGATAATTGTTTGACCTGTTTCTTCGTCTGTATAAGTTCTGAAAGTAGGATCCTCTTCGGTGAGTTTTGCAAGCGCCGTACCCATTTTTTCCTGACCTGCCTTGGTTTTAGGCTCAATGGCAATCTGGATAACAGGCTCAGGGAATTCCATTGACTCAAGGATAATTTGCTTTTTCTCATCGCAGAGCGTATCCCCTGTTGTAGTGCCTTTAAGCCCAACAGCGGCGGCAATGTCACCTGCATACACTCTCTCAATATCTTCACGGTGATTTGAG
This sequence comes from Oscillospiraceae bacterium, assembly GCA_009787625.1. Lineage (GTDB taxonomy): Bacteria > Bacillota > Clostridia > Oscillospirales > Oscillospiraceae > WRMH01. The sequence goes on from WQSX01000084.1 coordinate 4,004, forward strand.
TGCATTTGAAGAATGCGCCCAAGTCTCTCCTTGCGCCCTGTTGTGGGATTGTAGACCATAGACCCGGCAGTAATTGAACCTGAATAAACTCTGAAGTAAGCGAGCTTACCGACATGCGGGTCAGTTTCAATTTTAAAAGCAAGTGCCGCAAAAGGAGCCTCGTCAGAAGGTGGTCTGCTATCCTCTTCACCTGTGTGAGCGTGTGTACCGATAATATCGGGAACATCAACAGGAGAAGGCAAGTAGTCAACAATCGCATCTAAAAGCTTCTGAATGCCCTTATTTCTATATGAAGTACCGCAGACAACGGGGATAATTTCAAGCGCAAGCGTAGCTTTTCTGATAGCCGCCCTCAGTTTCTCGACAGGAATTTCTTCCTCACCGATAAACGCCTCCATTATTTCCTCGTCATAATCAGAAACAGCTTCAATGAGCTTTGAGCGATACTCATTTGCAATTTCAATCATATCGGCAGGGATTTCTTCAATACGCATATCCTTGCCCAAATCGTCATAATAGACATCAGCAATCATCTCAACGAGATCGACAATGCCCTTGAATTCAGATTCTGAACCAATCGGCAACTGAATCGGCACGGCGTTGGCTTTAAGCCTGTCATGAACCATGCCCACAACATTTTGAAAATCAGCACCGACAACGTCCATTTTATTTACATAGATAATTCTCGGAACACCATAGTGGTCAGCTTGACGCCAAACAGTTTCCGATTGCGGTTCAACACCACCTTTAGCACACATGACAGCAACAGAGCCATCAAGCACACGGAGTGAACGCTCAACTTCCATAGTGAAGTCAACATGCCCCGGCGTGTCGATAACATTTATGCGGTGTTCGTTCCAAAAACAAGTAGTAGCGGCAGAAGTAATCGTAATGCCTCGCTCTTGTTCCTGCGGTCTCCAGTCCATAGTTGCCGCACCCTCATGGACCTCACCTAATTTATAAGTACGTCCTGTATAGAACAGTATTCTTTCGGTTGTTGTTGTTTTTCCTGCGTCAATATGAGCCATAATGCCAATATTGCGCGTCCTCTCTAATGGATATTCCCGTGGCATAAAGCTCACATCCTCCTAATCATAAATTGAAAAATATAAAAGTGTAAATTTACAAATCTGCATAAGTTTAGCAGATGATGGGCAGTTTGTGGAGTCTTTTTTTCGAGAACAGCGGTGTAGATCCCGATGGCTCGAAAAAAAGCGGAACAAATTGCCCATTATCTGCGGG
>WQSX01000085.1 GCA_009787625.1 Oscillospiraceae bacterium
TATTGTATCGAGGGCCTTTCGCAATGATTTCCTGAATGTTGGGGGCTATATTGTAGGCGACATCAGTGGGTGCATTTTCGTCTTCGCCTGGCAAGCTAACAGGAGTGGTCGGCTTAGAGGCGGTATCGGCTTTGGGGGAAGAATCGCTTTGCACCAATTCGCTTATTGACGTAGTTCCAAATGCCTTCTCCAACATTGCATCCAAATCGGCTTCCAATTTATCCGCCGCACTGGAATTAGATTTTTTGTCCAATGCCGTAGGTGTATTTCCCCGTTCGCTGGCAACGGCTTTTTCAGGCAAAAAAACAAGCTCTTCCGCAATGCGTTCAAGTCCAAGCCATACAACAAAAGTTGGTTTGTTCCCTGCCTTAAGGCTACCATGGAGATCGTCTATTACATTGCATATTTCGTTTAAATTTGTGGTGATTAAACAGTTTGCTCCTTTTAACGATGAAAACGTTTGCCTGTATTGATTAAGCAATTCGTCGCCCTCATCCGCAAAAATATATATGTTGCATTCGCTTTGCCTTTTGAAACTGTAAATCGACCAGTATACCACCGCAGCCCGTAAATCGTCGTTGGCACCAATAACCATAACATTTGAATCGATTTTTTTCCGCAGGGAAAAATAAAAACAAGGATTAAGGCTTGCAGGGGTTCCAATATACAAGGGGATTTCACCCACGAAAGTATTACCACGCTCAAAATCATCGATTGTTTTCTGATTAAATTGCTTTCTGCACTGACCGTCAACGATTAGCGGTTTTTCTTTTGGCATACCAGTTTTTTCTGCTATCCGTTCTATAACTGATATTCTTTCCTGCCTTGTTACAAGAACCGTTTTGTACTTGTTGTGGCTGATCTGCACCTCCCCTGCCTCATCCTCATACATGCGCTTAAAAATTACATCTCCCACGTTCATCCTGAGCATTTTGCTTTTCAGGTCTTCGTCGTAAAAACTGGAATCCAAAGCCGGCGTCTCCCGTATTTCCTGGGGGTCGTTTGCCATGGCAATTCGTGTACGGATTTGCATTTTTCCTTTGTCAGTTAGCCCACGAAGACCGACGCTGATTGCCTGATCGCTGAATACGCACGACAAGCCAAAAACCCGGTATTCGGAAAGTATATTTTCCAGAATTTGACAATATTGGGGTTCGCTCTGTATTGCCTGGGTCATTTGGTGAAATTCGTCAATAATAAGAATTATGCGTGGAATTTTACCGCCATTGTTGCGATATTCATAAATGTTATTTGCTCTGGCTTGTTTAAACAATTCCATCCTTCGTTGAAATTCTGTGTCGAGCATGTCAAGCAAACTGCATGTGAATTCCTTGCTGCGCTCAAGGCCGATTAACCTAACATGCGGCGGAGTATTTTCAATGTATTCCGCAAATTCAACCCTTTTATAATCCACAAGCCAAAGTTGCACGTCATCGGGATGATACTTCATGATTATGGAAGTAATCAGCATGTGCAGGGTTGTGGATTTGCCTGAACCCGTAGTGCCCGAAAGCAAGGCATGAGCCGTAAGAGGGCTTCCAAGTTCAAGTTCCACTATATTTTTTCTGGAATCTACCGCAAATGGTATCAGCATTTTATTCGTGGAGTTTTCAAACCGAACAATATCCGATTCAAAAAAAGGAAAATATAATTTGAACTCATTGTCGATTTTTATGCCCTCGTTGCAGATTTTCTTGAATTTTTCGAGGAATGCTTCGCTGTTATTGGGCATTTTATCAAACTTAAATGGATAAGATACACCCTCACAGCAAATAGTTGCACCGCCAGTGTGCACATTTATCAGATTAAATCCTTTCGTAGTCTTTGGCAACAAATTTGACGTATTGCCGCTTGTGGTAAACAATATGGATATACCGCATTTTTTTGAGTTGTTTATTATTACATCAAGCGAATTCTTGGCATCATTAGATAGATCCGTATCAAGGTAGTTATTAATGATCAAAAAATGATGCACAATGGGAGAGTTTCCCTTGGCATTATAACTATAAACAGAATCTATCCCCGCTAAAGTCGCAGATGTTTTGGCGACAAATGATTCAAGCTCTTTGAGTTTTTTTTGTATATCCTCACGCGAAGTATAAACTTTCTTGCATATATCGAAACTGGTAATGCCAGAAAGTTTGTGTAGTGAACCAAAATTGAAGCCTTGATCGATAGGGTCTATATAAGTAATGCTAAAGGAATACAAGGGCATAAATTTCAACAGCTTCATAATTAAAGACTGTATGCCCTCCATTACTTCAGTTTTCCTGTCGTCATTATAATCAATAATCAGTTGAATGGGACTGTTCATTGACTGGCTGAACGGAATGATGAAGCCTTTACCCTTCAAAAAACTATTTGGCATTCTCGCTTCCAGCTTTTGGGTAACGAGTAGAGACAACGTTGCGGGAAATATTATTTCTCCCAGCAGGATTTCATTTGGATAAACTTCCATCGCTGAAAAGTCACCTTCCCATGAACTTTCGCAAGCCCCCAAGCCTTCCCGCATTGGCATTAGGTTGCCTTCAAGTTGCTGCAATACCGCATTGTTGCAAATATCATGGTAGATATAATCAATGCTCTCTAGTTCTTTGATATCCATGTCAAGAGCGGCCATTCTTGATTTTCTTTCTTGATCAACCGTGTTTTGGTGGGTGGAAAAATTTCTGTCAATATCAGCTTTGGTAACATTGTAATCTTTGACTGCCTTGACCCTTGCCGTAGCGAACTCTTTATCAATATCATCTTTGGCAGCATTGTAATCCTTGGTAGCCTTTGCCGTGGCAATTTTTTTTCAATATCTGCCTTAGATACTTCATAATTTCTTTTAGCATCGATCTTTTGGGGAGCATAAGATCTTTCAATATCGGCCTCTGCTGTAACGTAATCTTTGTCCGCTGTATTTACTGTCGATTCAAGCAATGCTGTGCTTGATTTTTTGTTTGAATCAATATATGTTTTCCCAGCTTCAATTTTATCCATTAAATTGTCTCTGATATCGTTCTTTTTAGTTCTACTTATACGACTAACTATAAACGAAGTAATCAATCCCATTGCAAAACTAACGGGTATTATACTCCATGCGATAGCACCCCATAAATCAAGTAGAATTGATTGGCCAATTAGTGAGGGGATCAACCATATCATCCAAAACAGCATTTTTGGACAGCGACATAATATTTTTGCTTTGTTTAAATGGTTATATAGAGACATAAACTCTGGTTCTATCGGCGAATAAGAACCTTTCTTATGGTAATCTATTTTTATGTTGTATGGAATTTCGGCTTCTAGTTTTGATAAACGCTTCGAAATGTCATTTAAATCTTTCGAGGTCTTTTTATGTCTAGTTTGAACTACAGACATTGCGTCCTGTCGTTTGCGTTTTATCTTGTCTATTTCGCATGAATATCGATTGTCGATACCTCCTGTAATCGCATAATATTGATCCTCTAACTCGGATGTCTTATTACTATATTGTATTTGAATGTCTTGTTGATCCTTGGAATGTCTAAAATTTAAACTAGACATTTTATCGGCATGTTCTTTTTCGGTTTTTTGTTGGAGCATGAAATATTCGGCGTTTAATTTTGATATTTTATCGTCATATTCTTTTTGTATATTTTTTTCAGTCGCAGAAAATTCCGTTTCATCATATTTTCTTATTTGAGCATGTTCTACTCTTTTCTGCTCAAGATCATTGAATACCTTATAAATTGCTTCTGTTGCATGTTGAACATCTGGAACAATATTTTGTGTCGTTGTTAGATTATCATCCCAAGCTGTAGATTGTACTTCAGCCAATTTTATTTTTTGTTTTTGTGGTTTGTCCTGTTTCCCCATTGCTAGGCTTAACTCCCTGAACCCATATAGTTTTAATCTCGCTATTTGAACTTATCGCTTTTCCTGACCAAATGCCTTCTAATTTATTTCAACAAAAATGGCACATTATTCCACTATACGCAACTTATTCAGTATAACTGGGGAGAACATTTATTGTAAAGGGGGTTCTGGAGGAATTTTCAAAAACCCATCGCTTACAAGTAAATTATAAATTATTACATTCGAAAGTAAATAAAGTTTAGGCATAGCCAGGGAACGGGCACCTGCAACATTCCTTCTCTTTAGAGACCCGTGCTAGACTTCTTATCCTTGTGGATCCGCAACGGGCTATATAAATGTAGCGTTTGGTAGTATAAACGGAGTTGTGTCCAACGGAGGCACTAAGGATAACAGTGGTCACGGTACCTGGCCATCCTACTACCTAATTAACGTATCACCTCCAAGTGAATCTCATATCGAGAGAGTAATTAAATCAACCCCCAAGGTATCCCCTTACCGTTTCGCTTGCCGCAAACGAACATGCGCATCACGAAGCTGCTGTTCCGTAACCTCGCACGGAGCCTCCATCAGCAGATCCTGTGCGCTGCTGTTCATGGGGAACGCAATCACTTCGCGGATATTCTCCTCCTC
>WQSX01000086.1 GCA_009787625.1 Oscillospiraceae bacterium
TCTCATGTTTGCAACCAATGACCACAAAGAAGCCTTCAGGTGAAACATTCCGATATATTGATATTGATGCGATAGATAATGATAACCAAGTGGTGACTGCACCTAAGGAATTGTTGACGAAGGATGCCCCAAGCCGTGCATCAAGAGAGGTTCGAGAAGGCGACACGCTTTTTTCGATGGTAAGACCTTACTTACGTAATATTGCATATGTTGACTTTGGGTTAGCCGACTGCATAGCATCAACTGGATTCTTTGTATGCAGACCTGTAGATGGGATTAGTAGTAGGTACATGTATGCTTTAATGAGCAGCAGTTACGTCGTGGATGGATTGAATGCATTTATGAAAGGAGACAATTCACCATCAATTAGACAAGAAAACATTCTTGCCTTTGCCTTTCCTGTGCCACCCCTCCCCGAACAAAACCGCATAGTCGCTCGTATCGAAAGCCTGTTTGAAAAGCTCGACCGTGCCAAAGAACTGGTTCAATCCGCACTTGATAGCTTTGAAACACGCAAAGCCGCAATTTTGCACAAGGCATTTACAGGTGAGTTGACTGCTAAGTGGCGTGAGGAACATGGGTTTGGAATTGAGAGTTGGGAAGAACGACCACTTGGAAAATGTGGAACACTAGAACGCGGTCGCTCAAAACATCGCCCACGAAATGCTCCGGAATTATTTGGTGGATGTTACCCATTTATCCAAACTGGAGATGTTGCCGTTTCTGATATGTATATAACTGAACATAAACAAACACTTAGTGAAGTTGGTTTGAACCAGAGCAAACTTTTTCCTAAAGGTACACTTTGCATAACAATTGCCGCAAACATTGGTGATGTGGCGATTCTAAGTTACGATAGCTGCTTTCCTGATAGTGTCGTAGGATTTTTGCCTAATGAATCGACTGATGTAAAATTTATTTATTTTGCGATGAGTGTTTTGCAGAGTAGACTTGATGCAGAAGCTCCGGCAACAGCACAGAAAAATATCAATCTCAAAGTCCTAAATGAGATCATGCTCTGCATCCCACCCCTCTCCGAACAACAAGAAATAGTCCGAATCCTCGACGGTTTACTGGAAAAAGAAAAAACAGTGCAGGAACTTTCCAGCCGTATTGAGAAAATCGACCATATGAAAAAAGCTATCCTTGCCCGTGCTTTTCGTGGAGAGCTTGGGACTACTGATGCGAGTGAGGAGAGTGCTTTGGGGTTGTTGGGGGTTGGGTAGGAGAGTATTAACATCATAGTGCTACAATAAATATTTATAATGAAAGGTATGATTAAATGAGCAGTTTTAAATGTCCTTTTTGCAATCAACTAATGAGTATTGATCGCTCTACAAAAAAGTCATACAGTATTACGTTTGACGATGCATACTCAAACCTTGGCAACAAATCGATACCACAAGTTAAGTTAACATTTTACAAATGCCCTAATGAGGAGTGTGAGCGGCATACTTTATATGTTCGAGGAACAGCAGATATGCAAGAGTTGGATTGTTGTATTTTGCCTCGTTTTGTGTATAGTAATTATCCTGAGTGCGTTCCTGAGTTTATTCAGCAAGATTATAGGGAAGCATGTGCGATTAAAGATTTAAGTCCGAAAGCCTCTGCAACGATGGCNCGTCGTTGTCTGCAAGGTATGATNAGAGATTTTCATGGANTAAAAAGAAATACCTTACATCAAGAGATTGAAGCTCTAAAAAATAAAATAGAGGGCGGATTATATGATGCTTTAATGGCNATGAAATCCATCGGGAATGTCGGAGCTCACCCTGATGTGGACGTAAACCTTATTGTTGACATTGAACAGGGAGAAGCCNGTAAACTTATTGAGCTAATCGAGCTATTGATAGATGAGTGGTATATAGCGAGGGAGAAAAGAAATGCCTTGTTATTGCGACTTAATGAGATTAGCGATGAAAAAAGTAATATTGTCCAAACTATTAGCAAAGAGAACTCATAAACGGCGAGTTAGTGATTACATGCTCTGCTATAATGAAACCAAAGATGAGTAGCGAACCATCACTCCCACCCACCAAAAAAGGAGCTAAAACATGAAAATCGGAAAAGAAAACGAAAAACTGGAATTCAAACGCTCCACTGCCGAGCTAAAAGAGGGCGTTACTTCGATGGCGGCTATTCTTAATAAGCATGGTGGCGGCGAGCTTTACTTTGGTGTTCGTAGTGATGGAACTGCAATGGGCATGGATATTTCAGAAAAGACTCTCCGTGACATCAGTCAAGGGATTGCAAATGGACTTGAGCCAAAAATATACCCTCAAATAAGCGAAGTGTACATTGATGATAAACCATGCATTTGTGTAGCATTTTCCGGTGAGGAACCGCCATATTATGCTTTTGGTCGGGCATATATACGCATTGCAGACGAAGATAGGATATTATCCCCAACTGAACTTGAAAAATATATTTTGAAGAAAAATGCAGGGCGTGATGTTTGGGATAGTGAAACATCAGATAGTACGATAGATGATGTTGACGAAGATGCATTGCGCGAATATCTGAAGCGGGCAAACCGCGCAAAGCGGATTGATTTTACTTACACAACTAAAGAAAATGTACTTAGCAAGCTAGACCTTTTGGGCGGAGATAAACTGAAAAACGCCGCTTATGCGCTTTTTGTCGGTTCTCGTATGCTCGAAATTCAGATGGCGATTTTTGCCGGGACTGAGCGGCTTACATTTAACGATATAAAAAGAGAGAGTGGCAATGTTACTACACTAATCGAAATAGCTGAGACATATATTCGCAATAACATCAGGTGGCGAGTGGTGCTTGATGGTTCTATTCAGCGTAAGGAAATCCCGGAAATCCCGATTGATGCCATTCGTGAGGCATTGGTCAACTCATATTGTCATCGTCAATATACCTCATCGCAAAATAATGAAATTACGATTTACAGCGACCGCATTGAAATATACAATCCCGGCACATTCCCGGAAGGCCTTACGCCGCAAGATTTTCTTGAAGGACGTGAGCGGTCAGTAAAGCGCAATCCACTTTTGGCACAACTTATGTACTACACAAAAGACATTGAAAGTTTCGGTACAGGGCTAAAGCGAATCACCGATGCTTGCAATGAAGCAGGTGTAAAAGTAGAGTTTCACTTGCTGAAAAAGGGGTTTGCAGTTGTGTTTAAGCGTCCGGATAAAAATTTTGCTATGGCAGATAAAATTTTGGATGAACCTGTAAATGAGGTTGTAAATGAGGTTGTAAATCGCAAGGAAGCGATTATGGCAATAATGAGAGGAAATCCAAATATTACCATAAAGCAAATTGCAGAGAACACAGCCATTTCAAGGGTTACTGTTGAACGTGAAATACAAGAAATGAAAAAGGCGAACAATATCAAGCGCATAGGTTCAGACAAAACCGGGCATTGGGAAGTTGTTGATAAATGAGGTTGTAAATGAACCTGTAAATGAGTTTGTAGCCAAAGCAGGGCATTGCAAACCTGTTAATAAGCACTATGAGTTCAGATAAACGATAGCCAACAAAATTGCTCTAATTATGGTTTCTTGTTGCTCACAGGGATTTGCAAATCGCTGGTTGAAGTTTTTGCAAATTGCCGGTTGTTGTAATATAATGGGTGCATCCGAGCAGGGAGGGTCAAGATGAAATACCAAAAGAGGTTTATGGATAAAGTGCTTGCCGAGCGGCTTAACAGCTCCGGAGCGGTTCTCATTGAGGGAGCGAAAGGCTGTGGAAAAACCGAGATGGCTAAGCAAGTAGCGCATAGCGTTGCACACTTTGATACAGATAAGCAAATAGAAATCAAAATGGGGATAGATCCCAAACTCGTTCTCGCGGGTGATAATCCACGCCTGCTTGACGAATGGCAAACCTACCCCGAGATATGGAACTATGTGCGCCGCGAGGTGGATGAGCGAAAAAAGAAAGGGCTGTTCATTTTGACCGGCTCTGCCACGCCGGACGATGATACAAGACGACACTCCGGCGCAGGTAGGTTTTCGGTGATACGAATGCGCC
>WQSX01000087.1 GCA_009787625.1 Oscillospiraceae bacterium
ATACCGCGTCTCTCGAAACTGTAACCATCTCTTAATCTGTTTGCCGCAGCCTCAACATGAAACTCATCAACGCCCAACACAGCAGCTATCCTCGCTTGTTTTACAGGCTCACCCGAAACAAACAAAATTGCCTCTATCGCTCGTTCAATATCATGACTCTCCATACAAATGACCATTCCTTTTGAAAAACATCAAGCACAAACTATAAGTCCCCTGCTGTAAAATCTATGATTTCGCTCTCCCTACCGCTACCGGTATAGGAAATCATCATATCCTCATCCTCGCCCGAAATGAGTACACTGCCAATCTTGCAAAGTTCAAGTACCGCAACGAAAGTTGCAATCAGCTCGGAGCGGCTTTCACTCTCGGCGAAGAGCGTCTCAACACTGACATCACCGTACTCTTTAAGTCTCTCAACTATCGCGGAAATCTTATCTGAAATGGAAAAAACCTCTCTGCCGGGATAAACCATTTCCCGCGGATTTCTGCTGGCGATTTTCAGGTTTTCTCTACCTATAACACGCTCCATAGCGTCGAGGAGTTCTTTACTTATATGAACATATTTATACTCCTCGTCGGGAGAAAAATATTCAGGCGGTCCTGCCATCATAAGCCCNTCACGGGANTACATTCCNGAAAGAGTCTGAGCNATTTCCTTAATCTGCACGTAGACATCGCCGCGCTTTAATTCCTCAAGAGACGTAATAAGCTGCTCAAGCTCACTGACCTCTTCCCCGCCGGAAAGCAGCATTTTTGTCTTTAGATAAGTGAGGTACGAAGCCATTGCAACAAACTCGCTCGCTATATCTAAATTCATCTCTGCCATTTCGTCAAGATATTTAAGATACTGGTCTAATATTTGAGAAACACTTATGTCGCGAATCTCGACTTTGTTGCGCCGCAACAGTTCAAGAATCAACATCAAAGGCCCTTCAAAGTCCGACATATCCTCTTTCTCTTTAACTATTCCCTCTAACTTAAAAACAGGAGTATCCATAAATTACTCTCCTAAGTCACAACAGAAGTAAAAAACGAAGTTACACTTTGAAAAAATGTGTGCGCAGGCACCATTACGATATTGCCGATAATATTTATGCCGGTAAACATACCCAGTGCCATTAACCCAATAATGGCAATCATACCAAACCGCTCATATCTCATCAACTTATAATACAATCTCTCGGGTAAAAACGAGAACAATATTTTTGAGCCATCAAGCGGAGGAACAGGCAACATATTAAAAATAGCGAGTGCCACATTTAATATTGCCATATTGACAAAAATTAAATATAAAATGATTAAGGCAATAACACCCGCCCCGGGCGAAAGGTCTGAAACTACATGGATTCCACCCTCCGGTGCGTGAAAAAAAACTTCAAGCATACTCCAAAAATTGTTCGGTAGCGGCAATACCGCAAAAATTAGCACAAAAATAAAAATGACTATAAAAGCGAGAATGATGTTTGAAAGCGGTCCGGCAAGAGCGGTTATCGCCATACCGAATTTTGGGTTTTTAAAGTTTTGCATATTAACAGGCACAGGTTTTGCCCAACCGAACCTGAACAGCAAAATCATCACAAGCCCCATAATATCAATGTGTTTAATAGGATTAAGCGTTAGCCTGCCTTGCTCTTTTGCGGTATTGTCGCCTAACTTATAAGCTGTAAAACCGTGTGCAAGCTCATGTATCGTGATACAGATAAGTGCAGGCACCGCAACAATGGCAATGTTAAACAGTACATCCATATTAAACAAGTTATTGAATCTATCCACACTTTATCTCCGCTATCAAAGTCTCTTTGTTAGTGCCTTTTTCAGCCGAAAACTCGACAATTGTAACATCGTCAGGGAGTTCCAGCGTCTCTCTTATACGTGCCATGTTCGGGGCAATTTCACTTTTTTTCAGCTTATCTATCTTGTTTGCCACTATGGTCAGCGGACAGCCCGTTGCCTTAAACCAATCAGCCATAGTTATATCGTCATTTGTCGGCTTATGCCGTGAGTCAACAATCATAACACCGCGGGTTATATAAGCAGGATTTCTGAAAAAAGACTCCATGAGTACCGCCCAGCGTGCGCGTTCTGACTTTGAAACCTTGGCATAACCGTAACCGGGCAGGTCAACAAAATAAACCTGTTTGTCAATCAAAAAATAATTTATATGAGCCGTTTTGCCGGGAGTCGCGCTTACACGGGCAAATTGCTTGCGGTTTAGCAGTTTATTTATCACCGATGATTTGCCGACATTGGATTTTCCCGAAAACACAATCTGCGGGAGTCCGTCGCGCGGCACCGCATCGACATTTGCTGCTGATTTTATAAACTCTACGTTATGAAGATTCATAGTGTAGATCCTTCAATGCTTTATCAGCGACTCTGAGCCTAAGCTGCGGTCAGAATCCTTCAGCATATGCGCCGTGTTCTTTGCCCCTGCCTTTTTATCAACAGAAGAAAAATCAAGAACGACATCAAGCACATCATCAATATTATCTGTAGTAATAAAGTTTAGCTTGCTTCTTACAATTTGGTCGATTTCATCAAGGTCAGCTTCATTTTCAGCAGGAATTATAACGGTTTTTACACCTGCTCTGAGTGCCGCCATAGTTTTTTCTTTAAGTCCGCCTATTTTGAGAATACGTCCTCGAAGTGAAATCTCGCCCGTCATTGCAACATCACGACGCGCAGGAGCTGTGGTTAAAGCAGAAATCACAGCCATGCACATTGTAATACCTGCCGAAGGCCCGTCCTTAGGAATGGCGCTTTCAGGAAAATGAATGTGAATATCATGCGTTTGATAAAAGTCCTCGGGGATACCCAATTTTTCAGCCCTGCTGCGAATATACGAAACAGCCGCTTGTGCCGATTCTTTCATAACATCACCCAGATTGCCCGTCAGTTCAAGCTTACCCTTACCCGAAAGCACATTTACCTCAACCTCAAGGACACAGCCCCCTGTCATAGTCCAGGCAAGACCGTTTACAATGCCGATTTCAAAACCATGGGCAACGGCTTCGGGCTTATACTTACGCACACCCAAAAACTCATCGAGCATTGACACCGTGAGCTTAACGGAAACGACTTCCTTTGACGCTATTTTTGCCGCTGTTTTCCTGCAAACCGCAGCGACCTCACGCTCCAGAATACGAACTCCCGATTCCTTGGTATAAGAAGAGATAATATCATANATGGCATCATCTGAAAATTTAAGCTGCGTTGCTNTAAGACCGTGCTTTTTCCTCTGTTTCGGNACTAAATAACGCTTTGCAATTTCCAGTTTCTCTACATCTGTATAACTTGTCAGTTCAATTACTTCCATTCTATCAAGGAGCGGACGCGGAATCGACTCTGTTGTGTTAGCAGTTGTAATAAACATCACTTCCGAGAGGTCATAAGGAACCTCCATGAAATTATCGCGGAAAGTGGTGTTTTGCTCGGGGTCAAGAGCTTCAAGCAATGCAGAAGCGGGGTCACCCCTGTGGTCGCGCCCGAGTTTATCAATCTCATCGAGCAACATAAGCGGATTTGAGCTTCCGGCTTGTTTTAGAGCCGTGATTATTCTGCCGGGCATAGCTCCTATGTAAGTCTTTCTGTGACCTCTGATTTCAGCCTCATCATGCACACCGCCCAAGGCAATTCGGCATAGTTTTCTGTTAAGGGCCTTCGCTACGCTTATTGCAACGGAAGTCTTTCCGACACCGGGCGGTCCGACCAGGCAGATAATTGCACCCTTCAATTTAGGAGATAGCTGCCTGACAGCAAGAAATTCAATTATGCGCTCTTTTACCTTATCAAGACCAAAATGGTCGCCATCAAGAATTTCCCGCGCCTTTATAATGTCAAGCCGTTCTTTGGTAGTCTTATGCCATGGGAGTTCAATGCAAACATCAAGATAATTGCGGATTACAGAAGCCTCCGCAGAACCAAAAGACTGCTTCTCCAGTTTATCAACCTCTTTGAGAATCTTACCGGAAATCTCCTCATCAAGCTTTA
>WQSX01000088.1 GCA_009787625.1 Oscillospiraceae bacterium
GATTTCATGAATTGCCTGAAATCAATGTCCTCATCGAGCAGTTCTTCTGCTGTTCCGATATCGGCATTGCGAGTAACTGCAATAATGTGTTTCTCTGTAACGGTATAGACACCAAAGGCGAGATCTGCAAAATAAAGGATTAAGTCCTCAAGCAGAATAAAGCGATGCACGTCCGATTTACTGTCAAGAGATATGAGCCTGTCGGTTCCTGTAGGCACAGCAATAAGCCCGAATATATTTCCTCTTTTCTTTTCGAGTGTGACAGCAATGTGCAATTGTTTATTCGGAATATGCGGAAACGGATGCTTAGTGTCAATAATAGATGGAGACAGCATGGGTAAAACATTGTGCATGAAGTGGTTTTTTGCAGTTTTAAGCTCTGCCGGGGAGAGCTCGTTCATGCTCATTAAACAGACGCCGTTATCCGTAAGCTCGGAAGTAACACTGGAGTAAGCATGATTTAACAAAACATAAAGCGGTGCAGTTGCACGATAAATTTCATTAAGCTGGTCGATTGTACTCATGCCTGTTTTGTTGTCACTCAGTTTATTGCCGAGCAAAACAGAGTCAAGAAATGAGCCGACACGAATCATATAAAACTCGTCCAGATTGCTGGTAAAAATAGATATGAACTTGAACCTCAAGCAACGGCATTTCAGGACGGTTTGACTCAAGTAATACACGCTCGTTGAATTTGAGCCATGAAAGCTCCCTATTTTGCAGATATGCTGCGGTCTCAAAAATTCCCTCAATCATTTTCCCATGCGCATTCCTTTCCTATAGTATCACTATTGTATACAAAAAATGGCTTATAAGCAAGCAAAACGAAGTACATTTTGCAGATTTTACAATAAGGTACTTGAAAAAGTGAATATATTGACGTAAAATACCTTGGTCATAACATGGAATGAAAAATAAGACCTGCGAAGATGGCGGGTAGCGGGCTTTTAGAGGGGCTTATGGATAATCGCGCAATTGGTATCTTTGATTCAGGTCTTGGCGGGCTGACAATGGTAAAAAAACTGTTGCAACTGTTGCCAAATGAAGATGTGGTCTACCTTGGGGATACAGGCAGAGTGCCATATGGGTCACGCTCCGTTGACACTATAATAAAGTATGCAGGGCAAGACGCCGAATTTCTTGCGATGCACAACATTAAAACCATGGTTGTCGCATGTAATACAGTATGTTCTGTAGCAATGGACAACCTGACTGAGGCATATGATATGCCAATTTATGAAGTTATTACAGCTCCCGCGACGGCTGCGGCAAAAAACACAAAAAACGGAAAAATCGGAGTAATCGGTACTGCTGCAACAATTCGTAGCGGGGCATACAAATCAGCAATCTCTAATATTTCCGCAGAATTTGAAGTATATATGGCTGCGTGCCCGCTATTTGTGCCGTTGGTTGAAGAAGGCTTTTTAGGTGCAGATAATGAAATAGCAACAAAAGTTGCGGAGCAATATCTTAAATCTCTGAAAGAATCTGCTGTAGACACACTGATTCTCGGTTGCACACATTATCCGCTTTTAAGTGATATTATATCAAAAGTAATGGGTGAAGCGGTGAACCTCATAGACTCAGGAGCAGAAACAGCAAAGCTCGTTGCAAGCGACCTTCAGCAAAAAAAACTACTGAGTGACGCAAAACCCGAAGGCGAGATAAAGTATTTTGTGACGGACAGCATAGATGGTTTCTCAGCGCGAGCCTCACGGTTTATGCGCTCGGATATAGAAGGAAAGGTTCAGCAGGTGACGCTGGATTAAAGGAAGGCAAGTAAGGAAAACAAGGAATAAATGCTAGACCATAGCTAAGTGAGAGGAAAAATAATAATGGGACAAGCAAATGATGCTAAAAATGTATTCATATCAATAAAAGGTCTGCCTGTGTATTCAAGCGATGAAAATGATGCGTTTGAGCTTATGACCGATGGTGAATATTTTCACACAGAAAATGTGTCAACACTAAGTTACGTAGAAAGCTCTCTTACGGGAGTTGACGGAATGCTTACCATTTTTGATATTGAACCTAATCGTATCGTATTGCGCCGAGGAGACGGACTAACCGGGGATATGATTTTTGATGAAGAAGAAAAGCACCACTTTTTGTATAATACGCCGTTTGGTTCAATTATGATGGGTATAGACACCCACAGTATTACAAAAAGTATGGGTGAAGATGGTGGAAATCTCGAAATTCGTTATGACATTGAAGTAGATAATATTGCCGTCAGCCAAAATCTTTTCAAATTAAACGTAAAAAGTTTACCCCAATAAAGGGAGACAGAAAGTGAAGGGTAAAGTGGTGAACCTTATTGTTGAAGCAAAAAATCAAATAGACGAGTTAATAAGTACGGCATTTGAAAAAGTGCGCACATCGGGGTCGCTCCCCGAGGGTGCGTTTTCTGATAGTGAGGAAAAATTGTCGGGCTCAATCGAGATACCCCGTGATACCTCGCATGGAGATTATGCCGCAACTCATGCTATGGCAGCAGCAAAAAAACTCAAAATGCCGCCCCGTGATATAGCAAAACTGCTCACAGAAAATATAGANCTANGCGGCAGTTATTTTAATTCTATNTCCATAGCAGGGCCCGGATTNATTAACTTTACTCTGGCAAATAAATGGTATAATGATGTACTCAGCACAGCAGATAAGATGAACGACAATTACGGTCGTTCGAACATAGGTGATGGTCGGCGAGTTATGGTGGAGTTCGTTTCTGCAAATCCGACAGGTCCAATGACCATAGGGAACGCTAGGGGCGGTGCGCTGGGTGATATACTGGCTTCTGTATTTGAAATGGCAGGGTACGATGTATGGCGCGAGTTCTTGTTAAACGACACAGGTAATCAAGTAGACCTTTTTGGAAGGTCAATTGACGCACGATATATGCAGCTTTGTGTCGGCGAGGACAATTATGAGTTCCCGGACGACGGTTATCATGGAGACGATATTAAGAAACTCGCACAAATGATTTTCGATAAAGAAGGCGATAAACTGAGTAATCTTCCCCCGGAAGAACGAACTCAAAAGTTTGTAGAATTTGGTTTGCCGCACAATGTTTCGAAGATGAAAGAACATTTAGAGAGGTATAAAATTAACTTCGATGAATGGTTCAGCGAAAAGGCAATGCACGATAGCGGATATGTTGCTTCGACGGTTGATGTACTCGATAAGGCGGGATTATTATTTGAAAAAGACGGCGCTCTCTGGCTGAAAAACACTCAGCTTGGAGGGGAGAAGGACGAGGTATTAAAAAAGTCAAACGGGTTTTACACATACTACGCCGCAGATATTGCGTATCACAGAAATAAACTTGAGCGTGGTTTTGATAAGTCAATAGATATTTGGGGAGCAGACCACCACGGTCACGCAAGGCGGCTTATGGCAACCATGACATCTCCTTTGATGTGCGAGGCATTAGGTTTAGATGGCAGCAAGCTCCATTTTCTCCTCATGCAGATGGTGAGAATTGTTCGAGACGGCGAGACAATAAAAGTCTCAAAGCGGACAGGCAAGGCACTAACTCTCAACGATTTGCTCGACGAGATTTCTCCGGACGCTTGCAGATTCTTCTTCAACGCTCGTCCCGACAGCCATTTGGAATTTGACATAGCTCTCGCCGTAAGGCAAGACAGCGAAAACCCTGTCTACTATGTCCAGTATGCTCATGCTCGCATTAACAGTCTTATAAAAAACTTAGANTCAGAAGGNCACAACCTGCCTGAATTTGCGGATATAGATCCTGACTTACTTTGCACCGAGCCGGAAAGAGAGCTTATAAAGCAGATTTCAATGCTGCCNGAGGAAATAGCAATTGCAGCACGCGACTACGACCCGTCACGCATAAACAAATATGTAATAGAACTAGCAGCCAGATTTCACAAATTCTACAGCTCCTGCCGCATAAAAGGCGAA
>WQSX01000089.1 GCA_009787625.1 Oscillospiraceae bacterium
AGAAGTGGACGCAAATCTTCCAAATGACTTGGATAGCGATTTAGATAACGAGCCGGAAATAATCCTTCCAAGTGACTTAGACAGCTTATCTTTTCTTCTAAGTGGGGTTTTATATACACTACCTTTGCATATCCCGGAGTTGATAGCCAATGGCTGGCGGCCATCTGATACCGCTCCTGCTCCCGTAAGTGAAGAAAATTTCGCAACTGACTACTTGGAGGTGGGTGAACGCTCCGGTTGGCGCTTTATATATGATGATCAAATATTTGAAGCAGGAATAACTAATTTATCAAATGAGGTAAGACCAACCAGAGAGAGTTACATTACGTCGATTATAGTGTCAGCGTTTGTTGCGAGAGATTATGTTCTAAATGCGGAATTGATTTTGCCCGGGAATATTGTTATAGGCTCAACTACCGCAGATGTGTGGGCGGCATACGACGCCCCATCGGGCGCACCGAGTATCATAGGGGAAAATGCAGCAATTTTCTACTCGTCGGATTACTTTTTTCTGCAAATAACTATCAATAATGAAACCGATAAAGTTATTTTTATTGGATTTATGTATGTCGGCTATGAACAGTGAAGCAAGGGGACGGGGGTTGCTGCTTCACTCTGTCTGCGCCGCACTGTCAACTGACCCCTAACGCCGCGACTTGGTGTTGCATTTGGTCTTGATTAACCGCATTGGTCAGTGCGGTTTCAGCTGTAATATCGCCCTTTTTACTCAAAGAGAGCGTGGATAAAAATGAGCAATCTTTGCCCTCTTTAGAAAAGAGGGTGCCGCCCGCAGGCGGCGGGTGATTTGATAAAGCGGAGAAAATCGGGGTTAGTGAGGAAATGGCCCAAATTGGGCCATTTCCTCTGAAGCAAGTGAAGCAGCAACCCCCGTCCCCTCGCTTCACTTGAAATTGTGTTGCCACTGGCGACACAATTAAGCTAGGCTCATATCATAGAAGTTCTACAGGAACGCTTTTATTTTTCTCAGAATATATCTTGCTGTGTCGGTATAAGTTCCTGATATTTTATGCAATGCTTTGCTGCACAGAGATTGGTCTGTGATTGGAAGCGAGATTCATGTAGTTCTTAAGAACGTAAATTACACTGCAAATAGCGACATCGAACAAAATAGCACACAAGATAACACACAAGTAGTGATCTTATGGAAGTAAAGCTATCATAAGAAAAGCAGAGGAGCGAAATACATGAAACAGCTAATAATGGTCGCCGACATGGAAGGTGCATCCGGAATTTTTGAGCAAAACCTTTCATGGAATTGGAATGGAGGCGATGAGTGGCGCAGCTTTGGCAGAGACTGTATTACATCCGATGCTCTCGCCGTTATTAATGCCGCCATTGACTATGGTATCGACGACATATTGCTGTATGATATGCATTGGGCCGGCGATGCGGAGTTTAACATCATACTTGAAAAATTGCCACCTGTCGTGCGTGTATTTGATGTGCGTGACAGATGTTTAGACTGGCGGCGTATTCGTGGTCAGGCATCTCAAGACCCCTTTGGCATAATCACTATCGGTCAACACGCAAGATTTACGGAAAAGCCTCTTCTAAACTATTGCTCTGATGATGCGTATTTTCCGCATACTATACAATCACCGCCTATCAAAAATCTCTTTGTGAACGGTTTGCATATCGCAGAAATTGGTACAAGCGTGCTTAGTTTCCAAGGAGTACCGTATCTTGCCAATGTAGGTTGCGCGGCTTCAATGTGTGAAGCACTTGAGCTATCTGACAACATCGTGCAAATACCTGTTAAGGATAAGACCAAAAACTGGACTCCTTCTGCGGAGGAAACTTATCCACTCATTTATGAAGGAACACTAAATGCTCTAAGGCAGGCGCAAATCGCCAAAAGTGTGAATCTTGCTCCTCCCTATGTTTTTTCAATGGAATTATGTGAAGGCTATATTTTTGATACAAGCGAAGCAATAAGCTGGAAAGGCTCAGTCGGAAAAACTAGAGCGGAATGGGAAGCTCCCTCTGTTGAAATTGGCCTTGAACTATTTCATTATGTCCGTGAATTATTGCAAAAGACTATATGTGGAGAATGAGCATTAACTGTTTATGGAAATCTATAAAAATCCAAATTGCATTAAAGTCAGGGGTAGCCATGTCCTCTCTGTGAGTTGCGCCTACTGCAAATGCTTTATCGCACATTATCAAAAAGTCGGTGAGAGCAACTTTGTCAAGATGTATAACGACAGAATAATAGACGGCTCAATCGACTTTTCAGAGTATCACGGTGCGATATTTTGCCCCAAATGCGGCGAGCGAATCGCAACACGATATATGACAAAGATGGATAAAAAAGAAGCATACAGGCTTGTGCCGTCGGCGTTTAATAAGCGGAAAGGATTTTGTGTGTAGCAAAATTAGCCCACAAGTTGTGGACTAATTAGATTGTAGTGTTGCGAAATATCTTAATCTTGACACAGGTTCATTTTATTTGATATAATACACGCATCGGGCGGCTTTCTTGCCAGACGAGCTGCCCCTCAAATCACTATTGTTAGTAGGAGGAACGCCGTGCCGGGTTAGGGTGCGGCTTTACTCTTTGTTACGAGAGATATACACCACCAAAAACACCACATATGCAATCAACATCAATAATGCAATTGTTTCTGATACTGTCATGTGCTACTCCTTTCAGAGAAGCAACCCAACCGCCTTTTGCGTGCTACGGTATAATAGCATATGGCTGCAAAATCGGCAAGGTAAATTTATAAAGCCGCCAACGGTTGTGTATGGACTGACCCTATTTAGTTTTGATAAAGTAAATTTACATGTAATTCCCCTACTAGGTTGCGCCGGAGTGCGCTACGTCTAAGGAGTAGGAGACTCTGTGGGCAACAAATTATAACAAGCATTGGAAGCAGGACGGGGGTTGCCGCTTCACACTGCCGGTCTACGCTGTGCCGACAACCCCTAACGCTGCGACTTGATGTTGCATTTGGTCTTGATTGACCGCATTGGTCAGTGCGGTTTCGGCTGTAATATCACCCTTTTTCAAAAGCCCCAAAAGGTACGTATCCATAGAAATCATGCCCTCTGCAAAAGACGTCTGGATTACTGCATTTATTTGATGGGTCTTGCCCTCGCGGATAATATTCCTTATAGCTGAATTCACATTCATAACCTCAAAAGCAGGCACGGTTTTTCCGTTTGTGTGCTTTATTAGCCGTTGAGTTGCGACTGTTCTGAGTGACATTGAAAGCTGCACACGTATCTGCTGTTGCTGTGCGGGTGGAAAAATGTCAATTATTCGGTCAATGGTGTTTGCCGCGCCTACCGTGTGCAATGTCGATATAACAAGATGCCCTGTCTCAGCCGCTGTTATTGCCGCTGACATAGTCTCATAATCGCGCATCTCTCCGAGAAAAATAATATCAGGCGACTGACGCAGAACCGCACGCAAAGCATCAGCGTAGGAGTTCGTATCCGTGAAAATCTCGCGCTGGCTTATAAGGCTCTCCTTATCCCTGTGCAAAAACTCTATCGGGTCCTCAAGTGTGATAATGTGTGAGTTTCTGGTTTTGTTTATAGCGTCTATGATACAAGCAAGGGTAGTGGATTTTCCACTGCCCGAAGGGCCTGTGACAAGCGCAAGGCCGCTCCGCTGCGTTGCAATACTCATCACGGTTTCGGGAATGTTCAGCTCCCTGTAATCGGGGATTTCATATAAAACCACGCGGATAATGGCGGCAGGAGTACTGCGTTGGCGATAAGTGTTGACGCGAAA
>WQSX01000090.1 GCA_009787625.1 Oscillospiraceae bacterium
TTATATTCACAGTAAAATATTGATTTCGGCATTTGCTCAACCCTTTCCTAAATTATCGGACATCATTATCGAAAAGCAGTGCATATTTATCAGGGGCGGCTCCATTATCATCAGCGATACTTAGTGCTAGAAGCAGCAACCCCCGTCCCCTTGCTTCACGCCGGCGCATCAATCTTCGGCACTTTCCGCGAATAATGTATATACCAGAAATATATCCAAACCCCTCGCATTGTTGCGCCTAGTGCGAGTGCAATCCATACCCCGTAAAGACCCAAATCTGTGAAATGCACCAATATGTAAGCCAAAATAACTCTCGCCACATTTGAGGAAATGCTTGAAATCGACGGGGGAACAGTCTTTCCCTGTCCCCTGAAAACGCCCGATGCAACACCCTCAAGGCATTGCGGAATTTGGCAAATCGCAAAAATGCGCAAGTTAATCGCGCCAAGCTCCGCAACTTCGTCGGAGACAAACAGCCCAACCAAAAATCTACCACCGAAAATCAGCACCAAAGAAACAATTAGTCCCCACAAGGACATAATTCCGGAAGAAACTTTAAAACCGCGGTTTATCCTCGTCCACTTGCCTGCGCCGTAGTTTTGCCCGGTATATGTAGTCAGCGCAGAAGCAAAACCGCCTCCGATGAGCCATGTAAGGCTTTCAATCTGTGTGCTGACACGAGTCGCCGCCATTGCGCTCTCACCGAAACTCACAATAAGAAGCGACACGAGCATTGTCAGAGCAGTAAAAAAGAAGCTTTCTGCTGAAACAGGGGTAACCCACCTAAAAATCTGCCTCACTACAGTAGCGCAGACTTTCGGAAACAGTCTGAACCTTTCAAACGGACGGTTTTTGTAAACTTTAATCAAAATCAAACCAAGACCTGCCGCAACACTTTGGGCAAACACGGTTGCAAGTCCCGCACCCATCACACCCAAACCCATATTAAAAATCATAATCGGAGTCAGGATCATGTTTACTAAAAATCCACTGCCGCCGATGACCATAGCCGTTCTCGCATTACCCGCGCCGCTAAAAACCCCCATGATGGAAGCGGAAAAGAAAGTAAATGGAAAACTGAGGCTGACCATGGATAGGTAATCTTTTGCGTAACGCTCAACATGAGGCTCCATTATCCCAAAGAGGGAAACAAAAAAGGAATGGAAAGTAAAAACAACAACTGTCAACAATATACCCAAAATTATGCTCAGTAGTACTGCATTTTGAGCAAATTTCTTCGCGTGTGCCAAATCACCTTTGCCAATATTCTGTGACACGCCTATTTCTGCCCCCATACGTCCAAAGAGCATGAAAGCCATAGACATCCACAAAAACAAGCCCACAGTTCCCGAAGCCGCTACTGCTGAATCGCTGTGCCTACCGAGCCAAAACATATCCGTCAAGTTATATGTCATCTGTAAAACTTGAGTCATAATCAGCGGGGTTGCGACAGAAAAAAGTTTCCTCACAATCCCGCCTTGTGTCAAATTATATTTCTCCGCACTGCTAACTGCCAAAATTTATTTCCTTACTTTATGTTTTCCGAGATACCCATTAGCAATAATATCACCTTTGCGTGCATATCTCAAGAATTAGTTGAAGCGAGGGGACGGGGGGGTTGCTGCTTCGTTCGACTTCGGCTGAGGAACTTGCCCATTTTGGGCAAGTTCCTCACTGGCACGAAAAGTTAAGCAGCAACCCCCGTCCCCTCGCTTCACACACTCAAACTAAAAAGTGCTTGACTTTTTCTGCATTTTTGATAGAATTGAGATATAATTGTTGAACTGGCTCGAAAAGTCACCGGATGGTGGCCTGCCCGAAAGGGATAGAGCCAGTTCCATATTTTACAAAAAGTCAATTTCGTAAATATTAGTTATTACCCCGCTCAATGCTTTAAGATAAACATCCGAATCAGTTTTATCTTTATTCAATGAACGAGCCACTGCGCCAACGACAATATCTGCCAATTGCACGAGTGGGCTCTTCCGAGAATCAACAAAATATATCTGTGACCTCAAAATGCCCCGTTCCTTTAATCCTTGACGTAAAAATGTCCTTATCCGCTTTGCATACTTCCTACCAGCACGACCGTCAATAGTTATTACAGGGTTCGACAAATCTAACTTCAGCAACAACTCTTTGATTACTTGAAAATGCAATGTTTCCTTTTCTTTTGGAATGTTCTCAGTGTTCACCCTAGATTTGTCGAGAACAATTACTTGTGCAGAAAAATCGTAGGCTTTTACGAGGTCTATAACATTCAAAATGGTTTTCTTATTTGTTTTGCTAAACTTAAATTCATCTAATTCGCTCCACCCAAGCTCACGGCGAAACAAAGAAATTGCATCACTCAATAACCGCACTTGTCCTTCGTCAAGCACAATGACGGTAGCTATGAGAAAATGGCTTGACGATGATTTTTTAAAACCCGTATCGCCGGAATCATCTATGTACAAAAATTCTTTACCCATGCACATTATTTTATCACGTAGTGCAGTAAATGTATACGTCGTGATTGTTCAAAAATTAAAACATCCGACAGTTCCCCACTAAATTAGGAAGCGCAATGAAGCGAGGGGACGGGGGTGCTGATTTGGTTTATGTTTGTGGATATGTAAAAGCACCTCGGCAGCTACATCACTCCGTTTTGGTGCTTGGATTCGTTTTAACACTATTTTCAATTTTATACTAACTTTCGTTAGAAAAGTCGGTACACCGTCTGGGTGCGGGGCGCAATTGTAGTTCAGTCGCCGATATGATAAACTTCACATTTACAGAAAACATCGAAAAGTTTGATATTCAGCCCGCATATACCCAGAACAGTATGGCGACTATTCTTACAAGGCAAGAGTATTGTGGTGACGTTGTAAACTTCAAGACGAACAAGCATTACAGGAATAGGGGCAGACTGCTAAGTTATTCATCGTATATGCCCTTGTTCGTTTCTGTTGCGGTACTCACCTTAACTATTTTTTAGGAGGACTTTATCAATGGACTTTTTCGCATCGGCAGTGGATATACTGCAAACACTCGTTATCGCCCTTGGGGTTTGGGGCGTTATCAACCTTCTGGAAGACGGAAATGACAATCCCGGCGCAAAAGGACAAGGTGCATAACGAAGCATAAAGGAAGCCACAAAAATAACGGTCTGGCAGTCAAACGGTTTGCATAGAAAATGGATGCCCCTTGCAACATGGGAAGCATCCATTTTTATTGCTGTAGAAAATCCCGATAATTACGATATTACTAAATATTGGTAAATATCATGCGTTATGCTTATTTACCGAATATAAAATATCCCACGAATATTTCTGTTCAAGTTCTTTTCCCTTAGATTTATTGTTAATTCCTCTATTGCTGACAAACTT
>WQSX01000091.1 GCA_009787625.1 Oscillospiraceae bacterium
CGTGGTGCGTGTTAATAATAATAAACATGTTGTTGTCAGCTGCCCATCCGGCAACCTCAAGAACTCGCTCCATCCAATCCTCACGTATGTTATATGTTGGGCTCAGATTGCCAAAGATACTCGCATCTGTCACTTTATGCCACGAGACCGGAATCCTTACTGCGTTGAATCCGGCAGCATAGATAGCATCAATAAACTCACGCGTGGTGACATCTGCACCGTTATTTGGCAACCAAGCCGTCTCAAGTTCAAGGACAGAGGAGTGTTCATATCTGCCACCGCCGAACCAGGCAAAGCCTTGCGAATCATCACCACTGCTGACGGCGTCAAATGTGTTGCCGAGATTCCAGCCTGCTACTATCTCATCAGCCATGCGGGATGCTGTCATAGTAGTGTCAAAATAGGCGGCAGTCTCTTCCGGCATAACACTTTCGGTCGTGTCGTCAGGCGGCTCGACCACAGCATCATCATGTGGGGTATCCGGATACGGTGTGTCTCCGTCACACGCCGATAGTGCCGGAATCATACTAATAAGTAATGTCAATAAAACAATCAGGGATAAAATCCTTTTTTTCATATGTTATACTCAACTTTCTACATAACGCTTACATTCCACGAACGCATTATAACACACACGTCAAATAAATGCATCAGAATCAGGGATTTCACATTTGGTTGGTGTAGATTTTGAATAATTATGATTTGTAGGCGTTTTTCGGTCAAGCTTGCTAGCCGGACCTGGTGTTGAAAAATTAGGTATTGTCAACCGTAAGCAATTGTAGTATTATTGTTATATTGATATAAAGCTGGCGTTGAAATGCGAGTTTCCAAGGAAATGGTGTTTACTTCGCCTATTCGTTCATAAAATTAATACAGTAAATTATTTATGAGTTCATAAAGCAGTTGCATAATATAATAGATATGAATGTCAAAAGAATTGTACATGAATACAACAACTGTATGGTCTGTTGTTCATGCTGCAAGTTTTGACATCGTGAATCTATTTTATGTTGACAGAAGGTAGCACTGCTGTTACAATTGGCGTCAGTGTGTGCAAGTAAGGATGTGAGCATAAACATATGGGACGGGTGCTTGGCATTGCCGATTTCAACAAAGAGAAGCTAAAGAATGCAAGGGAAATGTACGAAACAATAAAAGAGGCGTACACCGATGTGGGCCATGAGGAGGTTGCTGTTGTTTTCCTCGCCAAAGGACATGACTATAATCGTGCATGTATCTATGATACTGAAAAAGGCGCATATGAGCGTGTGAGAGCTTCTAAGAGGGATGATGAAGCATATAACCCCTTTCATAAAATAAACATTCTGGAGGCTCTTGGAAAACTGAAGGAAAATGCTAAACGTGTCGGTTATAGCAAGTTTTGCACGACGGTTATACATAACCATACGAATGCTTCTTCGTTTAATTTTATAGATTTACAGACCTTTATGGAAGAAGATTCA
The DNA here is from genome assembly GCA_009787625.1 of Oscillospiraceae bacterium. Lineage (GTDB taxonomy): Bacteria > Bacillota > Clostridia > Oscillospirales > Oscillospiraceae > WRMH01. The sequence continues at coordinate 1,464 of WQSX01000091.1, forward strand.
ATGATAGAAATATATCTGGATACCTCACGATATATTTATTGGCTTATAAAAAATCAAAAGCGATGGACTAATACTGAAGTTGACGGCATAGAGGATTGCATTAAGGAAATGATTGGAATAGTGCGCGGTGAATCCCGTAAGTTCATCGGGCAAATGATTTTATCAACGCTTTTAGAAAATCAAGAAAATAGCGAAGCAGTGAAACCTGAGGATATACGAAATCAGTTGTCCGAACCGGCAGACGATGTTCATTTTAAAGCCCTTGATAGACTTTGGGATGAGATAGATAAATCTCTAGGCAGTTGGATAAATCGAGTAAGGATTTCAAAGAAGGAGTTAGAAGCCTGTATTTAATTTAATCAGAGAAAGCTAGTAAATATGGTGGGAGGAAAACACATGGCTACTATGGAACTGAAAGAGAAAGATATTCAAAATCTTTATGAAAAATGTATTGAAGCTGCACAGACGCAAGGGAAATCAATAGACTTTCTGGAGGTTTGCAAAAATGCAGAGCGTGGAGAGTTGCGCAATTGTCCACTCGATGATGATGTTATTATGGCGTTTGATGTCAAAGAAGAGGAATTGAATTACTACATGCATCCTATCTTTGCCGGTTGTCATTGGTCAGCCATTTTGGAGGACATTTTAGTCCAAAGAGGAATACTCAATGATAGAGATATACTGGGAGACTTGAAAGCTCAAATTGTGCATGTTTAGCGAACCCCCGACCGCAACAATGCGGTTCGGGCTTAAATGGCTTCGGTGTACCAAAACCTTATAATCCAACCCAAGACCTGTCGCTTCAAGCTTTTGCAGCGACACGGTCTTGGTATTGTTTTTGCAGTTAAATTATATCAGTTGCCAACCCCCACCCAAAAACAGCACTAAAGATCTCGTCATTGCGGGCTTGACCCGCAATCCCCCACGGATATGCTCATTATTCATGGGATTGCGGCTCGGAGACCGCAATGACGTGGTATGTGTGAACAGAAACTATATCAGTTGCCAGACCCTACCAAATGTGCCCAAAACCTTGACAAAACACACAATATGTGGTACTATAACTTGATTTAGTTCGCCTCGTCGTTGTGTGTTTTTGTGGAGGAGCTATTGTACAGTTGTATGTTTTGAAAAGAAAAGGGCCTTGGTTTGGTAAAAATTCCGGTCTCACGCTCAACGAGCTGATTGTAGTTCTGGTTATAGTTTCTGTTCTCGCTGCAGTTGCTATTCCGGCTATGATTGGTACAATCCGTCATGGGCAACAGAACAACCGGACGAATATCGCCAGAACTCTATATGTCGCCATGCAGGGGCAGCTTACGCGTGCAGTTGCAGAGGGGAATTTACGCACCGTCTTAACCGATGGGTTTTATGAGAGGGACTCTGAAGGCAACCTCATCAGGGCAAGTGGTGAAGTGTACTATACACTTATAGACGATGACCCTGCCAATCTGTATTTTGGACAGGTTTACGCAAGGTTGGGAGCTAATTTCCCCGATGACGATGATGAAAATTCAGACTACGTATTTTTTATCAGCAAGCCGGCGGGTTTTGTGAGAAACAGCGGCAGTGCTGCCGATGATACGCCTGTGGATAAGTTTTTTGACTTGCTCGATGAAGTGATAATCGACAAGAGCATACTGGACGACGCCATCTTGATGGAGTTTAACATTAGGACGGGTGTTGTTTTGTCCATTTTCTACGG
>WQSX01000092.1 GCA_009787625.1 Oscillospiraceae bacterium
TTCGGAGATTTCGGGGCAGAAATATATTTTCAAGATTCGGAAGATGAAAAACCCGACTTTGTTTATATGGAAATGTGGGCATTGTGGCTGGAATAGTCATTATAAAAGTCATTCCTTGAACACCATTTTAAAGGATAACTAAAAGGGTCAAATTCAAGTATAGCATGACTGCGGCGAAGAAGCCGCCTGTTGCTATGCACATTGCGCGAAAGCCGAGGTCAAAATTACGAATACGTTTAAGCGATGAGCTTTTTTGCACATAAAAGCGATAAATTAAAAATCCGATTAACGCGCTTGCAAGATATAGTGCCGCCTTTTCGAGATGCCCTGCTGCATCTACATAGACCTCAACATCAAACAAAAACTGTATAAATTGCGCCCCGAAAAGTCCTCCCGCAAAACATATCACGCCGAGGAGCAGTACGGTCGCCTGCTCGTTAATTCTGACTTTATCGTCGCCCATGATTTGATCTCCGTGCTTTGTTTTGTCTGCGGTATCTGCACCATTATCAGAGGTAGGCTCGGGAGTTCCGAAAAAGATTGTCGAAAATCTTATAAACACCGTAATAGTTCCAAGATTTATAAACATCAGCATTGCTGTGACTATCCAATTTGTATCATACATAATAAAATACTTTGAGATGCTCCCGTTAAACAAAGGCGCACCCGTTATGCCGAGTATCGCCAAAATACTAGCCACTGCAACAACAGGCAATCGCTTGAATAACCCTCTGATTTTATTGATATTGTACGTTCCGTATGTTTTCACAATAATACCCGAGCACAGGAACAGCGCAGACTTAAACAGCGCGTGATTGACAATGTGATACAGACTTCCTATGTACGCAAAACTGCTTTGAATACTCAGCCCCGCAACTATCATACCGACTTGCGAAACCGTTGAATAGGCTAAAATCAGTTTTATATCCTTTTGGGCGATTGCCAAAGTAAAGCCGACTACGCCCGTTACAAGCCCTAGAACGAGGAAAAAACCCGAGGAGTCAAGACTCGAAAACAGCTCCTGAACCCTGATTAACATATACACGCCGCTTTTGATATGCAAGCCTGAAAGCAACGCCGAAACAGCCGTCGGCGCACTTGGCGTTGCATGAGCCTTTGGTAGCCATGCAAAAAGCGGTAAAAGCGCGCATTTTAAGCTTATCGCTGTTATGATGAGCGCGTAGGGCAAGATGAGCTGACTGCTGTCAAGCTCACTAAGCACCGCAGTCGCGGCTTCCATGTCCAAAACGCCCGCAAGCCTGTAAACATAACCCACGCCGAGCAGATAAAACTGCATGACGACAATACTCACCATCAGGTAAAACATACCGTCATACATCGAGCGGTTGTTGCGCTTATACATTATGAGAATGGAAACAACAACCGTCGCAACCTCAACCAGCACGAAAATATTAAACAAATCCCGCGTGAGAAAAACGCCGATGAGCAGAGCTTCCCAAACAAACAGCAAAAACCAGAACAGTCTGCCGGGATTTGAAAAAAAGCAATGTATGATTGCGATAAAAAACACGAAGGTCGTCAACACGATAAATACCGAAGAAAGCATGTCCACTCTGAGTGTAATACCCATAAAGGACTCAAAATCCCCGATATTTACGATAATTTCTCCTTGCCTGCTTGAAAAGAAGATCTTCGCCGCAAGGACCATTATGCCGCCTTGCGCCGTAATTGCGATGAATTTTGCCGCCTTTGCCACCGGAAAGAGGTACAAAAGCATCGCAATCAGTATTGGTACTATAACTAAATACGGAAGCATACCCATTATTGTTATTCCATGTTTCTCTTTCTTAAAATATCCCACTCGGTCGTTTTTAGCTTTCGATAAAGCGCGATAAGCATTGTCAGATTAACGGCAGTTACCGAAACACCTATAATAATAGCGGTTATAACAAGTGCTTGCGGCAGTGGGTCTGCCACATTGCCCGTCACATCACCAATCGGAGGTAATATGCCGCGTGAAAAGCCTATGCTTAAAAAGAACATAATGACAGCTATTTCCATGATAACGATTGAAATTATGCCTTTTATGACACTTTTGCCCGTGATTAGACCAAAAAATGCTATAAAAAACATTATTATGGTTATTAGCTCAACTGTTTCAAAATTCACTGTCTACCTCCTTTCAAAAGCTATGTACCGATAGAAGATTATCGTATAGCCGAAAGCGACCTTGAGTGCAATAAGCAAATTCATCATTATCATGTATATGGTTCTAAACTCGGGAAAATATATGTATATTCCGAGGAAGATGAAGAATATTGCGAGTAGCACTATTGCCACAAATGTTATTTTTTCCATGACCATGATTTTGTTTAGCGGACGTTGGAAACGCTGTGTATCATGTATCTGCATATGAAAAACGATGCCACAGCCGCACCTCCTTGAAAGCCTCCACCGGGCGAGATATGCCCGTTGAACACAAGGTAGATTCCGAACAGTAGAATTATTGGGCAAATGATGCGAATGGTGTAAATGTCAACGATTCCGGGCTTGGGGTCAGCTTCAATCGTTCCTTCAATTTTATCGTGGTCGCTGAACCATGACATATGCGAAACGCCTACGGCGGCAATAAGAAGCATTAACGCCTCAAAGAGCGTGTCATATACTCTATATCCTAAATATATGGAAGTTACGGCATTTTGACCGCCTATGTCAATGCGGTAAGTTTGCAAGATATAAATCTCGTAAAAACGTATTTGCGGGAGAATCGGGCATATTAAATATAAACAGTGCGAGCAAAAATGTGGTGAAACACACAGGAAAAACAATGCGTTTTATTATCCCGCTATTATCGGCTCTTGCTGTGGCGGCGAGCGCAGTGGGTGAAGTTTCCGCTATACTTTCGTCTGCTTTGCCTGTGCCTTCGGCTACGGCTGCCACTGCAAGTTCCACTATTTCGCCTGTTTTAACCGCAGTCGTTGCGACTTCCATGTTTTTGTTTTCTGAGGTGGACGTATCCGCTACAAGGCTGAAATATTTCTCGAAGCATATTATCAGGAAAATCGTTAAAAATGCGCTGATAG
>WQSX01000093.1 GCA_009787625.1 Oscillospiraceae bacterium
GTTTTATTCAAAGGCGGACAGGCATTGGATTTATTCGGTCCGGGTAGGCATACGTTAGAAACTGCTAATATTCCCATACTGCGGTCGCTCGTTAAAATACCATTTGGCGGACAATCACCATTTGCAGCCGAGGTCTGGTATGTAAACAAAGTCAACACCCTCGATATTAAATGGGGAACGCCTACACCTATTCAGTTGCAAGACCCTAAATATAGCGTATTTGTTCCTGTACGTGCATTTGGGATATTCGGAATTAAAATTGTTGACTCCAAAGCATTTTTAGTAAAGCTGGTCGGGACACTTCACACTTTCACCTCTAAGGCTATCGTTGAGTACTTCCGAGGTATGTATTTAACGATGGTAAAAGATGCAATTGCCGGATATTTGATAAAAAAGAAGGTTTCGATTTTAGAGGTCAATGCAAATATTCTTGAACTATCAGAAAATCTCAAGGAGTCTATTGCGCCTAAGCTAAATGAATTCGGCATAGAACTTGTGAGTTTTAACTTAAATGATATAAACGTTCCGGAAGATGACCCCGCTGTGATACAGCTCAGAGACGCACTAGCAAAAAAAGCCGAAATGGATATTGTTGGATATACCTACGCTCAGGAGCGTTCATTTGATACGCTTGAAGGGGCAGCGACAAATCCCGGAGCGGCACAAGCAGGACTCATGGGAGCAGGAATGGGTTTAGGAATGGGGCTTGGTGTTGGTGGTGCGATGGGTGGTCAGATGAACGGGCTGGCACAAAATCTTGACCTTGCAGAAAAGAAAATATGTCCCGATTGTAATGCGAAAATGGATGTGACTGCTCGTTACTGTCCGTCATGCAGCTTTGACACACAGAGGGCCGGCAATGTTGATACTACACAATGTGCAAACTGTGGTGAACAATTTTCAAAAAAATATAAGTTTTGCCCTGCATGCAGCAAGTCATATATTCCATGTGCTTCGTGTAACGCTGATATGAAAGAGGATTCAACAGTCTGCGGGTCATGCGGAAAAGGATTACCAAAGCCTTGTCCTAAATGCAATACACCATTAGCAAATGAAAATGTCAAATTCTGCCCTGAATGTGGGGAGTCGCTTATCTGTAAGTGTGATGGGTGTGGTGCATCGCTAGAGGGCAATCCAAAGTTCTGCCCTGAGTGTGGGCATAAAACATAGGAGACATTGTATGCAACGTAATGGCAAAATTACAACAATCGGGCTTATAGGCGGTATAGTAATAACATTTACAGTGATTGCCTTTTTTCTGCTGGATATAGAGAGAAATGTTCTGAACCGGTGGGCACTGGTATTTCTTTTGTTATCAGAAGTAGTTTTGTTTGCTGGTTTAATCGGACTTCATTTTTCAAAGGAATACCACAAAAATCTCTTTTTTAGGGTGGGTCTATCATCGGCATTGTTGCTATATTTCATATTAACTTTGTTGTGTGTGCTTCTTGTGGGACTATTTAGTGAGAATCTAAATATATTTATTTTAGCTCATATTACAATAATCGCTTCTTCTGCGATAATTGCTGTTTCAATTTTCGCATGGTCACGACATATTGCGAGTAAGAACGAGATAGATATTACAAAGGTCGGCACAAATGTGCCAAAAAGAGGAGGATTTTAATGGAGTCAGTTGTCAAGAAACCAACATCGTGGGGATGGGTCATATTATGGCTTTTTCTGTTTTGGCCGATAGGTCTATTCATGCTAATTAAGAGATTTAGTAACAGGCAAGTACTAATGAACAGCAAGACAAGAGCACCGGCAGTAGCAGCATGGATTTTAATTGCCCTTGGTGGGTTGATGCTCTTCACAATGATAACTCAGGGATCTTTTGAATTTTTTATGTTTCTGTGGTTTGCAGCCTATTTAGTTGGCGGCATAATGATTTTGGTTAAGCTGAAGCAGACTGAAAAATTAGCTGCTCAATTTAGAAGATACTTAAATATTATTGTTAATACCGGAGAACGAAACTTGACTGACATAGCAAGTTCCACTGCTGTACCTTACGAAACAGCACGAAAAGACATTCAATCAATGATTGATTACGGATTCCTTAAAAATGCTCATATAGACGAAAGGAATCACACCATTGTACTCGCTCAGTATTCACAGGTGCAGACTGTAGCTCCCGAGCAGATGGCGTCGCAATCTACAGTGCAGTCAGGCACTGTTCGGTGTAGTGGCTGCGGTGCAAATAACGTTGTCACAAGCGGTCGCATAACAGAGTGTGAGTTCTGTGCTACAGCACTTGTGTAGTTACATTTTTGCGCTTAAATCCCAAAAACCCCTCACCTCTCATAATAAGCCACACCCAGCTGGGTGCGGTTGTTTACGCCCAGTTTTTCCATGATAATTATTATTTTGTTGCGGACTGTTCCCTCACTTAAAAATAGCTGTGAGGCAATTTCCTTATTGGTTAAACCCTGTGCAACCAGACGGGTAATATCCTTTTCTCTTGCGCTGAGACTATCCATCAGCGGGGAAATCGTGCGTGTGAGCTGGTTTAGAACTTCGGGGTCTAAGATACCGCTACCGCTCATCATAGCACGTAACTTACCCGCAATTCCGTCTGTTTCATCAGTTTTCAGCAGATAACCGCTTGCCCCTGCGGACAGGGCTTGCTGGATATTTGCCTTATCTGCAAATGTTGTCAGCATCATTATTTTCATATCAGGAAATCTTTCCCGTATGAGACTTGTTGCGGTAATGCCGTCAATATTCGGCATACGAATATCCATCAAAACGATGTCAGGCTTTAGCTTTTCGCACAGAGCTAACGCAGCACGTCCGTCTTCAGCATCACCCACCACTTCAATATCATCTTCAAGACCTAAAGTTAAAGAGAGACTCTCGCGGA
>WQSX01000094.1 GCA_009787625.1 Oscillospiraceae bacterium
AGCATGTTCTGCTTCTTATATTTTTGTACATTATCTCACACCCCCTTTATTTTGGCACAAGTGGATCGCTTTCACAAGGTACGCCCATATTTGACGCTTACCTTTTTTTCAAAAAAAGGCTTGACAAATCGTCAAAACTGTATTATTGTGTTATTGTACTAGTTAATTAATACAACAACACAATAACACAGGAGGTAATTACATGACTTGGGATTTTGCGCCTGATCGACCGATTTATCTGCAACTTCAAGAGCTGATGAAACTTAACATAGTGTCGGGCAAATATTCTCCGGGTGAGAAACTAGCTTCGGTTCGAGACCTCTCGATTGAAGCATCAGTCAATCCAAACACCATGCAGCGGGCACTCACAGAGCTCGAACGAGATGGTTTGGTTCAAGCCCAAAGGACAAGCGGAAGGTACGTAACAAATGATATGGAGGCTATAAGAAACATGAAAAATGAACTTGCCATGGAGTTAATTGATTCGTTTTTTTCAAAAATGAATGAAATAGGCTACAGCAAAAGCGAAACCATCGAAATCATTTCAAAAGCAAAGGAGGCAGGGAATAAAGATGGCAATTCTTAAATGTGAAGGACTTACAAAGTCATACGGAAGGAAAACGGCTCTGAGAAATCTCAGCCTAAGTGTGGAGCCGGGTCGAATTGTCGGGCTCTTAGGCCCTAACGGCAGTGGCAAGACCACACTGATTAAAATTGCAACAGGTCTGCTAACGGCGACATCGGGTACGGTTTCAATCGACAACAATATGCCCGGACAGGAGACAAAAGCTGTCGTGTCATACTTACCGGAAATCACCTATCTCAACGATTGGATGAAAGTCTCACAACTGGTCAAATTCTTTGATGACTTCTACACAGACTTCGATAGCGAAAAGGCATATGAAATGCTGAAAAATCTCGGCATAGACGAGAATGAATCGCTAAAATCTCTATCAAAAGGCACAAAGGAAAAGGTGCAACTGATTTTGGTGATGGCTCGAAATGCAAAACTCTATTTGCTTGACGAACCAATCGGCGGCGTTGACCCGGCGGCTCGTGATTATATTCTCAACACGATTATACGAAACTACAATCCGGAGGCATCCGTTATCATATCGACCCACCTGATTTCAGATATCGAACAGGTGCTAGATGATGTAATATTCTTAAAAAATGGTGAAATTGCACTTGCAACTTCAGTGGATGAACTTCGCGAAAACCACAACATGTCTGTCGACACATACTTCAGGGAGGTGTTCAAATGTTAGGCAAACTGATGAAATACGAATTTATGGCAATGGGACGTGTGTTCCTACCAATGTACGGAGCCCTAATTGCCATCACGCTGGTAAACAGACTACTTGCACTTCTGCCGGCACAAGCACCGATGGTCATAAGCACGGTCATTGCGGCGATTATAATAGCGGCTATCTTCGTAGTCACATTCATACTAATAATTCAGCGGTTCAGAAAAAACCTTTTATCCGAAGAGGGCTATCTGATGATGACCCTGCCGGTACGTACGGATTCTTTGATTCTAAGCAAGCTGTTCGTGGCAACAATCTTTACCTTTGCAAGTGCATTTGTGGCAATTCTGGCAATAGTGATTTTGTCCGGGGTTGGAGTTGCGACTATGTTCCAAGTGTTAGTTGATGCGTTTCCGTACATCGGGGCTCAAGAGGGACTGGCCATTTTCCAAGCTTTGATTTTACTGATATTTTCAATATTTTCAGGCGTTTTGTTACTCTACACATGTATGGCACTGAGTATGCTCGTCAACAAGTGTCGCGGACTCTTTGCATTCGGGGCATATGTTGCAATCACAACAATTATGCAGATTCTTGCGGCAATAGTGATTTCAGTTTTGACTTTTTCAGGTGCCGGACGTTCTCTCAGCAACTTTTTTGATGGGGCTATTGATGGGAGTTTTGCAAGGTCGCAAATTGCGGTTGGCATAATCTTCGTAGTCATACTGGCGATAGGCTCGGCTTTTTACTTCACCACACGCCACATGCTGAAAAGGCGATTGAACTTGCAGTAGGTGATGTGTAATGTCGCCGGTTTAAATATCGGTACAGGTGAGCAGAGAAATGGCAGTTTGTGGAGTCGTTTTTCGAAGCAGCGGTGTAGATCCCCATGGCTCGAAAAAAAGCGAAACAAACTGCCATTCCTCTGCGGAAATCAGCAAGCGTTAGGGAAGCTGTGAGCCACTTCGCACATCTGACAAGACAGTTTGTTCTTGAAAGCGGGTTGGCTGATTTGGAGCAAGACCGAGAAGCCCTTGAAACGTTTTTACAAGCGTCTGTGCGTCCTGCGAATGGATTATCATTTTATGAGTTAAACAATGTAAACGAGGCTTTATCCCGCCCTTCCCCGGACGGTCGTGATAATACCACGTTGACACCTGTTGCAACACGCAATGAAATAATCTTTGCAGAGTTGCGGGGAGTTTTGCAAAACTAATTGGCAATAAAATGCTAAAGTTTGTTGCTTATTATCCGATAATTAAGGATATGGCTAACTATTTTTAGTTTAATATGTCGAGACACAAGGACGTGCCTCGCGGGGGTAATAAAGGACGTATAAATTCCG